>DATAEE010000142.1:0-3990 GCA_036258175.1 Vicinamibacterales bacterium
CGCCGTCAACGCGATCTACACCTACATCAACGCGCGCGACACGCGCACCGATCTGCCGCCGAACATCGAAGGCGGCACGCCGGCGCCGAACGCCTATCTGATGGTGCGCTACCAGAAACCGGGGAGCCGCTGGTGGGTCCAGCCGTACCTGCGGATCGCGGCCGACCAGCCGAACCTCTCAACGCTGGACCTCAGCGATCGCCGCACCGGCGCCGACCGCAGCCGCACGAGCATCCGCAACTTCTTCGTGAATGGCGCCACCGCGCGGGGCTGGGTCTCGCCGGGACCGGACGGCCGGCTCGGGACTGCAGACGACTTCCTGACGGTCACCGGCGAAACGCTCGCGCAGATTCAGAACCGCGTTCTCGGGACTGTCAACAGCGCGCCGCTCTTCACGGAAGTGGAGGGCTACACGACGATCGGCTTGCGCGGCGGCGCCCGGTTCGGCCGCCACGAGATTTTCGTGGACGCCGAGAACCTGAACGACGAGAACTACCGCGGCATCAGCTGGGGCATGGACAGCGCGGGGTTCGGACTCAACTTACGATACTCGTTCAGATTCTAGGTTCGAGAAGGTTCGAGGAGGTTCGAGTTAGAACCCGTTCGAACCTATTCGAACCCACTCGAACCCACTCGAACCTCGTTATTCGTGTCGGAGAGCGACGAGCGGATCGATCCGCGATGCGCGGTACGCCGGCACGAAGGTCGCGGCAAGCGCAACACCGAGCAGCACTGCGGAGACGGCGGCAAGCGTCCATGGATTCGCCGCCTGAATCGTTGGTTCGAGGCTCGTCAACAGTCGTGTCAGCCCGACGGCACCGCCGAGGCCGACCGCCAGTCCGACGCCGGCGAGCCACATACCGTGCCGCAGCACCAGCGTCAGAATGTCGCGGCGCGCCGCGCCGAGCGCCTGACGGATGCCAATCTCGTGAACTCGTTGCGATGCGGCGTATGACACGACGCCGTAGAGACCGACGCCCGCAAGCGTGAGGCCCAGCAGGGCGAACGATCCCAGGAGAATCGTGTAGACGCGCGGCGCCGCTATCGATCCCGCGAGGACGTCGTCGAGCGTGCGGACTCGCGCGAAGGGAACGGCGCGATCGACGGACTCCGCAACCGCCCTGACGGTCGGCGCCAGCGCCGCTGGACCGGAGTCAGTGCTGACGACGAGTGTGAGACCGGGCCAGTCCGGGGTCGGCTGCTGATAGTTCACATAGATCTCCGGCCGGACGGCGCTTCCGAGACTCATCTGCCGCACGTCGCCGACGATCCCGACGACCGTCAACGGCTGCGTCGACGGATGGAGGGTGATCTGTTTTCCCAGCGCATCCTCGCCTGGCCAGAAGCGCGCGGCGGCTGCTTCGTTGATCACGATCACGCGGGGCGCCGCCATGGAGTCGTTCGACCCGAACTCCCGGCCGGCTCGGACTGGAACCATCAGCGTCCGGAAGTACCCGGGGCTGACGACGTTGAAGTTCGCGCTGTAGTAGCCACGCGGCTGCGGCGGCGGTTTGCCGACGATGCGGAAGCCGAGTGAATCGTAGCCGCCGTTGAGCGGAAGGTTGGTCACGAGCGCGGCGGAGCGCGCGCCGGGGAGTGCGCTCACCCGGGACACGACGGTCTCCAGGAACTGCACCCGATCTGCATCGTTCTTCAGTTTGCTCTCGGGTAACCAGAAATCGACCGTCAGCACATTCTCGGACTGGAAGCCAGGGGCCGTTGCCCGCATCGTCAGAAGACTCTTGAGCAGCGCGCCCGCACCGGCCAGCAACGCGAGCGCGAGCGCCATCTCCGTTACGACGAGGATACTGCGAACGCGGCGTCCTGCCGGTCCGCCGGTCGTCGTTCGGCTCGCCTCGCGAAGGGCGTCGCCCGGCTGCGGCGCCGCGGCCGCCACCGCATGGATGCCACCGAAGACGACCGCTGTTGCCACCGACACGAGCAGCGTGAAGGCGAGAACGGCGCCGTCGGTGCGCGCGCCATCGATCCGCGGGATCGGAAAGCTGTCCTGCAGCAGCGCCGCAAGGAGTGGAGCGCTCCACGTCGCGACGAGCAGTCCGAGCGCGCCGCCCGAGAGCGCAATCAACAGGCTCTCGGTGAGGAGCTGCTGCATCAGCCGCAGACGGCCGGCGCCGAGCGCGGTGCGCAGGGCGAGCTCCCGGTGTCGCGAGACGTTGCGGGACAGCAGCAGATTCGCGACGTTCGTGCAGGCGACGAGCAGGACCGCGACCACGGCGCCGAGACAGATGAGCAGCCCGGGCCTCGCGTCGCCGGCGATCGCATCGACGAGCGGCATCACGTTGGCGCCGACCGCCTCGTTGCTCTTCGGGAACTCGGCGGCGATCTGCCGGGTGATGGCGTCCATTTCTGCCTGCGCGGCCTCGCGCGAGACGTCAGACTTCAGGCGCGCGATCGTGCGGAGATACCCGTGATTGCGGTTGGACTCGCGCGGAATCGTCGTGTAGACGTGTTCCGGCTCGAGTGGCAGGACGACGAGTCCCTCCGGCATCACGCCGATGACGGTGTGCGGCTTCTCGTTGAGGCGGAGCGTCCTGCCGAGCACGTCGGCGCGGCCGCCGAAGTGACGCTGCCAGCCAAGGTCGCTCAGGATGACGACGCGTGAGCCCGGGGCGTCCTCCTCGGCGCGGAAGGTTCGTCCCATTGCGGGCTGCACGCCCAGCGTCTCGAAGAATCCGGACATCGTCTGCAGCGCGGGCACACGCTCCGCGCGCGCGTCGCCCGCGAGCATCGCGCCGCGCGACGTGAAGGCGGCCATGCCATCGAAGCTCCGGCTCTGTGCGCGCCAGGCTTCCACATCCGGGTACGACGCGACATCCTGGATGTCGCCGTTCTTCGTGTTCGTCGCCCAAATCAGGACGAGACGATCCGGCGCCGGAAAGGGAAGCGGCCGCAGGAGCACGGCGTTGACGAGGCTGAAAATGGCGGTGTTGGCGCCGATGCCGAGCGCGAGCGTGAGGACGGCAACCACGGCGAACGTCGGATTCCGCCGGAGCATTCGGGCACCGATGCGGATGTCCTGGAGCAGGTGATCCACGAAGGGGAGCCCCGTGCGGTCCCGATACTGCTCCTTGATCTGAGCGACGCCGCCCAGCTTGACGAGCGCGTGCCGGCGCGCGGCCTCGCGCGACAGCCCGGCGCGCACGCTGTCCTCGATGTGCATCGCGAGATGGCTCTGGAGCTCCTCCGCGAACTCGCGCTCGCGGCGCGCGCGGGTGAACGGAGCGAGCAGCCGGAGCAGCCAGGCGCGGGCGCGTCTCACGACGAGGCCTCGTCGGCGAAGAACCGCGCGATGATTCCCGTCGTACGTTCCCACTCCCGCGCTTCCTTCTGAAGCTGGAGACGTCCCGCGCGGGTCAAGCGGTAGTACTTCGCTCGCCGGTTGTTGTCCGACACACCCCAGGCGGCCGCGATCCACCCTTCCTGTTCGAGCTTGAGCAGCGCGGGATAGATCGTGCCGTAATTGACCGACAAGGCGTCGCCGCTCGTCTGCTCGATGCGGCGGGCGATGCCGTACCCGTGGAGCGCCCCCAGCGTGTCGAGCGTTTTCAGGATCATGAGCGCGAGCGTGCCCTGCCAGACTTCCTGCTGCTGTGACGCCACATCTCTCCTATGGGAAAGCCATAGCACTATCGCACACCCTTCTATGGCATAGCAACAGAAGTGCGTCGGGCGAGTCGTACATGTACACTCCGCAGCATTCGAGCCTGCGACGGCGCGGGCGGGAGCGGGCACATGGCACAGAGTCACGGCGTCAACCGTCGATCGTTCCTGCAGAACGCTGGCCTGACGGCGCTTGCCAGCGCCATCGCGCGCCCGCCGGCCCCCCTGGGTGCCGCGCTGGTCGCCGAGGCCGGGGTCGGCCCGACACCGGCCGATGGGCGCTTCGATTTCGACACGGTCTACCCCCGAGTCGGCACCGACTGCGTCAAGTACGACCAGCAGATCCGGACCTTCGGGAAAGGCAGCATC
>DATAEE010000143.1:0-28711 GCA_036258175.1 Vicinamibacterales bacterium
GAGTTGACCGTGCGAGCTGTCCTCACCGGCCGCGTGGTGCAGCGCGGCGACACGTTGAACATTCAGACGGAGCTGGTCGACGTGGCCGAAGATTCGCAGCTCTGGGGCCGCCAGTTCATGCGTCCGTTCGCCGACCTCATCGCGGTGCAGGAAGAGATCGCGACGGCAGTGTCAGAGAGGCTCCGACTCACGCCGAACGCCGGCGGCCCGACGCGGGCGGCGACGGCGATGCATGCGACGGACAATCCCGAAGCGCACCAGTTGTATCTCAAGGGGCAATACGTCTGGAACCGCAGGACCGGGCGCTCGATCCGGCAAGCGGCCGAGTACTTTCTGCAGGCGATCGACAAGGATCCAGGCTACGGGCTCGCGTGGGCACGGCTGGCGGACTGCTACGGCCTGTCTGGTTTTTACGGCGCGGGCTCTCCCCGAGAGGCCGGTCCCCGCGCCAAGGAAGCGGCATTGAGGGCGCTGCGGATCGATGACACGCTGGCCGAGGCGCACATGACGCTGGGTTGGATCCATGCGACGTACGACTGGGACAGGGCCGCCGCCGAAAAAGAATATCAGCGGGCACTCGAGCTCAATCCGTCCGACGGGCTCGCCATGTCGCGCTACACCGTGTTTCTCGAGGCGACCGGTCGAATCGATGAAGCGCTGGTGCAAGTGAGGAAGGCGCAGCAGCTTGAGCCGGCCTCGCTCATCATCAGCTCGGTCGTGGGGCGGCGGTTCCACTATGCGCGGCAATACGACCAGGCATCAGCGGAGCTCCGAAGAGTGCTCGAGTTGGATCCAAACTTCGCGCAGGCGCATCTGTACCTCGGCTGGGTGTACGAGCAACAGCGCCGGTATGAGGATGCGATCGCCGAACTTCGCACGGCGCACACGGTGTCCGAAGGCGAATCCGAGACGGCGGGTGCGCTCGGCCATGTCTACGCCGTGTCGGGGCAAAAGGCAGAAGCCGAGCGCATCATCGCATCGATGAAGGAGCAGGCGTCGCAGCGGTATATCGCACCGTTTGATTTCGCCCTGATCTACCTGGGCCTGGGTGCGAAGGATTCGGCGTTCGAGTGGCTCGAGAAGGCCTACGACGATCGGTCAACCTGGCTGTTCTGGATCAACGTCGATCCGCGTCTCGATCCCATTCGGAATGATCCGCGCTTCCGCAATCTCCTCCGGCGTATGCGGCTCGCGGAGTGAGCGCGAGGCCCGAGGCACCGCCGAGGCCCGAGGCCCGAGGCACCGCTCGAGGCCCGAACCCCGAGGCACCGCCCGAGGCCCGAGGCCCGAGGCACCGCCCGAGGCCCGAGGCCCGAGGCACTGCCCGAGGCCCGAGGCACGAACCCCGAGGCACGACCTGGAGTGAGCCGTTACTTCTCCTGCAGAGCCTCGGCGTAGCGGCGCTGCATCTCGGCCGCGGAGACGTCCTCGATGTGATGACCGATGAGCCACCTGTGGCCGAAGGGATCGCGGATGGCTCCGGAGCGCTCGCCGTAAAATTGGTCCTTCGGTTCGATCTCGATCGTCGCGCCCGCCTCCACGGCACGCTGAATCACGTCATCCGCGTTGTCGACGTGGAGATGGATCGTGAAGGCCGTCCCGCGCGCCGGGTCCGGAGCCGTCAGGCCTAACTCGGGAAACTCGTCGGCGAGCATGAGCGTGGTGCCGCCGAAATCCAGCTCGGCGTGGCCGATGCGCCCGCTCGGCTCCGTCAGGCGCATCTTCTCCCGCGCGCCGAATGCTCTGGCATAGAAACTCATGGCCTCCGCTGCGTTCCTGACGCAGATGTAAGCGAACATTTCGTGGACCGCCATCGCTTCCTCCTTCTCACGGGAAAAGCTGCATGAATCCAGACTAGCGCGGCGGCGCGGCCCCGTCTTGAACGAATTTGAAGCCCGTCAGCGCCGAACGGCGCCGACCGGCACGTGATTCGGGAAGCGAGGGGCGACGTGACGATACTCGGTCGGCGTCACGCCCACGAACTTGCGGAACTCCCGATTGAAGTGCGCCTGATCGCTGTAGCCGGCAGCCAGCGCCACGTCGAGCCATGATGCGGTTCCGGCGGACACGCGGCGCAGGGCGCGCTGGAATCGCAGAACCCGGCAGTACACTTTCGGCGTCAGTCCCACGGCCCGGTGAAAGAGCGACAGGAACGTGCGGTGACTGTACCCGCTCTGTTTCACGACGTCGCGAACGGCAAGGGACGAGCCGCGCTCCTCGGTGTGGTCCGTCGCCGCAGCCGGGACAATCAGGAGCTGTTCGAGCGCCTGCGCAACGGCGGGGTGAAGTCCGCGGGCTCTCGGCAGCCGCGAGGCGAGCACCGCTTCGAAAGCGTCGAGGCGCTCGTCGAGCGAACGAATCTCCGCGAGCCGGTCCCGCATTGATACGACCGGCGGGCCCCAGAGGGCATCGAGGGGCGTATGTTGTCCGGCCAGTTCGTGAGCGGGGACGCCAAACAGCGCGTCAGCGGCGCCAGGCCGCACGACGGCGCCGACGGAACAGACCGGCCGGGACACATCGCGGATGTAGAACGAGTCCCGCGCGCCGCCGACGACGGCTTCGCTGACGAGGCGGCCTGCGTGGTCGCCGGCGTCGTCGAACAGGCGCAGCGGGTCGTCGGAGAGCCGGATGGCGAGGTGCATCCGGCCGGTGGGCAGCACGTGCTCACGCCGCGCCGCTACCGACCCGGACGCCGCTCGTTCATCGGTCGCCCAGAGCGTCTCGATGAACGGGCGCAGCGCCGGTCGCGGAGCGCGTCTCAACACCATGTCTGAACCGGGGCGGACTCCTTCATTGTAGACCCGCGAGCTCGCGCGGCGCGGTTGAGGCACTAACTAACGGGCCTCGGACCTCGGGCCTCGTCGCTCGGGCGGTGCCTCGTTCCTCGTGGCTCGGGTGGTGCCTCGTTCCCCGGCTGAGGGACAAGGCCCGAACCACCCGCCGAGGCCCGAGGCCCGAGGTCCGAGGTCCGAGGAAACGAGGCGCGAGGCACCGCCCGAGGAACGAGGCCCGAGATCCGAGGTCCGAATAGGTCTGCATCGTGTCGGAAGGGGCGTGTCGGGACGTTAACAGGCCGCATGAGTTTCAGGAGGCTCGCCTGAGCTTCATAGACGTTGCGCAGTGGTGCCGATTGTGCATAATGTCCCGCGTCCTGACTTGAGCCTGCCAGCGGTCGAGAAATGCGTTCGTTCCTCTCGTCGATGTCGAGCGTGGATCGCGCCACTCACACTCGAAAACTCAGGCTTCATCTGTGGCAGTGAGGTGTGTCCATGAATGGCACGATCAAGCGGCTCGTAACCGACAAGGGCTTCGGATTCATCGCGACGAGCGACGGGACGGAGTATTTCTTCCACCGCTCGGCCTGCACCGCGACCCCGTTCGATCAGCTGCGCGAAGGGCAGGCGGTGACGTTCGACAAGGGGCAGGGCCCGAAGGGACCGCGGGGGGAGAACGTTAGACCGGCCTGAGTCCATCGGGCGATGGGTGATCGGCCGATCGGGTCATGTCATCGGTTGATCCGATCATCCGTTTATCGGGGTACGTGATCGCGATATCGCGATATCCCGTTATCGCGATATCCCGTTATCCGGATATCGAGATATCGTCGATGAGCGGATAGACCGATCACTTACTCCGATATTCCGATCCCCCGATGACCAGATGACATGGCCCGATGTCCCGATCATCCATGGATCGATATATCAGGCGTACTGCATAGCGGGCAGCCCCGCGTGCTTCCGGAGCAGCGCGAGCTGTCCGATGTGGTAGCTGTCGTGCTGCACGAAGAACGTCAGCAGGCTGAGCATCGACGGGTCGCCGGTCGGCACCGGAAACGGGGGCTTGACCTCGCCGTCGAGTTCCGCGGCAGTCACGGTAGCGAGCCGGTCGCGCAGCGCGTGCGACGCAGCGGTCCACGCTCGCTGAATCTCCGCGAGTGACGGGAACTGTTTGACGTCGTTGATGCCTCGCGCACCTTTCAAATATGCGCCGAGCGGGTTCGGCTGCGCGGCGCCCAGCAACTCCAGCATGTAGAAGCGCGCATCGGACAGGTGAGCCGCGACAAAGGCGACGCTGTTCGTCGATGCCGACGGGCGTGTCGCCGCCTGCTCGTCGCTGAGGCCGTCGAGACAATTGCGCAGGAGCTTCGTGTTGAGCCGAAGGATTTCTGCGAGCGGTCCGAGTCGAGAATCCATCGTCATCACCTCGCGCTACCAGATTCGAACCCGTTGCTCCGGTGGGAGATACAGCTTCTCGCCTGGCTTGACGTCGAACGCCGTGTACCACGCATCGATATTTCGGACGACACCGTTGACCCGGATGGCCGCAGGACTGTGAGGATCGGTGAGGAGCAGCTCGCGCAGGCGGCCGTCGCGCATTTTCTGACGCCAGGCCTGTGCGTAAGCGAGAAAGAAGCGCTGATCGCCGGTCAGCCCGGTGAGCGCCGGCGCCTGACCGGTGCGCCGCACGAAGCGACGATAGGCGGCGTAGGCCATTTCCACGCCCCCGAGATCGCCGATGTTCTCGCCCATGGTGAGCTCTCCGTTGACGTTCACTCCCGGCAGCGGCTGGAACTGGCTGTATTGCGCACCAAGCCGCGCTGTTCGATCGCGGAATTTCGTCGCCGAATCCACCGTCCACCAGTCACGTATCTTGCCGGTCGCGTCGAACTGCCGCCCCTGGTCGTCGAAGCCGTGGCCGATTTCGTGGCCGATGACCGCGCCGATCGCCCCGTAGTTCACCGCCGGATCCGCCTTCGGATCGAAGAAGGGCGGCTGAAGGATCGCCGCCGGAAACGTGATCTGGTTCGTCAGCGCATTGTAGTACGCATCGATCGTCTGCGGTGTCATCAACCACAACGATCGATCGACCGGCCCCGCGAGCCGGGACACCTGAAGCTTCCACGCGAAGTCGTTCGCGCGCACGACATTCCCGAGGATGTCGTGACGGTCGACGCTAATGGGTGAGTAGTCGATGTACTTGACCGGGTGCCCCACGCGCGGCTCGAACGCGTCGAGCTTGGCGAGCGCCTCCTTCCGGGTCGATTCGTCCATCCAGTCGAGCGCGCCGAGCCGCTCCGCAAACGCGCTCCGAAGATCGTTGATCAGCTCATTCATCCGGCGGCTGCTTTCCGGAGGGTAGTGCCGCGCGACGTAGAGCTTGCCGATCGCTTCGCCGAGCTGTTGGTTGAGCAGCTGGACGCCGCGTTTCCAGCGCTCGCGCTGCTGCGGAACGTCACGCAGCATCTTGCTGAAGAAGTCGAAGTGTGCCTGATCGAACGCTTTCGGGAGATATGGCGCGTGGGCGCGAATGAAGTGGTAAGCCGAATAGTCCTTCCAGGTTTCCAGCGGAACGCTCGCGAGCATTTTCCCGGCATCGGCGATGGCGCTGGTCTCAGCCGCGACAACAGTGGGGACTCTCCCGAGCCCCAGGCGGTCCAGCAGCGTCGTCCAGTCGAACTCCGGCGCAAGCGCGGCGAGTTGCTGCCGGTCCATCGGATTGTAGATTTCCTTGATGTTGCGGCTGCGCTCAGGCGTCCAGTGCGACTTGGCGAGGTCGGTCTCGAGCCTGACAATCGCGTCGGCCTTGGCTGCTGCGTCTGGAATGGCTGCGAGCGTCTGCACACGTACGACGTAGTCCCGGTAGGCCTTCCGGAACGCGTCGTACTTCTCGCCCTCGCGTAGGTAGTAATCGCGGTTCGGCATGCCGAGGCCGCTCTGCGTGGCGAAGGCAATGTAGCGGTCCGGCTTGGAAGGATCAGGGATGATTCCGATCTGAACCGGCGAGGTGAAGCCGGGCTCGGTGAAGAGCCGAAGCAGATCGTCGCGCGTCCGAACCGCCGCGACTTCGTTCAGATGGGATCGCAGCGGCTTGGTTCCACGCGCCTCAATGCCGGGCTCATCCATCCAGCTCGCCCAGAAATCCGCGAGCTGTTTGCCCGACGGATCGCTCGATTGCGACGGATCCTCGATGATGGCGCGCGTCTGAAGTTCGACTTCATCCTGGAGAACCATCCACACGCTCGCAAGAGGCCTGTCGGCCGGGATCTCGGTCTTGTCGTACCACGCCCCATTCGCGTGACGGAAGAAGTCATCACCCGGCGTCACCGCCGTGTCGCGGGCATCGAGCGCGACGCCCCACTCGCCGTAGCGGACGCCGCTTGACTGTCCCTCCGCCGCCACGCGGTTCAGCAGCGCACTCCCCGAGCCGGTCAACAGAACCGCGGCCGCTAACAACCCGACATCACGTCTGCGCATTCACTCCCTCCCGTTCTCTCTCTGTCCAGGCAGTCCTGCGGGACATCATCGCAACCGCTGTGTGAGCGTAGAAGGCAGAACAGCGAGCACCCGATACGTCATCGTGATGGATCCGACCCGTACCTGGGCGCCGTCCTCCAACGCGATAGGCGCCTTGACGCTTCGTCCATCCACCGACGTGCCGTTCTTGCTGTCCAGATCCTCGAGTGTCGCTTCGCCGTTCGTGACGACGATCTGTGCGTGGCGGCGCGATACGGTGCCCGAGTCGATGCACACGGCGCAATCGTGATCGCGGCCGATGACGTTCGTGCCTTCCGAGAGCGGCCACTCGCGATCGCGAGAAACGAGACGCGGCCCGTCGCCCCGAGCAACGTCGAGGGCCGACCCGCTGCGCTCGCTCAGGGCAGGGCGGGCGTCGCCGTGGAACGCGTAGCCGTACTTTGGGACCGTTCGTATGAATCGCGGCGTCCGCGGGTCGTCCTCCAGCGCGGCGCGGATCTCGGCCACGAGGTTGTGCAGGCTCGCGTCCGAGATGAACGTTTTCGGCCAGAGACTTTCGAGGAGCTCTGTCTTCGACAGCGCCTCGGGCCGGCGATCAAGAAGAAGCTCCAGGAGCTGGAACGCCTTCGGCGACAGCGGCGTGGCGCTGCCATGGCGGAGGAGCAGCCGCCGGCCAGGATCGAATTCGCAATCGCCGAAGACGAGACGCGCCGGGGCCTTCATTAATTAGAGTTTCCTTAGGGCTCCCTGAGGACAGCCGTCAGCCGCGCCTGTATTCTGCCTCAGTGGCATCCGATCTGCGTTCATCTGCGTCGATCGGCGGCTAAGGAGAGACTCATGTTCCCGCCGACACTGCTCTCGTTCCTGGTCTGCTTGGCGCTTCTGATGGCACCCGGTTCGCCGCAGCACACGTCCCCTGAATCCGCGGCGCTCGGCAGCAAGACGTGGGTCGGCCACTATCAGGAGGTCGAGGAGTATCTGCGCACGGCGGAATGCGTCGCGTTAGAGGACATCGGCCCTAAGACGCAGAGCCTCCCTGCTCTGAAGCGCTGCGTGCTGCGGCCGGGCGGACCCGTCGCCCGCATGGCCTGGAAATCGGTGCCCCCCGGCGGCTACCGCGGCTTTCAGGAGAGCTACAAAGCCGGGATCGCGGCGTACGAGCTCGACAAGCTGCTGAAACTGGACATGGTGCCGCCCACGGTGGAACGGGAGCTCCAGGGCCATACCGGCTCCGCCACCTTCTGGGTGGAGGGCGTCGTCGACCTCAAAGCCGGGACATCCGGCGCCCCGGACCCCGCCCGATGGGAAAAGCAGCTCGCGCGGATGGCCATGTTCGACAGCCTCACTGGCAATCGCGACCGGAACCTGGCAAACGCGCTCCACGATCCCGCATGGAACCTGATTCTGATCGATCATTCGCGGGCGTTTGGCGCAGGCGATGAGCCTCTGGCCGACTTGAGCCGGATCGACAAGGAGCTCTGGGGCAGGATCGAGGCGCTGACTCGCCCGCAGCTCGACGCCGCCCTCAGCCGTTGGCTGGAGCAGTACCAGATTAGGGCGATCGAGGAGCGCCGCGAGAGAATGAGAGCCGCAATCGGCCGGTAGATCACATGCCGGCCGCGGTAATGACGACAACCAGGACCATCTCGCACTACGAGATCGTCGAAACGCTCGGCCAGGGCGGGATGGGAACCGTCTACCGCGCCGTCGACACGCGCCTCCGCAGGCCGGTCGCCATCAAGCTGCTCCGGCGCGAGGGCGCACCGAGCGCGGAAAGCCGCAAGCGATTCGTCCAGGAAGCGCGCGCCGCCTCCGCGCTGAACCATCCCCACATCATCACCATCTACGACATCGGCGAGGACAGCGGCGCGGACTTCATCGCGATGGAGTATGTCCCCGGCCGATCGCTGGCCGACGTCATCGAACGCCGCCGGCTCGGCGTTGGCGACGCGCTGAAGTACGCGGTTCAGATCGCTGACGCGCTCGCGGCCGCTCACGCCGCGGGTATCGTTCATCGCGATCTCAAGCCAGGAAACATAGTCGTTGGCGATAAAGGATCGATCAAGGTTCTCGATTTCGGTCTCGCGAAGCTGACCGAATCGATTCGATCCGAGCCTGAAGGTGCGCACGTTTCGACGGAGACCGAGTCGGCTGACGGCCGTCTGCGGACCGAAGAGGGCACGATACTCGGCACCGCCGCGTACATGTCGCCGGAGCAGGCGGACGGGAAGCCGGCCGACGCGCGCTCGGACGTGTTCTCGTTCGGCGTCGTGCTCTACGAGATGGTGACCGGCCGCCGCGCGTTCCGCGGCGACTCGAAGATGTCCACGCTGGCGGCGATCCTGACGAAGGAGCCGGAGCCGCCGAGCCGGATCGTCCCGGAGTTGCCGCGCGATCTTGAGAAGGTCATCGTCCGCTGCCTGCGGAAGAATCCCGACCGGCGGTGGCAGTCGATGGCGGACCTCAAGGTCGCGCTCGAGGAGCTGCGCGAGGAATACGAATCAGGCGCGCTGGCAGCGGCCGGTGTGTCCACGACGATTGGCCGCTGGCGCCGGCCGTCGTGGTTGGGACTCGAGGCGAGCGCAGTTCTCATCGCGGTACTCGCTGTCGCGGCGGTTGGGCTGTGGCGATGGTTGCGGACGCCCGAGACCGTCGCACCGCGGCCGTCGCTCGTCCGGCTCACGTCGGACGTAGGCTGGACCGACCATCCGGCCATCTCGCGCGATGGAGAATTGCTGGCGTTCGCGTCCGATCGCAGCGGCGACGGAAACCTTGACATCTGGGTCCAGCAGATTCCTGATGGCTCGCCCGTCAGGCTGACGCGCGACGCTGGGGACGATATCGATCCGTCGTTTTCCGCCGACGGGAGCCGGATCGCGTTTCATTCGAGCCGCTCCGGCGGCGGCGTCTATGTCGTGCCCACGCTCGGTGGTGAGGAGCGGCTCGTCGCCAAGAGTGCCTACTCTCCGCGGTTCTCACCCGACGGCGCCTGGATCGCATACGGCATCAGCGAATCGCCTGGCAGCCGGATCGACGTAGCGCCGGCGGCCGGCGGACCGTCGCGAACGCTGACGGTGGGCTTTTATCTCGCGCAGGCGCCCGTGTGGTCGGCGGACGGCCGGCATCTTCTGTTCTGGGGACAGCGCAATCGCGACGCCGGACCTGAAGGAAACGTCGACTGGTACGTGGCGGCCTTGTCGGATGGCGCCGTCGTCCGGACCGATGCGCGCGATGTGCTCCTTCGCCAGGGCTTTCAGGGATTTCACGGGCTGCCCGTGCCGGATGCGTGGGTCGGCGCTTCGAACCGCATCATCTTTCATGGGCACATCGGCGATTCGTGGAACATGTGGCAGGTGCCGCTCGCGGTGGGGACGTGGCGTTTGAGCGGGCCGCCCGAGCGTGCGACGTTCGGGACGACGGACGAGGCGGCGGCGTCGGCGACTGCGGACGGGCGCATGGTGTTCATCAGCCGGACGCTGGGCGCGGACGTATGGAGCCTGCCGATCGACGCCGACCGCGGCCGCGTGCAGGGCGCGATGAAGCGGCTGACCGAGGATGCCGCAGACGATTACGATCCGACGCTGTCCGCTGACGGCGCGACGATGGTCTATCGCTCGCGTCGCGCGGGCCAGTTCGATGTCGTATTGAAGAACCTCACGACCGGCGCCGAGACGATGCTGACGCACACGCCGGCGGACGAGTATCCCGCGGTCAGCGGCGACGGGTCGAAGGTCGCGTACTCGTTTCGGCAGAACGGCAAGATGCCCGTCTTCGTCGTCGCGGCCGCCGGCGGCGCGCCGCAGCAGATCTGTGACGACTGTGGCGAGGTGGAGCAGTGGTCGCCCGACGGCGGCGGGATTCTGTATGTCACGGCCGATGATCCGTCCGGCGTCGGTTTCCTGAAAGTGGGTGCGCCGAAGAACGATCGATGGCTCAAGCACCAGCGCTACGGGATCTACAACCCTCGCTTCTCACCTGACGGCGGCTGGGTCGCGTTCAACGCGCGTCCGGATCGCCTGGCGCCGGCTCGTGTGTTCGTCGCGAGGATCCACGATTTCAGCGTCGCAGCGGACTCCGACTGGGTTGCGGTCACTGACGACGGTGAAGCGCCGGCCTGGTCGCCGGAGGGTGCGCTTTTGTATTTCTGGTCGGACCGCGACGGCTCGCCGTGCCTCTGGGCGCAGCGGCTCGATCCCGCTTCGAAACGTCCTACCGGACCATCGCTGAACATCCAGCACTTCCATAGCCGCGGTCTCTCATGGCGGAACCTTTACCTGGGCGCGCCGGATCTGGCTGTCGTCCGCGACCGACTTGTGTTCAACCTGGGCGAGCACACGGGCAACGTGTGGATGACGGAGCTGCCGAAGGTTCCGTAGCGCTCGATCCCGTCGCCGCATCACCTCGTCTGTGGAATCGTGTAACGCGGCAGCTTCGCCCGGTCCAGCAGCGCGTTGAAGCGCGGCTCGTTCCGAAGCGGATCCAGTACCGGATCCGGGAAGACGGTTGGACGACCTGGTGCTCCTCGCCCTCGATGGATCGGCGTCGCGCACACTCGTGAAAGGACCCTTTCGCAATCGTGCCGCCGCATGGTCGCCGGACGGCAGGGCCATCGCGTTTCCGTCCGATCGCGAGGGCAAGTATGAGATCTGGAGCATTGGCGCTGACGGAGGTGACTTGCGACGGGTGTTGAGGGCTGCCTCCCCCCTGCTTGGACCAGCTTGGTCCCCAGATGGCTCGCGCCTGATTGCTTTGGAGGTTTCCGAAGCCCCCGGAATCGTCGTGCATCGGCTGTCGGATCCGCCGGATCAGTACGAGCGCCTGCCGAAGCTCCCGGACGGCGACTCTCCCGGGTGGGGCACGTGGTCGCGCGCAGGAGAGGCGATTTTCACCGTTGGCAATCAAGGCTCGCTCTGGAAGTGGTCGTTCGCCGAGCGCAGCTATCGACGCCTGCCTTGGTCGAATACGGCAACACTCGCCGATGTGGAGGGCGAGCTTCCAGACGGGCGCCTGGTCGTAGTTGCGGAGACACTTGCGGCACAAGGCGGGGCCGGCATCGCCGTTTCAGCCGAGGCGGGGCGCCCCCGAATCCGGTTGGAGGTGCTTGTGCTGGATCCGAAGTCAGGAGAGACGCGCGTACTCTGGGCAACGCCAGGCGCTTACAGGCCTGGGCTCGGACTCGACCCCGTCCAACGGTCACTCTGGATCATTCGCTGGCAGGAAGAGGCCGATCTCTGGATCGCGAGATCGGCCGAGGCGCCTCGCTGACGCTCAATGCCACCCATCCTTGGGAGCTTCCGGTAGCACTCGTCAGAAAAGCGGCAATCGGGCGGCGGATCTGGCCCAGAACTAGTAAGTACCGCACGCTGACGCGTGCCGCCCAACCTCAAGCCGGTGTTGCCTGTAGATAACCATCCTGCCCCCTGACAACTCGACGGCAGCGCCCGCAGCCGCTTCGACGTTTAGACTTGACCCCGCATCCGGCGGTGGGTGGAAGGCGTTGAAATCCGCCCCAGAAACTCGACGATCGCCGTGTTACTGCATCAGCGTCAGCATGCCAGTCGCCAACAGCGCGGCCGACCAGATCAGATCGAAGTTAAACCACGCGCGGCGCAGGATGCCGACGCCAAACTTCTCGAACACCAGCACCGCGACAAACGCGGTCACGGCCAGGTAGCCCACGGCGTGCAGGCCGGTTGCGAGGAACGCAACTCCTGCGCCTGCCCCTGCGGCGGGCATGTGGTGCGCGTGTTCCCCCGCTCCGGACATCGACATGCCCACGAACACCGGCACCACCATGAGCCCGGCCCCGTGGGCCGTGGCCATCAGGCACGACCACACCGTGAGCCCGCCCATGCTCACGCGCATGCCCGCCCAGCGCGGATGCCGGTGACGAAAGAATCGAAGGACGCCAAGCGAGACGAGGACGCCGGCCAACGGCCAACGCAGCCAACCTAGAGGGATCACGGCTCCGATGGCCAGCGCGAGGCCGACCGCGGCGGCCACGGCCAGCGCATGCCCGGCGCCCAGGGGCACGAGCGCCCGGAGCACCGCACCGCGGTGGCGCTCCTGCATCCCGAGCGCCACCGCAAACAGCCATCCCATTCCAGGATTGATGCCGTGAAAGGCCCCGAGCGCTATCAGCATCGCCCACGACGTCGTCATCTCGGTCGTCATGACGCACCTCTCATGCGAAGCAGTAGGAATCGGAACTCGCATCTCCGCCCTCGAGGTGGACCTGGTGGGGACGCATGCTGTCGAAGTCCACGAATCCGGCGGTATCGAGGTCGATGCCGCCGTTCGGGCGCACGTCCACTTTGGCCAACCAGCCCTTCACGCCGTCTGGATAGAACTGGTCGTCCCACGTGCGATACAGCGAGTTGGTCACGTAGACGCGCTTGCCGTCACGGCTGATCTCGACCATCTGCGGTGCGCCGTTCAGCGGTTGCTCCGGACGCGCCGGGTGCGGCTGGCGGCGAACCATGCCCCCGAGCTTGAGGGATCCGGTCTCGACCGGGTTGAAGGGGTCCGATACGTCGAATTGCTTCAGCTCGCCTGTGCCAAAGCAAGATACATACAGGAATCGATCGTCGAGCGACAGATTGATGTCGGTGACGAGCGGCGGCGCCGCGCCGAAGCCCTTGAAGATCGGTGGCAGATCGTCGGTCGCCGCTGGCTCGGCGGGAATCTCGATTATCTTGTCGATGCGCCAGGTCCCGCTGCGGTTGCGGCCTTCGCGGTGCCACATCCAGACCGACGCCGATAGATCCTTCAGGCTGGTGACCACGCCGACAAACCCGTAGGTCTCGTTGGGATTGTGCGCGGGACGCAGCTCGAGCACCATTTGCTGCTCGGGGCCGAGATCCAGCTTCTGCACGTGACGCCGAGAGTTGAGATCCCACACGTGCAGCGCGTTGCCGTACTTGCCGGCGAGAAGTAGCTCCGGATTCACGCCGCCCTCCACCATATTCGGTGTGCCCCACTCGCTGGTGATCATCGTGTCGTGACCGAGGTGCCACCAGAAGTCGTACGCCAGTTGTTGCGGTCCACGATCTTTCTCCCACGGTCCTTTGATCTCGAATGTTTCGGGGTCGAGGATGAAGATGCCACCGGGGCCGTTGCCGTCTGCGTTGCCCAGCGCGTTGACGTAGATGCCATCCGGCCCGCAGTGGGCGGTGTGCGGGCGGCTATAGCCGGTCTTGCGGAAGATTTCCTCGGCCTCGATCACCTTGACGAGGCGCGGCTGACGCGGGTCGGGCGTGGTATCAAGGATGTGGATTCGCGATGATCGCATGCCGGGCACCACGAGATAGCGCCGTTGCATATGCGGGTGTGGCGAGTTCGGGCACAGACACGAGCTGCACGCGTTCCACCCGAAGTGGTGCAACTCGTCGCCGGCGCGGGGCATTTCGACACGCGCGATCTGAGCCCCGTAGCCCGGCGATGCGGGATCGACATCCAGCACAGCAAGTGCGTCGTTGGCGGTCGGGTCGGGATTGAGCAGCGCCACGTAGGCAAGTGTTTCGGCCGGGGCCTGCATGGCCATCGTCGGCGACGGGTAGAAGCTCTGGTCGGGAAGCAGTTGTGGCATCGTTTTGCCCTCCTCGCGGTTTCGGTCCGCGCGTTCCAGAGACTAGAATCAAGCGGGCGTCGGCGTCCTTTGAGAACACTGGCGTATTTCTGAAACTTTCCTGAGGTGCGATTCGTGGCCGACACCGAGGTACGAGGCGCGTATCGATTCGGGCCGTTTCATCTCGATGTTCGTGAGCGCCGACTCTCTCGCGGCGGTGAGGTGATCCCGCTGCGTCTGAAGGTGTTCGACACGCTCCTCGTGCTGGTCGAAAACGCCGGCCGGCTGGTCACGAAGCAGGAACTGCTCGACACGGTGTGGCCGGAGACGACGGTCGAGGAAAACAACCTGAATCACAACGTGTCGGTGCTGCGGAAGGCGCTGGGCGAGAAAGCCACTGGCCAGCAGTACATCGAGACCGTGCCGCGAGTGGGCTATCGCTTCGCCGCACCGGTCCACGCTGCCGTCCCGCAGGCCGGAGCCTCCCCTGCTGCAACGGCGAAGGCGCGGCAGGAAATCCGGTACTGCACAACGAGCGACGGTGTCCGACTCGCCTATGCCACTACCGGCAACGGACCGCCGCTCGTGAAGGCATCAAACTGGCTGACTCATCTCGACTTCGAATGGGGCAGCCCGATCTGGCGCCATTGGTACACAGCGCTCTCACGTCATCACCGTCTCGTCCGCTACGACGAGCGTGGCAACGGCATGTCCCAGCGTGACGTGCCGGATGTGAACTTCGATACGTGGATCCGCGATCTCGAAACGGTCGTTGACGCGGCCGAGCTCGATCGATTTCCGCTCCTGGGTATCTCTCGTGGCGGCCCTATCGCGATCGCGTACGCGGTAAAGCATCCCGAGCGCGTCGCAAAACTGGTGCTCTACGGCGCATTCGCGGTGGGAATGAACCACGTCGGCACACCACAACAGCTCGAAGCGCGGCGCGCTCTCGCGAGTCTGCTGCGGCTTGGGTGGGGACTCAACAACCCAGCGTTCTGCAGGACGTTCACCTGTCGGTTCATCCCCGAGGCGACGCCGGAGCACGAGCAGTGGTTCGACGAACTCCAGCGTGTGTCCACGTCGCCGGAAAACGCGGCGCGACTCATGGAGCGCGACGACGACATCGATGTTCGACCACTCTTGTCGCAGGTGAAGACGCCGACGCTGGTCATCCATTGCGATCGTGATCACGCCGTGCCGCCGGAGAAGGGTCGCCTGCTGGCGGCCGAGATCCCGGGCGCACGGTACGTTTCACTGCCGAGCGCGAATCACCTGATGCTCGCAGAGGAGCCCGCTTGGTCTTTGTTCCTCGAGGAGCTTGGCTTGTTCCTCAACTGGTAACGCTGTGGAAATAACTTCGGCGCCTGATCACCGGTACTTCTAGGTGAAAAATGGCCAAGGCGATCGCTACATCCTGCGGCACAACGTGTCATCGGACGCGCGGGTTGCTGCTGCGCGTGTGCAGGTCGCAGACGCGCCGGCTCCCGCGTAACCGTCCGACAGTTTCGGATTCCGCATACTAAGGGGCGCATATTTCCGGCGACCAAAAGCGCTCTTCACATTTCGCGAAAGGGAGTGTGGTCCTCAGAAGTAGCAATCCACCTGTTTGCGTCACTGTTCTTACAGTCCGACGCAACGCAAGAGATGAAGGCGGAGTATGCGATCTGCGCGACACCCTTCTCTACTCTCAAGAAGATCGAAATTGTTCCCAAACTTTCGGCAGAGAAGCAGAAAGCAATCGAGGAGCTCTCCTATACGTCCGTTGTGCGTGTCCTCGTGCAGTCACGGAAGAAGTTCTGGATGGACCGCTCGTCGTCAGCCCGTGTCAAGTCGCCAACAGTGTTCAGTGGAGCCCCTCGACGAGATACAGGTCGGAGAGCATCCGCAAGTAGTTATACGCGTACGCTCTTCCATCCGCCGCCAGCAACACCTCATCGAACCCGGGGTCAACGTGCATCACGCCCGCGAGATCGGGGATTGTGAGCGTCATCCATTGCTGTCTCTGTCCGGTCATGAGGTCGATGCGGTGGACCGTCCGGCGCATGCCGTCGGCGTGGAGCACGAATAACGATCGCGCGTCGGCACTCACGAGAATCGGTCTTTCGCCGGCGACCGACCCGTGAACTGGAAGTGGTGATCGTAGCGGAATCTACCGCCCGATCCTTTCTTCAGTGTCATTGAAGAGGAGCTGCAGTCGGCCGTTTACATCTCGCTCGAATACCTGCCGCTCTGTGACCCATCGGTCGGTACCGATTTGGCGGACTGTTGTCACGGTCCGGCGGATCACTTGCATGGGATCATTGGGGGCAACGCGACTCCGACCTTCCACCTCTTCAACCGTGTAGCGGCCGCCATCGGCGGTCGCCGTCGTCGTCCGGTGAACTCGCTGGCTCAGTGGCAACCGGCTGTCGGAGCGCCATCCATCCTCGTACGGGGCATATGTCTCGATCACTACATGATCCTGTTCGTTCGCATTGTAGCGGCGGGTGACGTTGCTTTCATCGACGGCCAGCTTCCCGTTCATGTCCGGACGTTGAATCGTCTCTTCCGCTATGCGTATGCGCTCGGACGCGCCGATCTCCCGAACGTCGCCGTGTCGTGTTTCGATTGGCTGCCATTGCCCGTTGACGTCGCGAACCAGGTGCGAGCTGTCGTGTCGGACCGCCCCGGGGTTGATCCGGCGTTCTGTGTACTCGGTGCGTTCGGTTTCTCGAAGCGTTTCGTTGAGGTACGGCACAAGAAGAGTAGTGTCGGTCTGGCGCACATCAGGCGCGGCCGCTCTTGTCTGTTCTATCTGCCGGGACGTCGTGCGAAGACGGCCGTCGAGGTCCGAAGCCCAGGTGTTGTGAATGGCGCTGGTGTCTCCGTTTGGCAGGGTTTCCTGCAGCGATTCAGTCGTCTCCAAGAGCCTTCGTCGGCGGTCCGCGGGGAATCGAAACACGTCACGTCTGGTCTGCGCGGTACCGGGCGCCGTACGGACAGTCTCCATAGCGATTTCTTGAATTGGCGCCAACCTGCCTTCAAGGTCCGGCACTTCGAAGGTCTCGACGACGATTTCCCGGCTGCCGGATTCGCTTCGTGTTTGCACGCGTCGCCAGGGCGCGAGGTCGCCGGCGGCATACGTGCGCTCAATGACACTCCCGGCTGGCCCCTGGTGCCTCTGGCCGGTCGTTTCGCTCCTTGGTTGGCCGGTTGCGACCGTAGATGTGATGACGATGCAGAAACAGATACCGCCAATGCGTTCAAGGATCATGACTTCACTCCTGCGCTCTCAGGCAGGTCAATTTCGCTCGCCGTCGCGAGTGGTCTATGTCGTGAACCCGTGCTGCCGACGGTGGACAGGCCCGTCGAAGTTCTGCGTCGATTTGAACTGCTCGAAGCGTCCGTCGGTGGCAAGCGGCTTTACTTTCTCGGCGAGCGCTGCCTGCTCGGCGTCCGAGAGCGGTGTGAACCCGCGGGCGAGCGCGATGTTCTGTTCGAGCTGCTCGAGAGTCGTTATGCCCACGACCTGTGACGCCACAGGCTGGCTGAGCGCGTATCGGTAGGCTTCCTCCGGCCCGATCCCGGCCTGCCGCGCGATTCCGTTGCCACCGCCGAAACCCTTCATGCCGATCGCGCCGACCTTGCTTTTGAGACAGACGGGCAACACCTGCTTCTGAAAACTTCGGTAGTGCAGGTCGAGGACGTTCACCGGAAACTGACACGCGTCCCACTCGAACGGCTTGCGGAGCATTGAGAGGTGGATGCTGGGATCCTTGTGGCCGGTAAAGCCGATGTAACGGACCTTGCCCGCCTTCCGGGCCTCCATCGCCGCCTTCAGGCCGCCCTTGTCGAACACCCAGTCTGGATCGTTGTCGTAAATGATTTCGTGGAACTGCCAGAGGTCGATCCGATCCGTCCGGAGGCGGCGCAGGCTGTCCTCGAGGCACTTCAACGAGCCCGCGTAGTCGCGTTCGCAGTTCTTCGTCATGAGGAACACCTTATTCCGACGCCCATCGGAAAGCGCGCGGCCCATGATCTCTTCCGCGCCGCCATCGTGATAGTCCCAACAGTTATCGAAGAACGTGAGGCCCTGATCAACCGCGGTGTGCATGATTCGGATCGCCGCGTCGTGATCCTTCACGGACCCGATGTGCCATCCGCCGAGACAAAGAATCGAGACGCGCTCACCTGTCCGGCCCAACAGACGCGTCGGTAGTCCCGTCGCCCCGGCCGCTTGCTGGTTGGCGAAAACCTCGCTCGCCAGAGCGGAGAGCGCGAAACCTGCCGTGGCCGCTTCAAACAGGAACTCCCGACGCGTCGTCGTCGATCCGGTTCTCATGACGGTCCTCCTCGTGGCTCCCGTGGCCGATAGCAAGAGTGTAGTCCCGTGAACCGCACGAAGGAAGTTACCGCACCTGCTCGTTGTTGGCCTTCCACCGCTGAGTCAGTCCTCACTTGAGAACGGCTTCGGGTCGCATCGAGGACGAGCGCCCGTAGCTCAGTTGGATAGAGCTCCTGCTGATCACTGAGCTTCTAAGCCGGAGTGATCCGATCAGTGGAAGCGTGCCCCACCGCGCGTATCTATGTAACATCGCGCCATTAGGAGCCTGAGTTCTCACAATCGCTACTGGATCGGTTTGCGCGAAGGCTCCCCCCTGCCGTGATTCCGCTGACAAAAGCGTAACGGTCTTTCTGCAGAATCGACTATTCCAGCCTCACAACACGGGGAGCGGGTGCAGTTCGCGCCGGCACGGCCTTTGCGCTGTGCAGCAGGCTTTATGGTTCCCCTCCGATCACATTCAATTCCTCGCTCGCTCGTCATCTGCGCGGTCTTCATCGGCCTGCCGATGGTGGCAGCGTGCGGAGCGCTGGCCGGCGAGAAGACGGCGTGCGATGGTCTCGTGTACAAGGAGTCCGGCCTCGCGCGCGAAGAATACCTTCCCTGCGCGGGAGAAATGATGGCGACGCTCGACCAGCTTGACGCGCAGGTCGAGAACATGATCTCCGGCGACGAGAAGGCACGCTCTGAAGCGCGGGCCAGCGTGCAGAAGCTCGGGAGCCTGATGAAGAAGGCGGGAGGCCGGAACCTGCTGGAGCAGTGGGACGATCGCGCCTTGACGAGTCTGAACATCGACATCTCGAATGCCTACGGGCACCATCAGGCCTGCATGATGGTCGCGGGCCAGCTCTTCGGCCGAGCACCGCTCGGCGACGAGAAGTACCGCGACGCCGCAAAGTCTGAGTGCGGTGCGTATCGACGCTCGTATGAGGAGGCAAGTCGTGCGTATCGATACTTGCGGTAGACCTGCGGCCGTCGTCGTCGGGCTGCTGTACGCCGGCGCGGTGCTTGTCGGTTGTGCGAGAACCGAGGAGTATCAGCTCGGTCAGCGCATCGACATGGGACCGTATTCATTCGAGGTCGCCAGCGCTGATGAGGGCACATGGGCCTCGGAGCCAACTATCTCCATCCTCTTTCGCCTTAATCGCGACGACACGGCGCCATTCACAACCGACTTCTGGCGGTCGTTCGCGTACAAGATGGAAATCGTTGACGCGGCGGGCAATACCTTCACGGTCGATCCCCACCCCCAGTCGCCCGTGTACAGAGCGGGACGATACCGGTCCGATCGCTACCTCGCCGAAGTTAAACTCAGCCCCTCCCTCGAGGGCGTCCGCGACAGCGCCCGGATCGGCAAAACCGCACGCGATTTCAGGCTGATCATCGACAATCCGGCCCCTGAAGGCGATCAGCCGCGTCGCGTTACGATCCCGCTTCAGTGAGATCGGAGCGCGTCTGATGTCGCACGCCGAACCTTCGGGCCGTGTGGCGCTTCTTGCCGGCCTCAGTGCGGCGTTCATCGCCGTCTCGTTCGGCTACCTTCACAGGACGGTCTTTCTCGACTGGCCCGACATCGCCCTCGACGGCCCGGGACCGATGCTCGCGTACTTCGTGGCCGGAACCGTCTTCCAGTTCGGCATTCCTATTTTGTGTTTCGCTGCCTTCATTTTCGGCGCGTCCGCTCGGCGCCTGTGGACGACCAGACTCGGGCTCGCGTGCGCCAGCGCCGCGCTCGTGGGCTACGCGCTCTACGTTCGCGCCTGCCTGGACATGATCGGTTAGCACCGGAGCACCTTGAGCACCTTGAGCACCTTGAGCACCCTGAGCACCCTGAGCACCCTGAGCACCTTGTGTGAATGACGGAGGCGGGAGTGCGCGCGTAGGAAACCCTCGGGAGTATACTGCGCCCGGTCGAAGGCCATGCGCTGTATCGGCTGCGACACGGAGCTCCAGAATCTCGAAGAGGAGTTCTGCCCGAGCTGCCTGGCGGCGTTGTCGTCGCCGACGGCGTCCGGCGGCGCTTCCGGAGAGGGCCTCGCTCCGCTGACTCCGCGCGGAACCGTCACGCCACGCCTTCAGTCCGGCACCCTCATCGCCGATCGGTATCGCATCGTGCGCCATCTGGGCAGCGGGGGCATGGGCATCGTCTACCAGGCCGATGACCTGAAGCTCAGGGTATCGGTGGCGCTCAAGTTCCCGAACCCGGCGAATCCCACCCAGCGCGATCTGGAACTGTTCCTCAACGAAGTGCGGCTCGCTCGCCAGATCACACACCCGAACGTGTGCCGCATCTTCGACGTCGGCGAGGTCGGCGGCCGGCATTTTCTCTCGATGGAACATGTGGAGGGCGAAGACCTCGCCTCGCTTCTACGCCGGTTCGGCAGGCTGCCCAAGGACCGAGCGATCACGATCGCCCTCGAGATTTGCCGCGGACTGGAAGCTGCGCACGAGCGCGGAATCCTTCACCGCGATCTCAAACCGTCCAATCTCATGATCGATGCGCGAGGCCAGGCCAAGATCATGGACTTTGGTCTCGCGAATTTCAGCCGGGCTGCCGAGCACTACGGGAAAATCGCGGGTACACCCGACTACATGGCCCCGGAGCAACGCCGTGGCGAGTCGACGGTGCGGACGGAGCTGTATGCACTGGGGTTGATCCTCTATGAGCTTTTCACGGGCCGCAGGGCGCGTCGAGATTTTACGACCGGCGACCACGCCACGGACCGCTCGATCGTCGCGATGTATCTGGATGATGTCGATCCGATCGTCGAACGTGTCATCCAACATTGTCTCGAGCCCGACCCGCGTCTACGCCCTTCGTCGGTCAGCGCCGTATCCGCTTTGCTCGCGAAGCTGACCCTGCCGCCCTGGCGTCCCTCAGAAGGCGTCGGGATTCCGCATCGCAAGCACTGGGTACTCCAGCGCAAGCTCGGCATCGGAGGCTTTGGCGAGACATGGTTGGCCGAGCACCGGAAAACACGCGACCGCCGGGTCTTCAAGTTCTGCAGCGATCCAGGCAAGCTCAAGGCGTTCCAGCGCGAGATCACGCTGTTTCGCTTCATGCGCGAAACGCTCGGCGGCCGCGACGACATCGCGGCGCTCGTGGACTGGCAACTGGATGAGCCCCCCTACTTCATCGAGTCGGAGTTTGCCGCCAGCGTCAATCTCGGGGAGTGGATCAAGGATGCGGGCGGAGCCCAGGCTGTGACACTCCGCGACCGCGTCGAGATCGTCCGGAGGGTTGCGGTCGCCCTCTCGGCCGCCCACTCCGTCGGCATCTTGCACAAGGACGTGAAGCCAGCCAACGTTCTCGTCGGCCGCGATTCAAACGGAACGCTGCGAGTACGGTTGTGCGATTTCGGCGTGAGTGTAGTGACCGACGAAGCACGATTGCGCGCGGCCGGAGTCACCGCGGCGGGACTGACCGATGCGGATGGGGCTCCATCGCCCGATGCCGGCACGCGTCTGTACATGGCGCCGGAGCTCATCGAAGGCAAGCCGCCAACCACCAGCGCCGACACCTACGCGCTCGGCGTGATGCTGTACCAGCTTGTCATTGGCGATCTGACCAGGGCCCTGGCCCCCGGCTGGGATCGAGACGTCGGGAACGATCTGCTTCGCGAGGATATCGCGGCCGCCGTCGACGGGGCGCCCGAGCGGCGTCTTTCCGCGGCGCAGCTTGCCGAACGACTCCAGTTGCTGCCGGAGCGGGCTGCCGCCCGGGAAGCCGACGTGAACGCGCGTGAGCGCGCGCGACTCGCGGAAGTGGCCGTGCGCCGGCGACGCAACTGGGCCACGGCCGTGCTCGCCGGGTTGCTCTTTCTGAGCCTCGGCCTTGGCCTCGCCTTCGAGCGTGCCGAGAGCTCGGCGCGTCAGGCGCTCATCGACCAGGCGCTTCGCAGCAACGAAGCCATGGTCAGGCTGGCGGCCGCGGCGGTCTCGGACAAGCTCGAAGACGCCGTTCGACGGGTGACGGACGAAGCATCCGACGTGTCATTGCGGAAACTGCTCGAGCAGGCGGCAGCGAATGAAGGCGAGCCGAGCGGTCCGCTGCGCGGCGCGCTGCAGCGGCACCTCGATCAAGTCCACACCAGGCAACAGCCACGGTTTCAGAGTTGGGGAGTGTCCGATAAAAACGCCTGGGTCTGGGCACGCTCGCCATACGATCCAGTCGCTGTCGGGCAGAACTACAAGTATCGCGAGTGGTTCAACGGGCGAGTCGAGCTACCTCGGGATGCGAAGATTCAGGCCACGCCTCGAACGTCCACGGGTTTCTCAGTCGCATTCATGTCGACCGCGCTGGCTCGGCCGCTGTTGATCGGGCTGGCCTCCCCCGTCTTCACGGCGGGGGCCAACGATTCAGATCGGCGAATACTCGGCGTCCTGAACGCCGGCATTCATCTGGAAACATTCAATGGGTGGTTGCAGATTGCCGAACGCCGGCCGGGCGATGGCGGGTGCCCGGAGCGTTTCGTGCTCCTGCTGCACAAGACTCAGCTCATCCGGCATCCCTGTCCGGGTCCGGGAGCTGCGCCACTGCCCGTGGACGCATTCTCTGATCACCCGGCAGTCGCAGCCCTGCTCAAGACGCCGGACCGGAGAACGTCGGGCTTCCGAGACCCGCTGCGCTGGAGCGATGCGGCTTCGGGCCCCCCGGCGTTGGCGGTGGCCTCGACGTTGGACAAACTGCCCGACTGGACGCTCCTTCTCGAGCAGGACGTCCACGTCGCCCTCCAGCCCATGACATCGCTCACCGCCGATTTCCATGGTCCCGCCCACCTCGCGTTCGGGCTCGGCATCGCGGCATTCCTCGCGCTGGCCGCGCTCGTGTGGTGGGGCGCAAGAGCACGTCTGCGCGAAAGACTCACGCCGGGGTAGATATCGTGGTCTCCTGACCCGTGTTGAGGCGATATATCAACACGACGGACCCCAGCCGGATTTCGTCTCCGTCGCTCAGCCGCATGGGACTGGTGACCTTCACGCCCTGGACGTATGTCCCGTTCCTGCTCCCGAGATCCTCGACGGCAGCCTCTGCACCGTTCACGGCGATCCGTGCGTGACGCCGGGAAATCGACGGTGAGTCCAGCCATACAGTGACCCGACGTCCGCGGCCCAGGATGTTGTCCCCGGCCGACAGGCGAACCTGCCCGCTCGGCCAGACGACCCAGTGGGTTGAGAAACCCTCGATCGCGGTCGCAGAACCCAGGGACTGCTCGGTCGCCGGTCCGGAAAAGGCGTACCCATGCCGATGGATGGTCCGGATAAACCGCGGCCGGGCTGCGTCGTCGCGCAACGCGCGCCGCAATTCAGCCACGAGTGTCGCCAGATTCACATCGGATACGAAGGTATCGGGCCAGAGCCGGTCGTTCAGCTCTTTCTTCGCAACCACCCGGGGCCTGCGGTCCAGCAGAATGTGGAGGAGATCAAAAGCCTTCGGCGAAAGATGGGTCACCCGGCCCGCGTCCAGGAGTTGCCGCGTGCCGACCTCGAGCGTGAAATCGCCGAACTGGAACCGGGCCCCGGGAGCCATACGTTCGAGCGGTCTCGAAGCTGGCCGTATCTTAACGGATCAAAGGAAATCCAAACCTTCCCATATGTTTCGCCAAGGACTTGGCGCGCCCGCGTCCGTAACGTATCGCAAGCGTCTGGGGGAAGGAGCGAAGCGATGAATACGAAGGTTTGGGCTTGCCTGGTCCTCTCTTGTGTCGCCTTGCCGACGCAAGCGGCTAACCCAATTGATCTCAAGCCGGTGGGGAAATATGTCACCGGCATTCCCTTCATCGGCGCGGCGGAGATTGCCGCGTTCGATCCGGCGTCGAACCGTCTCTTCAGCGTGAATGGAGCCGCCAACACGCTCGATGTGATCGATCTCAGCGACCCTGCCATGCCGGTTCTCGATTCGGTCCTGACGCTGTCGTCCTGTGCCCCTGGCCTTCCGACCAGCGTTGCCGTTCGGGATGGCGTGGTGGCGGTTGCGGCAGAGAACGCCGTCGATGCGGAACCTGGATGGGTCGCCTTCTTCACGACTGGCGGCGACTGTGTGGCCGCCGTGACGGTTGGCGCGGGTCCCGATATGGTGACATTCACACCCAACGGCCGACGCGTGCTCGTGGCGAACGAAGGTGAGGCGGGCGTCGGCGGGGATCCCGCCGGATCGGTGGCAGTCATCGATATGACCAACGGCGCCGAGGCGCTGACGCAGTCTGATGTCACGGTGGTGACGTTCGAGACGTTCGACAAAGCCACAATCGATCCACGTATCCATCGCATCAACCCGTCGCCGCTGGTCCCGCTCAGCATCGACCTCGAGCCGGAATACATTGCCGTCTCTCACGACTCCAGGACCGCGTGGGTCACTCTCCAGGAAAACAACGCGCTTGCGGTGCTCGACATCGACGCCGGCCGGTTCACCAGCCTGATGGCCCTCGGGTTCAAGGATCACCGCGTGGCTGGTCAGGGGCTCGATGCCAGCGACCAGGATGGCGGGATCCGGATCTCCAACTGGCCTGTGCTTGGAATGTACCAGCCCGACGCAATCGCCACGATGGAGTACCAGGGAGAGACCTTCCTGCTGACGGCGAACGAAGGCGACAGCCGTGCCTCGGAGGAAACCCGCGTCGGCGGCGAAACGCTCGATCCCATCGCGTTTCCCGACGCGATGACCCTGCAGAGCCCAGGCAACCTGGGCCGGCTGCGCATCACCAACGGTCGGGGGGACCTGGATGGCGATGGCGACTTCGACGAGCTGTATGCGTTCGGTGCCCGGTCGTTTTCGATCTGGTCCACGTCGGCGCGGCTCATGGTCGACAGCGGCGATCTCTTCGAACGCGTGACTGCCGCGGCAGTGCCCACGATATTCAATTCCAATGGCGACAGCGCCGCGTCGTTCGATACCCGCAGCGACGACAAGGGACCGGAGCCCGAAGGCCTCGTGCTCGGAAAGGTCTTCGGACGCACCTATGCGTTCGTCGGGCTCGAGCGGGTCGGCGGGATCATGGTGCTCGATGTGAGCAACCCGTTCCAGCCGAGCCTCGTCCGGTATGTGAACAACCACGTTCCGGGCAGTCCGATCGCGCTGGGCGACGTTTCCCCCGAAGGCCTTCTGTTCATCAAGGCGGAGGACAGCCCGAACGGCACGCCGCTGCTCGTGGCCTCGCACGAGATCAGCGGTACACTCACGATCTACGAGATCACCAGATAGGCCATAAAGGGGACAGTCACCTTTTTACGTTCGCCGTAAAAAGGTGACTGTCCCCGTTGGAGGTACCGGTGAATCGCCGCTCATTCCTCACATCTCTCGCCGTGTCGGTCAGCACCGGAGCCATCGACCAGGTGGTCCGCGCCGACGCGACGCCGGCGGTGCAGTCGTCGGCTACATGCACCGGCGCGGCGCGCCTGCGTGTCGCGCAGCTCACCGACACGCACGTGTTCCACGACCTGGACTGCCCGGCCCGCATGCGCGCCTTCCTCGCCCGATTCAGCAGTGTGACCGGCACGCCAGATCTGGTGCTCCACACTGGCGACGTGATCTTCGACGCGCTCGACGCTGATCGTGACGAGGTGACCAGACAATGGGCACTCTGGCACGACCTGGCCCGCGAGCTGCCGTCGCCGCCGATGTACGCCATCGGCAACCACGACGTCTGGGGGAAGGCACCGGTGTCCGATCCGCTGTACGGGAAGAAGTGGGCCGTCGACATGTTGAAGCTGCCGAATCGCTTCTACGGCTTTACGAAAGGCGGCTGGCAATTCATTGTCCTGGACAGCACGCACCCGATCCCGACCGGGTGGTACACGGCAAAGCTCGATGACGAGCAGCTCGCGTGGCTGGAAGGAGAGCTCAAGAAGACCGACGCGAAGACACCCGTGGCGATCGTCTCCCACATTCCGCTTGTCTCCGCTGCGATCGTCCAGTGGGCGAAGTCACAAGGACAGACCTGGACGGTCAGCAATGGGCTCATGCATGGCGATTCACACGCGATCCAGGCGGTCTTGCGGAGATACCCGAACGTCAAGCTCTGTCTGAGCGGTCACCTGCACTTGCTCGATCACGTCGTCTACGATGGAATCACCTACATCGGCTGCGGGGCCGTGAGTGCGGACTGGTGGAGAGGCCCGACGTTCCACCAGACACACTGCGGCTTTGCGACGATCGACTTGTCCGCCGACGGCTCGTTCGAGCGAACCTATCACCTCTACGATTGGCCCGCGGCGCCCGCTCTCGAGGTCAGATGATGAGGCGAAGATAGGGCGTATGACCTGCCCTGTCAGTCATCCTTATTAGTGTGGGCCGAGGAGGACGGGCCCATGTCGAGCAGGCGGTGGCGATTCACCAAGCTGTGCGCCGATTGTCAGGAGAGGAAGGCGAGATTCCGGCATCACGACCGTGTGAAGGCGGACCGCGACCATGTGCTGTGTTTCCAATGCTGGCGAGCCGACATAAACCGCTCTCGGGCGCGCCAGCTTGCGTTACCTCTTTCGCCTGAGTGGCGTCCGGCTTTAGCCGGACCACTCGAAAGAGTGGGAGAGCTGACAATGAGACAAGCGGCGCACCGCGCGCGCATGCTCTCGCACCTGTGCAATGTTGCAGGTGGTACGATCTGCCCCACCTGAACAGGCGCGATCCGAGCATGTCCACGGGCGGATAGGTAAATATTGGGCGACTAGTCAGGACTATCCCCTCGTGCAGTGCCCGTGGGGGGCATCAACGGTAGCCGAACAAGGGCGGGAACACGACAACCACCAGCGCCGCCCATATCGCATACACAGGGAGGTAGGCGATCTGCCATTGCTCCAGCGCTGCAAACGAGCCGCGGCGACGCAAGAAGGACGCATAGAGCCACCCCGTCCACGTCAGGTTGACGAGCAGAATGAGATTCTCGCCAAGAGCGGCCACTCGGTTTGGAGTGAAGCCAAACTCGGAAATGCGCTGTGCGATCGCCGTCAGCGCTACCACGTCTACCACGAGCGCGCTGACCACGAGCAGGAGTTGCAGGCCGTCGAAGAAGTCGGGTGGTGCCTGCGGGTCGCGCGCGGAGGCGGCGTAGAGCACCAGCCCCACGACGACGGCCAGCAGCAGATCGAAGCCGATCAGGATCTCCCGCTTCACGTTGATCGGGTTGCCTGTCCACGCCATCGTCGCCAGAAACCCAAGGAGCAGAATCGTGAACAGCGGCGTGAACAGCCTGGTCAGCACCGGTGCCATGTTCTCGATGACGCTTTGCTTCGCTTCCACCAGCCAGGATCCGATGATGACGGCCCCTGCCGCCCCACACGGGATCAGCCAGCCCGCGATGAACCACCCAGGATTCATATCGATGGCGGAGAACAACATGGCCGTAAAGCCGGTGACGACCCCCCCGCCGAGCGCGATGAGCACGTAGTAGATGGCCAGCTCGCCCGAGAACCGCACGAAGTCCATACGCCGGCCGGAGGAGAACCAGCGGCCTCCGACGTACGCTACACCGATGGCCATCAGCCACAACGCGATGGGCAGATGCAAAACGGTCAGCACCTGAGTGTCGCTGCCCTCCGGGAAGTTGTCGAGTCGTTCTGGATTGTGGAAGGGGAAGACGTTGGCGACCACGACCGCGGCCGCGAAGGGCAGCGCGAGCCAGAGGCCGCTCACAGCATTCAACCCGCGTTTCCACATGAAGTAGATCGTGAGCAGCGGGAAGACGAACAGGCTGGCGTTGCGGAAGTAGAACGAAGGCACTACCTCATCAGGGCTGAGCGGAAGACCGAACAGCGCTGGCATCTTGACGGCTAATCCCGCGGCGACGGCAAGACTCAAGACGACAAGGAGGTCGGTGCGTGAGGTGTGTGCCGACGCGTCAGTATCGGGCGCCACGACCAATTGCTTCCACAGCCGCTCGGAATGCGCGCGTGCGAACTCGCGTGACAGCGCATCGAGGTTGCCCATGCGCTTGACCGCGACTAAGAAAGCTTCATCTCCGGCGAGGCCGGCCTCGGTGAGCGCGGCCAACTGGTCGCGCAGGTGTCCCTCGAGTTCCTCCACGTCGGGACCGTGAACAGCCTGCCGGCGGCGTAGGTAGGTCCGCCACTGCGCGATTTGATCCTCGATCGGCTGATCGGCGAAGGTCGTCATACTGTGCACGCCCGCATCCAGATCCCCCGGAGGGTGTCGTCTACGGTCTTCCATTGCTGTAGCTGGACTGCGAGCTGCGCCCGGCCTTGTTTCGTGATCCGGTAGTACTTACGCCTGCGGCCGTTCTCGGACGCGGACCACTTCGCGGCGACATAACCTTGACGCTCGAGCCGGTGCAATACGGGATAGAGCATGCCGTCGGTCCACTGTAGGTGCCCGCCCGACAACTCGGCCACTCGCTTGATGTTGGCGTAGCCGTAACTGTCGCCTTCGGCAAGGATGGCGAGCACGAGCGGCGTGGCGGAGGCAGCCACCAGGTCCTTGCTCATGTCCATACGTAGAAGTCTTATACATTGTAGATCTATGTATGTCAAGCGACCTGACGCCGGGCGCTTCGATTGATGGAGGCAGGTTAGGAGGGTGGTGCAGCTGCCTCAGATCAATAGAGCAGTTTTCAGTTT
>DATAEE010000144.1:0-7988 GCA_036258175.1 Vicinamibacterales bacterium
GGATCATGTTCGGAACCGACCAGATGCGCTGGCCCGAGTCGATCGGGATGGCGATCGAAGCGGTTGAATCCGCGGGCTCTCTCACGACGGAGCAGAAGCGCGACATCCTCTACCAGAATGCCGCTCGGTTCCTGCGGCTGAGCGACGAAGAGATTGCGCGACACCACGGCCGGGACTAGAAGCCATCTCATAAATGGCCGGCATCGGACTCAACCTTTCGGCGCCATTTGGTTAGGTCAACACTGGGCGACAAGGCAGGAGCTATCAGTGGACCGCTGACCACGGGTTCGATTCCCCCAAGGGCCCTTCCTCCCTGCCGCAACGCGGGAACGTCGGGGGAGCGACTTCGCTGACGTGCTGAAGATTGCGTAAGCCACGGCCTCGCCACGCTCGGGCTTGATCCGCTGACCCCAGCGGCACGTTCAGTTCTTCGCCCCTCTCGCGTTGCTCGGCAGGCTCTCCAGCCACCCGAGGACGATCGTCTGCAGCGCGATCCGGCGATCGGAGAAGCTGTGGTCGGTCTCCACGGCTGCGTGCTGGAGCGCAGCGGAGCCGTTCTTCCGCAACGCCGCCGCTAGGGCGTTCATATCCGTGCGGTTCTGATCGTCCGCTGTCACGATCAGCAGCGCACGGCCGCGCAGGGCGCCGGTCCAGCGCACGTAATCCCAACCGGTCCCATGCCGCGCGGCCTCGGCGAACAGTTCCGACGCTGTGACGCCGCGGACCGGGTGCAGCTGCGTGCTCCACCGCTTCAACCGGATCTCCCGTTCTCTCGGGTCGGCGTTCAGCGTGCCGAGGTTCACCGCAGAGATCATCGCGATCCCGGCGAGATCCAGGTTCCGGCTGCCCTCGTACCCCGCGAGGAACCCTCCGAAGCTGTGGCCGATCAGAACGACGCGGCGCGGGTCGATGCGGTACTTCGTGGCGGTGGCCGCGTCGCGGAGGAAGCGAACGGCCTCCGCCGTGTCCTCGATCGCCGATGAGAACGAGAACGCGCCGCCCGCGCCCCACATCCCGCGATAGTGGAACAGGAGCACGTTCCAGCCCGCGCGGCGTATCGTCTGCGCGAGATCGCCGTTCACCTCGTAGCCGGGCAGGCCGTGGAGCAGGACGACTGCTCCGTGCGGGCCGCGGCCGCTGGCCAGATAGAGCGTCGCGTCCAGATCGACGCCGTGGCTCGAGAAACTGACAACAGCAAGCGCGGCCGGGAACTCCTTGTCCGCCAGCGGATCGGCCACGATCGCCGCCGGCACTTGCTGCGCCAGCGCCGGGTCTGCTGCGAGTGGCCCGAGACCGAGGATCGCGGCGACGATGATGACGTGGGTCACAGACTCACCTGGCGGTTCCTGACAACGTCCGTTCGAGTTCCCGCGCCAATGTCGTCGCAACGGGCAGCGAATCCTCTGCGCGGTGGATGACGAACAACCGGGGGCCCGTGCGCACGCGAGGATTGTGGCACAACCCACGAAGAATCAGTGCCGAGCATGAGGTACGTCGGATCGTGACTGACTCGCTCGCGTTCCCATTCCCCACCACGATACGTAACGGGTAACGCCGCACTGATGATCGATTGCGCTCGGCAGGTCGCTCGCCAGACGGCGACTTATGAGGATCTATCAGCGTCGCGGCAGCGAACGGTTACGATCCGCTGCCGAATTTCGTCGAAGTTGGTTGAGTAGGGTAGCATCAAGCGCACGCAAAGCGAGGGAGGGCTCATGACGCGGATTCTGCTGGTGGGCTACGATCCGGAGACTGTGGATTTTTCCGACCCTGCTTTGCCACCAGGTATGACCGCTGAGAAGATTCGCGCCGGCATCGCGGTAGCGCTGGGACAGTTCGCTGAGCGCGGATGGAAGGCCGACGTTGGTTTCATCCGTCCTGATGAAACTGCCGGGCCGACAGTGGAGCGTCAGTTAGCTTCGACGAGCTACGATTGTGTTGTAATCGGAGCCGGCGTCCGCCTGCCGCCCCGGCGCCTCGCATTGTTCGAAGCCGTCATCAACGCTGTTCATAAGGCTGCCCCAGGCGCGGCAATTGCCTTCAATACACGGCCCGAGGATAGCGCCGAGGCTGCCGCCCGATGGTTGCCGGTTGGAAGCCGGGCTGCAAGGTCCGACGGCTAACCAGACCACCGCCTGAGGCACGCCGCGTCCATGATGCGCGAAGCAAGGGCAGCTGAGGAGAGCACTAGATGCCGTGAACACGGCGCTGGCTAACCTGCGGCTGCAGCGGGCGTGCTTACGCGCGCCGCTGAGCCGTTAGCTCGCGACAAACGCCGCACTCACGATCCATTGCGCTCGCCAAGTCGCTCGCCAGAAGGCGACTTTGCGCGGATAATCCGATCCCTAGGCCCCGGTTCGATTCCTGTCATGAGACGGTTTTCCGTCGATTTCCGCGTCTCCTTGTGAGTCGGGTCATGGGCGTCGGCATTCAGGCACGGCGCTCACCCCAAAGGAGGCTCAATGACTCTTCCGAAAGGAACGGCAGTCATCGCGTTAGCGACGATGGCGGCCGTCACCATTACGGCTTCTGTCGTCTCCGGTCACAAGGCTGCAGTTCAGCAGTCGTGGGCGTCCCCACCGGCCGACGCGCCAACCATCGTAGGCGTGTGGCGAACCCGGGTAAGACCGCGTAATTGTGAAACGGGTGAAGTGGCGCCGGTTTCCGGGCTTCGGGGTCTGTTCACGTTTCACGAAGGCGGCACGGCTTCGGAGTACGGGATTGGCCCTGGTCAGACTCCGGCGTTGCGCAGTCCCGGCCACGGACTGTGGCGTCGCGAACCTGGCTGGCAGGAGTACAGGTACGCGTTCACGTACTATCGGTATGACGCGAGTGGCGCATTCGTGGGGTCGCAGAGGGTGACGTCCGCCCTGGTACTGGACGCAAGCGGTGACGCCTTTACATCGAATTCCGACGTCGAAGTGTTCGACGCCAGCGACACCCTGATCATGACTGTCTGCGCAACTGCCGCCGGTACGCGGTTCGAATAATCGTCAGCCTTCACTTGTTTAGATCGGCTGCCTCACGCCGCGCTGCGGTATAACAGCCGCAGCATGGCGGATGCAGCCGACGTAACAGCTCTCCTGTTAGCGTGGGGCAATGGCGACGAATCGGCGCGCAGCCGGCTGTTCGAAGCCGTGTACGACGAGCTGCGCCGGCTGGCGAGGGGACGCCTCCGGAGAGAACGTCCGGATCTCTCGCTCGCGCCGACGGCGCTGGTGCACGAGGCGTATCTGAAGCTGATCGATCAACGCCGCGTCCACTGGCAGAACCGGTCACACTTCTACTCCATCGCGGGGCGCGTGATGCGTCGGATCGTGGTTGATCACGCGCGAGCACGTGCTGCGGCCAAACGCGGAGGTGATGCCAGGATCCCGCTCGATGGCGTCGATGTTGGGATCGCGCCCCGCGAGGTGGATGTGCTCGCGCTCGATGCCGCACTCGATAAGCTCGCCTCCGTCGACCGGCGGCAGAGTGAGCTGGTCGAGCTGCGCTTCTTCGCGGGACTGACGGTGGAAGAAGCCGCAGCCGCGCTCGAGGTGGCGCCAATCACCGTGAAGCGCGACTGGGCGCTCGCGCGGGCGTGGTTGTTCCGGGAGCTGCGGGAGCAGAAACCGTGAAGGTGACCGGGAACTGGGAACGGATCCGGGCGCTCTTCCACGCTGCCCTCGAGCAGCCAGCCGAAGCGCGCGCCGCGTTCCTGTCGAGCGCCTGTCAGGACGACGAGAGCTTACGGCGCGAGGTCGAATCGCTCCTCGCCGCTCATGGAACGGCCGACGGATTTCTCGAGAGCCCCGCAATCAATCTTGACGGTGGCCGCGTGGCTGTCGCGTCACCCGAGCTTCAGCCCGGCGACCAGGTCGGCAATTTTGAGGTGATCGGCTCGCTCGGTGCCGGCGGGATGGGCGAGGTCTACCGCGCGCGCGACGCGAAACTCCGCCGTGAGGTCGCGATCAAACTGCTGCCTCGTGCCCTGGCGGACGATCCTCAACGGCTCGCGCGGTTCGAACGGGAATCGCGCATTCTCGCGGCGCTGAACCACCCGCACATCGCGACGATCCACAGCGTCGAGCATGCCGACACCCTGCACGCGCTCGTGATGGAACTGGTCGAGGGACCAACCCTCGCGGATCGTCTGAACCATGGCCGACTGGAGTGGCCCGACGCGCTCGCCCTCGCTCGCGAGCTCGCAAGCGCACTGGAGGCCGCGCACGACAAAGGCGTCGTTCATCGGGATCTCAAGCCCGCAAATATCAAGTTCAGTTCGTCCGGGAGCCTGAAGCTGCTCGATTTCGGGCTGGCGAAAGAACACGCCGAACACGAACCGGCCGGTGCTCCATCGTCACGGCAGCCCACCGACGCTCTGAAGACCACCGATGGGTGGGTCTTCGGCACGTGCGCGTACATGAGCCCGGAACAGGCGCGCGGCCTGCCGGTCGACAAACGGACGGACATCTGGGCGTTCGGGTGCCTGCTCTTCGAAATCCTGACAGGACGGCGCGCATTTGACGGCGCCACGGTGTCGGAGACGGTCGCCGCGGTGCTGGAGCGTGAGCCCGACTGGGCCGTGCTCCCGAACGCGACGCCACACACGGTCCGGCGTCTGCTCCGGCGCTGCCTGGAAAAGGATCCGCATCGCCGGCTGCACGACATTGCCGACGCGCGCATCGAAATAGACGACGCGCTCCAGGCGAAGGACCAGGCCGCTCGACCATCGGGCGGACCTCGTGGTCGGAAGCAGTTCGTGAAACTCGCGTTCCTTGTGGCGCTGTCGGCGGGATGCGTGGCTCTCGGGTGGTGGCTGCGCACTGCCGTCGTGAATGACCGATCGGTTCTACGCGTCACCCGGTCAGCCTGGCCGCTTCCCAAAGGCCTCGGACTGGACTCACCTCCAATCGTGTCTCCGGACGGACAGCACGTCGCGTTCACGGCATCCAGCGGCGGAACGATTCGTCGGCTGTTCGTACGGCCGTTCAGCTCGCTGGAGGCCAGGGCAATCGCCGGCACCGAGGGGGCGAGGCACCCGTTCTGGTCACCCGACGCGCGCTCGCTTGGCTATTTCGTGCCCGGAAGGCTGATGAAGGTCGCGATCGACGGAGGCGCGCCAGTGGAAGTCTGCGCCGCGCGCGAGGGCCGCGGCGGCGCATGGAGCAGCACCGGGGTCATCATCTTCTCGCCCCATCTGATCGACTTTGGTCTGTCGCGGGTCTCCGCCGACGGTGGCGCCGTGGAGCCGGCGACCCTGCTCGATACCGCGCAGGGGGAGAACTCGCATCGATGGCCGGTGTTCCTGCCAGACGGGATTCACTTCCTGTATTTCGTTCGGTCGATCCGCGCTGAACGGCGTGGCGTGTACCTGGGACGCGTCGATCGCGCCGCGGCGGTGCCCGGCGCGGCGTTGTTCCGTTCAGAGTCTGAAGCGCTCTATGCGCCGCTCGACCGTGCCGGTCGTGGCGTGCTCCTGTCCCCCGCGAATGGTCACCTCGAAGTGCGCCCGTTCGATGCACGTCAGCAACGGCTGTCTGGGGATCCCACGACCATCGACATCCCTGTGCCAGGCATCACTCTGTACCATCCATCGATGTTCAGCGTCTCGGACGACGTCCTCGCGTACGTGCCCTCGCCAATTCCATACGGACAGCGGCTCGCATTGATTGAGCGCCAGGGCGAAAACCTGAAACTGTGGGAGGAGCGCGCGCCGATCAACTGGCCGCGTCTCTCGCCGGACGGCCGCAGGCTCGCGTATCAGCGCATCGACGCGATCGCGGGAAGCCTGGACTTGTGGGGCGAGGATCTCGAGCGCGGGAGCCGGCTTCGGTTGACGAAGGACGGCGCCGCAGGCCTGTTGCCGGTGTGGGCGCCCGATGGCCGCCGGATGGCGTATCTGACTGGCACGGTTGGCAAGGCGACCGTGGTCATAGCCGCAGCCGACGGCACCGGGATTATCTCCACCCTGCCGTGTCCAGGGACCTATTGCTTTCCTACCGATTGGTCGCCTGACGGCCACTGGTTGGTGGCGAACGTGCAGGGCCCCGCTCGCGCGGATGTGTGGAGGTTGTCGACCGTGAGCGGCGGGACGTCGCGACCGTTGCTGGCCGAGTCGTTCGTCGAGCGCGATGCACGGCTCTCGCCTGACGGGCGTCTCGTCGCGTATGTTTCGGAAGAGAGCGGACATCCCGAGCTGGCGGTCCAGACCGTCGACGGACCCCCAGCGCGTGACGTGCTCTCGGTCGGTGGTGGCGATCAACCGGTGTGGAGTCGGGACGGCAGGGAGTTGTTCTTCGTCGATCCGCAAGGGTCGCTGCGCAGCGTGACCGTGGGGCGCGCGCCGGATGGACGACCCGTATTCGGCCGAGCGGTGCGACTCGACGTGCCGCGAATCGGCAGCGGCCACTGGGGTACGCAGTACGATGTGTCGCCGGATGGGCGACGTATTTATTTCCTCGATCGGCAGATTGATCCGCCGCCCTCAGAGATTAGCGTTGTGATCGGCTGGCGTGCGCTCCTGAAATAGCGCTGACGCAAGCAAGCCAGCTAAGATGGGTACCGCCGAGAAAGGAGCCGGCCGTGATTGCAAACAACCTCCAGCCGTACCGAAATACAAGGGATGACCTGCCGTTCCAGTTCTTGGGCGTCCCGACGCTCTTGAGAGCGACAGCCGACACGACGAACGGCGCTTTCGGACTCATTGAGCACCCGATGCTGCCGCCCGGGTTCGCATCTCCCTACCATGTTCATCACCGTGAAGACGAATCTTTTTATGTGCTCCAGGGACGCGTGGCATTCGTGTGCGGCGGCAAGTGGCTCACCGCCGGACCGGGCGACTTCGTGTTCGGTCCTAAGAATATTCCGCACGGCTTCAAGGTTACAGGCACGACGCCCGCTCAGATGCTGCTGCTGGTGTCGCCCGGCGGCTTTGAGCGATTTGCGAAAGATCTCAGCGAGCCAGCTGGTACGCTTCCCTCGCCGCCGGATATTGCGAAGCTCGTGGCGGTGGCAGCCGACTACGGCGTTGACATACTCGGCCCATTGCCTGAAGAAGCTCCCTAAGTGGTGGTGCTTCTGAGAGTCTCGAGTCCACGAGGAGTTGCAAACGTCAAGTCAAGGTTTCCGCGTCTCAAGGTTTCCGCGTCGAAAGGTCGAGGCGGCTGAATCGAGCGGTCAGCGTTCGGCTTCGAGACGAAGAAACCGTTCAGGTGACGTCATTGGTGTGAAGCTCCGACCCAGGTGTGGCCGGCCAACTCCAAAAGACCTTCGACGCGAATTCGTTGAGCGTATATGGTCGGAGAGGAGTGTGTGCGCGCGCGGCGCGAAACTCATCAGTGGAGTCGTCTATAGCTCAGGAGTAGTCACATGCCGCGACTCGGTCATGGTTCTGTTCTGCAGATTTCTGAAGTAGACGCGGCCGCCGGTGGCCTGGCGGACAGCAGCAGGAATCTCCCTTTCGCCTTTGCCGTCACAACGCCGGCCGATCCCACCCGATTCGATTTCCTGTTTCCGAAGCTGCAGACAAAGCCTAAGAACCTATTGCCCGAAGCCGCCGCGACCGTTCAGCACCTCATCGCTCTCGGGCGGTCGATGCGCGACGCGGCAGCGGATAACGACAAGAACGCTCCGATTCCGGCCGCGTACACGTACTTCGGACAGTTCGTCGATCACGACATCACGCTCGAGACCGCATCGGCGACATTGACACAATTGCTCAGCCCGAACCTCTCGCCAATGACGGTGGCGGCGATTCGTGACACGCTGTTCAACATGCGAACGGCCACACTCGACCTCGACAGCGTGTATGGCCTTCCGGCTCCACGCGCTGGAACGAAGATGAAAGTCGGGAAGGTGTCACCCACCGGGAATCCCAATATTCCGTTGAAGCGACCTGCGGGCAAGACTGACGAGAACGACCTACCGCGTGAGGCGCGCAATGCCGATCCACGATTCGACCGCGCCGCCTTGATTGGCGACCCGCGCAGCGACGAAAACACGAT
>DATAEE010000145.1:0-6490 GCA_036258175.1 Vicinamibacterales bacterium
CGAAGCGTTCTGAGCCACCACGGGCCGCTTTCCCAGCCAACGCTCATCGACGGTCAGCGTCTCCGTGTCCGAGACGATGACGGCACGCTCGACAACATTCTGCAGTTCGCGAATGTTCCCTGGCCAGGGGTACGCGCGAAGCAAGTGAAGGGTGTCGCCGGCGATGTCGGTGATCTTCTTGCCGGCGCGCTTCGCAAAGCGATGCACAAAGTACTCGACGAGCAGGGGGATGTCCGTCGCACGGTCTCGGAGCGGCGGTACATCAATCGGAAACACGTTCAGTCGATAAAACAGATCTGACCGAAAGCTCTTCTCGTCGACTGCGGCTTGTAGGTCGCGGTTGGTCGCGGCAATCACGCGGACGTCGATCTTCTGGGGACGATTGCTGCCCACACGTTCGAACTCGCGCTCCTGCAGGACGCGCAGCAATGCCATCTGCGTTTCAGGCGGGAGCTCGCCGATTTCATCGAGGAAAATCGTACCGCTATCGGCGAGCTCGAACTTGCCTTGTCGGCGCTGCAGCGCGCCGGTAAAGGCACCTCGCTCGTGACCGAACAACTCCGAGGCAATGAGCGACGAGGGTATCGCCGCGCAGTTGACGGTCACGAACGCCCGAGACGATCGCGACGAACCACGGTGAATCGCGCGCGCGATTAGCTCCTTTCCAGTGCCCGTCTCTCCGCTGATTAGAACCGTCGAGTCCGTCGGCGCAACTTTGCCGACCTGCCTGAGCACTGCGCGGACCGCATCCGAGGTGCCGACGACCTCCTCGAACATCGATGCGCGGCTAATCTCTTCGCGGAGGACAAGGTTCTCGTTCCTGATCCGGTCTTCGGCGCGCCGGCGATCGTCGATGTCCGTGCCGGTCGCGTACCATCGCACGACCCGACCACGTTCGTCGTGGACCGGCTTGTACTGAATCAGACACCATCGATAGTGCCCTGAGTGATGCCGCGTCCGTATTTCCAGCTCGAACGCAATTCCGTTCTCGAGTCCACGCTGACGTTCCTCCGCCAGCCGGTCCAGATCCTCGACGAAGAAGATTCGATGTCGGAAGTCCTCTTCGCTCAGCTGCTGTTCGCTCAGGCCGCTGTACTCCAGGACCGACTTGTTCGCGTAGAGGACCTTGCCGGTGGGACTCAAGGCTGCAATGAGCTGAGGAATGGCGTCGATGATCTGCCGGTACTGCGTTTCACTCCGGCGCAACGCCGTTTCGCGCCGCGTGTGCATAATGGCCAGGCTGGCAAGATGTGTCACTTCGGCGATGACGGTTCGATGAAATGCTGTCGGGGAACCAAGGCGACGAGGGACAACCGCGAACGTGCCCAGAACGACCCCATCTGAGGAGCGGATGGGCGTCGACCAACAGGCGCGAACACCTGATGCCGCAGCGAGTGTGCGGCACGGCACCCAACCCGGGTCCTCGTCGATGTCCGGCACGATCACCGGTGCGTTGCGATATGCGGCGGTACCGCAAGGGCCGCCTCCGGACGGGCCGACGGTGACGCCATCGAACGTCGCGACGTAGTCGGAAGGAAGACTACCAGTCGCTGCGTAGAACAGCCGGTCGCCATCAGGATTCAACAGCATGATCGAGACGAACGACTCGCCGAGCAGACCCTCGACCATCCGGCACAGACCATCGAGGATGGGTCGGAGCTCATGCCCCTGCGCGAGCTTCTCGAGGACTTCGTTCTCGCCCCTCAGGAGGGCCTGGGCCCGCTTCCGCTCCTCGATATCGGTGTTCGTCCCATACCAGCCGACAATCGCGCCTGCCTGATCGCGGACTGGAACCGCGCGGATCAAGTACCAACGGTATTCGCCATCGACCCGGCGAATGCGGGCTTCAGCCTCATCAGGCTGTCCCGCGGCTAACACGCGCTGCCAGGTGTCCAAGAGGCCAGGCAAGTCGTCCGGGTGAATCACGTTCGTGGAGGCCCAGGCCCACCCCTGACTCTCGGCTTGCGAGAGGCCCGTGTAGTCCATCCACTGTCGGTTCACGAACTGGATCGCACCGTCCGGTGCGGCGCGCCAGATGTGGGCCGGGATGGCGTCGACAATTAAGAGATCATTCAGTTCCGGGGTCGCCAAGGGCTCCTTCTCTCAGCGGACGCTATCACCCGTCCATGACCACGGGCAAGCGTTCCCAGTTGTCGAATGCATGCCGAGACTTCGCCATTTGTCGAACCGTCGGCATTCAGCGGCCACGTGTTTTCTCAATGAATTCCATACGTGAATGGCGGCCCGTGTCTTGCCAGACCAAGCGGCATCCGTCTGACGAGGACCTTCAGATGACGTTTCGAGTCAACCGCGCCTGCAGCGAAGGCGCCGTCGTGCTGACCCTTAGCGGAGATATCGCTGGTGACCACAGCGCTGAGTTGCAGGTGCTCGTCGGCGCCGAACGAGATCAACATCTCGTTCTTGATCTCACAGATGCCAGCGTTGTCGACCGAGCCGGTGTGCTCTTGCTGGCGCGGGCCGAGGCCGACGGAGCCACGCTCACGAATTGTCCCGCATACGTGAGGGACTGGATAGAGAGGGAACGAGCGGCTGCGGAACACCCACGACCCGACCTGCGAGAAAAGGAGCACGCGATGGCGCCGGGGCCGAACAGTGCACGTGAAAGAACGTTCCAAACCGCGGGAGAACCTCGGATTTTCTTTCGGACGTGGCAGCCAGACCGACAAGCGCGCGCGATCGTCGCCCTCGTCCCAGGCTTCAACTCACACAGCGGTTACTACTTCTGGGTGGCCGAGCAGCTCACGTCGGCCGGCGTGGCGGTGTTCGCGGTCGATCTTCGGGGCCGTGGCAGATCGGAGGGCGAGCGTTTCTACGTCACGAAGTTCTCAGACTATGTCGACGACGTCGCAGGGATGGTAAACGCAGCGAAGTCAGAGCACCCAACGTTGCCACTGTTCCTGATGGGACACAGTGCCGGCGGCGTTGTGGCCTGCCTCTATGCGCTCGATCATCAGGCGAAGCTCGCCGGTCTCATCTGCGAGAGCTTCGCCTTCCAGGTCCCAGCGCCGGATTTCGCGCTCGCGTTATTCAAGGGGCTGAGCCACATTGCGCCACACGTGCACGTGCTGCGTTTGAAGAACGAGGACTTCTCGCGCGATCCGGATACGGTCGCCCGCATGAACGCGGATCCGTTGATCGCACACGAAACACAGCCGACGCAAACGCTCGCGGAAATGGTCCGCGCCGACGAACGGCTCCAGACCTCGTTCGCCAACATCACTCTGCCCATTTTCATTCTTCATGGTACGGCTGACAAGGCCACGAAGCCAGCCGGGAGTCAGTTCTTCTACGACACGAGCCGGTCGCCGGATAAGACGCTCAGGCTCTATGACGGCTATTTGCACGACCCACTCAACGACGTCGGCAAGGAAATCGTGATGGCCGACATCACTGCCTGGATCGAGGCGCGGCTTCCAGGCGGTGCCAAATCAGGCGCCGATGACCGTCTTTCGGAGGTGCAAACAGACCATGCTTCGCATAGTTAACCGACCTCATTGCAGCTCTTCCGCACCCGTGCTCGCGTGGCTCCTCTCCGCGGCAATCGTTGGAGGCGTCCCCGCTCGGACGTCCGCCGAGGTCAAGCCGTTTTCGGCGAACTTCAAGGCGCGCGACATGGCGGTGACGGGGGGCACGTTGCATGTTCGCGTCGGTGGGTCGGGTCCGGCGGTGCTGATGCTGCACGGCTTCGGCGACACCGGCGACATGTGGCAGCCTCTCGCTGAGATCTTGGTCAAGGATCACACCGTCATCGTCCCCGATCTTCGCGGCATGGGATTGTCCTCGCACCCAGAAGGCGGGTACGAGAAGACGAGTCAGGCTCGCGACATCGTGAGGATCCTTGATGAGCTCAAAGCAAGCAGGGTCTCGCTCGTGACCCATGACATCGGCAACATGGTGGGTTATGCGCTCGCCGCCCAGTTCCCCGACCGTGTGGACAGGTGGGCCGTCATGGACGCACCTTTTCCCGGGCTTGGCACCTGGGAGCAGCAGCTCCTGAACCCCCGGGTGTGGCATTTCAACTTTCGCGGCCCCGACGTCGAGCGACTCGTTGCCGGACGCGAACGAATCCTCCTCGATCGCTTCTATAACGAACTCTCCGCCAATCCCGCGGGCATCGACGAGCAGACGCGCCGCCACTATGCAGCGCTGTACGCGAGACCAGGCGCGATTCACAACGCCTTCAGCGGGCAGTTTGCCGCCTTCTCGAAAGATGCCGAGGAGAACAAGGCGCTGTTTGCAAAGGTGGGGAGACTCCGCATGCCAGTGTTGGCGATTGGCGGAGATCATTCCTACGGTGCCGCGATGAAGACAGAGGTCGAAGCGATCGCAAGCAACGTCCAAGGGGCTGTCATTGCCAACTCCGGGCACTGGATTATGGAAGAGCAGCCGCAGCAGGCGATCGCGGTGATCACCGGATTTTTGAAGAAGGAGCAGTGAGCATGGATCGACTGCGCGATTGGCGAACGCTGTGCGTGATGTCGCTCCTCGCATTGAGTCTTGTGGCCACGGCTCAAGACAGTCAGGTGAAGAGACGCCTGACCCCAAATGAGATCGATACGCTGCCGAGTCAGAGCGCGGGCGTCGGCACCTCAGGATTGCCGGCCGTTACCACGCGAGTGCTGTTCGGTGACCCGACGAAGTCTGGCCTGTACACCATCGAGTTGAGGGTTGCGCCGAACACGGTCATCGAGGCGCATACGCATCGGGATACGCGCACGGCCATCGTCATCAGCGGGCTGTGGCATTTCGGGTACGGGCCCAAGAACGAACAAGCACTCGTCAAGGCGCTGCCGCCAGGCGCGTTTTACACAGAACCGGCGAGCGAATCGCACTTTGCGCGGACGGGTCCAGAAGGGGCGACCGTGAGCATTACCGGGTATGGGCCAACTGACACCGTCTATGGCAAGTAGGAAGGACGCGTCGCCGACTCCTTGCTATCAGCGAATCCTGCCAGGGAACATTATGCCTGTAGCCGCACCGACGACAGCGCCGACCGCTGTTCCCGAGAAACGTTGTACGGAAACCGTTGATACGGACGCATGAACCGCATCCGCCTGCTCAGCGATCGTTAGCTGCGAGGAGCGCGAGGGGCCTTTGCACTTTGCAAGCCGCTTGTGGACGAGGGCTGCCTCTCCGCCCATGTGAGGAGCTCGTCGAGTGCCGGGCACAGGGACTGCCCCCACTTGGTCAGGTAGTACTCAACCTTCGGCGGCACCTGTGCGTGGACGATGCGCGCGACGATGCCGTCGCGCTCGAGCTGCCGAAGCTGCTGGATGAGCATCTTCTGCGAGATGGCCGGAATCGCGCGCTCGAGATCCGAGAACCGAAGCTTCCTGCCGCCGAAGAGATGGAACAGGATCACAAGCTTCCAGCGACCCTCCAGCATCCGGATCGCGTGCTCGATCCCGACTGCCGCCGACGCGGGCGTGTGTTGACGCTTACTCATTGGTGAGTAGCCTACTTTATCGTGCGTTCTTGCGATGTCGTCGTGTTCTCCCTACAGTGAGCCTCATGACGACGAAGACTGCGGAACCCGATCTGCCCCCGCCCGTTGCGGCCTATTTCGCGGCGGATACGATCGGCGCTGAGGTCGTGGCCCAGTGCTTTACTGATGGCGCAGTCGTCATCGACGAACGACAGGAGCACCGGGGCCGTACGGCCATCGCGCGATGGAAGGCCGAGGCGTCTGCGAAGTTCCGCTACTCGGTCGAGCGGCTCGGCGTTGATGTCTCCGGGGACCAGACCACGGTGACCGGCCGAGTCACGGGAGACTTCCCGGGCAGCCCCGTCGAGCTCCAATACCACTTCACCCTCGAGGGGGACAGGATTGCTCGGCTCGAGATCGCGCCGTGAGGTTCGATCTCGAACTGACCGGTCGCCGCTCGCTCGTCACCGCCGGCACCAAGGGCGTCGGGGCGGCCGTCGTCGAGGTCCTGCGCAACGCTGGTGCGATCGTCGTCGCGACGGCACGCGCGATTCCCGCTGAGGCACCCACGGGCGTGCACTACATCGCCGCGGACATGACGACAGCTGCGGGCTGCGCGACCGTCGCGCAGGGTGTCCTCGACCGGCTCGGCGGGATCGACATCCTCGTGAATGTCCTCGGCGGGTCGAACGCACCGGCCGGCGGATTCGCCGCGCTCGACGACGAGGCGTGGGCGAAGGAGCTGGATTTGAACCTGATGCCCGCCGTCCGTCTCGATCGCGCACTGCTGCCGTCGATGCTCGTGCAACGCGCCGGCGTCATCGTGCACGTCACCTCGATCCAGCACGAACTCCCGCTCCCGGAATCCACCACGGCGTATGCCGCCGCGAAGGCGGCGCTGTCCACCTACAGCAAGGCGCTCTCGAAGGAAGTGAGCCCCAAGGGCGTCCGGGTGGTTCGCGTCTCGCCGGGCTGGGTCGAAACGGAGGCGGCCGTCGCGTTGGCCGAGCGGCTGGCGAAAGAGGCGGGCACCGACTACGAGGG
>DATAEE010000146.1:0-7719 GCA_036258175.1 Vicinamibacterales bacterium
CCAATAGCCCAGCGTTCACGCGAATGGTCCAATTGCCGCGTTCGACAGATTCAGATTGGAACGCGAAGCGATAGGAGGATGAACGATGAACGCTTACATTCACGTGCTGCACAGTGGTCTTGTCGGTTTGGCGCTAATGGGAGCGGTTAGCGGTGCAACGAATGCGGGGGCGCAGAGTGTCACCTCAGAGGAGACGGTGCGCTCAGTGGGACGGATGCTCGGGCGCCTTCCGTACTACGGCGTCTTCGACTTCATCGTGTTCAGCGTGGATCGCGGGACCGTCACGCTGGCGGGCTACAGCTACCAGGGGAATCTGAAGGCCGATGCCGAAATGGCCGCGAAGCGTGCGAGTGGCGTCGATGAAGTGGCGAACAAGATCGAACTGCTGCCCGCGTCACAGAACGACGACCGAATCCGCTGGGCGACGTTTTATCGGATCTACACCGATGATTTCCTATCGCGATACGCACCTGGTGGAGTCTACGGGGTGTTGCGAGAACTCAGGGACGAGCGGCACTTTCCAGGCATGCAGCCAGTTGGCCGCTATCCAATCCACATCATTGTGAAGAGCGGCCGAACGATGCTGCTCGGAGTCGTCGACAACGCAGCGGACCACCAGATCGCGGAAGTGCGCGCACGCGAGGTACCTGGCGTCTTCGACGTGGAGAACGGTCTGACCGTGGCTCGATAGAGGTACCCCGTGACCGAACGTGCCGACGAACACCGACGAATACAGAGGAAGACGCGCTAAGTGGGCGGGTCGATTGTGATAGGACTGTGATAAGTCAGGCTGAAAACCCCGAAGAACATCGACGTTTACGGACGCACACCGAGTGATCGTTTTGGAAGGTTAAGTCGCTGATCGCATATGCGTTAGCGTGCTTCGGACTCGCTCGGTGCTGCTGGCCCGCCTCGCTTTCCAAGCGTGCCTGATCGACCGCTCCAGCATCTCTCCGCTTTAGAATCAACGAGTTGCGGACGATTATGCAGAGATTATCGCACACGTCGGTCCCTCGCGTTTGCTTCCGCAGGTCCCCTTTTGATTCAGCGAGTTCGACGCACTCGAACTCGCCGAGCGCGCGAATTGTGTCAGACCTCGTTATGAGCCACGATCACTTCCAGCGATCTGCGCAGCTCCACGTCACCCTCGAACGCGAGCGGGCGCTGGTCACGCGCCTCGACGTTCGGGATACTCAGTCGATTCGGTCGGCCGTCGATGCCGGGCTCGGCAGATTTGGGCGTATCGACGCACTCGTGAACAATGCCGGCTACGGCGCGTATGGTCCGCTGGAGGGAGGGTCGCGGTGACAGAGTATTTGGCATCCGCACCGGTGGTCGTCACTCGCAGCTTGGAAGAAGCGCGTGAGGCAGTCAGCCGCATCTACCTCCGGCACAACCTCTCCAGTCGCGACGGTGCGTTGAATATGCGCTTCAACGCAACCACCGACTCCAACCTGACTCTTGGCTATCTGACGTACCAGGCGGACGCCGAGCTCAGCATGCCGGCCACCGAGGACTGCTACATCGTCAACCTCACGATCCATGGCCAGACACGCGGTTCTCGTGGTGACGGCGTCCGTGAGCGTACCAGTGAGAACGACCGTGGTCTGGTGCTGACGCCGGTTCAGAACCACCGCGTTCGATGGAGCGCCGATGCGGAACAGCTGCACCTGAAGATCTCTCGTGCCCGCCTGGAATCACACCTGGCTGACCTGCTCGGCAAGCCCGTGACCAACGCGATTGATTTCGACTTCGGACTGGACCTGACGACCGGCTCGGGGCGAGGCCTTCTCCGGAGCGTTCTATTTCTCGCGGCCGAATTGGACAGGCCAGCGGGCCTCGCCGAAATGCCGCTCGCGCGCGGGCAGCTCGAGTCGTACGTGCTCACCTCCCTCGTGTACGCGGGGCGTCACCAGTTCAGTGACGCCTTGGCGGATCCGCAACACGTTCGTCGTTTCGGGCGCCTCGCGCCGGTCCTGCAGTACATCGAGGCCAATGCCGATGGCGACCTGACGCCGGAGATTCTGGCCCGGGCCGCCGGGGTCGGCGTCCGCGCGTTGCATGCGGCGTTTCAAGAGCAGCTCGGCGAGTCGCCGATGGAGTACGTACGCCGGGTCCGACTGGGTCGCGTTCGCGCCGAGTTGCTCCGAAGTGACCCCACGAAGGTACGCGTCACGGACGTCGCGATGCGGTGGGGGTTCATGCACCTGTCACGGTTCGCCGAGCAGTACCGCCAGCAGTTCAACGAATTGCCCTCCGTCACGCTCCACCGCTGACCTGCGGTTCTCGTCAAGAGACGACCCATAAACGCAAGTCACGATCAGCCATTCTCGGTGCGACCGCCGCTGCAGAAAGCGGCTATTTCTGATCTCCCTGCGGATAGCTCAGACCCTGACCGCGTTGCTACCGTGTGGCCATCGACCTTCGGTGTGGTCGACGAGGAGGTTCAGATGGCCGAGCGAATGAAAGCCGTCGTCGTATCACGGGAGAAAGGCGCGTGGGAGTTGCAGGACCGAGAGCTGCCGCAGGCTGGACCCGGCCAGGTGCTGGTCCGGATTCATGCCTGTGGAATCTGCGGCACCGATCTGTGGCTCGCCCACGGCACGTTGAAATTCAGAGAGTTCCCGCTGGTGCTTGGGCACGAGGGAGTCGGAGAAGTCGTGGCGGTCGGGGAAGGCGTGACGGAACGGCAGGTCGGTGATCGCGTCGGGTTACCGATGATGCAGAAGAGCTGTGGCCGTTGCGACTTCTGCCGGGAGCAGCATGTCAACAGCTTCGTCACCGCCGCGAACTGCGCGAGCCCCACGTTGACGGGCGTCAATGTCGATGGTGCGCACGCCGAGTACATGGTCGCGCACACGAGCGGGACCGTCCTGCTCCCCAAGGAGATCTCGTACGAATACGCGGCGCCGACACTGTGCGCCGGCTACACGGTGTGGGCGGCCATCCGTCGTGCCGCACCGACGCCGGGTGCCCACATCGCCGTTGTCGGTATTGGCGGGCTCGGCCACTTCGCCATCCAGTACGCGAAGGCGGCCGGTTTCGAAGTGACGGCGCTGACACGGACATCGTCGAAGGCAGACCTCGCGCGGCAGCTCGGCGCGGACAACGTCGTTGCGGACGGCGCTGCCCTCAAGGCTGCCGGTGGCGCCGACGTCATTCTGCATACGAGCAGTTCGCACACGGCCGTGGTGAACGCGATGGAGGGGCTCAGACCATGGGGCAAGGTCGTCATGAACGGCATTGCTCTCGACGAGATGACGCTCCCCGCGCTTCCACTCGTCTCCCACAGTTATCAGATCGTCGGCTCGGCCCATAACGGCCTGGAGTACCTCGCGGAGGCGCTCGACCTCGTGGCGACGGGCGCCGTGAAACCGATGATCGAAACGTTCCCGAAGGAGCGAGTCGGAGACGCGTACGAAAGAGCGGCTTCTGGCGCCGTGCGATTCAAGGCCGTCGTGACCTACTGAGGGACGAGCGGCCGGCATCGAGGAGGCATTCAGCGATGAGCAGAATTTTGATTGTGCTCTCTGCCGCGTCAGCGTGGACACGCGCCGACGGCAGCAAGTACGACAGTGGCGTATGGGCCGAAGAGTTCGTGGTCATGCACGACCGGTTCGTGCGGGCGGGATGTGAAGTCGACATTGCGACACCAGGCGGCGTCAGGCCGACGATCGATCCGCACAGCCTCAATTCAGAGGTCATCGGGCAGGAGCGCGCGAATCAGTTCCACGCGTATCTGGCTTCGATAGCGAACCTGCTATCAAGGCCCTTGCCACTCGCCAGCGTCGACGCGAGTAGCTATGACGTTGTTGCCATTCCGGGTGGCCATGGCCCCGTCGAGGACCTCTACAAAGACCCTGACATGGGCCGGATCCTCGTCGACGCAGAACGTCAGCAAAAGATCATCGCGCCCGTATGCCACGGACAGGCGGCGCTGCTCGCCGCAAGAGATGGGCACGGCACGTGGCTGTTCGCGGGCCGAAAGATGACGGCCTTCAGCGATGAGGAGGAAGTCGAACTCGGCACCGCGGACAACGCCCCCTGGCTGCTCGCGGAGATGCTGCGGAATTCGGGTGCCCGCTACGAGAAGGGCAAGAACTGGGCGCCCTACATCGTGAAGGACGGCAACCTGCTGAGTGGCCAGAATCCGGCGTCAACCGCGCCTCTGGTCGACGCGGTCCTTGCCGAACTTGACTGACACGCTCTGATGTCGCAGGTGAGCAATGCAGACCGATTTCAATCTCCTCATCAACGGGAGCAGCCGTGCGGGCTCGACGGGGGACTGGGTGCCCGTCCTCAATCCCGCGACAGAAGAAACCATCGGGCGCGTCGCGTATGCGTCGTCAGAGGACCTCTCTGAAACGATCGCCGCTGCATCGCGCGGATTACGCGAATGGCAGTCAGTCGCCGCCTGGGAGCGCGGACGGCGTCTCAAGAAGGCGGCGGATCTTCTTCGTGCGGACGTGGAGACGGCGGCTCTGACGTTGACTCGCGAACAGGGTAAGCCGCTGGCCGAAGCTCGAGACGAAGTCGAGCGATCGGCCGACTTCTTGGAATGGGGCGGTGAGCAGGCGCGGCGCATTTCGGATCGGGTGGTGCCTGGCCGTCTGGCTGGGAGCCGGATCGAGATTCAGAGTCATCCGATCGGCGTGGTAGCCGCGTTCACGCCTTGGAACTTCCCGATGGCGCTCGCCGCCAAGAAGTTCGCCGGAGCGCTGGGGGCGGGATGCTCGATCATCTGCAAGCCGTCACAGGGGACCCCGGGTTCCGTGCTGGTCATGGCCAAGGCACTGCTCGAGGCCGGCGTCACGCCATCAGCGCTTGCCGTCATCTTCGGCCATGCCGAGGAAGTAGCCAGTCGGCTCATCACCGCGCGTGAAACCGCGAAGGTCACGTTCACGGGATCGATTCCAATCGGCAAGCGCCTGGCGGCGGCGGCCGGAGCTGTGATCAAACCGGTCACGATGGAACTGGGCGGCCATGCCCCTGTCATCGTGTGCCGGGATGTTGACCCGGAACACGCGGCGGACATGCTTGCGCGGGCGAAGTTCGCCAATGCAGGACAGATTTGCCTGTGCCCGTCACGCTTCTTCGTGGAGGAGAGTGTTTGGCAACGCTTTACGGCCCGATTCGTCGCGCATGCGCAGGCCTTGCGCGTTGGCGACGGCACAGATCTCGCGACTCAGATGGGGCCACTGGCGAGTGCGGGTCGCCTCGAGGCAATCTCGCGGCTTGTCGAAGACGCACGGTCGCGGGGGGCGACGGTTCTGACCGGAGGCAATCGCCTCGGAACACGAGGATACTTCTATGCGCCGACGGTGCTCGCGGACGTGCCGGATGATGCGGCGGTTCTGCACGAGGAACCGTTCGGACCCATCGCGCCGATCATCCCGTTCACCGATGAAACCGACATGCTCCGCAGGGCTAATGGCCTCGAGTTCGGCCTGGCGTCTTACGTCATTACGAACGATGTTCGTCGGCAGCAGCGTCTTATCGACGCTCTGGAGTACGGCGTCGTCGGTGTAAATGGTCCATTAACTCACCACCCCGAAGCATCCCTGGGCGGGTGGAAGGACAGCGGCATCGATACCGAAGGCGGAATCGAGATCCTCGACCCGTATCAAACGACCAAGCACGTGAGTCTACGGGAGGCACGATGGTAGACGTACCACTCGTTCCCCTGTCGTTCATCGCGGGTCCGGCGGTGCTCGCGAATGCGTGCGCCATTATGCAGAACGGCGCGTCGATCCGGTACAACCTGGCGGTTCAGCAACTGCGTGAACTTCGTACGCGTGCGCAGGAGACGACACTCCCGTCTCTCTACGAGGACCCGCGACAAGCGGCGCAGCTGTCCGAAACTCGGGTGCTGGTCCTCTTGCGTCAGCTGGAACTGCTGTTGACTGCCGCATGGCTGTTCGGGCTAACCAGTGTGATGGCGGTTGTGAGTTCAATGCTTGCTGAACGTCAGAGCGAACTCGCCGCGCCGTCAACATTCGTGACGATTGGAGTTGGCGGTGTTGGCCTTGCGCTCTTGCTCCGTGCCTCCCTTGGCTTCCGGTCGGAGTGCATTTGTGCGAGGCAGCTGGTTCGCCTGCGCTCCCGAGCGGACCTGAAGGACGCGAGCGTTACGCCGCCGCAGCGCTAACGCCGCCGCCGGACGTGAGGTGTGGCTCGCACGCGGAATTACTGTGCAGACAGACAGAGGAGTACGGACATGGCAACAATCACCACTAAGGATGGCGCTCAGATCTTTTTCAAAGCATGGGGAGACAGCACCGCGCAGCCAATCGTGTTTCATCACGGGTGGCCGCTCTCGGCCGACGAGTGGGACAGCCAGATGCTGTTCTTCCTGTCACACGGCTATCGCGTGATCGCGCACGATCGGCGTGGGCACGGCCGGTCCAGCCAGACCGATACCGGGAACGAGATGGACACTTACGCGTCCGATGTCGCGGAGCTGGTCAAAGCGCTTGACCTCAAGAGCGCAATCCATGTCGGGCACTCGACTGGCGGTGGCGAAGTCGCGCGGTATGTCGCGCGTGCGGAAACCGGCCGGGTCAAAAAGGCCGTGCTCCTCGGCGCTGTGCCGCCCATCATGCTCAAGACGGCGGCCAATCCCGGCGGGTTACCGCGTGACGTGTTCGATGGGTTCCGTGCCGCGCTAGCAGCCAATCGGGCGCAATTCTTCATCGACGTTGCGGCCGGGCCCTTCTATGGCTTCAACCGGCCGGGGGCAAACGTCTCGCAGGGGCTCATCGACAACTGGTGGCGCCAAGGCATGATGGGTGGTGCAAAGCCGCAATACGACTGCATCAAGGCCTTCTCAGAAACCGACTTTACCGAAGACCTGAAAGCGATCGATGTGCCGGTGCTGATCATGCACGGGGAAGACGATCAGGTTGTTCCGATCGATGACTCGGCCAGGCTCGCGATCAAGCTGGTGAAGAAGGGCACCCTGAAGACTTACCCGGGCTTGTCACACGGAATGGCCGCAACGCATCCTGAGAGGATCAACGCGGATGTACTCGAGTTTATCCGCAGCTGAGGCCGAGAGGCGGCGCGAAACCAGGCGCGACTGCGTGCAACCGGCAATCGGGTCGTCCCTCGCGGTCGTGACGTGCGCAGCGTCGATGCCGATCCTAGAATCGGTGCCGTTACTCGACATGGTCGTTCCGACATCGATTGCGCTTTCGAATCGTCCGCCGTCTTGGCGAGGGCGGGAGCCTATTGACTCGACTGCATATCACGCCATGTTCGTTGATGTCTGTCCGGCGGAAGTCGGAATCCGAATTGTGTCAGAACTGGGTCAGATACCCCCTCAAACTCCGGTCACACACCGTGATTTACAGGGACACTCCGATGCACATCGTTGTTGCGAGAAGTCGTTGATGGAGAGTGCGTTGGTGTGTGTCGGTGTGGGTTACTGAGCGTGACCGGAATCAATTTCCAAGCGTGCTCCTTCAACCACTCGGACATCTCTCCGTGTCCTTAGAATCAATAGTTTAGGCCGAGCGGTCCAGCCCTAAACCCTGGATTGTGATAGGAATTGTGATACACCTCCGAATGTTCTGGATCACTTACGGGCGGATGTGGGGGCGACACGGCTCGCTGCTGGGACGATCATATCGTCGGCCGCCACTCGGCCGGACCGCACCAGTATAAGGCTCGGTGGCGGATGGAAGCCGCCGGTTGGGCCGCTTCGTGCTCCATCTAAAG
>DATAEE010000147.1:0-9111 GCA_036258175.1 Vicinamibacterales bacterium
TCTACATCAGACTGCCGGAGGACATTCCGAACTCGCGCCTGGCCCCAATCGCCCCGCCGACACGGCTCGAGTTGCTGCGCGGCTTTCCGTTTCGCCTCGCGCTGGAGACATTGAATCGGCGATCGAAGATCGTCCGGGCGCTGAGGGGTTCCGAGTTACCGCTCGATCCGCCGCATGTCTATGCCCGCAATCTCGAAGTGCCAGCCGGCGGCGGCGTCGGCACCGCCAGGGCGATTGCGCATGCCTACAGCGTGTTTGCCACCGGCGGCCGCGAGCTGGGGCTGCGTCCGGAGACACTCGCCTTGCTCGCCGCGCCCGCGATCGCTCCTGTGCGTGGGTTCTACGACGAATGCATGAAGACTCACGGCGTCCAGTTCTCTCTTGGCTTCATGAAGTCGACGCCCACGCTGCCGTTCGGCAGCGCCAGCTCGTTCGGGGCGCCGGGTGCTGGAGGTGCATTCGGTTTCGCCGACCCCGAGGCGGGCGTAGGCTACGCGTACGTGACGAGCAGGATGGGGACGCGATTGACGGGAGACCCGCGGGATGTGGCGCTCAGGACGGCGCTCTACTCGCGTCTTCCGGCTTCGGCAGATCCGCGGGGCAGACTCGTGGCCTGAGCCGTGCCGCGGAGCGGACCCTCACCGTCGCTTCGACACGCGGCGTTCGCCGCATCTGGAAACCGGAGGAATGTGATGCTCGCGGCCGGCAGCGAGATCTGCCCGCTCGGCGCCGGCGCTCCGCGGAGCTCCGGCACGCGGCCATCCTTGCCGAGCGCGACTTCCTGTCCGTTCAACTGGACTCTGTTCGAGAGCAGGCCGGCCGACGACGTCATCGTGTAGCGTTCACTCTGGGTCGCAATGTTCATCTCCCGAGACGCGTCGCGGTCCGTGTTCACAACGAGCAGCGCGACGCCGCCGGATTGCCCCGCGAGACAGTGCGCGAAGACGTGGGCGTATGGTGCAGGTGAGGTGCCGGCATCGAGCACGATCGTTCCCATCAGTCGCCGCCACAAAACGGCGGCCCAATAGCTTGGCCTCGGGTCGAGCGTTTCTTCCTCGACCAGCGCATAGTCGCTCGCCGCGAGCGTGTTGTGCATCACCACCTGGACGCCGAATTTCGCCAGGCGTCCGAGCTGTTCGACGTAACGGAACGTGTCCGTGAACGTCGACGCCCACGGGTTGCCGCCGCATGCCGTTTCCCCGCTCTCGGTCAGCCACAGCGGTTTTCCCGGTTCGAAGCGGTCGCGGAGCGCCGCATAGAAGCGGGCATCGCGCTCGGTGCGTGACAGCCAGTCCTCGGATAGTGCCGCGTCGGGCGTCGTCTGACCGCTCGCGTTTCCCTGGCCCGCACAGCGTTTTGAGACCCCACCATAGAAGTGATACGAGAACGCATCGAGGCCAGGCCCGGCAGCCGCCAACATGGCGTCGCTCTTGGGGCCGGGGTAGTTTGCGAGGAGCCCGGCTTCGCTTACCGAACCGGGACCGAGCACAAGGAGACCTGGCGCCGCCTTCCGGACGAACGGCATGAACACGCGAAGGTCCCGACCGTAGGCAGTCGCATCGTAGCCGTTCGGCGCGCCGCCCCGGTCGGCGAGATTCGGCTCGTTGAAGAACTCGGCTGCCGCGATGCTGCCGCCGATCGACGAGGTGTATGTCAGGAGCTTCTGCGCTTGGGTGGGCGTCCATGACCCATTTTGGTCACGTACGCCGGCGCTGATCGCAAACGACGTCACCACCTTCGCGTTTGCCGCCTTGGCGAACTCCATCACGCCGCGCCACTGTGCGCGCGTGAGCACACCTCCGAAGCCCGGTGGCGGCGCCGCGGGCGCAGGTTCGTCGGAGTCGTAAAAGTACGTGGAGTTGGCCCACGTCCCGCTCACGCGCATGTAGGCGGGGCCGAGCGCCGCGGCGAGCGCGCGTAGGCGCGGGTTGCCGAGATCGATCGGCGGCCGCGTGCGGAACATGTTTGGGTCGAGGCCCTGGACCGACGGTTTTTCTACCTGTGTTTCGATCGCCGCTGTCTTGTACGGCGCCCAGAAGCGTCCGCCCGTCACCTCGACCATCTCGACGTTGTACGACTGAAAACGCTCGTCTACCTGGCCGATCCGCGGCATCATTCGTGGATCGAGCTTCCCGGGCTGCGCGCCCAGTGCAGCGACGCTCAGCATCGCTGCGGCGACCATCGTCGCTCGCATGGAAGGCAGGTCCATGCCCGGGAATTTACACGGCGTCGCGCCCGCCACCAAGCACCACTCGCTTCATGACCGCTGCCGAATCACGGCGGAAGCGCGCCTGAAACAGACGTACGATCGGCTGGCCGACTCGCGCCAGAGGCGCTTGTGCCCACGACGTCGCGCGAATCCGATACATCACCGCGTCGGTCCGGGGATCGATGAAGACCTCGAAGAGTTCTTCGCCGGATTCCGCGTGGTTCGTCAGCGTTCCGTACGCGAAGCCGAATCGGTCGCGACTGTCTGCAGGGCCGATGCCGTAGAGGACACGGCAACCGTTCAGCGACCAGAAGCCGAGATGGCGGATCAGGACTGCGACCACCGTTCCGACCGCGACCGGCGCATGCGAGGGAAACAGTTCGACCCAGCCGAGGTCGAAATGCTTCCATGATGCGAGAGCGGCGCGTGCCCGCTCGAAATAGGCTCTGCCGCGGCCGATGACCGTGACGAGTTCATCGAGCCCCGGACGCGCGGTCTCGCCCCTGACGATGCCTGCCGGGCTGTACGACAACGGCAGATCTCTCGAGTCCAGAACGAACCGATCGATCGTTGCGCGAGACGGACGTCGGGCGAAGAACATGATCCCTCACGCGGTGAGCGGGGCTGCACGATTGCTCGAGCATGGCTCCAGATTCAAGTACGATCCTGACGCCCACGGTGGTGCGTTGCCGGAACTTCCCGAAGTCGAGTCGGTTCGTCGCGGCCTGGTGCCCGTTCTGACCGGGGCACGCATCGAGGAGGTCGAGCTTCGACGTCCGGACCTGCGTGCGCCTTTCCCGAAGGACTTCCGGTCACGACTCATCGGCCAGACGGTGGAAGCGTTGAACCGGCGCGGCAAGTACTTGCTGGCGACAGTGGCCTCGGGAGAGACGCTCGTCATGCATCTCGGCATGTCGGGTTCGTTTAGCATCGATTCGCCCGCCGAGTCAGATCGACACGATCACGTCGTGTTCCGCATGTCGTCGGGCGCGGTTGTCACGTTCAACGATCCCCGGCGATTCGGGTTCATGGATCTCCTGACACGACGTGAGCTCGCGGATCATCCTGTCCTGAGCCGGCTCGGGCTCGAACCGCTATCGCCGGAGTTCGACGCCGCTGCGCTCGCGCTGGCCTGCAGGGGAAAGCGGACATCGCTCAAGGCGGCGCTGCTCGATCAGCGGGTGGTCGCCGGTCTCGGCAACATCTATGCGAGCGAGGCGCTGCACCTGGCCGGCTTGTCGCCAAGTCGACGAGCGTCGACGATCGCTACGCCGGCTGGCGTGCCACGCGAGGCCGCCCATCGATTGAGTGCGGCGATCAAGCAGGTGTTGACGATCGCACTCGAGCGCATCTCGCGGGCGAGCTACCGGGCATCGAGGTTTCGAGTGTATGACCGCGAGGGCAAGCGGTGTCCACGTGCTCGCTGCGGCGGGACCATCAGACGCCGCACCCAGGCAGGGCGGTCGACTTTCTACTGTCCCGTGTGCCAGCACTAGATACGGGACGCAGGCATCGTAACGTCTGGCTTCCGCAACTCCCTTACGGCAGCGTCGACTCCTTCACGTTCCGCGCCGGCACTATTCCACGCAGCCATTCGCGGACCTTGCCCGGACAGGGCGGGAGCGGATCGCACGCGAGGACGTACAAGACCACTGTTGTGAGGATGATCAGTACGAGGGTCAGCAGGACGAACCGGGAGCCTAGCGTGACGTACGCGAACCAGAGTGGATACGACAACAAAATCGATAACGTCAGGAACGCGATCCGCAGCTGCACATCCCGGATCCGCCGCGGATTCCTGAAACCCTTGGCGACGCGCCGGTACGCGTCGCTTTCCGCGAGCTCGATCGATGTCCTGAAGAGCGTCCGCGTCAGCATGTAGAAGACGCCGCCGCAAAACAGTGCGACGAACACCCGCACGGCCAGGTCCGCACTCAGCCAGTAGAGTGCGGCCACCCAGATGAAGTAGATGACGATGCTGAGGTTGGTGAGCTGGAAGGCGAGCCACACGTTCGTCCGGCCGGTCCAGGTCTGGAAGCGCTGGCAGATCCGTTCGGTGAGATCGAGCACTGCTGAGTCGACGTACGTCATCCGGTCACGCTCGGTAGACTGTTCCGATGTTACAGCGGACCGGGGCTTCGTTCCGACCGATGCTCTGGCTGGTCGCGACGGGCGTGTTCATGCAGATGTTGGACACCACCATCGTCAACACAGCGCTCCCGGCGATGGCGGCCAGCCTGGGCGAATCCCCGCTTCGGATGCAGGCCGTCGTCATCTCGTACGCGCTGACCGTGGCGATGCTGATTCCCGCGTCCGGCTGGCTGTCGGACCGGCTGGGTACCCGCCGCGTGTTCATCGCCGCGGTCGCGCTCTTCACGCTCGGGTCGCTCGCGTGCGCCGGTTCGCGCCGGCTGAACGAGCTCGTGGTTGCGCGCGTGCTGCAGGGCATCGGCGGCGCGATGCTGCTTCCGGTCGGCCGGCTTGCCGTGCTGCGCGTCGTGCCGAGGGCCGACTTTCTCGCGGCCATGAGCTTCGTGACGCTGCCCGGCCTGATCGGACCGCTGGTCGGCCCGACGCTGGGCGGCTGGCTGGTGCAGGCGGCCTCCTGGCACTGGATCTTTCTGATCAATCTGCCGCTTGGCGTGGCCGGCACCGTTGCAGCCTTCCGATGGATGCCCGACTTGCGCCAGACGGTCCCAGGCTTCGACCTGCTTGGCTACGGACTTCTCGCTTTCGGGATGGTGGCCGTCTCCCTGTCGCTCGACCTGCTCTCGGATCGACGGCCGCGCCATGGCGTCGTGCTGGTGCTGCTCGTCTTCGGCCTCGCGAGCCTCGCCGCCTACTGGCTGCACGCGGCGCGGACGACGAGGCCGCTCTTTCCCCTGGCGCTCTTCAAGGTCCACACCTTCAGCGTCGGATTGCTCGGCAATCTGTTCTCCCGCATCGGCAGCAGTGGGATGCCGTATCTGATTCCGCTGCTGATGCAGGTGGCGATGCGCTACTCGCCGATGCACGCCGGGATGATGATGACCCCGGCCGCGGCGGCCGGCATGTTCTCGAAGCGCATCGTCGTGCCGCTGGTGCGGCGGCTCGGCTACCGGCGCCTGCTGGTCGGCAACACGCTGCTGGTGGGCACGACGATGGCGACTTTTGCGCTCGTGCGGCCCGGCCAGGCTCTGTGGCTGCACGCGGTGCAGTTTGCCTGCTTCGGCTTCGTCAATTCATTGCAATTCACCGCGATGAATACGCTGGCGCTGCGCGATCTGACCGGCGAGGTCGCCAGCGCCGGCAACAGCCTGCTCTCGATGGTGATGATGCTGGCGATGAGCCTCGGCGTCGCCGTCGCGGGCGGATTGCTGGGCGCGTTCGGAGGCGTCGCCGTCGATCTCGAGCCAACTCGCACCTTCGGCGCGTTCCGCTGGACGTTCGTCTGCGTCGGCCTGGTGACGATGGCGTCGGCGGCCATCTTCGCTCAGCTCGAGCCGACGCATCACATTCCGCACGCGACCGTGCAGGAGGCGGACCCGGCCTGACCGCGGACGAAGAATCCGCATGCTCGCCGTGAGGACATTTCATAAACCGGAGCGTGGGAAACGACCCGGCAAGCGCTAAGATGTCCGGCAACGAAAGCGAGAAACCAGAGATGCAGCTTACTGCCGTCGCTGATTCAGTCCTCAATGCCATCGGCCGGACGCCGGTCGTCCGACTCCAGCGGCTCCCGGCCCCCGGCAGCGCGGATGTGTTCGTGAAGCTCGAATACTTCAACCCGACCGGATCATATAAGGACCGGATGGCGCTCGCGATGATTGAAGGCGCCGAAGCGCGCGGCGCGCTCAAGTCGGGCATGCGCGTCGTCGAATACACGGGCGGGAGCACGGGATCCTCGCTGGCGATGGTGTGCGCCATCAAAGGCTACTCGTTCGTGCCGCTCTCTTCCGATGCATTCGCGCGCGAGAAGCTCGACACCATGCGGGCGTTCGGTGCGGATGTCGAAGTGCTGCCCAGTGAAGGTGGCAAAGTGACGCCGGAGTTGTTCGATCGGTTCAAGAAACGCATCGCGGCGATGCAGGACGAACCCGGGACGTTCTGGACCGACCAGTTTCACAACGCGGACGCGTTGAACGGATATCGCCAGATCGGCGTCGAGCTGCTGGAACAGCTGGGAGCGATCGACGCGTTCTGCGGGGCAACCGGTACGGCCGGCATGCTGGTCGGCGTGTCGCGCGCGCTCAAGGCTGCGGGCAGCCGCGCCCGCATCGTGGCGCTGGAGCCAGCGTCCTCGCCGATGCTGACGGCCGGCCACGGCGGGCCGCATCGCGTCGAGGGCACGGCGCCCGGCTTCGTGCCGCCACACCTTGATCGGGGCGACTACGACGAGGCGCGCGCCATCGATGAAGAGGAAGGAAGGACGATGGCGCGTCGTCTTGCCCGAGAGGAAGGCATCTTCACCGGAACGTCCTCGGGACTGAACGTCGTCGCCGCCCTGCAGCTCGCGCGCGAGCTGGGCACCGGCCATCGCGTCGCCACCGTCGCGGTGGACACCGGCCTGAAGTATCTGGCAGGCGATCTCTTCACGGCACCTGACTAGTGTTGGAGGTGTGTCGGATTCGCCGGCGTCATCAGCGTGCGCAGAACACACACGTTCTCGAGAACGCGGAATAGCCGAGAATCTGCACGTGAGGCGTCTCGTACTCGTGTCGCACGGGTTCGCGACGCAGGAGGTCGGTACTCAGGTATTTCTTGTTGCTGTCGCAGAAAACCGTCACGGTGGGTGCGTTTGCGCCGATGGCCGTCTGCGCCTTGAGGGCGCCGATGAAGTTCGCGCCAGACGAGATACCGACCGCGAGACCGTGCCGCGCAAGCAGCTGCGCCATCAGGATCGCGTCCCCATCATGGACGTCGATGATTGAATCGAGTTCATCCAGCTTGACGATAGGTGGAACGAACTCGTCCGAGATGCCCTGAATGCGATGGTGTCCGACTTTGTGTCCCGTGGACAGTGTGGGCGATTCCGTGGGTTCGAGCGGGTGAACGCGGATCCGAGGAGCGGCGGTCTTGAGATACTGTCCTGCGCCCATCACCGTGCCTCCCGTGCCGACACCGGCGACAAACGCCGCCGGCTCGACGCCAGCCGTCGACATCTGAACCCAGATTTCCGGACCCGTCGTCGCGAAATGCGCCCGCACGTTTGCCTCGTTCGAAAACTGGTGCGGGAGGAACACGCACGGATCCAGGGCGGCCTGCGCTTCGACGCGCTCGAGGCTTCCGATAAACCCGCCCTGATCGTGGCTCACGAGCACGACGTCCGCGCCGAAGCTCGCGATGAGCGCGATGCGTTCGGCGCTCATCCAATCCGGCATGAAGATCGTGACGGGATGCCCGAGCGCGCGGCCAAGCGCGGCAAAAGAAATACCAGTGTTGCCGCTGGTGGCCTCGACGATGCGGTGTCCGGGTCGGATGCGCCCGCGTCGGTAGGCGTCCTCCAGGACGAACAGCGCCATCCGATCCTTGACGCTGCCCGTTAGGCTGAGCGACTCGTGCTTGGCGTAGATGCGGCGGGGCTCACCCCGGTACAGAACGTCGACCGCCAGCAGGGGCGTATTGCCAACCAGGCGGTGCAGCGCTCGGAATTGCGCATCCGCCTGCGGTGTGAGCGACGCTGTCTCGCTCAAGAGTTCCCTTCGCTACTACTCTACACCTCGGCGCGAGGCGGGCTCGACGTCGCCCGCCTCGCCCGTACGAAGGGTCCTTACTTGACCGCGACAATCACGAAGTCCACCGGCTTGCCTCCGGCGTTTTTCGATTCGTGCGCGACGCCGCGCCCGATGAACTGCGCGTCGCCGCGCGCCCACGTCGTCTTGGCCGGTTTGCCGTCAATCGACAGCGCCATCTGCGAGGGGCCCAGCGCAATGACAACCTGATCGTAGTCATGCTTCGAACCAGCCGGTTCCTGGAACTTCGGATCGGCCGTCGTCCGATACGCCACCGCTCGGGGGCCCTCTGCCAGAACCTTCATCGACATGCCCTCGCGGGACGTGGGGATCGTGGCCGTGCCGGGCGCCTTCGCCTTGAATTCGACGAGGACGGCTTCGACCGCGCCTGTGCCGATGTTGGCCGGGTTGTGCGTGGCCGCGGGCATGTACTGGGCCACTTCGTTGGCGAGGCTTGCGTCTTCGGCTTTGCCGTCCGGCATCGTGAACCGGACCTTGCTATCCGCCAGGGGAACCACGATGGCGTCCGGATGCTGATGCATCTGGCTTTTCGCCCCTGCGGCGTAGTTGATTTTGAGCACCCGCACGCTCGCGTTCTCGAAGACCACCTTGTAATGAGCGGAATCCACTTTCACGGGGTCCTGGGCGAATGCCGCGGCGGACCAGAGGACGGCAAGCGAGCACACGCACACGACTTTCAGCAACTTCATTGAGAGCTCCTCGTTGGGCTGTAATTGATGTTTCGCAGTGGGCGCGCGATTATCCGTTACCTCAGCTATAGCGTCAACCACCTAAGCAGTACGGTGTCGAACCGTTCCGGCTCCTTCCTCGCGCGTCTGTCCGGTTCTTCCCCCAAATTAGTTATCTGAAATGGCGAGTCTGGAATCGCCACTCACGGAAGGAGACCTCCATGAAACACGCCTCCGCTTACCCCAGTTAAGACGTGTGTGAAGACCCGCGAGGGTATCTTGAGGGGGAGTTATGAAGAAGCAGATGGCCGAGAACATCGGACTGTGCTTATCGCTTCTCGGGTTGTGGCCGGGCACGGCCGCCGCCGCCGACGCGGTGATCACGTGGAATGAGAACGCCGCGAAGGCCGCGACCGCGGCGTGTATACACATAAGCGGGAACGGCCTCGCCGAGTCCCGCATGTATGCCATGGTGCACGTCGCAGTTCACGACGCGGTGAAT
>DATAEE010000148.1:0-36760 GCA_036258175.1 Vicinamibacterales bacterium
GCACGTTCCTGCTCTCGGCGATCCTGATCTACCTGGTGCTCGCGGCACAGTTCGAGAGTTTCCGGGATCCGTTCATCATCCTGGCGGGCTCGGTTCCGCTGGCGATCTCCGGCTCTCTGCTGTTTTCGTTCCTCGGCTTCACGACGCTGAACATCTACAGCCAGGTCGGGCTGATTACGCTCGTGGGCTTGGTGTCGAAGAACGGCATCCTGATCGTGCAGTTCGCCAACCACCTGCAGGAGCTCGGACAGGACAAGCTCCATGCGGTGATCGAAGCGGCGGGCACGCGGCTGCGTCCGATCCTGATGACGACCGCGGCGACCGTGATGGGACACTTCCCGCTCGTCATCGCGACGGGACCGGGCGCGGGTGCGCGCAACAGCATCGGCATCATGCTGGTCACTGGCATGATCATCGGCACGGTGTTCACGCTGTTCGTGGTGCCGTCCATTTACATGCTCGTGGCTCGGAGACGGGCCACGGTGGCCGCCGAGGAGCAGGAGGTCGAGTCGGGCATCGTTCGGGCCCCCTCCGGCCTCCGTCCGTCGGCCGTCCTCGAATAACAATGCATACACGACCTTTCGTCATCGCGATGACAGCCGCCGTGGTGACTGGCTGCACGGTTGGTCCGAATTACCGCAGGCCGGCGATCGACCCGCCTGCGGCCTTTCGCAGCAGCCCGTCCGCAGCGCCGGCCACCGCCTCACTTGCGGACCTGAAGTGGTTCGAGGTGTTCAAGGACGAGCGTCTGCAGGAGATGGTCCGTACGGCGCTCGTGAAGAATTACGACGTGCGCGACGCCGTCGCGCGGGTAGAGGCGGCTCGCGCGAATCTCGGCATTACGCGCGCCGACCAGTTCCCGACGATCGACGCGAGCGCCGGCGTGACCAGCCAGCGCTTCGCCGCGGGCGGCGCTATCCCGCTCCCCCAGGGGGCCGATCAGACCCGAACCATCGGCGGCGCCGCGGTCAATCTCCTCTCGTTCGAGCTGGACGTCTGGGGCCGGCTGCGGCGGGCGACCGAGGCCGCGCGGGCGGACCTGCTCGCCAGCGAAGAGAACCGGAATGCGGTGATGACCACGCTGGTGAGCGACGTCGCCGGCGCGTACTTCAACCTGCTCGCGCTCGACATGGAGCTGGGGATCGCCAAACGCACGCTGGCGACCCGCGAGGAATCGCTCCAGCTGATCCGCATCCGGGAGCAAAGCGGGCTCGCCACGGTCGTCGAGCTCCGCCAGGGCGAGCAGCTCGTGTACGGCGCCGCTCAGGCAATTCCGATCGCGGAGCGGCTCATCGAACAGACCGAGAATCAGATCAGTCTTCTGCTCGGCGGCAACCCCGAGGCCAAGCCGCGAGGCCGTTCCTTGACCGAACAGGAACAGCCCCCCTCGGTCCCGCCAGGATTGCCTTCCTCACTCCTCGAGCGGCGCCCGGACATCAGAGCCGCCGAGCAGAACCTCGTCGCGGCCAACGCCTTCATCGGCGTGGCGAAGGCCGCATATTTTCCCCGGATCAGCCTGACCGGTTTTCTCGGGGTCCAGAGCGACTCCCTGTCGAACCTCTTCTCGGGTCCCGCGAGGGTGTGGCAGTTCGCGCCGGCCATTACGCAGCCGATCTTCAACGCCGGCCGCATCAAGTCGGGCGTGCGGTTCGCAGAGGCCCAGCAGCAGCTGGCCCTGATCCAGTACGAACGCGTGATTCAGACCGCCTTCCGGGAAGTCTCCGATGCGCTGATCGAGCATCAAAAGGTCCGCGAGGTTCGGACGCAGCAGGAAAAGCTGGTCGCGACGCTTCAGGATCGGTCGCGGCTGTCCTACATGCGATACCGCGGCGGCGTCGACACCCTGCTGAACGCGTTGGACGCGGATCGGGATCTGTTCGAGGCCGAGCTCGTCCTCGCCCGCACGAGACGCGACGAGCTGTTCGCGCTGGTTCAGCTCTACCGGGCGCTCGGCGGCGGCTGGCGGCAACCGTAAGATGCGCATCATGCCGGCCGTCACGGCGATCGAGCCGGGCGCTTCGGGCCCAGACATCGGGGTCGACGACGACCGAACGCGCCTCGCGTCACCTTCTCCTTTTCCGCCGCCCGCCAGCCGTACCGACGATGAGGCGCGGGCGTTTCTGCAGGAGCGGCTGGCCTACCTCGGGAAGGTCTACGCGTCGATTGGCCTCAGCTTTTACACCGTCGGCAACCTTGCGGCGCTGGTGCATCCCCAGGAATTGGCGCGCCGTGTCACGGAGCCTGTCTTCTGGATCGTCCCCGGCGCGTCCGCCGTGTACCTGGCGCAATGGGTCCTCTGCAGACGAGGAGCCAAGGGGCAATCCTCGCTGCGACTCATCGACGCCACGACAACGCTGGTTGCGGCCGCGTTCCATTCGTTGATGGTGTTCGGCGCTGTTCCGGGAGAGCTTCCTGGGCTCGCCTACGCGCGCATGCTGCTGCTCGTCACCTTCGGACTCCTTGGCCGCGCGATTGTCGTGCCGAGCTCCGCGCGCCGGACGTTCGCGCTCGGAGCCCTCGCGAGTGCGGCTCCCCTTGCCGCGAGCCAGTCGTGGTTTGCGGTGCAGTCGCTGACAACGGTTCCGGCCAGCCTCCACGCCATTTTCACGGGCTTGTGGTGTCTCGGCGGCGTCGTCATCGCGACGCTCGCCTCGTACGTCATCTTCGGTTTACGTCAGCAGGTGCGCGAGGCGTGGCAACTCGGTCAATACACGCTGCTGGAGAAGATCGGCGAGGGCGGGATGGGTGCCGTCTATCGTGCCCGCCATGCGATGCTCCGGCGGCCAACTGCGATCAAGCTGTTGCCGCCGGAAAAAGCCGGGGCGGAACGCCTCCAGCGGTTCGAGCGTGAGGTGCAGCTCACCAGCCTGCTGACGCACCCGAATACCGTCGCGGTTTTCGACTACGGGCGTACACCGGACGGCGTTTTCTACTACGCCATGGAGTACCTCAAGGGTCTGAACCTGGAAGATCTCGTTTGCCTCAACGGTCCCCAACCCGCGGGACGGGTCGTCCACATCCTGCGTCAGGTCGCCGCCTCTCTGTCGGAGGCGCATGGCATCGGCCTCATTCATCGCGACATCAAACCGGCGAACGTGATCCTGGTCGCCGAGCGAGGGGGTTCGCCGGACGTCGCGAAGGTCGTGGATTTCGGCCTGGTGAAGGAGTTGGACGAAAAGGCGAGCCTCACACTCGACAGCCGTCTCGCGGGGACCCCGCACTACCTGTCGCCGGAAGCGATCTCGTCGCCCGATGACGTCGGGCCCGAGAGCGATCTGTACTCGCTCGGATGCGTGGGCTACTACCTGCTGACAGGGCATCATGTCTTCCAGGGTCGCACGGTTGTGGAGGTGTGCAGTCATCATCTCCACTCGCAGCCCGTACGGCCGGAGGAGCGGCTCGGCCGAGCCATACCGGAGACGCTCTCGAACGTCTTGATGCTCTGCCTCGAGAAAAGCCCTGAACGACGGCCGTTGTCCGCCGCGGCGCTTGTCGATCTCCTCGCGGCGTGTCCCGATGTTGAGCCGTGGACGGGCGAGATGGGTCGGCAGTGGTGGCGTCTGCGGGGTCCCCAGATCCTCGCGCAGGCGCGGCGCGATCGCGCCGCCGCGGAGGGCGGACAATCCGGATCGTCGGAATCGGTTGCGGATGTGTCGTTTATCCGGCCGAAGGCTCTTCGCCGCTCCGCGTAGCCTGCCCGGCTGATCCGCGTAATCCGTGAAATCCGTGGATCAGAAACGATGCAGGTACGACGCCTTGAAGAACAGCCCTCGCTGGCTCGTCTGATAGTCGCCCGCGCCGAGTCGCCATTCACCGTCTACGAAATCCCGGCGCTCGATTAACGAGCCGTATCCGATGTAGGCGACCGTGCCGGGCCGCAACTCGTACGAGGCGAGAAAGTCGGTCAGCACGCGATACTGTGAGCTGTCGTACTGCACGATGCCGCGCACGAAGAATTGTCGCGTGAACTGATACGTCGTCCGGCTGTAAATGATGTCCAGATCGTAGACGTGCTCGCCGGTCGATTCGCGATCGAACGACACGCGCCGGTAGTTGAGCGCCTGCGAAAGCCGGCCGCTCGGCTGGAGGGTGATCTCGAGGCGGCCGTCCTGGATGTGTCCTTGAAACGGGTCCGTGGGATCGTAGAACACGGCGGCGCCAACGAAATGCTGCCCGTAGATCGACAGCCAGCGATAGAGTTGGACCCTGCCCTGCGTACGCCAGTTCCCGCGGTCGAACCGCTGGCCGGCCCAGGTCTCCCAGCCGTCGAACCGATCGACCCGCAGAAACCCCTGGCGGGTGAAGCTGAGGCGCGCACCGGTGACCTGCAGCAACTCCGTGCCGCCTGCGTTTCGATCCTCGCCGCCCTGCGTAAATGAGAACGGCGAAATCCGCAGCAGCCACGGATACTTCTTGTCCGGGTAGAAGCTGTACTCCGCGAACCCCCAACCGCCCGTGATGCCGACGCGATTGATGAAAGCTGTCTCCATCTCGAAGCCGCGATCGTAGTGCTCGCCATACCCGACGATCACAAGCTTGCGTGTCGAGTACTCGTAGCCGGCTTGCGCACCGATTCCGGTCGCCGTGTCCGCCTCATGTGGCGGCCGCGTGGCGGACCCGAGCAGAAAGCCGCTGACGCGCTGCGTGTCGTTCACGCGCCACGACAGGTCCGTCCCCACGACGCGGTTGAATCCGCCCGCGAACTCCGAATCGACGACGAGCGCGCCGAGATAGTTGCTCGGCGCGAAGGCGTACTGCCCGCGCAGGAGGTTGAACAGCCGATCCTTGCCGAAGTCCGGATGGTCGGGAAGGACCTCGCGACCAGGCGCCTGATCGAGCGCCGTCAACGTGCCGAAGCCCAGCTTCCCGATGCTTCCCGTAAGTTTTGCGCCGAAGACGGGATCGATGATGCGACGTGTGTGGACGGCCCTTTGAAGGCTGTTGTCGTTGCCCTGGCCGGCGAGCGTGAAGATGCCCGCCCCTTCCATGAAGAACGGACGCTTCTCCGAGAAAAAGATCGGGAACCGCTGATTCACCTCGACCTGAAACGCGTCGCTCTCCACCTGACTGAAATCGGGGTTGATCGTCGCGTCGAGCGTCACCGTCGACGTGATGCCGTACTTTCCGCTCAGGCCGAAATCGAGTTCGTCGTCGGCGCCGTTCCACTGCGTAGGTGATGCCCTCGTCTCGTTGCGCGCGTAGGTCGTGGACGGGATCACCTCGCGGGCCAGGCGCGGCTGAAGGTCGCTGAATCGGAGCGACGCGTGCTTTTCGAAGACCCACTTGCCCGGCTCGAGCGGCGGCCAGGAGACCGACACGCCCGCGCGGCTGATACGCCTCCAGAAGAGAATGCCCATGCGGACGTCGCCGCCGCTCGAAAAGCGGATCGTCTGCAGGGGCACCCGCATTTCGGCGGCGTATCCGGATCGGTTCAGCCGCCCGGCGCTGTCCCAGACGAAGTCGGGCGATTCGTCCTCGCCGCCCGCCGCGCTGTTCAGCATGTCAAGCTGGACGCCGCTCGGGTTCACCATCAGGTGATACGAGAGCTGGCCCGTGCCGAGCGCGTCGAGACTGATCCCGACCCAGTCGTCAGCCCAGATGTTATCGCGGCGCGTAATCGACGTTTTGATCGCCGAAGGTTCCGGGTCATCACACTGAAACGCGAAATAGAGGTAGTCCGCGTCGTACGAGATCCACACCTTGGTCTTCTGCGGAATCGCGTTCCCGTGGAGCGGGTTGTACGACAGCCACTCGCCGGTCTCGAGCGGCCCGCCGCGCCACGCGTCATCGTCGAGAATGCCGTCGATCGTGGGCGGCTGCGCGGCACGCACCGGTCGAAGCTCGGCACGGGCGGTCGCGGGCTGGCTCGGCAGGTCTGGTGCCGATTGCTCAGCATAGGCAGGTGCTGTCGCGGCGAGTGGGAACGCGATGCCGGCCGCAAGCATTACTGTCGAGACAAAAGGCCGCCACATAGAGGCTTAGACGACGCCCACTGTGAATCCGTTTGCGATCTGCGGCCGAGTCGGCTGCGGAATAGAATCGGTCAGTGGGTCACCGCCACACGAAGCGCCATCGTCCGCTCGGCACGACGCGAGCGCTGCAAGTCCTGAAGGAAGTCGCCGAGGCGCTCAACAGCGCCCGGACCGAGCAGCGGGCGGCGAGCGAAGCACTCAGCCGCATGGCGGATCTCCTCGGCGTCGAGACGGGCTGGGTGTGGCTCTGCGATCCGGCATCAGACCGTTTTTACAGCGCGGCCGTGCAGCACTTGCCGCCGTACCTCCAGGAGCCGGTACGGATGACCGGCCGTTCGTGCTGGTGCCTCGAGCTTTTTCGGAGTGGCCAGCTGACGGCGCGGAACATCGACGTCGTCGAGTGCAGCCGGCTGGCGCCAGCGGTGCGCACGCGACAAGCGGCGCTGACGGGAGGCCTGCGATGCCATGCGAGCGTTCCGCTGTACGCGGGGGAGCGTCCGCTCGGGGTCATGAATCTCGCGATGCATGACTGGCGGCGACTGACGCGGCAGGAGCTGGATCTGCTGACCACGATCGCGGATCAAGTCGGCGTGGCGATCGAGCGCGCGCGCCTCGGTGAGCAATCGATTGAACATGCGCGTGCGGACGAGCGCTCTCGCATTGCCCGCGACCTCCACGACACGCTGGCGCAGGGATTCACGGCTGTCGCGCTCCACATCGAGGCGGGCTTGTCACGACTCGAGCGGCGCGATCGCGCGGCGCCGGCGCTCCGAAAGGCGCTCGACGCCGCGCGTCAAAGCCTCGATGAGGCCAGGCGATCGATTCGCACGCTTCGGGCGTCGTCGCTCGAGAATCGCACGCTCCCGGAAGCGCTGGCTGCACTGTCGCGCGAGTTCACGGCCGACACGGGCGTTCGCGTCCGGCTGGACATCTCTGACGTCGGTCCGATCCCGGGCGATGTGGAATCCGAAGTGTTTCGGATCGCCGGCGAGGCATTGACCAACATTCGCAAGCACGCGAACGCGCGCGATGCGTCCGTCCGGCTGGAGAGAGTGCGCGGCCGCCTGCGCCTGATCGTGTCCGACACCGGAACGGGCTTCCGGGTACGCGGCGCCCACCGCCGCGGGTTCGGCCTGGCCGGGATCGAGGATCGCGCACACCTCGTGGGCGGACGCGCCTCGATCCGAAGCGCGCCCGGCCGCGGCACGACCGTGACTGTGACCATCCCGCTCGGCGCTGACGCGGGACGGCGCACACCCGGGAGGTCTTAGGCCGTCATGGGGCGCTTTACGAGAAAACCGTTCTTGTTGCCGCATGACGGCGGCGCGCACAGCGCGCCCGCGAGGGAGCGGCGCGGGGCGTGGGGCCCCCGCGAGCGACCGAGCCGGGGTCCGGGGCGGAGCCCCGGTTAGGGATGATACGTGTCCTCATCGTCGACGATCATCCGATCGTGCGCGAGGGCGTCACGGCCGTCCTTGAGCGCGAGCGCGACATCGACGTTGTCGGCGCTGCAGCCTCTGTCGACGAAGGACTCCAGCTGGCCGCTAGGCTCCGCCCCGACATCGTCCTACTCGATCTCAAGTTTCCCGACGCCCGGGAAGTCGACAGCGTGAAGCGATTCGCCGACCAGGGCCGGCACATCGTCGTCTTCACGGCCCACGACGGGGATGATGCGGTGTTCTCCGCGATCAGGGGAGGCGCGCGCGGCTATCTGCTTAAAGGATCGGCGGCCGCCGAGATCGCGCAGGCAATCCGGCAGGTCCACGCGGGCGAGTCATATCTGACACCGCGCATCGCATCAAAGCTCGTCGACGGGCTCGCGCAGCCGCGCGGGCGAACAGGACTCCTGAGCGTTCGTGAGCGCGGCGTGCTGCGGCTGGTCGCCGCCGGCCAATCCAACCGGCAGATTGCCGAGACGCTCTCGATTTCGGAGCGGACGGTCAAGTTTCACGTCACCGCGATTCTCAACAAGCTCGGCGCCGAGAACCGCGCCCAGGCCGTGGCGTTGGCGGCCGAGCGTGGACTGCTGTCCGGCTGATCGCGCACCTCCGGCTTGAAGCCGGGGCCTCCTCTCGCCGCCACCTGTCCGTCCGGACAGGTCCTCCCCTGTCCGCCCGCCGGAAGCGCGGCCGACTTCCGAGTCGCTACGATCGCCACAGGAATCGAGGATCATCATGACGACTCACGGGAATACTCATCCGCGGATTCGCCTCGACGGCATCCGTGCGGCGATCACTGGCGGGACGTCCGGTCTTGGTCTCGCTTTGGTGCGCGAGCTCCACGAGCGTGGAGCACGCGTTGCGTTCGTCGCGCGCACGCCCGGGCGGGTCGACGATGTCGCGCGAGGGAATGCGGAGTCAATCGGCATCGTCGGCGATGTGGCAAAGAAAGAGGACATCTATCCGATAGCCCTGCAGATCCTGGGGAACCTGGGCGGTCTCGACGTTCTCATCAACAACGCCTCCAGTCTCGGACCGACACCGCTTGCGCTGTTGGCTGATACCGAATGCGAGGAGCTCGAGCAGGCGCTCGCAACGAACGTGGTCGGTCCGTTCCGTTTGACGAAGGCGCTACTTGGGGCGCTGAGCGCCTCGGCCCGCGCCGGACGCGGCGCGGTCGTGCTCAATGTGTCCAGCGACGCCGGAATCATCCCCTATGCGAAATGGGGCGCGTACGGCGCGAGCAAAGCCGCGCTCCGTCACATGAGCCGCATCTGGGACGAGGAGCTCGCAGACTCGCATGTGCGGGTTCTGTCGATCGATCCGGGGGACATGGACACACCGTTCCACGCGGCAGCAGTGCCGGACGCCGATCTGGCGACGCTGAAGCGGCCGGAGACAGCGGCGCGCGAGCTCGTCGATGCGATCGCGGTGGCATTGCCGGCACGACTCGGCGCGAACTCCAGCGTCCTCGCGGCCGCAGGGAGATGAGCAGATGATTGCGGCGCATCGGCCGGTCCAACGGCCATCCGACGCGCGACTGCTCGTCATCGACACAGGCGGGCGCATCACTCACGCACCGAGAGCTCGATTCGTCGAGTTCCTCCGCCCTGGCGACCTCGTCGTCGCGAACGATGCGGCCACGCTGCCCGCAAGCCTGCACGGCGTTCACCAACCGAGTGGTGGTGAGATCGAAGTGCGGCTCGCCGCGTGGATCGACGTAACCGCCTTCGCGGCGGTCGTCTTCGGCGCGGGTGACTTCCACACTCGGACCGAAGATCGTCCGCCGCCTCCACATCTCGCGCGTGGTGATCGTCTTCTGATCGGACCCCTTCGCGCGACCGTCGAGGCACTGCTCGATCACCCGCGCCTCCTCGCGCTGCGCTTCGACGGTAGCGCTCCAACCGTCTGGGCGGGGATCGCACGGCACGGACGGCCAATTCAATACGCTCACGTGCCGGAGGCACTCGCGCTGTGGGATGTGTGGACGCCCATCGCCGCGCGGCCGGTCGCATTCGAGGCGCCTTCTGCGAGCTTCGTGCTCGACTGGTCGTCGATCGAAGCGATGCGCGCGCGTGGGGTCAGGTTTGCGACGATTACGCTGGCCGCAGGCATCTCGTCGACCGGCGACGCGGAGCTCGATCGCCGCCTTCCGTTCGACGAGCCCTACTGGATCATGGAATCGACCGCCCGTGCCATCGCCGACGTCAAGGCGCAGGGAGGACGAATCGTCGCCGTCGGAACGACGGTCGTGCGCGCGCTCGAGCATGCGGGTGCCGGCGGTCGTGCCGTGCGCCCGGGCGACGGCGTAGCAGATCAGCGCATCGGGCCGACTAGCCGGCTGGAGATCGTCGACGCCATCCTTTCGGGAACCCACGAACCGGGCAGCAGCCACTACGAGGTCCTGCGCGCGTTCATAGACGATTGGACCTTGTCCGGCGCGGACGTCGCACTCGAAGCGAGAGGCTACAGGACGCACGAGTTCGGGGACTCGGTGTTGATCGAAAAGAGCGACTCGTGTGAGCGTCGTATCGCGACCGCCGCCTAGAGTGGACCCACGCCCGATATCCGGCCCGCTCCGATGGAACGGGTGCTGTCTTCAGAGCGTAGTCTAGAGATGGGGCCGCCCGACCCCTGCGAAAGCGATATCATCCAGATCGATCCCGGCAGCCAACGCATGTCTGTCCCGCGTCCTCTGCTCAAGATCGGCGCTGCCCTGTTCCTGCTCCTGATGGCGGCCTACGGCGCGGGACTCATCTATTACAACCGCCACCGGGGCCCCACCGCTGTCCTAGGCGCGACCTACGCCTTTGCGGACGCGGAGCGAGCCGTTCGTATCGAGGCTGTGGCGCCGGCGGGAGCCGCAGAGCGGGCGGGGCTGCGCGCCGGCGACCGTATTCTCGCCGTCAACGGCCGGGCCCTGACATCGGTTTATCCATTCTGGGACGCGATCGACCGCGGTCACGCGGGGCAGTCGGTCCGGCTCGCCGTGCAGCGACCGGGCGATTCGCGAATCGATGACGTGATGGTCCGGCTCGACGCGCCTCCCGAGCCTCCGACGCACATCGGCGGGACGCTGATCACCGCCGCGCACGCGGCGGCGCTTCAAGTACTGAGCTTCTATCCCATTCCGTTTCTGGTGGTCGCGGGCGTCGTACTGATGCAGCGCTACCACGATCGCCATGCGTGGGTGCTGGCCGTGATGTTCGCCGGGTTCGCGGTCGGCGCCGAGCTGCCGTTGTTCGAGCCCGTCATTCATCCTGTACTGAGAAAACCGCTCCTGGCCTATTGGGCTCTGTGGCAAGCTGTGCCGCCCGGTGCGCTGTATTTTTTCTTCGCGACCTTCCCCGAGCGAACGGCCTTCGATCGACGGGCGCCGTGGTTGAAGGTCATCTTCTTCGGGCTGCCGCTCGTCACCGGAGTAATCCTTTCCATCGCCACGCTGGTCAGCCCGGGACGGCCGTTCTATCTCACACTCGGTCCCGCCACGCGAGCCTATGTCGAGTTCGTGACGGGGATCTACTCGCTTGCCGGATACGGGCTGGGGTTGACTTCGCTGGCCTTGAACTCGTTTGCCGCGCGGCCGGAGACCAGACGCCGTACGGGTGTGATGCTCTGGGGCACGGCGGGCGCCGTCCTGCCCTTTCTGACCCTGGTCATCTACGTGGTCGCACGCGGGATGGAATTCGTGAATCTTCCATTCTGGCTGTGGGTAGGGTCGATCTACGCACTCTTCCTCCTCCCCCTCTCGTTCGCTTACGCAGTCGTTCGGCATCGGGTGATGGAGATCCCGGTGCTCCTCCGCCGCAGCGCACGATACGTCGTCGTCCGCCACGCGATAGTCATTGTGGGCATCGTCATCGGTCTCTCGCTGACCTTTGTCTTTGCGGCGATGTTTTCCCGCGGATTGCTCGCGCGGATGACAGAGGCGGAGCGGGGGGTTCTGAGCGGCGTCGCCGGAGCGGTGTTCGGGGTTTTCGTGGCCCTGGCGACTCGGAAGGTAGTAGGCAAGGTCACGCAGCGGCTCGATCGCGCGTTCTTCCGTGAGGCGTACGACGCCCGGCAGCTCCTTCAGAATCTTGCGCGACAGACCCGTGGCGCGACTGACCGCCGACAGCTCGCGGAATTGCTGGAGCGGTCGCTCAGCGAAGCGCTCCATCCGGATTCGATAGTCGTGCTGCTGCGAACGCCCGCGGATCGTCTCGAGCCTGTCGCTGCGCATGCGTCGATTCACGTTTCCGGCATCGACGCGACGGCTGCGGAGCGAGAGCCGATCGCGCGGGCGGGCGCAGCGTTGATCAGGCCGGGTGAGCTTCCGCCGGTACTCGCCCCACTCTCGGGGCTTCGACCGGAGCTGCTCGCGCCGATGCAAGGACATGACGAGCGACTCGAGGGCCTGCTGGCGCTTGGTCCACGCCTGTCGGACGAGCCGTATGGACGCGAGGATCGGGAGCTCGTCGCGTCGGTCGCCGGTCAGGCCGGCATGGCGCTGCAGAACCTTCGTCTCGCGAGCACGATCGCCGAACGGATGGAGGCCGAGCGGCGTGCTGAACACGAGCTCGGGATCGCGCGTGAAGTTCAGGCCAAGCTCCTGCCGCAGCACGCGCCCGCGCTGGCGTCTCTCGACTATGCGGGAATCTGCGTCCAGGCCCGCCAGGTCGGCGGCGACTACTACGATTTCCTTTACCTTGGCCCCGGACGGCTCGCCCTGGTCCTGGCGGACGTCTCAGGCAAGGGCATGTCGGCCGCGCTTCTGATGGCGAGTCTCCAGGCCAGCCTGCGGAGCCAGTACCCGCAGGCTCCCGACGATCTGCCGCACGTCCTGCGAACGGTCAACCAAACGTTCTTCGAGAGCACGGTGGCCAGCCGGTACGCCACACTATTCTTCGGCATCTACGACGAACGGACCGCGCGGCTGCAATACGCGAACTGCGGTCACCCGCCGCCGGTGCTGTTGGCCGCGAACGGATCGATCCAGCGCCTAGCGCCGACCGCGCCCGTGATTGGTCTCTTCGAGGAGTGGAGCTGCGCCATTCGTGAAGTCGATCTGAAATGCCACGACACGCTCGTCCTGTTCACCGACGGAATCGTGGAAGCGTTCAACGCGCAGGACGAGGAGTTCGGCGAAGAACGTCTCGTGGCGATGCTGCGCGGCGCGGCCGGGCTCTCCGCGGCGATGCTGGCCGAGGAGATCGCGGGGGCGGTTCAGCGCCACAGCGGCCCCGCGCAGTCGGATGACTTTACGCTGGTGGTCGCCCGCGGCCGCGAACCTGCTCCCCAGAGGGACGCAGAGGACTCTCGTCGGTTGACCCGACCCACCGATGTGCCAGCGTGGGCCCCGGCCTGATGGTCGGGCGTCGTAAGGCTGTCGGCCCAGGACCAGTTGGGCTGCGGCCGATACGGAGGCAGCGATGACGCAGATGCCGCAACGGCCGCTTGGCCGCGGGGGACCTTCGGTTTCGGCAATCGGGCTTGGATGCATGAGGATGTCCGAGTTCTACGGGCCTGCCGACGATGAGCGCTCCATCGGCACAATTCACCGCGCGCTGGATCTTGGCATCAACTTCCGGACACCTCTGACGCGTATGGACCTTCCACGAACGAGCGGCTCGTCGCTCGAGCATTACGGAACCGGCGCGATGAAGTTGTCGTGGCGACCAAGTTCGGGTACGTCAGATCCGAAGACGGCGCTTTCCAGGGGATCGACGGCCGGCCCGAGTACTTGCGAAAAGCCTGCGACGCGTCGCTGCTGCGACTCGGCGTAGACACCATCGATCTCTATTATCAGCACCGCGTCGATCCCAACACTCCGATCGAAGAGACCGTGGGCGCGATGGACGAGCTGGTGAAAGCGGGCAACGTACGACACCTCGGTCTCTCCGAAGCCGCGCCCGAGACCATCCGGCGTGCGCACGCCGTACATCCGATCGCCGCGCTGCAGACTGAATACTCGTTGTGGAGCCGTGAGCCCGAGCAGGAACTGCTCGCGACGTGCCTCGAGCTCGGTATCGCGTTTGTGGCGTACAGCCCGCTCGGCCGCGGGTTTCTGACCGGCCGGTTCCGATCAGCCGACGATCTCGCGCCGAACCGACTGGCGCCGTCAGAATCCGCGCTTTCAGGATGAGAACTTTCGTAGAATCTCGAAATCGTCGCGAAGGTCGAGGCGGTCGCGCACGAAGCGCTGCACCTCGGCGCAGCTCGCGCTCGCCTGGCTGCTGTCACGCGGCCCGGATGTCATTCCCATCCCCGGCACCACGCGCGCGGCGCGCGTTGAGGAAAACGCGGCGGCCGCCCGCGTCGAGCTGTCGCCCGACGACCTCGCGGCGCTCGACAGCATGGCGCCGATGGTGGCAGGAGGCCGCTATACCGAAGGGGGCATGCGCACGGTCAACCGTTGAGCATGAAACCCCATGAAACCGCCACCCCGCTTGGGACGTCATAACAGATAGGCCTGCATTTTCGAATCGAGACGAAGTGTGGGCGAACATCCGGTGCCCCCCAGCATCGCTTCTCTCGATGGAGGAGCTATGTCTGCCGTGGCCCGCGTCGTCGTTGCTGTCGCAATCGTTGTTGCCGCTCATCCGATCGTCGCGTCTGAACCGACCGAGGATCGTTCTATCTACACGAGCGTGCTGGACGAGAATGGCGCGCCTGTCACTACGCTGACGGCAGAAGACTTCGTCGTTCGCGAGAACGGCGTCGAGCGGGAAGTCCTCGACGTCAGGCGCGCAACCGACCCGCTGCAGATCGCGGTGCTGGTCGACACGAGCGAAGCGGTCCGGCCGCACGTCAACGATCTTCGCACCGGCCTCCGCGCGTTTCTCTCCGCGATCCATGGATTCCAGGAGCTTGCGATCTACGAATTCGGCGAGCGGCCCGCGCTCATCGCCGACTACACCCGCGATCAGGCGCGGCAGACAGCCGCGGTCGGCGAACTGTTCGCGAGGTCCGGAACGGGCGCCTATCTCCTCGACGCGATCGTCCAGGCGGCACGGGATCTCCGGAAGCGCGAAGGGCGCCGCCCAGTCATTGTCGTGATCACGACCGAAGGACCGGAGTTCAGTGACCGCTATCACCAGGCCGTGCTCGACGAAGTGCGGAAGACCGGCGCCACACTTCACTCGTTCATCTTCGATCAGCCGTCCACGCCGCTCTTCGACAGCGGGCGGTGGGAACGTGAATTCACGCTGGCCAAAGGCGCGAAGGAGACCGGCGGCCGTCGCGAGTATCTGCTGACGAGCATGGCGCTCGGCGATCGACTGCGAGAGCTGTCCGCGGAGCTCCGGAACCAGTACCAAATCGTCTATTCCCGTCCCGAGTCTCTGATCGCTCCCGAGAGCGTCGAGATCAGCGTCAAGCGCGCGGGCCTGACCGCGCGCGGCGCACAGGCGTGGACGGCCGAGGGGTGGCGCGTGCCCCGATATTGACGCCGATGTAAAATCGGCGGCTTATGCGACTCATCGTCCAGCCCGACGAGGGAGCGGCGCCGCTGATTCGAGCCATCCGGAACGCTAGGAAAAGCGTCGACGCGGTCATTTTTCGCTGCGATTTGGCGCCGGTCGAGAAAGCACTCAAAGCGGCGGTGGGGCGTGGCGTCGTGGTGCGGGCTCTCATCGCGCACACGAACCGCGGCGGCGAGAAGGAGCTGCGCAAGCTCGAGCGGCGGCTGCTGAAAGCGGGCGTCACCGTCGCGCGCACGGATGACGATCTCATCCGCTACCACGGCAAGCTGCTCGTGATCGACGGGCGGCGACTCTTCGTGATGGGGTTCAACTACACGGAGCTCGATCTTCAGAAGAGTCGCAGCTTCGGCGTCGTCACGCGCAGCCGAAAGCTGATCGCCGACGCGGGCCGGCTCATCGAAGCGGACTCGAACCGGCAGAACTTCAAGCCGAGCCCGCGCGGCCTGGTCGTCAGCCCTGAGAACGCGCGGCAACGGCTGTCGCGCTTTATCCGGAAGACGCGGCGCGAACTGCTCATCTACGACCCCAATGTGGCGGACGACGACATTCTGCAGCTGCTGAAGACCCGGGCGAACGCCGGCGTCCGGGTGCGAATCCTTGGAAAAGTCGAAAAGAAGTGGACGGATGCCGGTTTCAAAATCCGGAAGTTTCCTGGCCGGCTGCATGTCCGTGCGCTGGTGCGCGACGGACGTCGCGCGTTCGTCGGCAGTCAGAGCCTGCGGAAGCCGGAGCTCGACGAGCGGCGCGAGGTCGGGATCGTCATCCGCGACGTGCGGCTCGTGAAGCGGCTCGCGAACGTGTTCGAGGCGGACTGGACGCGCGCGAAAAAGGGCGGCGCGAAGAAGAAGAAGTAGTAGCGCAGCCCCTCAGGGCTGCCATAGCGCAGCCCGTGATTGCTGCCGCGAGCGCGCGGAACGCGGCGAGCATCTCCGCGTAGCTGTAGTTCGCATTGCGGCCGCTCGGATTCGGCAGCACGAACACGCGCGCCCCGCCCAGACGGTCGTCCTGCCATCCGAGCGCGATCGGCGTCTTGCGGCGCTCCGGAAAGAGCGCCCGGTGGAGCGTGACGCCGACCAGGGCGACCACCTCCGGCTTCCATCGGCGGATTTTCCGCACGAGCGCTTCGCGTCCCGCCAGGTATTCCGCCGGCGCGAGATCGTCGATGCCCGGGCTCGGCCGCGCCACGAGGTTGGTTACCCCGTAGCCCCACTCATGCAGGCACACATCGTCCTCGCACGTGACCGGACGCGGGACGAGGCCGGCTTCGTGCAACAGCTTCCAGAACCGGTTCGAGTAGCCGGCAAAGTGGTGACCCGTCAGGGCCGAGCGCACGCCAGGGTTGATCCCGACGAACAGGACGCGCACCCCGGGCCGAATTCGATCGGTGAGCCGCAGGTGTTCCCAGTCTGCGCGCGTGGGTTTAGAATTCTGCGGCATGGCAGCGAATCGATGGCTTTTCAAGGAAGAACCGACGCATTACAGCTTCGATGAGTTCACGAAGGACGGCCGGACCTCCTGGACCGGCGTCAGAAACCCACTTGCGCAGAAGCACCTCCGATCGATCGTCAAGGGCGATCTGATCTTCTACTATCACACCGGAGACGAGAAGGCGGTCGTCGGGGTGATGAAGGCGGACAGCAACGCATCTCCGGACCCCAAAGACAAAACAAAGAAGCTTTATGCCGTCGACGTCGTGCCCGTGAGGAAGCTCAAGCGGCCCGTGACATTGAAGGAGATCAAGACGGACGGACGGTTCGATGATTTCCTGCTCGTGCGGATGTCGCGCTTGTCGGTGATGCCGGTCACTGACATGCAGTGGAAGGACATCGAGACGATGTCTGAATCACCGGCTGGGGACTGACGAACGTAGACTGCCGACGCAGCGCGCGCCTGGCGTCGAGGCCGAATTCGGGCTTGTCCTTATGGCCGGCGATGCGAATCGGGATGACGGTTTCGCCGTTCCGGCGGAACCACAGGTCCGCCAGCTTCGCGAAGACCGATTTCCAACCGGTCGTCATCTCCGAAATCGACGCGTCGGTGATGAGGACGCCTGTGAAGTTCAGCGCCTCGCTCTTCAAGTGAAAGGTGCCGGCCAGCCGGACTTTGGCGCCCGGAACCGAGAACGTCAGCGTCGAGAAGCGCATCACACCGTGGGCGAGCGAAAAGTCCCCTGACATGTTCGACACGACGCGATCGCCGGGAGGCGGCGTCTCGTTCGCGTTGATTCCGCGGCCCCGGTGGCTGAGCGTGGCCACCGCCTTCTGCACGTCGAAATCGTTGAACCGCGCCGAGGCGAGATGGAACGAGCCGGCGAGACGCAGGCGATCGATCACGTCCGGTTCGCCGGGGGGCAGCTCCATCTGCGCTTTGACGCGCACCGCGCCGGTCATCGGCGGACGGTCCCCTTTGACCGCGAGGCGCAGCAGATCTTCGAGCCGCGCGCGATCGACGTTGACGTCCAGTTTGATCAGGCGGCCCTTCACCTCGCGGGCGCGAACGACCCGCCCGCGCGTGGCGATGTGGGAACGTCCGAGGACGGCGCGGACGCTGTTGAGGATCGTGTCGCCGCTGGTGCCGTCGACGACCGCGTCGAACTCGGTCGTGAGCGGCATCGGATTGCCGGCGGACGTCAACGCGAAGTCCGGCGTCTCGGTCCGGCCGCGCACCTCGAGCCGTTCGAGCGGACCGGCGAATTGACCGGTCGACGTCAGGATGCCGGAGATCCCTTTGAAGACGCCGAGGTCGGCATCCTTGAAGACGTACTCACCGTCGACGCGGGTGCGGCCCGGGTCGCGGCGGATCCAGCGCTCGATGCGGCCCTGCGCCTTGACGTCGCCGGGCGGGGTCGGGATGGACAGCGTCGCGTCGAATCGCGTCGGCCCCTCGAGGCTTGCGTCCTTCAGCACGACGCGGTGGATGTCGTAGATGCGCGGCGGCTTGGCGGGGTTCCGCGACGCCAGTTCGAGCCGGGCATTCTCGGCAACGAGCTCGTGCACGATCGCCGGGCTGCTCTTCCACGCCGCGTCGGGCGCCTCGGTATCATTTTTATCTTTGTCGTCCGGGGCGCCGGCCGGGCGAGGCATCACGAGCACCCGGACGCCGTTCAGCCTGACTGCATCGATGCGGCGAGGTTGACGGAACAGGCCAACCGGGCCGGCGTGGACCTCGAACTCCTTGATCTCGATGAACGGGACGGTCTCGCCGTGCTGCTTCAGCACGAGGCCGCTGCCGTCCACCGAGAGCGTTGGCAACGGATGCGCGCCGAAGTCCGCGATTGCCACGTCGCTGTCGAGTCGCTCGGTGAGGAACGTTTCCATCCGGACTCGCAGCGCCTCGGGATGGACGAAACTCAGCCATACGAGCACAAGCGCCGTGACACCAGTTGCCGCGATAGTCAGAAGCAGCACCCAGGTGCGCTTGCGCATCAGGTCGATCTCAGCAATCTGGATGCCGACAGAGGCCTGCGGGCCTGGGATAAGCTTCTGTCATGGCTTGGGGCTGGCTCCGCGTGATCGAGACGATTGGCGATCTGGTCGACGTCGGGCGCAAAGTGCGGCGCGCCAGCTCGGCCGTCAGAGGGGACGGCGGCGAGATCCAGCGCACCGAGCCGCAGGGCCTGACGTCCGCGCTCGGCCAGATGGAGACGCGGCTCACCGGCGTCCTGATCGGTGCGCTGCAGGAAGCATTCGATCGTGATCGGGCGCGGCTCGATCTGGAACGCGAGCGCGTCGATGAGGAGCGGCGCCGGGTACGAGAGGCGCTTCGTCTCGAGGCTGAACGCCAGGCCGCGGAGCGTGCGCTCGCGGAGCGGCGGCTGACGATGATCGCAGCGCTCGCGCTCTGGATCACGTCGGCTGCGGTGGCGGCCTTCCTGCCCGGCATGAGAGCGACCGTCGCACGAGTCCCGCTCGGCCTCGGGTGGGCGTCGATCATCGGCGCGATCGCGCTCGCGACGGCGTCGCGCGGGCCGCTCGCGCAGGGCTTCCTCCTCGCCGGCTTCGCGCTGATCGCGCTCGCGATCGTCCTGGCTCTGTGAGCCGCAGATTCACGCAGATGAACGCAGATCACGTCGGCAACTTGTGACAGACCGCGCAGCGAACACGCCGGCGCTCATCACGGACTACGACCTCCATCTGTTCAATGAAGGGACCCACGTCAGCATCTACAAAAAACTCGGCGCGCACGTGGTCAACGACCCGGAGCCCGGGACGCACTTCGCCGTCTGGGCGCCGAACGGCAGCCGCGTCCGGCTGATCGGCGACTTCAACGGCTGGAATGGGCAGGGGTGGGACCTCGAGCCGGTCGGGATGAGCGGGATCTGGCGGCGGTTCGTGACGGGCGTCGGTGCCGGCGTTCGCTACAAGTACGAGATCTTCCCGCGCGGGACCGACGTCCCCCTGCAGAAAGCCGATCCCTACGCGTTCTACTTCGAAGTCACACCGGCGACGGCCTCCGTCGTGTGGGACATCGACCGCTATCTCTGGCGGGATGACGAGTGGATGCGCGGTCGCGCGGAACGCAATTCGTGGCTCGATCGGCCGGAGACGATTTATGAGGCGCACCTCGGCTCATGGCAGCACGTGCCGGACGAGGGCAACCGCTCGCTCACGTATCGCGAGCTCGCCGACCGGCTGATCCCGTACGTGCGCTCGCTCGGTTACACGCATATCGAACTGCTGCCGGTGATGGAGCATCCGTTCACTGGATCGTGGGGATACCAGGTCATCGGCTTCTACGCGCCGACGAGCCGGTTCGGGCCGCCCGAGGATTTCAAGTACTTCGTGGACCAGTGCCACCAGCATGGGATCGCCGTCATCCTCGACTGGGTCCCCGGCCACTTTCCGAGCGACGCGCACGGGCTGGCGCGGTTCGATGGCACGGCGCTCTACGAGCACTCCGACCCGCGGCAGGGCGTGCACCGCGACTGGGGAACGCTCATCTTCAATTACGCGCGTCACGAGGTGCGCAGCTTTCTCCTCGCCAACGCGCTGTTCTGGCTGAAGGAGTACCACGTCGACGGTCTCCGCGTGGACGCGGTCGCATCGATGCTCTATCTCGATTACTCGCGCGCGCCGGGCGAGTGGGTGCCGAACAAGTTCGGTGGCCACGAGAACCTGGATGCGATTGATTTCCTGCGGCAGCTCAATACGCTGACGCACGCCGAAGCGCCGGGCAGCATCACGGTGGCCGAAGAATCCACGGCGTTTCCGGCGGTCAGCCGGCCGATCTACATCGGCGGCCTCGGGTTCACCAACAAGTGGAACATGGGGTGGATGCACGACATCCTGAAGTACGTGTCGACTGACCCCGTGCACCGGCGCTGGGAGCACCAGCACATCACGTTCTCACTGCTGTACGCGTTTTCCGAGAACTTCGTGCTGCCGTTCTCTCATGACGAGGTCGTGCACGGAAAAGGATCGATGATTGCCAAGATCCCCGGCGACCTGTGGCAGAAGGCGGCGACGCTGCGCGCGCTGTACGGCTACATGTTCGTGCACCCCGGCAAGAAGCTGATGTTCATGGGAAGCGAGTTCGGCCAGGTGCGCGAGTGGAACCACGATCGCAGCCTCGACTGGCACCTGCTCGCGAACGACACCGGCTTCCACGCCCGGATCAAGCGGTTCGTCAACGATCTCAACTTCAGGTACCAACGTGAGCGATCGCTGCACGAAGTGGATTTCGAGCCGTCGGGCTTTCAGTGGATCGACTGCAACGACAGCGAGAACAGCGTCGTCTCGCTCATCCGGCGGGCAAAGGATCCGCAGGACTTCACCGTGGCGCTCGTCAACTTCACGCCGATCGCACGTTACGGGTACCGGATCGGCGTCCCGGCGCCAGGGCGGTACAACGAGATTCTGAACAGCGACTCGGCGTGGTACGGCGGCGGAGATGTCGGTAACCTCGGGGGCGTCGAGACCGACCGGATCCCGTCCCACGGATACGTCCATTCCCTCTCCCTGACACTGCCACCGTTGGGATTCCTGCTGCTCAAACCGGGGAGGTCCGGCTGAGGTCCGGCCACGGATTTCACCGATTCTCTTCACGAGCCACGGATTTCACGGATCACTACATGGTTGTGGGCACTTGATAAACGGGGGTTCAGGGATTCCACGCGGGTGAGCCTAACGTTCGCCAGTTGGAACCAGATCGCGGGCTCGCTCAGGCATTTGGACGTCCTGCCCCACACCATGAATAGCGGAAGGCTCGAGGTCAGAGGATTATGACCTCCTCCGGAACCTGGAATAGCAGCGTACATCCCGTATCCGTGCGCACCGAGTGCTTCGATCCCGGTGGTGTGTATAGATAGTCGCCGGCCTCGAGCGTGGCGCCGTCGATGACGCAACTGCCCGACAGCACGAAGAGTTCTTCGCCCGCCGGGTGCCTGTGATACGGGTACTTCGCCCCGGGTTCAAAGCGGAGCAGGAAACTCGGTGCTCGGCCTGTGGCGGGTTCCGTGCGGAGCGGCTTCACCGAGATCCCTCTCGTATCGACCCCGCTCTCGAACAGAGGCTTCCACTCGACATTCGCTGTCTTGACGAGGCCATCGAGAGTCGGCATGTTCATCGTGATCTCCCTGCTCGAAAGTGGTTGAACGCGAAACGGCATGCGCGCCTTGCAACCATTGCCAGGTAGCCGGCGCTGACGCTGTTCATCACTGAACCGGACGGCTGGGGCGGTCGCGGGCCAGCTCGAGCAAGTAGCAGGGCCGACCGTCTGGATTCTTGATGCCAAGTACCTTGCCGTAGGGCATCTGTTTGAGGGGCAGACACACATCTGCCTTCTCGCGCAGATCCGCGAAGGCAGCTTCGGCGTCGTCAACCAGCCAGTAGAGCTCCGGACCACCAGTCCCGGTCATGGATTGGTCGTTCCCGATGGCAAAGTGGCTGAATTGAATGAACGTCGGATGATGGCGCTCCATCTCGAGGCCAAGGGTCTCCACGTAGAAGCGCTTGGCGGCTTCGATATCCTTCACGTATTCCAGAACGAACCCGAATCGGGGTCTGATCATGATCCCTTCCTTCCCTGTGAACCGGCCTCAGGCGCTGAAGCGAGCTCCCGCCTCACGCAACGGACTGTGCAGGCTGGTACGTGCCAGGGATCAGCCGACCGGCAATCGACAAGCGATTCCACGCGTTGATTGCGGCCACGGCGAGCGTCAGATCGGCCAGTTCCTTCTCGCTGAAGTGCGGCTGCACTTCGCAATACACGGCATCGGGCACGTGGTCACCGGTGATCAGCGTCACGGCCTCCGTCCATGCCAGGGCTGCGCGCTCGCGGTCTGTGTAGTAAGGGCACTCACGCCAGGCCGGCAACGAGTAGAGCCGCTGCCCCTGTTCGCCAATCGCGCACAGATCTTTCCAGTGCATGTCCAAACAGTAGCCGCATCCGTTCAGCTGCGACGCGCGCAACTGAACGAGCATGACGAGAGACTTTTCGAGATCGCTCGTCTGGAGATACTGGTCCAGGGCGTCCATCGCGGCATAGGTTCCAGGGGCGACCTTCCCGTAGTTGATACGTGGCTTCATGAATCTCTCCCTCTGACCGCGTCCATCGCAGCGAGCGGTCCACGAGGCGCGGAGCCGTTCGTTCATCCATCGTGCCGACGCGCTTTCAAGCCACTCTAGGACGTCAATTGGCACCACACAAGAGCCAATCTTGACAACAGTGACTGGGCCATTTCAGAGTGGCTGGCATGGACGTTCATGTCGCGCTGAAGGGGCGCGGGGATCTGACGGCGCGGATCTACCGTCAGCTCTTCGACGCAGTACTGGACGGTCGGCTCCGTCCAGGAGAACGCCTTCCGGCGACACGCGAATTGGCGCGCCGTCTCGATGTGTCGCGCAATACGGTGTCGCTTGCGTACGAGCGACTCGTCGCGGAGGGCGTGTTTACCAGTCGCGTCGGCGCGGGCACGTTCGTGTGCAGCCAGGTTGTCGGTCAGCCGCGCGCGCGTCGCGCCCCTGAGGGGCATCGCGTACGGGTCCGACCGTTGTGGAAAGACATCCCGGAACCGCCGCCCGTTCCTGAGGGCACACCGGCCTACGACTTCCGCGTCGGATCGCCCGATGTCGCACTCTATCCATTCACCGTCTGGCGGCGACTGGTCGCTCGAGAACTTCGGCCCGGAACGCTCGATTGGAGCCGCTACGGTGACGCGGGCGGCCACGCCGGACTGCGTACCGCAATCGCGCGCCACATCGGAATCTCGCGCTCCGTTCGAGCAAGTGGAGACGACGTGATTGTCACGCAAGGCGCGCAGCAGGCGCTCGATGTGATCGGGCGGGTGGTGCTCGATCGGGGCGACATGGTGGCCGTGGAGGAGCCGGGCTATCCTCCCGCACGCATGCTCTTTCGAACATTGGGCGCGCGCGTCGTCCCCGTCCCGGTGGATGACGAAGGGCTCGTTGTGTCCGCCATTCCAAAGGCGGCCCGGTTGGTCTACGTGACGCCATCTCACCAGTTTCCTCTCGGGACGCCAATGTCGCTTCCGCGCCGCGCCGCGCTTCTCGCGTGGGCGGAAGAGCGAAACGCCCTGGTGATCGAAGACGACTACGACAGCGAGTTTCGATTCGAGGGTCGACCGCTCGACCCACTTCAGAGCTTGGACAGCAACGGACGGGTGATCTACGTCGGTTCCTTCTCCAAGGTGATGCTGCCAGCCTTGCGGATTGGATTCCTTGTAGCACCGGCATCGCTCCGCGCGGCGTGTCGGACCGCAAAGCAGCTCATGGATTGGCATGGTGAACTCCCGACGCAGGCCGCGCTGGCGGCCTTCATCGACGAGGGACTCCTTGGCCGGCACATCCGCAAAGTGGCGCGCGAGTACGCGACGCGCCACGCGATGATCTCCGAGGCCATCGATCGTCATTTCAGCGAGTGGCTCCAGCTCGTTCCGTCCGGTGCCGGGCTGCACGTCGCGGCCCGTACTGCCCCTGGAGTCACGATCGACCTCAATCAGATCGTGCGGCGCGCCGAGGCCTGGGGAGTACGGGTACGGACGCTCTCGTACTTCTGTGCTGGGCGCGTCGCCCAGGACGGACTCGTATTCGGATATGGTGCGCTTGCGACGGGAAGGATCGTGGAGGGATTGAAACGGCTTCGGAGGAGCTTCCGGCAACGTTGACGCTGACTATTCGACGCCCGTTGTGGCGCAGCGTGATTAGCGTCGTCCTCGCCACAGCGCGGCGATCGAGCCCGCGCTGACTCTGCGGCCGTGCTCTCGTCCAGCGCGGGCCGCGGGTTCCCGAATCGACGGGTCCAGGAGGTTGCTACCGGTCGACGCAAGTACCGCTTGGGTCGCTTCGTCGGGATGAACCACCTCGACGAGCGCACCACGGGACCGCAGCGTGTGCACCGCTGCGTCGAGCGACCAGACATGTAGCGGCGGGAGACGAGCAGGGAGCGTGATCATCAGGACACGATCGCAGCCTGTGGCCAGATCTGCATTGTCGATCGAGTAGAAGCCACCATCCATATAACCGCGACCGTTGATCGTCACGAGCGGCCAGATAACAGGCACTGTGTTACTCGCCGTGACGACGTCGACACGGCCGGCTGCCGCCGCCGAGGTGCGGGCGAAGACCGCGGTCCTGGTTCGCCAGTTGGAGCGATGGTCCTCGGGCGTGCCTCGCGCCGCCGAGCGGGCGCCCCGTTCGAATTGGCGCGCCCCATCGGTCGGGACGAATTCGATCCAGCCGTGCCACCGGCCGGTGCCGTCGCCTGCCGGTCCGCCGCATGCTCGAGCGATGTACTCGGTCCCATCCGGCGCGGCAATGGTTCGTTGAAAATCGAACGAGCACCTCACCTGTTCGTCCGCCCTCGGGGTCTGAGATGTCGTTGCGCTCGTCTTTGTTGCCGAGGTCCGGAGGACGCTGCGAAGTGCCCGCCGATGGCGAGCGGCAGGTCGATCCCTGCCAGCGTTATCTGATCGAGCTTGTAGAATGTGCCAGAGGATGGGTGTCCGCCGTTTCCTTACCCAGGCCGACGACCAGCAGCCCGGGAGGTCCGGCTGAAGCCCGGCCACGGACTTCACCGATTCTGGTGACCCGCATTTTCGCGAGCTGGAACCACACAACGGCCTGGCTGCGAGCTGTGGACTCCCTTAGATGCGTCCATGAAACCGTGTCTGGCCTGCGCGCAGATTCATAGCCGAGGTGGGGCGCGGTGAACGTTCGGAGCAGGCGCGCAAAGGGGAACATCGTGGCCTCTGGCTGTCTCCACGACAATCCGGATCGCGTCCACAACGACCTCTGGTTGGTCGACCGACACGACGTGACCGGACTCATGAGCGATCATCAGACATCCTCGTTCTGACAGCGAGGCCTGATCGCGTTGCAACTGTCGCCAATTCTCGTCGGCTCCTCGGCCACCGGTGATGACGAGGACAGGGACGGTGAGCTTGCGACGCGAGCTCCTGACTTCCGACGCGCTCTCCCGAACATGAATAATCTCGTCAGCCGCCGCCTGGTATCCAGCTGCACGGAAACTCGTTGCCCGCGCGAACTGCCGCACCGATGGAGGCAGCGATTCGATTCTCTGGCCGAACGATACGCCGAACAATCGGAGGACGCCGATCGTCGACAACAGAGGAACAAATCGCGCCATCGGGGGCACTTCATGTACCTGGTCTTCGTGGGAGGCATCCACGAGCACGAGACCTGCAACGCGCTCAGGGTGATCGGAAGCGAACACGCGGACGTTTAAACCCGCGATGGAGGCTCCGACGAGGACCACGGGTCCGCCAATCCCGCTGCGGACGAGGAGTTCGGCCAGCTCGCTCGCGATGCGGCGTGCTGTCCGCGGAGTCGGGCCGGGGTCGCTGTAACCCATACCTGCCCGGTCGTAGGAGCAGACACGCGTGAATCGAGCAACATCAGGTTGGACGAAGCCCCAGTCAGCACTCGAGCCGCCGAGGCCCGTGTCGAGGATGACGGCAGGCGCGCCGTCCCCGGTGCACCACAGATGCAGCCTGTACCCTCCGATGTCGACGAGATGTCCGGGAGGCGGAGTCGCCGCGAGCTCCTTTCGAGTCGCAAGCCATTGGTACGTGGCACCTGTGAGCGCAGTAACGCCGATCAGGCCAGACAGGCCGACAAGAATGCGCAGCGTCCAACGCCGCATGTTGGCATTTCCTGCGTCGAGAGGACTCCGGGGCGCAGCGCGCCGGCCGCGCGTGAGTGAGTGCGCAATTTGCACGCGGAGACGGACGCTGTCAAGTGTGATGGCCGCTGATTTCGGATCTCTTCGCTCAGTCGGGGACGACCCAGTGGCTCCCGCATTCGTGGCAGTCGTAGGTCAAGGATGCTTCTACCGGCAGCCTGGGCTCGATGCGTGTGGAGTGGCAGGACGGACACATCGTCGGCATGGGGCCAGGGCGGGCCGCGCGCAAGGCGTCCAGGCATTCTGCGCGGCTTGCATGCCGGACTCCCGAGGCGAGCGGGCAGTTGCAGAGGAGGCAGCGCGGCGTCGGATCGGTACTACGGCGGCCCGAACGCGACGTAAGCCGACGATCCGGCCGCCCCTCATCACGCCGCTCGTCGTCGATCGTCAACGGTGCGCCTCACGGGCCAAGATCACGTGCGCCTATCGGCAAGTACCGTGCCTCCAACATGCCTCCTTCCGCATGCGAGAATCCCCTGAGGTTTTTCGCTTCTGCCAAATGTGAAATCGCCGAAGACGTGTAACGAGACGACTTCCGTCTGTCCCTAGTGCGGTATTTGCCTAGGCGGGAAATCGGTCGCATTGAGGATGCTTAGTCCAGCGCCCTGAACTTCGCATCATCCGGCACGTCGAGCCCAAAGATGTCGCGGAGCAGCGGCACCAGCTCCGCTCGCGTGATCGCACGAGTGTTGCTCTCGGTTCCTGTCAGGACTGTATACGTGAGGTTCCGAAGAATGTGCCGAGTCCCGTTCGTAATCCGCTGAGCCGTCACGTTCAGCACGAAAGGGCTCCGCGTGAACATGCTCGTGTACCAATTCGCCATCTCGAAGTCGACCGGGTAAACCGGATCCGGCAGCACGGCGTACAGGTCCTCCCATTGGTCCGCGCCCTGACGCTGGAGCAGACGAAGGTCTCCGTCGCGCACGACACGGAAAGTGAACCCCGCCTGCTCGTCCACCGATCCATCCATCGTGATCGGCTCCACGAGGCCATCGCCGCCGAACCCCACGTCCGCGAGATAATCGCGCCCGTCGATCCGGACGGTGAGCACCATGTGCGTGCGCGGAAGCAGGGCGCCCGCCATGCCCTGGCGGACGCGCGCTTCGCAGGTCTCCACCGTGAAACCGATCGATCGAAGCGCCGACGCAAATAGCGCGTTCTGCTCGAAGCAGTAGCCGCCGCGGCGCCGGCGCACCATCTTGGCCTCGAGCTTCTCCGGCGCCAGGAGCACGGCGCCGCCCATCTGAATCTCGAGGTTTTCGAACGGGATCGCGTCCACGTGCGCGCGGTGCAATCCCTTGAGCGTCGCGAGATCCGGCGCGACAGGCTTCCCGTACCGGATGCGGGCGAGATAGTCGTCGAGGGGAAACGCGTTCATCCTTCCAGACAGATTCTGACCGCCGGGCTTGCGGCGATCAACTGATCTCATGTTACTGTCCGCGAGCCATGTCATCTTCTGTCGCGGCCGCCGCCCCCGCGATCGGCCGGTACCGCTGGGTCATCTGCGCGCTCCTCTTCTTCGGGACGACGATCAACTACGTCGATCGGCAGGTGCTCGGCATCCTCGCGAGGGATCTTCAGCGCGAGATCGGCTGGACCGAGCTCCAGTACGGCAACATCGTCGCCGCCTTCAGCGCGGCGTATGCGATTGGACTTCTCCTCGCCGGGCGGTTGATGGATCGCTTTGGCGTGCGGACGGGCTACGCGGTCGCGTTGACGCTCTGGAGCATCGCCGGCATGGTGACGGCGCTCGCCCGGACGCCGCTGCAGTTCGGATTCTGCCGCGCTCTCCTGGGCCTGGCCGAAGCGGGAAACTTCCCCGCCGCGATCAAGGGCGTCGCGGAGTGGTTTCCGAAAAAAGAGCGCGCGCTCGCGACCGGCATTTTCAACGCCGGCACGAATGTCGGCGCCGTCGTGGCGCCGCTGACCGTCCCGTGGATCGCGATCAACTTCGGCTGGCAGTGGGCGTTCGTGCTGACCGGCGCGATCGGCTTTATGTGGCTCACGTTCTGGCTGCCGATGTATCGCACGCCGGAGCACCATCCTCGTTTGTCGAAGGCCGAGCTCGCGTTCATCCAGAGCGATCCGGCCGACCCGCCGGGAAAAACTCCCTGGGTCCGTCTGATCCCACACCGCCAGGCGTCGGCGTTCGCGATCGCGAAGTACATGACCGACCCGATCTGGTGGTTCTATCTGTTCTGGACGCCGAATTTCCTCCGCGACGTGCACAAGCTCGATCTGTCCACGATCCCGCTGCCGTTGATCGTGATTTACCTGATCGCCGACGTCGGCAGCGTCGGCGGCGGGTGGCTTTCCTCCAGCTTTATCAAGCGAGGATGGGCCGTCGGTAAAGCCCGGAAGATCGCGATGCTCATCTGCGCGCTTCTGGTCACGCCCGTGCTGCTCGTGCCGCGGACCGAAAGCCTCTGGATCGCGGTTCTGCTGATCGGGCTCGCCGCTGCAGCGCACCAGGGCTGGTCCGCCAACGTCTACACGCTCGTCTCCGATTCGTTCCCGCGTCAGGCGGTCGGTTCAGTCGTCGGCATCGGCGGCATGGCGGGCGCCGTCGGCGGCGTCATGCTCGCCGTCGTCACCGGCGTGCTGCTCCAGCTGAAGCCGGGCGATTACACCATCAACTTCCTGATCGCCGGCTCGATCTATCTGATCACGCTCGGCGTGATTCATCTGCTCGTCCCGCAGCTCACCCAGGTGGACGTGGATGCACCCGTCAAGCCGATTTCGCTGGGAACGATCGTCGGGTTTGGCTTCGTCGGAGAAGTGTTTGGAACGTTCACGGCGTGGATTGTCGGTCTCGTCAACGCCGCGGGGCCTGCGATGCTGACCTATCTCGCGATCGGCGCCGGGATCGGCGGGATTCTGGGCATCATCGCGGGAATCGCGATCGCTAACCGCCAGGCCTCTCAATCTCGACGCGCGTGAAGACGGTCACCAGGTTGCTGGCCGTCACCAGGATGATCGGGCCGAGCACGAGGCCGATGAACCCGAACGCGGTGACGCCGCCGAGCAGGCCCAGAAAGATCACGAGGCCGCTTGCCGACGTGCGTCCACTCAGGAGCAGCGGCCTCACGATATTGTCGACGAGGCCAATGATGACGACGCCGACGAGGATCAGAATCACGCCCTTACCGGCCTGACCGGAAAAGAACAGCCAGAGCGCCGTCGGAACCCACACGAGCGCCGTGCCGAGGAGCGGAATGAGCGCGCAGATCGCCATCGCGACGCCCCAGAGAGCGGCGGCCTCGATGCCGAGCAGCCAGTACGCCACCCCGCCGATCGTGCCCTGAATTGCCGCGACGAGCAGACCCACGCCCACGCTGGCGACGACCAGATCGCGCGTGTCGCTCATCAGCCGCTCGCGTTCGTGCTCGGGCAGCGGCAGCAGCTCCCGCACGCGGCGGCCGAACGTGTAGCCGTCGCGCAGCAGAAAGAACATCGCGAACAGCATGACGAACAGGCTGCCGACGGTCGCCAGCACGTCGGCGACGGCGGCACCCGCGCGCGGCGCCAGAAACGCCAGCGCCCGCTGCACGCCCTCGCGCAGGATCACCGTCGGGTCGTCGGGCAGCGGGACTGGACTCCGCCGGCGCAGCACTTGCCAGACGCGTTCGATCTGGTCCGGAGCGCTGAGCGACGCCTGCTGCACGTAGTCGATGACGAGCGGCACTTCACGCGCGAGCACGGACACCAGCATCACCGCAGGCGCCACGATCAGCACCGCCGCCATCAGCGTCGTGGCAAACGCGCCGCGTGCCGGCCCGAACCGGATCGCGAGCTCGTCGTGCACCGGATAGAACATCATCGCGAACACGACCGCCCACGCCAGGGGTGCGAGAAACGGACGAATGACCAGGAAGGCCAGGTACCCCGTCAGGAGGACGAGACCGTAGAACAGGATTTGGGCGAAACGGTCCTTTGCCTGGTTCGACATGGCGCCGCGATCACGCATTCTATGTCTGGCGGAGCGTATTTCGGGTGAACCTCGCGGCATGACGCCTTCGGGCCTCGTGCCTCGGGCAGTGCCTCGGCCTCGTGCCTCGGGCAAGTAGCATGAAGAAGACGGCCATTCAGACCGGCGAAGCAAGAGCAGAGGGATTCGAGCGCGAAACCTCTCGAGATTTTGCGAACTTCGCGAGAATCGCGAACGGCTCGGACGGCGAAACTGCGGCGAGGGCTGCGTCAATCGCCGGCTGGAACCGCTGCGAGCGTCGCCGAAGTGACGACGGCCTGAACGCGAAGGCTGGTCGAGGAATGAGTTTGAGGCACGAGCCACGAGGAACGGCCCGAGGCCCGAGGCACGAGGAACGGCCCGAGGAACGAGGCACGAGGAACGGCCCGAGGAACGAGGCACGAACCCCGAGGAACGATAACGATGTCGCTGTAACGGTCGTTAGCCCGCGCGCTGGATGGGAACGCCGACGTGATACCAGCAGCTGACCGGCTCGCCGCGCTTCCGGGCTGGCGAGAACGTCCACTGCTTGACCGCGGCCACCACGGCATCGTCCAGCGCAACGCCGGTTTTCGAGCGGCGCAGCACGTTGACGAGCGACACGTGACCCGTCTGAGAAACCAGCACTCGCACGATCACGACGTCGCTGACAGGACCCTGAACGTCGTCGGGAATCCGCGGCTCGATTCGTGAGGCGATCTGCGGCGTTTCGTTCACCTGCCGGGTCTCGAAGAATGGCCCGACCGGCGCGGCCGGCTCGGGCGCCGGCGGGGGCGCAGCAACCGGCTCTGCCGCCGGAAGCACGGTTTCGGCGATCGCTTCGACCGCGGGTGCAGGCGCGGGCGCTTCGCGCCTCGGTTCCTGACGCGCCGGCTTCGGCTGCCGAACGGGTCGCGGCGGCTCCGGATCGGACGCAGTGTTCTCGACGACCGGCTCCTTCCGTTGCGGAGGAGGCGTGGGACGCGCGACGGCCTGGGCCGGGGCCGGTTCCTGCGGTTCCTCGCGCGGCGCCGGCTCCGGCTCCGCATTCGCCAGCCACGGTTGCCCGAGCGGGACGCAGATCGCAAGCGCGACAACCACGAGCGCGCCGGCCACGAAGATCGCGCGCGTGCGGCCGCTCGAGGACGGTGGCGTCGCGTCCGGCAGCCCGCCTGGCGGCACCGGTCGCGGCCGCGGCATCGGTCGCGTCAACTCACGTGCAGGCACTGGCCGGGCGGCGACGGGTGGCGCGGTCGGCTGAGGCGCAGATTGCTGGGGCGCAGGTTGCTGGGGCACGGCCGGCGTTTCCGTCGGAGCGGCAACGACCGGAGGTGCCACGGGCGCAGGTAGCGGCAGGAAGCCACCCGGCGCGACATCCTGACGCTCCGTTGTTGATGCGTTCGGCGAACTCGAAAAACTCGGCGAAGCAGCCCAGGGATTGAACGGTGCGACGACAGGCGCGGCCGCGGCGACGGATGGAACGGCCGGCGGTGGAGGAGCAACCGGCGCGCTCGCCTCTGCGCTCGGCGCGGGGAACGCGTCTGCGAAGTCGTCCTCGTCGAACTCGTCTTCCTCAGTTTCATCCTCTTCGGCTTCCACCGAGGTCTCGGGTTTCCTGCGCTCGATCACCGCGTGAAACGCGCGCTGGCAAGCTTCGCAGAGGTCGGCGTCACCCGACGGACCGCCGCAGCTCTCGCAACGGGCGGACTGCGGGGCGGGACTCACCGCTTCGACCGGCGCCACGGCCGGTTCCCCGACATCGATCGACGACGGAGCCGACGCCTCGATGAGATCGTCGAGCACTGCCGTTGCCGTCTCGATCGGATTCTCTACCGGCGTCGAAAGCTGGCGGCCGCAGTACTCACAGAAGCGATGGCGCTCGTCAGCGGCCTTGTCGTGGCAGTGGTCGCAACGCACAGAATCCTCCCAGGGTGTCGGCATAGTGGACCCGGGTTACGTGGCAAAGCGCCTGCCACCTCAGCGGCACCCGGAAGGGTCGTTTTTGTCGTTTTGGGCGTCCGTTGCATCACTTACGGGCTGTGCGGGTTCGGACAAACAACAAAGTTCGTCACTGGACTGCCGGAAATTGGCGCCCGACTCGCCGGGCCTAGAATAGGGGCCATGCCGCTCACCCCGGGGACCCGCCTGGGTCATTACGAGATCCAAGCCACCCTGGGCGCGATCCCGGGGAGTTCCCCGTCTTCCTTCGCGACGGACGGACGCTCGCGCTCGTCCGCGGGCAGCAGCTCGTCGTGCGGCCGTGGCGCGACGTCAGCGGTCGCTTCGAAATCGGCGCGGAGCGCATCGTGACTCGGCTCGCGTTTGGATCGGGATGGACCTACGGCGCACCGTATGACGTGACGAAGGACGGCCGGTTCCTGGCGCTCGTTCGCACCGAGGCGCCGCCGCCGCCGCGGATTCGCGTCGTGCTCGGATGGGACCGTGAGGTCACGCATACCTGCTCGCGCGAGCGCCGATGAATCTGCGCTGACGCCATAGTGCCGAGCCTCGATGCGCCCGCCCGCCGCCGACCGACCATCACGACACTCGGTGCCGTGACGCTGGTCCTCGCGGTGCTGGCGTTCCTGACGCCGTTCAGCCCCGCCGAGACGCCGGTGACTCGCGTCGGGTTTCTTCTCGCGCTCGCGGCGGGCATCGAGGTCCTGCACGCGCAGCGGCGTTCGACGGCGCAGGCGCGCCGCCGCGCGACAACAGGCGCGATCCTCAGCATGACGATCGCGCTCTTCCTGATCAATGCGCCGTTCGTTGCCGCGCAGGCCCTGCGGTTCGTCGTGGCGGTGTGGTTTGGCGTGGACGCCGTTCGATACGCCATAGGCGCGCTCCGTCGCAAGTCCTCGTCGCCACGATCCGTGACAATGCTCGCCGCCCTCGGCAACGCCGCCGTCACGCTGCTGCTCCTGTTCGCGCGCGGCTGGGTGGCGACCTGGGCGGTCGCGATCGCCGGCGCGCTCCGCATTTTCGGCATCAGCTGGAACATCATGGCCGCGGAGGTGTACACCACCGCCGACGCGGACGACACTGTCATCAGCCAGCTCGGACTGTCGGATCGGCCCGAAGCGGCCGCGCTTGTCGCCGAAGTCGAGGCGAACGAGAAGACGCGCGGTCCGATCGACAACGGATGGACACTCGCGTTCATCGCCACGCTTTTTGCGATTCACATCGGACGGATGAGCACCGATCTGACGATACTCGGACTCGTCTCCCCCGCCGTCGCCGTCCTTGGCGACATGCTCATCGCCGTGCTGGTCACGCTGCTCGTGATCAACCCGCTGCATCTGCTGTGGCGCGGGCCGACGCGATGGATCGAACGGTGGGTGTGGCGCTGGCGTCTGCGGGACCCGGAGTCGCCGCGCGCGCGCCGGCTCGAGCGCCTCGCCGACGCCTGGCTGCGCCGAAGACTGCGGTTCGCGATCCGGCTTCGCGAGGCGCGCTACTCCATCCCCGCGGCGCTCAACCAGGGACTCCAGAGCGGGCTCCCCTTCGCCGCGATCATCGCGGCGACCGTTCCGGTCTGGGGCATGAGCTGGTACTTCGACACGGAAAACTGGGCGGCCGGGATGTGGAACTCCTGGGCGGAGTCGCGCACCGACACCTGGCGCGAATCGATGGCGCGATCGGTGCTGGCCGGCGAGGGCGGGCGCCCGACCGCGACGAGCTTCGCCGTCGCGCCGGATGGCGTCGCCGCGGGCGATTTTTCGTTCATCGTCATCGGCGACCCGGGCGAGGGAGATGCATCGCAGCACGTGCTCCGCGATCAGCTGTTGTCGGTTGCGAACCGGCCGGACGTCCGCTTCGTCGTCGTGTCATCCGACGTCGTCTATCCGACCGGCGCGATGAAGGACTACGAGGCCAAGTTCTGGCTGCCGTTCAAGGGCATCACCCGGCCGGTCTACGCCATCCCAGGTAACCACGACTGGTACGACGCGCTCGAGGGATTCGCGGCGACGTTCCTGCAGGCCGACGCCGCGCGCGCGAGCATCCGCGCGCGGGCAGAGGCCGACCTGCGTATAACCAGCACCACCGACGAGAGGATCGAAGATTTGATCGGCCGGGCGGAGCGTCTGCGCCAGATGTACGGCGTGCCGACCGGTTTTCAACGCGCGCCATTTTTCGAGGTCCAGACCGACCGGTTCGCTCTCCTGTCGATCGACACGGGCATCCTCAGAACGATCGACCCGGTGCAGCAGGAATGGCTGGAGGGTGCGCTGACCCGCAGCGCGGGGAAGATGACGATGGCCGTCCTCGGCCATCCGTTCTTCGCCGGCGGCCACGACACGGCAGTGGGCGATCCAGAGTTCGAGCGCCTCAAACAACGCCTCGTCGATGGTGGTGTCGCGGTCATGATGGCCGGGGATACGCACGACCTCGAGTACTACGCCGATACGGCCAGGTCGCCGGCGGTGCACTATTTCGTCAACGGTGGCGGCGGAGCGTATATGAGCTTCGGAACGTCGCTGGCGTGGCCCGGACGCCCGCCGACTCCAGCTTGGGCGTACTATCCGAATCACGACGCGGTGACCGAGAAGATCGAAGCGCGCACGCCGTGGTGGAAACGGCCCGCGTGGTGGTGGACCCGGGAGTTCGGCGCGTGGCCGTTCACGGCCGAGTGGTTGTCGGCCGCGTTCGACTACAACGTCGCCCCGTTCTTCCAGAGCTTCCTCGAGGTGAGCGTCGAGCGATCGGCGAACCGGGTGCGCATCATCCCCTACGGCGTGCACGGCCGGCTGACGTGGAGCGATGTCGCGTCGTCCGACGGCTTACCCGCGGGTGACCGGGATTTGGTCGAATGGGTGATCCCGATGGCCGGCGCGGCCTTGCAGGAGCGCTGAACTGGCAAGTAAACTTTGCGTATCGCTACCAAGACCAGCCCTCGACCCGGACGCAACGAACCCTGCCATTGCGGCTCCGGCCGCAAGTACAAGCACTGCTGTCTCGACAAGGACGCGGTGAAGGACGCGAAGGCACGCGCCAAAGCGGCCGCGGAAGCGCCTCCGCCGCCTTCGGAGACGGCCGCCGCTCCCGCACGGCCGAAGCCGCAGACCGACCAGCCCTGGAAGCGGGCGGCGACCAATCGCGGTTTCGTGCAGCGTGCGCGCATGCCGCGGAAGGTCGGCGGCAGCTAAGTCAGCTCAGGCGCGATCCGCGACGTTCGCCACCTTCGGCGAGGCTGTGGCTCGTACAAGCGCGGTGCCGAGCAACCGATCCGACTTCAGGACAAAGACCGCGGTGAGGATGAGTGCCGTCGCCCAGGCGATCCGCAGCGTCAGCAGCTCACCCGCCAGCAGCCAGCCGAGCAGCACGGCAATCACCGGGTTGACGTAGGTGTGGGTCGCCACGAGCGTCGCGGACCGTCGCTCGAGCAGCCAGAAGTACGCCGAGAACGCGACGACCGATCCGAAGATGATCAGGTAGGCCAGGCTCGCGATCGAGCGGGCGGAAATCGCCTGGAGATCGACGCGCGCCATTTCGCCGGTGAGCAGGCTGGCGGGCAGCAGCAGCGCGGCGCCACACAGCAGAGTCGTTCCCGCCCGGAGAAACGGATCGCGCGGCACGGGTGCGGTCGCCGAGTATCGGATCCCGAGCGCCCATGACATCGTGCCGATGAGGATCGCGGCCGATCCCCACAACTCGGCGGGGCCCGCCGCCACCATGTCGCGGGGAATCAGCAGCGCGACGCCTACCAGCCCTGCCGTCAGGCCGGCCGCAATCTGCCAGCTGAAGCGCGACCCCTGCGCGGGAGGCATCAAGAGCGCGATCCAGAACGGCTCGGTCGCGACGAGGAGCGCGGCGATGCCGGACGGAACGATCTGTTCTGCCCAGTGAAGCGTGCCGTGACCGATGAGAAAGAAGAGCACGGCCACGACGAGGCTCGCACGCCACTCGGCGGCGGTGACGGCCGGCTTCCCGCGGCGCGCCCATGTGTAAATGATCAGTCCGGCGATGAGGTGCCGGACGCCAGCGGTCATGAGTGGGGGGATTGTCTCGACCGCGTGCCGGATCGCGAGGTATGTCGAGCCCCAGATGACGTAAATCGCGAAGAAGGCCAGGAGTTCAGGGATTCGAGCCGCCATGGTTTGCTAACCCTTTATAACCTAATAACTGGTTAGAGGCTATCCCTTCCTGACTAACCTGTCAAATCGTCTTTTGGGGTTATACTGCTGACACATGGCAAACCCTCCCGGCTTCGAGTTCGTCGCCGGCCACGTCGCGCTCGAGTTCGTCAACACGGTCGACTGGCGTCTCGACGAGGCGCGCCGGCACGAGCTGATCACGCGGTCCGATGACCTGGTGAGCTGGGCCAGACTCGCCGGCGTCGTGGATGCTGGAGAGGCACGCGACCTGAGTGCCGCGGCCGAGCGCGATCGCGCGGGAGCCGAGCGATCGGTCCGCCGCGCGCGCCGCGTACGCGAAGTGCTCTTCCGGATCCTGCAGGCTGCCGGGCGGGACGACCGCCCGGCGCCACACGATCAGCGGCTGTTCAACGCATTCCTCGCGTCGGCGCTGCGAAAACGGCGGATCGAGGCGCGAGGAGCGTCGTGGAAGTGGAGCTGGGCCCGCGGGCCGCGCGAAACGTTCGATTCGATCCTCTGGCCGATCGTGCTCGCGGCCGCGGATTCACTGACGTCGCCGGCGCGCGCGCAGATCGGCGAGTGCGCGGGCGAAGGATGCGGCTGGCTCTTCCTGGACACGAGCCGCACGGGACGCCGCCGGTGGTGCACGATGCGCGGCTGCGGCAATCGCGCCAAAGTCCGCCGCTTC
>DATAEE010000149.1:0-2775 GCA_036258175.1 Vicinamibacterales bacterium
GTTCACCGCCTCGAACGCGACGACGAGGATCCAGCCGTTTTCCCAGCTCGCGGGCGGGTCGCTCTGAGGCGCCCTGACGAAGTAATAGTCATCGACTTTTCCGAGAATCGTCAGCGCGGTGCCGGCCTCCACCGCTCCCACCGTGGGGCTGTCGCGCGTGGGCTCTTCGAGGATGACGGCATAACGTAGCACCGTCGCCAGCCTGGGCGCTTCGGCCGTCTGTCCGTAAGCGGCTGTCGTGAAAATCATGCCGGCCATCAGGCCGAGCGCGACGCGCAGTGTCAATCGCTCCATCGTCAGTCTCGCTCCGCTATCGCGTTGACGGCTTCTTCCACAACCACGAGGGTGATGGGCTCAGCGCTTCCATCGTGATCGCCGCCGGGCCGGTGGTGCGATCGAACGTCAGCATCGTCTGCCCGCTGCCCTCGCCGCCGCGATCTCCGGCTCCCGTGAAGGATCCGGTCGCGAGCTGCACGGCGCCGCTGTTGTTCACCCGGACGCTGAACTCGGTCCGCGCCACGTTGCAGCTGCTCCAGTAGTCGACCCGGACGATGTAGTGGCCGCGGGGCGCACGGCCGAGGGGCCAGGTAATGTTCTCGTTCCTGACGTGGTCGAGGTTGCAGCCGGCGTTCGAGTCGAGGTCGAGCGTGCCGCCGCTCGGCACCTCGCGTCGTGCGTAATAGATCTCTTCGTTGCCCGGCGCCACCACGTGAAGATCGACGTCGCTGTCGGCGTCCCACGAGAGCGTCACCTGGACGTCGCCGGTACCGACCTCGGTCACGTTCGCCGTGAGCGACGAGTACGGACCGACGGCGCCGGCCGTGTTCGCCACCGCGAACTGCAGATCGAACTGGCTGAGCGGAATCTGCTGCGGAAACGTGAGCAGCACGCTGGCGGTACTCTGAGCGCCGGGCAGCCGCATCTCGTAGTGACCCACGATGCCGCCGCCGAACTCGCCGACGACGCCCATCGTGCGTCCACCGATGAACATGTAGACGGCGTTGAAGGGCGCATCAGCGTTGATCGCAACCGCGAGCGTTCCGCCGTTGATGACCGTCGTATTGCCGCCCACGGTGATGCGCGGTCCGCCGCGGGAGACTGGTGCCGATTCAGAGTGGAGCAGGCCCGACGCGCCCGCGGTGGAGGCCGACGTCGCAATGTCCTCGACGTTCAGCGATCCAATGGGTGACGGCGCGACCGGCAACTCGGTCGCGTCGCGACTGCACGCGAGCGACAGGAGGGCTATCGCCAGGGATCCACTGAGGGCGCGTCGAACCATGCCGGACTTCTCCTGTGTTGGTCTCGCGATCCACGGCAAGCGCGATGCCCGGCGCGGTTGCACACGATTGCGCAGCGCGGATCGCAAATGGCGCGGAGATGGCGCGATCGCGCGCCAGCGTACGGTTGAACGCGCTTACAGAATTGGCGCGCGGGCACAGATTCGTTAACCTCAGAACGTGCATTCCCGAGCGTCATTGAGCGATGGATTCCGCGCGCTGGGCGTCGCTCCGGGCGACGTCGTGATGGTGCACGCCTCGCTTCGCGCCGTTGGAGAAATCGCAGGCGGGCCCGACGAGGTGCACCTGGCGCTCAAGGACTGCCTGACGATGGACGGCACGCTGATGATGTACGCCGGGTGTCCGCAGTACTACGACGAAGTGGGCCGCGGCAATCTCACGCCGGACGAGGAGCGTGAGGTTCTCGACAGGCTGCCGCCGTTCGATCCCGAGACCGCGAGATCGGCGCGCGACCACGGCGCGCTGGTGGAGCTGCTTCGCACGTGGCCTGGCAGCCGCATCAATCACCATGTGACGCGGTTCGTCGTCTGGGGCAGGCAGGCGGAATACCTGATTTCCCAGCAGCCGTGGAACTACGCGCTCGGCGCGGGTTCAGCGCTGGAGAGATTCGCGGAGCTCGATGGAAAGATCCTTCTTCTCGGATGCGATCACGATACGGTGACCTTCCTGCATTACGCCGAGCACATCGTCGACATTCCCGGCAAGCGGATCGCGCGATACCTCGTGCCGATCGAAGAGGACGGTCACCGCGTCTGGCGGCATCAGGAAGAGGTCGACTCCAGCAACGGCGCGCACCCGAACTGGCCGGACCGGTTCTTTGCGCGACTTACTGACAGCTATCTGGCGGCGCATCCCCATGGGCGCGGGCGAGTGGGTAATGCGGCGAGCTATCTGCTCTCGGCGAAAGGCCTGCTGGCGTTCGCGCTGCCGGTGATGCGCGCGGTGGCCGCAGATGCCCGCGCAGCCGAGGCGTTGATCGAGCGGCAAGAAATCAGCGCGGACTGACCTCGGGACCGACGACGCTGTTGATCGCTTGATACTCGTACCGCATCGAGAAGGTCGAACGGCCGGCGAGGAGCACGTCGGCGGTCGATTCCATCGAAACCGGGACGCGGATCCCGGCGAGGCGTGCGTAGCGCCGAACCACCTCGACGCGTCGCGTCCAGAATGAAGGCCGCTTCACCAGCCGCCCTTCGACCGACACGAGATCCGCCTGGTCATCGGTCAACAGAATGCTTCCGATGACCAGCATCGTGTCCGAACGGCGCGGCCGGATGCCGACCCGCACAAATCCCGGCTCGGTCGCTTCGGGTTCCCCGAACTCGTAGTTCAGCCGGCTGAGCGCGCTCCGTGCCATTTCGCCGGAGCTTCGAGCGCGACGCTCCGCTTCGAGCGCGCCTCGCAGTACCTTCGAGCGGATCAGACCAGACCCGCTCTCCTCGAGGATTTCGAACTGGAATCCATGATCGGGATCCAG
>DATAEE010000150.1:0-7581 GCA_036258175.1 Vicinamibacterales bacterium
AGATCTTCTGCAGCTCGGGGTGCCGCATCATCGCGGAAGATCTCGGCACGGTGCCGGACTACGTGCGCCGATCGCAGGCTCGGCTCGGCGTGCCGGGCTTCAAGGTGCTGCGGTGGGAACGGGACTGGGACGCGCCCGGCCAGCCGTTCCGCGACCCGGCGTCCTACCCCGCGGCCTCGGTCGCCATGACCGGCACGCACGACACCGAACCGATGCGCGGATGGTGGGAGCACGCTCCCGCCGAGGAGCGCGCGGCGGCACTGCAGCTTCCGGGTCTGGACGCTTCCGGCGCGACCCCGGATTCACCGTTCTCGGCAGCACTGCGGGATGCGTTCCTGCGCGTGTTGTTCCACGCCGGCTCGGACTTGCTGATGCTTCCGGTACAGGACGTGTTCGCCTGGTCCGATCGCATCAACGTGCCCGCGACGGTGTGCTCAGACAACTGGACGTACCGGCTACCCTGGGCGGTCGATCGGTTCAGCGACATCCGCGAGGCTCGCGAGGCTGCGTCGCGCCTGCGTCGTTGGGCAGAGGAGTCGGGGCGGACGATGGCACCACGCCCCGCGTGAGCGTCGCGCCAGACCACTGAGTCGCGACCGCAGCGCTCGACGATGCTGCTTATCCAGCCGCCGGCGCAGACCCGGCAGCGGAGGTGAGGTCCCCGCATGACGCTCGTTCTCTGCTTCGGCAATCCGCTGCGCGGCGACGACGCAGTGGGATGGCGCGTGGCGGAGCAGCTTGCGGCCGTGACCGCCGCGGCGGAGGTGATCATCTTCGTCAACGCGAGCGCCGGCGCCAGGCCCGGCGAGGTCCACTGCACGCGTATTCACCCGGCCAACGCGCCGGCGGCGACGCAACACGGTGACACGACGGCAGGCCTACTGGCGCTCGCAAAGACCCGCTACCACAGCCGCCCTGCGGCCTATCTCATCACGATTGCCGCGGAGCAGTTCGAAATGGGCACGCCTCTCTCCCCTGCCGTCACCGACGCGCCTCGGGCGGTCGCCCTCATCGAAGCGTTCGCGGCGCAAGCCGCAGGGTCGAGCTCGCCGAAAGTGCTGACGAACGCGGGCTGACAGCGCCTCAGGCGGGCCACGCCGCGACGCGGGGGCATGCGCGTGCGCGCACGCAGCCTGTGTAATTCCACACAGCACTCAGACCTGCCGAAGACGTATGGCCCGGTGCGCTGGAGGCCGAAAGCGCGCGTTCTGCCTGCCGTAAGCTGCGCCCGTGACGCGCGCGTCCGCGTGGCATCCCTGTTGCCCTCCGGTCAGCCATGGAGTCAACAACCGACAGCATCATCACTCGTGGAATCGGCGCTGCGGCGCTCGACGCCCGCCGTCGAACGCCGCTCGCCACGATCGGCCACCGGGCGCGCAGGGGACCGCGCGCTGCCGCACTGCTCGCGGCCGCCGCGGTGTTCCTGGTCCACCCTGCCTTGGCGAAAGCCCAGGACACCAGGGCCGAAACCATCCGCCAGGAGCAGGCGGACAAGCAGAGCACTGTGACGCCGCCAACGCTGAACCGTGGGGAACGAATCATCCACCGCCTCGACGAGTTTGGATGGATCACCGGGGAACCCCGCGGGATCTATCCGCTGTTCGATTCGGTCTATCCGGGCGGCGGATTCGCCGCCGGCCTTGGCGGCCGGAAGCCGTTCGGGGATGACGGTGCATTCAGCGTCTTGGGCGCCTATTCGTGGAGAGGCTTCTGGCGGGTGCAGACCGATGTGGCGCTGCCGAGCTTCGCGTCGCGCCGCGGCCGCGTGTCGCTGACGGCGCGCTACCTCGACGCGCCCGACGTGAAGTACTACGGCATCGGCATGGACTCGAGCAAGGACGCGAAGAGTTTCTTCAGCTACACGCCGTGGGGGGGTGGCGGACGCCTCGATTTCGATCTGAGCCGGCATCTCACTGTGGGTGGCGGGGTCAACTACATCGACATCGAGACCGGTTCCGGCGATACGGGCCCATCGATCGAGGAGCGGTTCTCACCGGCGACCGCGCCGGGACTCGAACTCGACCAGTTCAAGTACGTCAACAGCACGGCGAAGGCCGTCTTCGACTGGCGCAGCCGGCTCGGCTACGCGGGCTCGGGCGGGTTGTACCGCGTCCAGGTCGACGACTTCTACGAGAAGGACAACGACCAGTTCTCGTACCGCTCGCTCGAGGCCGAGGTGCTGCAGTTGATCCCGCTGATGCGGGCCAACTGGGTCATCGCCCTCCGGGGCCTCACCACGATCACTGACATCGACGATACGGAGTCCGTTCCGTACTTCATGCTGCCGGCGCTGGGCGGGGGCAAGACCCTCCGGGGCTATCCGGACTTCCGCTTCCGCGATCGACACCGTCTGGTCATGAATGCGGAGCTGCGGTGGACGCCGGCGCGCTTCCTCGACATGGCCGTCTTCTATGACACCGGCAAGGTCGCGGCGCGGAAGGGAGATCTCAATTTCGAGGATCTCGAGGACTCGTACGGGATCGGCATGCGGTTCATCGGCCTGAAGGGCTACGCCTTCAGGGTCGAAGTGGCGCACAGCCGGGAGCACCAGGCGCGGCTGGTCGTCAGCGCCGGAGGAGCATTCTAATGAAGACCATTACGACGCGGACACGCCTGGCGCTGGTCGCCGGCACGATGGCACTCGCGGCGGTGGCCGCCGGTGCCAACGGCCAGAAGTTCTATCCTGACGACCCGATTACCCGGATCGTCGACTCGCAGGATGCGTCGGCCGTGCAGGAACGGAAGATCGACCTTGCCTACGACACGCTCGAGAATCTGTTCGCCTGGCCCGGCGACCACACGCCGGACGTCCGGGCGCTGAACGTGAACACGATCGATGAAGTGCCGGACTCGAACTGGTTCACGAACCGGCTTGGGGCCGTCTCCGTCACGGTCGACGAACTCGTCAAAGGTCCGGCCTCCGGTACCGGACCGGCGCCGGGCGGCTGGACGGTGATTTCGGCCAAGAACGACGGCGTGATGCCGGGGTTCACGGTGCGCGACGCCGCTGGCCAGGTCTGGTTCGTCAAGTTCGATCCACCGGATTATCCGGCCATGGCGACCGGTACCGAAGTCGTCGTCTCGAGGCTCTTCTGGGGCCTCGGGTATCACGTCCCCGAAGTCCATCTGGCCACCCTGTCGATCGATCAGCTGACGATCGACGAGCAGGCGCGCATCACGCAGCCGAACGGACGGAAGCGGGCCCTCAAGATGTCGGACGTCCAGCTCGCGCTGCGGCAAGCGCACCGCGAGGCGGACGGATCGTACCGTGTGGTTGCCAGCAAGGCGCTCCCGGGCCGCGCCGTCGGCGGATTCCGGTTCTACGGCACGCGGTCCGACGATCCGAACGACCTCATCCCGCACGAGCACCGGCGCGAGCTGCGCGGCTATGGCACGGTCGCCGCCTGGCTGAACCACGTCGATTCCAAGTCGATCAACACGCTGGATACAGTCGTCGAGCAGGACGGGCGGCAGGTAGTTCGACACTACCTCCTGGATTTCGGCTCCGCGATCGGCAGCGCGGGCGTCTACCCGCGGGCCACGTACGAAGGGTGGGAATACCTGGTCGAAGGCAAGAAGACGCTCGCCGGTATGCCCAGCTTCGGCTTCTACATAAAGGACTGGCGGACGATCCCGATTTACGAGGCGCGCTCGGTCGGCCGCTTCCCGATCGACAACTCGGAGTGGGATCCGGAGGCGTGGAAGCCGCGCTATGCCAACTCGGCGTTCCGCTCGGCGCGCATGGACGACAAGTTCTGGGCCGCGCGGCGGCTCCAGGCGTTCACCGACGAGATGCTGAACACGCTCATCAGCGTCGGCCGGTTCAACGATCCGGGATCCGAGGAGATGCTCTCCAAGTTCCTGATCGAGCGCCGCAACGTAATCATGCGCCGCTACCTTCCGGCTGTGAACCCCGTCGTCGACGTCCGTCTGTCGGCATCGGGTACGTTGACGTTCGAGAACGCCGCGGTGGCGGCCGGCGTCGCTCCGGCACCGGCGGAGTACGTGGTCAACTGGTCGCGGTTCGACAATGCGCGCGGCGTGGCGACGCCCATCGGCGACACCAGCGCCGCCACGGCGTCGGTCGCGGCGCCGGCGGACCTGCCGTCGGCCGCGGGCTCGTACATCCGTGCCGACATTGCCGCGAAGGGCGGACCGGAGAGCTGGGCGGCGCCGGCGCATGCCTACTTCCGGCGGGATGTCTCCGGCTGGACGCTCGTCGGCTTCGAGCGGGTGCCGGGCGGCAACCCGGCTGGCACGAAGCGCGCGAGCCAAACCAATTGAGGAGCTGCACCTGATCGACGAAGGCCTGCGTCCGAAGTTCATCGACGCCCGGGATCCGCTCGTCTGGCAGAAGTCCGCGGTGAGGATCCCGGGCGCGATTCGCGTACCGCTCGAGGCCGCGGACGAATACATGGCGGCGATTCCGCGCGGCCGGCGCCGTCGGTCAGCCCATTGGCCACGTCGCTCGGCGCGCGGACGGAGACGCGGATGTTGCGCACACGCACCGCGAGAGCACGCGCCGGAACGCAGTGCTCGGCCGTCAGCGAGAGCGAGCTGACGGTCGAGACCAGGCAGGCGGGGGCCTGCACCATCGTCGACGTCAGCGGGCGCATGACGATTGATTCATCGTCGCATCTGCGACCGGTCCTGCACGGCGCAATCGGTGCAGCCCCGACGGCGGGGGTCGTCATCGATTTCACGAGGACGACATACCTCGACACATCGGCCGCCGCCACGCTGATCGAGGCGGCGCTCATGGCGCGCGGCCGGGGCGTCCGCCTGCGCGTTGCCGGTTTGAACGGCGAGCCCCGGCTCCTCGCGGAGGTTATCGAGCTCGATCGAATCTTTCGCGCGCTCGGGTCCGACGTGGAGTTCGCGTGACATCACTCGAGCGGATCGGGGGATTCACGCTGCACTCGGCGGCGGACGCTGGCGCGCTCACGCTGCAGCTGTGGCGCGCGCTCCTGAGTCTGCCGCGCATTCTGCCGGTCGTCGGGAACCGGCGGCGCTGGCGCGCCGCCGTCGGGCAGATGCTGGCAATCGGCGCCCAGGCGCTGCCAATGGCCGGCCTCATGTCTTTCTGCCTCGGCTACGTCCTGGCGTTGCAGAGCGCGGCAGAGCTGCGCCGCTTCGACGCGCTACGGTTCGTGATCGACCTGGTGGCCGTCAGTTTCACCCGGGAGCTGGGGGCGCTCATCACGGCCATTGCCGTGAGCGGCCGATCGGCATCGGCGATCTCGGCCGAGGTCGGCACGATGATGGTGACCGAAGAGATCGACGCGCTGCGCGTGATGGGCCTCGATCCCGTCGAGTTCACCCTGGCGCCGAAGTACCTGGGCGCCTTGATCACGGTGCCCTGCCTGACCGTGCTGAGCACGTTCTGCGGGGTGTTCGCCGGGTATGTTTTCCTCGCGTTCAGCGTCGACATGAACCTCCGCGTGTACTTCCACGAGGTGGTGGAGTCGATTCTGCTGCGCGACGTCTGGCTCACGCTGATCAAGAGCGTCATCTTCGCCACCATCATCGTGCAGGTCGGCTATCTGGAGGGGCTGCGTGCGCGCGGCGGCCCGGAGGCGGTAGGCGCGGCGGCGACGGCGGCGGTGGTGAAGGCCACCTTTCTCGTGATCCTCGCCGATCTCGCGGCCACGACGGTTTTCTACGTCATGGGATGGAGCGCCGTCGGATGACGCCGGCCGCCACATCCACCGGCGATCCAGTGATCTCGATCAGGGGTCTGTCGGTCAGCTACGAACACCGGCGAGTGCTCCACCAGGTGGATCTCGACATGTACCGCGGGGAAATCTTCGTGCTGCTTGGAGGAAGCGGGTCGGGCAAGACGACGCTGCTCAAACAGGTGCTGGGACTCGCCAGACCCGACGCAGGGAGCATCCTGGTGAACGGGATCGATATCACCTCGTGCTCGGCGGACGAACTGGCGACGGTCCGCCGCCGTATCGGCATGGCGTTTCAGGCCTCGGCGCTGTTCAATTCTCTGACGGTTGAGGAGAACGTCGCGCTGCCGCTGCAGGAACTCACGGCTCTCGCCGATCCGGTGATCGCGCTGATGGTGTGGCTGAAGCTGAAAGCGGTGGGACTGGCCCGGGCCGGCGGACTGCTGCCGCATCAGCTCTCGGGCGGGATGAAGAAGCGGGCGGCGATCGCGCGAGCCATGGCGCTCGATCCCGACATTCTCGTCTTCGACGAGCCGTCGGCGGGGCTCGATCCGATCGTCTCCGCCGGGATCGACGAGCTGATTCTGTTCCTGAAGCGTGCCTTCGGGATGACGGTGCTGGTTGTGACGCACGCCATGGAGAGCGCCGAGCGCATTGCCGATCGGTTGGCCATGTTGCACGAGGGCGGACTCATCGCGGTCGGTGACCGCGAACATTTTTTCGGCAACGACCATCCACGGCTGCGGCAGTTCCTGGATCGACAGCCGGAGCCGGTGTCCGGAGATACGGCCGAAGGGTTCGCCGCCTCGTTCCTCCACTGGATCGATCATGAGCACTGAGGCGAAAGTCGGCGTCTTCGTCGTCGTCAGCCTCCTCGTCCTGGGCGCGACGGCATATTTCGTCCGCACGACGCAGAGCGTGCGTGGGCAGGTCGTGTATACAACCTACTTCCGGTATGCGGGCGGCATCGCCCCGGGCACGCCCGTGCTCTTTGGCGGCATTCGCGTCGGCCAGGTCACGGCCGTACGGCCTGCGCCGGCCGATCCGACGCAGATCGAGGTGTTGTTCGCAGTCCGGCCCGGCACCCCTGTCAACGAGCAGTGCACGGTGCGTGTGGGCTCGGTCAGCTTGATGAGCAGTCCCGCCCTGTTCGTCACGACCGGCAGCAACGCCGCCCGCCGCCTGAACGCGGGGGAGGTGATGCGGTCGCAGGAAGCCGTCAGCCAGGACGAGATCGCGCGTCGCATTGCCAACCTGGCCGGAACGGCGAACGACCTCCTGCTCGACCTCAGGCGCGAGCTGCCGCCCCTCGCCGCCGACGCACGCGCCGTGCTCGCGAACCTCAACCAGATCACCGGGCCGCGCAACCAGAAGCAGATTGAAGGCGTGCTGGCGGAGCTCAACACCATCCTGCAGCGCGAATCACCGAAGATCGCGCAGATCACGGATCGGGTCGCCAAGCTCGCCGAGCATGCGGACGCCGTGGTCGTGTCGGCGGGCCCGCTGCTCTCGAACCTCGACGCCACAGTCACCAACGCGAATGCCACCCTCGATGCGATCCGCGAACCGTTGACGAAAGACCTCGCCGAGTTGGAAAAGGTGCTGCAGGACGCGCGCGCGCTGCTCGCGAGCGTGCAGGAGGTGGTGCGCGGCAATGACGCCGACATCGCCGAAACCGTTCGCGCGTTGCACGCGGCCGCAGAAAATCTCCGCGCGTTCACGGAGATCCTCAAACAGCGTCCCTGGAATCTCATCAGGACGGCTCAGCCGCCCGACCGGAGAGTGCCGCGATGACGACCACGGTCCGATACGGATGCTGGAGCATTCTGGCGCTCGCCGCGGCTGTCGCGCTCGGGGCGTGCGGCAGCGTCCGTTACCCGGCACATTACGTCCTGGAGGTCGCCCC
>DATAEE010000151.1:0-3220 GCA_036258175.1 Vicinamibacterales bacterium
ACACGTTCATGGAGCAAAGATGAGAGGAACGATCCTCGGCCGGTTCGTCGTGGGGCCCCTCGTTCTTGCGACCCTCAGTATGGCTCTGCCTACGGGCGCGCAGCCCCAGCCCGCGCCGGCGGCGCCGCAGAAGATCGTCGCCGTCCGGGCCGGGCGCCTCGTCGATCCCGAATCGGGCACCGTCGCGACGAACCAGGTGATCCTGGTCGAGGGGGAGCGGATCCGGCAGGTCGGCGCCGGTCTGGCGATCCCACCGGGCGCCGAGGTCATCGATCTCTCGAACCTGACGGTCCTGCCGGGCCTCGTGGACGCGCACACCCACACGGCCATCACCTACAAAGAGGTCCCGGAGAGCAACATCTACTACCTGACGTTCGTGCTCGACTCGACCCCGCTGCGCGCGATCCAGGCGGCGTCGAACGCCATGCAGCTGCTCGCCTCCGGCTTCACGGTCATTCGTGACGTCGGCAACAACGCGATGTACGCCGACACGGCGCTGCGCGCCGCGATTGAGCAGGGCTGGCTGCCGGGGCCGACGATCATTCCCTCCGGGCTGATCATTGGGGGAACCGGCGGCCAGTTCACGCCGACGCCCGAGATGTACAAGAACCACAGCCTGGTGTATCCCGAGTACCTCGAAGCAAACACCCCGGACGAGATCGTCAAGGCAGTCCGCGAGAACCTGCTGTTCGGAGCGAAGATGATTAAGATCTGCGTCGACTGCAAACCCTGGGGCTACTCGGTGGAAGACATGAAGCTCTTCATCGCCGAAGCGGCCAAAGCAGGCGCAAAGGTCGATGGGCACGTGCAGACGCGCGAAGGCGGGCAGCGTGCGATCGATGCCGGCATTCATGTGATCTCTCACGGGCAGCAACTCACGCCGGAGCAGCATGCCCAGATGGCGAAGAAGACGATCTATCTGGCGAGCACCGATACGCCGTTCACGCCCTACCGCGGCACGGAACAGGGACAGAAGCGCGCCGCCGACCAGCTGCGGAGCGCCTGGCAGAACGGCGTGCCGATCACGTTCTCGACCGACATGGACTACTGGAACGAGCGCATGACCAGGCCGGACGGCAGCTGGATGAGCCGCGGCGATCTGACGATCAACTTCCTGCTCACGTGGAAAGCGGCCGGCATTCCCGCGAAGGACACGCTGAAGGCGCTCACGACCAACGGGTACAAGGCCGCAGACGTCTACAACGAGCGCGGCCCCATCAAGCCCGGCAATTACGCGGACCTCATCGCCGTCACCGGCAACCCGCTCGACGACATCGATACGCTCCGCAAGGTAGAGTTCGTCATGAAGAACGGCGCGGTGTTCAGGCGAAACGGCGCCATCACGGTGGACACGCTCTTGAACCCGGGGCCCGTGAACGGATGGAGGCGACGATGACGGTCGCGAGCGATCCCGACATCCTGGAACGGTTCAAAGAGACGGTCCGGAATCGCGATGCCGCCGGCCTGCGCGCGCTGCTGGCCGAACATCCTGAGCTCCAACCGGAGATCGACCGGCCGATTTTCGACACCGAGCCGGCCGTCGTGTTCTGCCGCCGCGATCGCGCGATGGTGGACGCGCTGCTCGACGGCGGCGCGGACATCAACTCGCGCAGCCAGTTCTGGGGTCGCACGGTCGGCGTCCTCGACGACAACCCCGAGATGCGCGCGTATCTCATCCAGCGCGGCGCCGTACAGGAGATCGACGACTTCGTGGCAGCGGTGAAGGCCGGCGATGCGGCGAAGGTTCGAGCGCCGCTCGCCGCCAGCTCGGCGCTGCGCCAGCACATCAACCGTCCGCTGTTCCCCTTCGGCGCGCAGGCGATCGTCGCGGCGAAGGACAACCGCGCGATCGTCGAGACGCTGCTCGAGTTCGGGGCCGACATCAACGTCAAGACCGACTGGTGGGCCGGCGGCTTCGGCGTCCTGGATGGCACCAATCCGGAGCAGGCCGCGTGGCTGATCGAGCGCGGCGCGATTGTGGACATTCACGCCGCCGCCTGGCTCGGCATGCTCGACACGGTGAAAGAGTGGTTGGCGAAAGATCCATCGCTCGTCCACGCGCGCGGCGGTGACGGCCAGCGGCCCCTGCACGTCGCAAGCACGAAGGAGATCATCGATCTCCTCCTCGACAGCGGCGCCGATATCAACGCGCGCGACGTCGATCATCACGCCACGGCCGCGCAGTACAAGGTCCGCGAAACGGACTTGTGTCGCCACCTGATCGCGCGGGGCGCGGACGTCGACATCTTCATGGCGATCGCACTGAACGACAACGCCCTGATTCAACAAGTCATCGATGCCGATCCGGCGTGCCTCACCGCGCGAATCGGGCAGCCAGGCTATGTGCCTGTCCCTCCCGGTCATATCTATCAGTGGAACCTCGGGGCGAACCTGTCCGTGCTGCTGGTCGCGGCGCAGTATGCGAGTCCGGACCTTTACGAAATGATCGTCCGCCGCAGCCCGCCGAAGGAACAGTTCCTCGCCGCCTGCCGGCGCCGAGACGAGGCGGCCGCGACGAAGATCCTCGCGGCGAACCCGAAGCTTCTCGACGACCTGCAGCCAGAGGATCGCGCGCAGCTCGTCGAGGCGGCGGATGCCCACGATCTTCCCGCCGTCGAGCTCATGTTGACGCTCGGCTTCGATATCAACGCCCGCGACCGAGAGGGCTTCACCGCGGTATCCCACGCGGCGCTGCGCGGCTACGTCCGAGTCGTACGCGTGCTCGTCGACCACGGCGCGGATCTCGAGATCCGCAGCGTGTACGGCGGCAATGCGCTCCAGAGCTGTCAGTGGGGCTCGCTGAACTTTCGCGATCCCAGGGGGGACTATCCGGCCTGCGGCGAAGCGCTCGTGCAGGCTGGCGCCACGGTGGCGTACCCGGATTTCGGCAGCGACGAGGTCCGCGCTCGCGTCGCCGCGGCGATTAGAGATTCGGGTAGGGGTTGAGTGGCCGCCGGGCGCCCGAACGGGGAACGACTTGGCGCCATCCCAGATCGAGCATTCGCTGTTTCCATCCTTCGGCGAGCACGAACGCTTCGCCGGGCCGGTCGCAGCGTTCGGAGAGAAGGATCTCTTCGCCGATGACGACGCGGAGCTCCCATCTTCCCGACGACGTCATCAGCGCGCAGCGCGACGTGCGTGCCTGCCGTTGCATGGTCCACAGAGTGCCCACATCTACGGGCGTTTCCTCGCGCGGCGTTTGGGGTGTCCGGTTGCGCAT
>DATAEE010000152.1:0-1726 GCA_036258175.1 Vicinamibacterales bacterium
AGATCGACAACGTGCGCGAATCTGGGGGACAATGACGACTTCGCTGTCTGCGCGGCCGGGGTCGGGTATGACAATGTGACCGCCGCCAATACCATCGACAGTCTCGCCGTGGCCTTGGCCACAGTCACTCCATCAGTGCTCATGGGTCTGATACCTTCGTTTGCGAGGTTCAATCCGCATCCTCGTACCCATTAACGATCGCGTCGTCACGTGGGTCAACGCACCGCTCGGTGCGTTTCGCGCCGGAAGGAAGCTGCAATGTCCCCGACTCGACCGCACACATACGCTTGCCCTGTGCAGCTGACGATCGACATCGTCGGCGGCAAATGGAAACCGCTGATCCTCTGGTCGCTCCGAAGCGGCCGGCCCAGCCGCTTCAACGATCTGCAGCGAGCCATGCCCGACGTCGCTCACAAAGTGCTCACCCAGCACCTGCGCCAGCTCGAACGTGATGGCCTGGTGTCCCGGAGCGTGGTCGGTGACTCTCACCGGCACGTGGACTACTGCCTCACAGCGTTTGGCGCCACGCTTCGGCCCGCGTTGGACGAAATGGCAGCCTGGGCGAAGCGTCATCACCGACGCTTTGGCGCGACCATTCGCCCAACGAGATAGCCGCACCCGCTCGTTGGTGAGCTAGGTCAATCTCCGTGTCGACCGTCTCTTCGCGTTCGCTCTCGCTCGAATCAAGCGTTCTGGAGATACGCCCGCTTGAGCCAGCCTAAGAGTTCAGCGTCTACCTCTGCTGCATCCAGCACCGTGATCTGAAGCCGCATCGTGTCGTGAATCGTCGAAGGCACCAACCGCCCGACCCGCCGCTGTCCGTCCAGGCGAAGGCCAAGATTCACGCCCGTCTTACCCGCTCGCTGGATTCGTGCGAACGTCCGCCGCGAGACCAGCGACACGAACGTTTTTCGCGCCTGGATGGTGAGATCGCCAGTACTCGTGGCTGCCTTGACGATCGCGTCGTAGATGCCGCGGAGCCGGGGAGAGTCGGCATACTGGCGGTCAATCAGCTCGTCGGCCGTCGCGAGGACGAAATCCGGATAGCCAAAACGCTCCATGACGAGCAGTTGCTGCGCGTATCCGGTGATGTGCCGCTGTGACAGCCACGTTCGCAGTTGCTGTTCGTCACGAAATTGGCGTGTGCGCAGTTTGGCCTTCCAGGCCTCGAGCCCGTCGCCGGTCTGTTTCTCGAGGGTGCGAATCCACATCTCCCTGTTGTGGTGCCAGTCGCGTTTTGTCGTCATCATCCACCTGCCTCCGTTCTGCTCCCGAACGTTATCCAGCGGGTGGTACTTTCACAAGGTCCAGTTAGACCAAGTTTGATCGGACCACTTGGTGACCGGCCGGAACGGGATCGCGCGTGGTCCGGTCGCGACTTCGCGCGGTAGACGCCGGCGCGGAAGTTGGGCAGCTGAGTAGGTCAGGATGCGGACAGGCGAGGGTGTGCTGAACCAGCCCCTTTCCTGCGCTCCGCTTGAGCAATTCGAATAGGGCGCAGCGGGAGAGCCGACCTTTGGAAAGTTACGGTCGAACTTGAACAGGCGCTATCAATCAAGTTGCGCGTATTCGCGCCGCAGTGTAGCAAACTCGCAATGCCAAGACTCGCTGCAGGAAGAATGTTTGTGAATGTGATGGGACAGGGCCCTGCACGTTAACTACGGACGCCGTTCCAACCGCGCTTTCATCTCGTCGCTCAGCTGCCGCAGGATCTCGGTGGCCTTGC
>DATAEE010000153.1:0-3842 GCA_036258175.1 Vicinamibacterales bacterium
ACGAGCGAGCGCTCGACATTGGTCGCCTGCAGGCGCGTCCACACGAGCGCCAGCTCCTCGGGATGATCGTACGGCAGCGCACGAAGCAGAACGGCGTTCGCCACGCTGAACATCGCCACGTTGCTGCCGATGCCGAGCGCCAGGGTGAGGACGATCACCGCCGTGAACAGCGGTCTCCGGACAAATGCGCGAATCGCGTACTTGAAGTCGCGAAGTACGTCGCCGATCATCACTTTGGTTGGGCCTTCCTACAAGAGCGCGGCGGCTTCGGAACGAAGCTGAAGCCTGACATTATAGGCGGCGTAGCGCCAGAAACAGATGGCCGTCCTTCATCTGCTTCGGATAACGCCACACGCCAACAGTTGACAGCCTCTCCCCAAAGGAAGATCAAGAACGAGCTGCTTCCGGGCACGCTCGAGATGTTGATTCTGAAGACGCTGTCGATCGAGTGAACTCCTCGATACGCATCACACAGAGGCGGGGCGCCCAATCTATAAGACGAAGGTTTCGGCGAGCTGCGCTTCGCCGCGGAGGGGATCACGACAGCGACAACGTGGTCGCCCATCCGCGACGAAGCATTGAAGAAACCGCCTCCTACTGGCTATCCGCGCAGCGATCTGAAGCCCGCCCGAACTTCTTCTGAAAACAGTTGCGGCTGTTCCCAGGCGGCAAAGTGCCCGCCTTTGGCGAGGGCGTTGAAATGGATGAGATTGTGATAGGAGCGTTCGGTCCAACTCCGCGGTGCTTGGTAGACCTCCTCAGGGAAGACGCTTACGGCAGCCGGAACGGCGAGGCCTAAAAAACCGCGTCACGATTCGAGCCGCCGCCAGTTGGTGCGGCGTAACACTTCAGCGAGAGCCTGGACTCCTTTTTCGACGACGTAGGTTGCGAGCTCGGCCGCGTTGGTGCCGCCGGCGTTCCTCGCAGAATGTACGGTTCCGGCCGGGACGAACAGGACATCGCCGGCCTTGGCTGTCACAATCTTGTCGCCGATCTCGTATTGCCACGCCCCTTCGATCACATAGATGATCTCTTCGCCCGGATGCGTATGGCTGGGAAAGGCAGTCCCCGGGTCGAGATCGACGCGCACCTGGATGACCTCGCGTCCGGGGATGCTGAGATCGTGACGCTGCAGCTCGGTACGGCTGGCTCCTGCCTGCTGCGCCCGAACGACGTGCAGCGCTGCGGCGCTTGCGACGATGAGCACTGCCACGGCAACAATTCGCATCGTTCTCATGTGAATCTCTCCCCTATCGCGAAGATGGTGCGGGTTCGATGCCGATCTGATGCGGCTCGACAACTTTCGATGAGCAGCGTTAGGAACTCTCGGCGAGCACGCGATGGACGAACGAAATCGCGATCGACCCTTCGCCGACTGCCGATGCCACGCGCTTGATGTTGCCGCCCCGCACGTCGCCCGCGGCGAACACGCCCGGACGTGAGGTTTCGAGCAGATACGGTGAGCGCTCGAGCGGCCATCGGGCAGCGGCCAGACCGTCCCGTGTCAGGTCCGGTCCGGTCTTGATGAAGCCGTTCGCGTCGAGCGCGACGCAGCCACCCAGCCAGCCGGTATTCGCATCGGCCCCGGTCATCAGGAAGACGTGCTTGATCTCGTGACTCGTGACGGCCCCCGTGCCGTCGCGCCACTGCACCCGTTCCAGATGTCCGTCTCCCTCGAGAGCCACGATCTCGGTTTTCGTTCTGAGCTCGATCGTCGGGGTCTCCTCGATCCGACGAACCAGGTAACGCGACATGCTTTCCGACAGACTGTGGGATCGGACGAGCACGTGAACCCGTCTCGCCGTCTGCGCCAGAAATACCGCGGCCTGGCCGGCCGAATTGGCGCCGCCAACGACGACGACCTCGTCGCCGTCGCCGATCTGCGCTTTCTCCATGAAGGTTGCGGTGTAGTAGACACCGGCACCTTCGAACCGCTCGAGATTCGCGAGCGCCGGCTTACGGTATCGGGCCCCTGTCGCGATGATTACCGTGCGGGCGGGTACGGTCGCGCCGTCGTCCAGTCTCACGCCATAGGGCATGTGTTCGCAGGTCAGCTCCGCGGCGCTTTTCGCGATCATGACGGCGGCGCCAAACTTCTGCGCCTGGGCGAAGGCGCGTCCGGCCAGTTCCTGGCCGGAAATCCCGGTGGGAAATCCGAGATAGTTCTCGATTTTCGAGCTCGAGCCCGCCTGTCCTCCAGGCGAGCTGGCCTCGATAACCAGCGCATCGAGCCCCTCGGACGCCGCGTAGACCGCGGCCGCAAGGCCCGCCGGTCCCGCGCCGACGATGACGACATCACGGAGGTGATGCCGGTCGATCCGCTCGTTGAAGCCGAGACGTTCGGCAATCGTCTCGTTGCTGGGATTCTTCAGCGCCGCCTCGCCGCGGCAGATCATGACGGGTATCTCTGCCGGATCCACGTGAAAGCGATCGAGCAGGTGCTGCACGTCGCTGTCATGGTCGAGGTCGAGGTACTTGAAGGGGTGGCCGTTGCGCGTGAGGAATTGCTTGATGCGAAGCGTCGATGCGGATCGGGTGGAGCCGATGAGCAACACGTCGCCAACTCCCTGTGCGACGAGCTCGACCCGTCGATAGATCAGCGCTCTCATCAGCACCTCGCCGATCTCGGCGTCAGTCTGAATGAGGGCGTGCATCTGGTCGCGCGTCAGCTGGACGACTTCGCCCGAGCCGCTGACCCGGATGCGCATCTGCGCGGGGCGGCCGAGGATCATGCTGATGTCACCGGTGAACTGAGCCGGGCTCAGAACGGCAACCAGAAGATCGCCCAGGCCCGACGGGCGCACGACCTCGATCTCACCCGCCTTCAGCACAAAGAACGGCACGTTGGTCTGGCCGCCTTCGATCAACACCTCCCCGCGCGTGATTGGACGAATCACCCCGCGGGAGGCAATCCGAGCGATCTGCGCGGAGCTCAGCGTCGGAAACATGAGCGCTTTATCCGCGGTGCTCGTGAGCGGCGCCGCGCGTGTGTTCTCGGGCGACATCGTTATGCGCCGTGGACGTTATCGGCGAGCGGAACGTCGACACGCCCGGTGTTGCCTTCGACGGTCACGCCGTACGTCTTGACCGGATCCTTTGCCGGGCCGCGCAGCACCTCTCCCGTGCACACGTTGAATTGCGACCCGTGCCATGGGCACGTCACGGTCGAGCCGTCGAGTGTGCCTTCATTCAATGGACCCTGCCTGTGCGTGCACTTGGCCTGCGTGGCACAGAACCCTCCGTCGACGTTGAAAACCGCCACGTCTCTCACCAACAGGCCCGATCCGGGAGGCACGTCGCTGACGTAGAATTCATTTTCCTTGAGCGTTCGGTCCACCGTCATAACTGCACCTCCACGGGCGCTCGGGGATTCCGGCGCGTTAATCGCGCGATCGCCTTGCTCGCTTCGCGCAGCCATAACACCGAGCTGGCAACCGTCACACAAAACAGCCAGTCGCGACCAGTGAGCCCGGTGGTGCCAAAGGCACGCTGCAGAAACGGCATGTACACTACCAACAGCTGAAGCGCAAGAGAACCGCCGATGGCCGCCCACAGCCAGCGGTTCCTGAACAGATCGACGAACGCGCTGTGCTCATCCGACCGCGCATTGATGACGTTGAAGAGTTGAAACAGCATGAGCGTCGTAAAGGCTATCGTCTGCGCGTAGCGGAGGTCACCGCGGCCATCGACGAAGCCGCCGCAGAGCGACGCGTCCAGTACGAACAGTGTGCCGGCAGCCATGATGACGCCGACGAAGACGATGCCGCGCCACATGCGCCGGGTGAGCACGCCTTCGCCGAGGGGACGCGGCAATCGCCGTCCCCGGCGCGCTCGGCCTGCGG
>DATAEE010000154.1:0-2290 GCA_036258175.1 Vicinamibacterales bacterium
ATCTGGTCGTTGAAGTACGGAAAGTGCAACTTGTCCAGCGACTCGACGACCCCATCGAGCGAGATGAAGAAGTTCGACTTGATCTTGCGCATACACGGCCTCCTAGCCCTGACTCGAAACGTGCTGACGGCGTCGAACCGGTTGTCATCCGCCGCCGAACGGCAGACTATTATCACAGGTGAAAACTCTTGAGTGGTGAGAACATTTTTGCGAGCTACGCTCGCCAACCGGGGGGCCGGGCGCCTGCGCCCGGCGAGTTGGCGGTGGTGCAGGCGTTCATGAACACGCGTTGGGACCTAGCGAGCGCGGGTCACACGGAGATGCTCGCGAGCCCGGACGCGCTCCAGGGCTGGTTACTGACGCAGGGGCTTGTCCGCGGGCCGATACGCGTGACGGACGACGACCTCGATCGTGCGCTCGTGATACGCGAAGCACTACGTGCTCTCGCATTCGCAAACAACGGCCACGACGTTGACCAGGCGGCGGTCGCGACGCTCAGCGCGGCATCGAGCGAAGCGAAAGTTGAGATCTACCTCGAGCTCGACGGTCCCCGCTTCGTGGCCGACACGAAAAGCATCGAAGGTGCTATCGCTGCGTTGTTCGCAATCACGGCGCGGGCGATGATCGACGGCAGCTGGCAGCGATTGAAGGCTTGCCCAGGCCGCCATTGTGGCTGGGCGTTCTACGACCATTCGCGCAACCAGAGCGGCCGCTGGTGCTCAATGAAGGTATGCGGAGAGCGCGACAAGGCCCGCGCCTACTACAGACGCAAGACGCGACAAGCCACGACTCTGGAATAGCTGAAGGACTCCGCGGCCTTCCCGCCTGTGAAGCGTCTCCGCTGGGAAGGACGACATCCCGCCCCGCAGACAGTGGAGAAGCCGCGCCACGGGCCCGCGTGTGCTCGTTCCCAGGTGCCGATCATGAACCTCCCAAGCATCATGCAAGCTCGGCTTGGAGGATCTCGCCGACGCGACGGCGGGCGGTGATGCGGGCGGGGATGGCGGTAAGCGCCGCGGTCACGAGCGCGCTCCCGATCAGCACCGCGAGCAGCTCCCAGAGCGCTGGGATGGTGACGGGGTCGTCGTCGAGGGCCTCGGCGAGTTCGATTCCGAGGGGGAGGCCGAGGATGGCGCGTCGGCTTCGATCGCTTCGCCGTCGTCGGGCACGACCGCGGCGCGCGCGTCGCCTACCGCATGGCACTCGACCACCCGCAGACGGTCGAGCGGCTCACCGTCCTGAATGTGATCCCGACTGTCGATCAGTTCGAGCGTATGGCGGGCGGCCCCTCGCTTGGCTACTGGCCATGGTTCCTGCTCGCACAACCGGCGCCCTTTCCAGAACAGCTGATCGAGGCCGCGCCGGAGCAGTTCCTGCGCTTCATCTTCGACTCGTGGACGGAACGCGCGAGCGCGATCGGCGAGGAGGCGTTCGCCGTCTATCTGGCCGCCTTCGCTCCCGCGGCGGCAGCGATCTGCGCCGACTATCGCGCCAGCTTCTGGCTCGACCGCGAGCACGACGAAGACGATCAGCGCGCCGGACGGCGCATCGAGTGCCCAACGCTCGTGATCACCGGCACCGAGGAGACGCAGCTCGCTGACGCCGCCGACGTCTGGCGCACGTGGGCGGTCAACGTGCGCGCGACGACCGTCCCCGGCGGCCACTTCATCCCCAAGGAAGCGCCGGACCCGCTCGGCGCTGAGCTGACGGCGTTCCTCGCCGACCACGCGCCCTGACCGGTCGGCGTCGTCACGCTGGCGCAGCCTTTAGAGAGGGGTCATCCGCGATCGCGCGATCGGGCGATGGTGCGACGCGGTGATGAAGATCGAACTCGAACCACGTCACACATAGAGATGGCATGAATGTGAGGACGGCTCGCGGGGGTCGGGTGGCTCTCGCGAGCACATTCATGGCGTCAGTCGACGTGGAGCACGATCTTGGCTCCGAGTGCGTCCGCATCACCCGGCGGCGATAGCAGCGCGCCTACGGCCGCCCGATCACGCAAACCGCGGGAACCGGGCGCAGGTCCTTGACCAGCACTTGGTTCACGGAGAACTCGGCCAGCCGGATCCTCTCGCTCAGCCGGTCCGCCAGCTCGCGAGCTCGGCCGGGCTGCGCGTGGCGAGCGTCCCAGAAGAGATAGACCGCCCCATCGGGGGCGAGATGCCGCCGGACGATCCCCAGCGCCTCCTTCGGCTGATGCCAGAAGGGCGCGACGTTGAAGGCGAAGACCTTGTCGAATCGCTCGTCCCCGAAGTCCGCCTTCTCGAGCGCGGCCGTCTTCAGCACG
>DATAEE010000155.1:0-3465 GCA_036258175.1 Vicinamibacterales bacterium
GCCGACCGGTCATGCAGTGCCCCTCGATCGCCCATCTGGGCGGCGCGACGCTCGACAACGAAGAGAACTACCTGATCAAGAAGCTGTTCACCGGCGGCCTCGGCATGGTGTGTCTCAGCAACCAGGCCCGGATATGACACAGCTCCACGGTGCCCGGTCTGGGCACCACGTTCGGCCGCGGCGGCGCGACGACGGCGCAGCAGGACCTGGTGAACGCCGACGCGATCCTCATCATCGGATCGTCGATGGCCGAGGCGCATCCGGTCGGCTTTCAGTGGGTCGTACGCGCGCGCGAGCGAGGGGCGACGGTCATCCATGTCGATCCGCGATTCTCGCGCACGTCGGCGATGGCCGACCGCTGGGTCGCGCTCCGCGCCGGCAGCGACATCGTCTTTCTGGGCGGGCTCATCAACTACGTCATCGAGCGCGGCCTCGAGTTCCGCGACTACGTTGTCGCGTACACGAACGCGCCGGCAATCGTGGACGACGCGTTCGAAGGGGTCGACGAGCTCGGCGGGATGTTTTCCGGCTGGGACAACACGGCGGGACGCTACGACGCAAAGAGCTGGACGGTCGGCCGCGACCGCGACCCGACGCTGCAGCATCCGAAATGCGTCTTCCAGATTCTGAAGCGCCACTTCGCGCGGTATACACCGGAGATGGTCGAGCGCGCGTGCGGCGTGCCGCGGGAGGAATTTCTCGAGATCGCGCGCGTGTTCACGGCGGCGTCAGGTCCGGATCGGACGGCGACGATCTGCTACGCGGTCGGGCTGACACAGCATTCGGTGGGCGTGCAGATCATTCGCGCCGCCGCGATCCTTCAACTCCTGCTCGGCAACGTGGGGCGGCCGGGCGGCGGCGTGCTCGCGCTGCGCGGCCACGCGTCGATCCAGGGATCGACCGACATTCCGACGCTCTTCGACATGCTGCCGGGTTACCTGCCCATGCCGAAGCTCGAGTCGCGGGGCGGCCGCACGCTCGCTGAGTACTTAATGACGCACAGGCCGCCGACCGGCGTCTGGGCCGCCACCGACGCCTTCGTCGTCTCGCTGCTCAAGGCGTGGTACGGCGAGGCGGCGACGCGCGCGAACGACTTCGGGTTCGACTGGCTGCCGCGCCTCACCGGCGATCATTCACACTTCGCGTACTGGCTTGACATGGCGGACGGAAAACTCGAGGGCCTGTTCGTGATGGGGCAGAACCCGGCGGTCGGGGCGCCGAACGCGCGGCTCGAGCGCCGGGCGCTCGCCAACCTGCGCTGGCTCGTCGTGCGTGACATGGTCGAAACCGAAACCGCCAGCTTCTGGTACGACTCGCCCGAAGTCGAGCGCGGCGAACTGCGAACAGAGGATATCGCCACCGAGGTGTTCCTGCTTCCCGCGGCAGGCCACGCGGAGAAGAGCGGCTGTTTCACCAACACACAGCGCCTGATCCAATGGCGCGAGAAAGCGGTCGACCCCCCGGGCGATGGACGGAGCGACGCCTGGTTCGTGTATCACCTCGGGCGGCGCCTGAAAGCGATGGCTGCGAAGCAACCGCGGACGCGTCATGCAGGCCTGGCCGCGCTGACGTGGAATTACTCCACGAGCGGCGCACACGACGAGCCGTCGAACGCAGAAGTCCTGCAGGAGATCAACGGCTGGAAGATCTCGGATGGCGAACGATCTCTCGTCGACGGCTTCGGCGCGCTGAAGAATGACGGAAGCACGGCGTGCGGCTGCTGGATCTACTCCGGCGTTCATCCGGCACCGGATCGCAACCGCGCCCGTGAACGCGATCCACACGGGCCTTACGGGCACGGCTGGGGATTCACCTGGCCGGCCGATCGGAGGATTCTCTACAACCGCGCATCGGCGCGGCCCGACGGCCGGCCATGGAGCGAACGCAAGAAACTCGTATGGTGGGACGCCACCCACGGTGAATGGACCGGCCTCGACACCCCCGACTTCAACCGTACCAAAGCGCCGGAGTATCGCCCGCCGGCGAACGCGCTCGCAGATGCCGGCCTCGCCGGCGACGCGCCGTTCGTCATGCACCCCGACGGTCTCGGGTGGATTTGGGTGGCGAGCGGACTGAAGGACGGACCGCTGCCCGCGCACTACGAGCCCCTCGAGTCGCCGATCGCCAATCCGCTATATCGTCAGCAACGCAACCCGGCGGTCGATCCGAAAGAACGTCCTGATAACCCGTACGCAACGTCGCCCGACGCACGCTACCCGCACGTGCTGACGACATATAGACTGACGGAGCATCATGCCGCAGGAGGAATGACCCGGCCGCTGCGGCGGCTCGCGGAACTCCAGCCCGAGCTGTTCTGCGAACTCTCTCCGGAGCTCGCGCGCGAGATCGGCGTCGCCCATGGTGGCCAGGTCACGATCTCGACGCCGCGCGGATCGATCGAAGCGCGCGCGCTCGTGACGCAGCGGATCCGGCCGCTCATCATCGACGGCCGCACGATCCACCAGGTCGCGCTGCCCTTTCACTACGGCCGCCACGGTCACGCGACAGGCGACGTCGTCAACGATCTGATCCCCATCTCCCAGGAACCGAACGTGAAGATCATGGAATCGAAAGCGTTACTCTGCCGTGTAGGCCCGACCTTCAGGTCGGGCGTGCGCGAATCACCCGGACGCTAGATGCCAATCACCGCGTTCCTCACCGACTCGACTCTCTGCATCGGCTGCAAGGCCTGCGAAGTGGCCTGCAAAGAGTGGAATCGCCTGCCAGACGACGGGGTTCAATGGCTGGGGCTGTCGTACGACAACACAGCCGCGTTGGGCCACTCCACATGGCGCCACGTGAAATTCGTAGAAGGAACTGCGTCTCGGCAGGGACGAGGGACTAGGGACTTGGGACTAGACGGGACGGCCGCAAGCCTAGTCCCTAGCCCCCAGTCCCTAGTCCCTACGTGGAACTTCTCGAGCGACGTCTGCAAGCATTGCGAGCACGCCGGCTGTCTGGACTCGTGTCCCACCGGCTCGATCGTGCGGACCGAGTTCGGCGGCGTATTCATCCAGCCGGACATCTGCAACGGATGCGGCTACTGCGTCGTCTCGTGCCCGTTCGGAGTGGTCGATCGGCATCCGTCGGACGGCCGCGCCTTCAAGTGCACGTTCTGCTACGACCGCCAGAAGGCAGGGCTCATCCCGGCATGCGCGAAGGCATGTCCGACCGAGTCGATCCTGTTCGGTGAGATCGACGACCTGCGGACGCGGGCGGAGGCTCGCGTGGAAGAACTGCGCGGGCGCGGCGTGGATGATGCCACGCTCTACGATGCGCGCGACACCAGCGTCGGCGGCACGCATGCGATGTTCATCGTCCGCGGCGATCCGCGAACTTACAATCTCCCGGCGGCACCCGCCGTTCCGGCTGCGCACGCGCACGAAGGATGGCGATCGGCGGCGATTGCCGCCGGAGCCATGGCGATCCTGACGGCGCTCGCGTTTCTCGATCGACGCTGAGCCG
>DATAEE010000156.1:0-4200 GCA_036258175.1 Vicinamibacterales bacterium
GGCACGCGCTACCAGTTCGAACGGCTCGGCTACTTCGCGGTCGATCTCGACTCCCGCGACGGCCGGCTGGTCTTCAACCGCACGGTCACGCTCAAGGACACGTGGGCGAAGATTGCACAGCGGGAAGGAGCCTAACGATCCCTGCATTGGGGATTTTGGATTGGGGATTGGGGATTGATTGACGATTGGTGATTGGCTATTGGTTGACTATTGGCGATTGATGATTGGTGATTGGTGAGGAGAAGACGAGTCGGTCGCCGGCTGCGAAGTTCACGAGCGAGCAGATTAGAACGGCGATTGCGTTTGCGCCGATGAGCCCATAGGTTCGGCTGAAGCTGGACGCCACGGGCGCGAGCAAGAAGACGATAGCCACGTTGCCGGCAATCGAGACCAGCCCGTTAGCGAAGTGAAAGCGCCCCAGCCTGGCCAGTCGGTCCCGGCCGGCCACTGGCCGGTCAGCCCAGGTCCACCGCTCGTGCCAGAAGAAGTTGTGGAGAACAGCCGCTTCAACTGCCAACGCGGTCGCCACGAGCGCCGAGGCGCTGTTCCACCGCGTCAGCAGCGCCACGACGCCGAGCTGGAGGATGAAGCCCACTACGCCGATGGCATTGAAGCGAACGAACCTGGACAGCCCCACACTACCAAATGCGAGATCTGGGCGAAGCGGGGCTCACTAGTGTTCCGTAAGCGCCACGAGCGGATCAATTCGTGATGCGCGCCGCGCCGGAACCGCGCACGCAATGAGCCCGACCGTTCCGAGTACGCCGGCGACGAGCGCGACGACCAGCGGGTCCATCGGCTCCACTTCGTAGAGCTGGCTCGCGATCGACGTCCGCAGCGCGAACGCGCCGATGAGGCCGACGGCGAATCCCGCGGCCACCAGCAGCGCCCCTTCGCGGATCACCAGCCGGAAGATCCCGCCGGCGTCGCTGCCGAGCGCCATACGGATCCCCATCTCGCGCGTGCGCTGCGCGACCTGGTAGGCGAGCACACCGTAGATGCCGACGGCGGCGAGGAACAGCGCGACCGCGCCGAAGGCCACCGCCAGGATCATGGGCGTGCGCCGGTTGGTGAGCGACAGGTTCATCAGCTCGTCCATCGTTCGTACGCCGTAGAAGGGCATCTCCGGGTCGATGGCGGCCATCTCGCGCCGGATCGCGGCCGTTACCGACGTCGGATCGCCGGCCGTCCGGATCGCAAACGTCATGAAGTTGCCGGCGTTCTGGGCGTACGGGAAGTAGTAGGCTCCGTCGCGCGAATCGTCCACGCTTTCGACGAGCCCGCCAACGACCACGCGCCTGACGACGCCGACGATCGTGTAGAAGCGCGCTTTTGGACCCGGTCCCGTCGTCAACTCCTTGACGTCATCCGGCTGCCACATCCGGCGGCCGAGCGGGTTCGTGCCCGGCCAGAAGCGGTTGGCCAGCCGCTCGTCGACGATGATGACCCGCGGAGCGGTGTCGGTGTCGGACTCGTTGAAGTATCGGCCCGCGATGAGCGGCACCTGCAGTGTCTCGAAATAGCCGGGCGATACGTTGATCTGATGCGGGGAAATGAGCGACTCGCCCGGCTTCATCTGATAGCCCTCGGCGAGAATCACGCTGTCGCTGTTGCTTCCGCCAAACGGAATCGTCGTCGTCGCGCCCGCCTGCACGACACCCGGAACCGCTCGGATGCGTTCGAGCGCGCGGGTCATGAACGTTCTCAGGGCCGCATCGTCCTTGTAGCGCGCCTGCGGCATGTTCACGTTGCCGGTGAGAACGTGGTCGGTATTGACCCCTGGATCGACGGCCAGGACTCGGCGGAAGCTCGCAAGCATCAGCCCGGCGGCGATGAGGAGCATGAACGCGAACGCTACCTGGCTGGCAACGAGAAGGCGCCGGACCAGCCGTGCGCCCCGCCCGGCGGTTCCCGAGCGGCCTTCCTCGCGGATGGCCTGGTTCAGGTTCATCCGGTGCACGCTGATCATCGGGATCAGACTGATGACAATGCCGACGATGAAGGCCAGGGCGATGGTGAATGCGACGACCTGACCGTCGAGGCCGATCTCGGCCGCGCGCGGCAGGCTGGCGAGCGGCCCGGCCACGAGAAGATTGATCGCCCAGTACGCCGCGGCGAGGCCGAGGACGGCGCCGACCACCGTCAGAAGAACCGTCTCGGTCAAGAGCTGACGCGCGAGCCGGCCGCGCCCGGCGCCAAGCGCGTGCCGCGTCGCGAGCTCCTTGAGCCGTGCCGACGAGCGGACCAGCATCAGGTTGGTCATGTTGACGCAGCCGATGAGCAGCACGAACGCGACGCCACCCCAGAGCAGGAAAAGCGTCGCCCGCACGTCACGCACGAGATCGGACTGCATCCCCACTGCTTTCGTATGGAAGCCGGCGTTGATGAGGATTTCCTTGAACTGCGGGAAGCGCTCCATGTTGCGCGCGTTGAGCGCGTCCAGCTGCGCCTGAGCCTGCTCGATGGTCCGTCCCGGCTCGAGCCGGCCGATCATCTGCCAGTTGTTGCTGTGGCGACGATCGTCACCCTTGTCCTCGGGCCTGAAGGCGACGGGGATCCAGAGCTCCGCTTCGCTGTTCAGGAAGAGAAAGTCCTGCGGCAGCACGCCGACGATCGTGTGAGGGACGCCATTCACCCGCAGGTCCTTTCCGATCGCGTCGTCTCGTCCGCCGAAGAGACGTTGCCAGAGCGAGTACGACAGGACGACCTTGCGTTCCTGTCCCGCCTCGCCGTCGGCGTCATTGAGCAGCCGGCCGCGGAACGCCTCCGCGCGCAGCACGCGGAAGATCGTGGGTGTGGCCTGAAAGCCCTGGACCCGCTCAGGCTGGTGCTCGATTCCGATTGTCTGACCGCGCTGGCGGTAGAGCGCCTGCTCCTCGAACACGTCGATCTCGCGCCGCCGGTCGAAGTAGTCCGGCACGCCGTTGCTCGCCCGCTCGACACCCGCCTTCGGGTAGCTGTTCATCATCGTGACGAGCTGATGCGCCTCGGGAAACGGAAGCGCGCGGAGCAGCACGGCGTTGACCACGCTGAAGATCGTCGCGTTGGCGCCGATGCAGGCGGCCAGGGTGACGATCGCAGTGAGGGCGAACCCCTTCTGCTTGAAGAGCAGACGTGCCGCGAAGCGCAGGTCCTGGGCGAATTGCGTCATAGAAGTCTTTACGAGCCCCCGGGTTTCGCGGTTCTCTCAGGCCCGGGGATAAAATGCCCTCGGTGCAGGACTTCGAGAAACTGGGCCTGTTTTACCTCGGCCGCGAGTACGACCTCGACGCGCGCCGGCGGACCGACGCGCCGATCCTCTACGATTCGCGCGATCTGGTGACGCACGCCGTCTGCGTAGGCATGACCGGCAGCGGCAAGACCGGGCTGTGTCTCTCGTTGCTCGAGGAAGCCGCGATCGACGGCATCCCGGCGATCGCGATCGACCCGAAGGGGGACATCGCGAACCTGCTGCTGACGTTTCCGCGCCTGGCGCCCGAGGAGTTCCGTCCGTGGGTCGCGGAGGACGAGGCAAGACGGAAAGGGCTCGATCCCGATGCGTTCGCGGCGGCCGAAGCGGGTCGCTGGACGAAGGGACTGGCCGAGTGGGGACAGGATGCCGCGCGCATCCAGCGGCTGCGATCGGCGGTCGAGTTCTCCATCTATACGCCGCGCAGCCGATCCGGACGCGGTCTCTCGATTCTCAAATCCTTCTCCGCTCCGCCGGCCGCCGTGCGCGACGATCCGGATGCGATTGGCGACCGTATCCGATCGGCAGCCACTAGTCTGCTCTCGCTCATCGGCATCGAGGCCGATCCGCTCAAGAGCCGCGAACACGCCCTCGTCTCGACGCTTCTCGGGCACGCCTGGCGCGCGGGACGCGATCTGACGATCGAAGCGATCGTCGGAGAAGTGCAGCGGCCGCCGGTCTCGCGCATCGGCGCGCTCGACCTCGAGTCGTTCTTCCCGGAAAAAGATCGATTCGAGCTCGCGATGCGGTTGAACGGTCTGCTCGCGGCGCCGGGATTCGACGCGTGGCTCGAAGGTGATCCGCTCGACATAGGCGGGCTGTTGTTCACACCGCAGGGACGTCCGCGACTCTCCATCATCTCGACTGCGCACCTGTCCGAGGCTGAGCGGATGTTCGCGACGTCGCTCGTCCTCTCCGAGACGGTGACGTGGGTCCGCGCGCAGCCAGGGACGTCGAGCCTGCGCGCGATC
>DATAEE010000157.1:0-9918 GCA_036258175.1 Vicinamibacterales bacterium
GATCACGAACGTGGTCACCCGTGTGCCAAGCCAGGAAATCACCTACGCGCCCGGGCAGAGCCAGGCCGTGTTGTTCGAGTCGCCGTCGGCGATCATCGCACCGCGCCAGGTCCAGCTCGCGGCGAGGTGGTCCTTCTAGAACCGCAAATACACGCAGATACACGCAGATTTGATCTGCGTTTGATCTGCGGTCGAACGTGAGAAAGCCGCCCGTCTAGCGACGGGCGGCTTCTTTTTCGTACAATCTCATCCCGTGCCCGGAGGACAGCGGCCCACAGGTCCCGCTCGCCCTGCACCGCGTGAAGTCGCCGAGCTGACGCAGTTGCGCGAGGAGCAGCCGGAGCTCGCTCCCGCGGTCGATCTCCAACTCGCGCTGCTGGCGCTGCACCGCCGGGTCCAGGGCCGCGTACCCCTTCCCTCGCTGCGGCTGGACCCGTCCGATGTGAAGACGCGCTCCGCCGCCGGGCAATCGCTGCTTCGCTTCGACCAGATCCCGTTCGAGTACAGCGACGTCCGCTACCTGATACGTGAAGCGGCTGCGGCCATGCGCCGCTACGACGCACTTGAGGAAAAGGACTTTCACCTCGCGGACGCGATGGCGCGCGATCCGGCGCCGCTCGATCCTGTGCTGGAGAAATGGTTCAACGGGACGGGCGAGCTCAGCCCCGGCATCGACAGCGTGCTCGTACAGGCGCTGCGGCCGTTTCTGGTCCGGTGCGCGGAGGCGATGCTCGCGTCAGCGGACCTGTCCGAATGGAAGGCACGCACCTGCCCGGTGTGCGGCGGGGAGCCCGACTTCTCGACGATTACCCCCTCGGCCGAGCGTCACCTGATTTGCGGCCGGTGCACGGCGCGCTGGAAGTTCGACGCCGTCGCCTGTCCCTACTGTGGAAACGGAGACCGCACCCGCATCAAGTCGTTTACGTCGCGCGCCTATCGCATCTATGCCTGCGACGTCTGCCATCGGTACCTGAAGGCGTACGACGGTCGAGGAGCAAGCCGGCCCGTAATGGTCGTCGTCGACAGCGTCGCAACGCTGCCGCTCGACGCGCTGGTCATTCAGAAGGGATACCGGGCGTAGTTATTGCGGCTGCGGCTTCGGAAAGACGCCAGTGGTCTTGTCGTTCAGCCAGTTGATGATGTGCTTCGTTTCCATGAAACGGAGCGCGTTGTTGCGTGCTCCCAGGACGACCACGGACACCTGGTCTCCCTGCGGCATCTTGAGAAGCGTAGCCAGGCAGTAGCCTGCCTTGTAGATGAAGCCGGTCTTGCCACCGCGCACGTCCATGTCGCCGCCGAGCAGCCGGTTCGTGTTGTGAATGGTCACCATCCGGCGGGACGTTACCAGCGAATAGTCGGTCTTGCGCATCACTGGGCCGATCCGCTCATCGGATGCCGCGAAGGCGATCAGCCGCGAGAGATCGTAGGCCGACGATACGTTCTCCGGGAGCAGACCCGACGGATCCGAGAACGCGGTGCTCTCGAGCCCGAGTTCGATCGCCTTCCGGTTCATCCGCTGGACGAAATCTTCCGAGCCACCGTGGGAGTTGCGCGCGAGCGCGCGCGCCGCGGCGTTGTCCGACGCGATGAGTGTCAGATGCAAGAGGTCCTCGCCCCGCACCCATTCGCCCGCCCGCAGAAACGTTGTTGAGGCGGCACGAACGTCGGCGCGCTCAATCACATACTGCTGCGAGAGGTCGGGATTGTCTTCGAGGAACACGATCGCGGTCATCACCTTCGTGATGCTCGCGATGGACCGCTTGTCCTGGGCGTTCTCGGCGAAGAGGACCTGGCCGGTCTCGGGATTGAAGACGATCGCGGCGGCGGCGCGAATGTCGGGAACCAGCGCGCCGGTCGCGTCCGTCTTGAATCGGGGTGTGCTCGCCTCGCGCATCGCGCGCATGCGGGCAGCGGCCCGGGCGCGCGCCAGCCGGGCGCGGCGGGCACGGGACGCGCTGCTCGAATAGCGACGCGTCGTGCTCTTTTTCTTGGCAGTGGTCTTTTTTGAGGTGCTTGCAGTTTGAGTCGGAGCCGGCTCGGCGGAGGCTTGGATGGCGGGTCCAGCCACACCCACGCTGATCAACGTGGTGAGCAGTCGAACGAACCACAGAGACGCGCTACGCCGCACTCTTCCTCCCCAGACGTACCATTCCGGCACAAGCCACGTTGAGAATTGAAACGAAGGAGTGGCCGATCGTAGCATTGAAGTCCTATTGCCGCAAGCAGTTATAGCGAACGGCCGCCTTTCTTCGCCTCATCAGTTACCAAAACGTGTGCCAGAAAGGGCCGTCCTCCCGTCCTGCCCGCCGCCGACGCCTCCCGTAGTATCTTTTCGGCGCCATGACCCGGTCGAATCAGACGGAATTCGAGGCGCTCCAGGCGACAACTCGCGCGCGCGGAACCACCCGGATCGTCCTCTTTTACGTGGGAATAGCCGTCTGGGCCGCGCTAACAGTCGCCACCACAGCGATCATTGTTTTACCTGTGGCCGCCCTTTTGCCGCTCCTCGTCCTCGCGGCAGGGTTCGAGGCAACGGCCGCGTTGCACATCGGAGTTGAGGGGAGGGGCGCCGACCCGATCTTCTCCGTCATCTACGTCCTCGCCACGCTCGCCAACTTCCTGCCCGTCGCGCTGACTGCACAGATGAAGGAAGAAATGATCGCCATAGGGGCACTGCACGCGGTCTTCCTGTGGCGCGTGCTGACGCTGCGACGAGCGATTGCGAACCAGCAGGTAGGGGCGCTTCGCGAAGCGCCCCTACGTCCCGAAGCGCCCCTACCGTCTGGTGAGCGCGATCGCGAGGAGTAGCGCGCGGCTCGTGCCCTGATCGGAGTTGGTCGCATCGAACGTCTCGCCGAGAGAATGTGCGCCGGTACCTCGTCCCCCGCCATCGATCGTCACGGCTGGGATGCCGAGGCTCATGGGGATGTTCGCGTCAGTGGAGCCTTCGTCGAGGCTGGCCTTCAAACCGAGCGCGGTCGTCACCGACACCGCGGATTGGACGATCGCCGAGTTGGCCGGTGTGCGGCCTGCGGAGCGATCACCGACGAGAGTTTTCTCGACGGCAAGCTTGCCGCGATTCGCCCACCGCAGATTCTCTTCTTCGAGCGCGGTGTCCACCGCCTTGTGAAAGTTCGCATCCACCGACTGAAGCGCCGCCGAGTCCGGCGAGCGCATGTCCACTTCGGCCCAGGCTTCGAATGCGATTGAGTTGACCGAGGTCCCGCCGCCGATTCGCCCGACGTTGAACGTGGTTTTTGGATCAGTCGGTACCTGGAAGTCGCCGATCTTCGCGATCGCGCGGCCGAGGGCGTGGATCGGATTGGCGAGGCCGAATGCACCATAACTATGACCGCCGGGTCCTTTGAATGCGACCCGGTATCGTTTGCTGCCCACACCGATGTGAGTGATTCCCAGACCGGTGCCGTCGACCGATACGAAGCGATCGATCTTCCCTTTCAGGTCTCCTTCGAACAGCTGCTTGACGCCCCGCAGATCGCCCAGTCCCTCCTCGCCCACCGTACCGACGAACGTGATGGTGCCCTCGGTCTGAACGTTGGCGTCCGCCATCGCCTTGATGACCCCGATGACGACGGCGAGGCCGCGGCAGTCGTCACCAATGCCGGGGCCTTTCAGAACGGAGCCAAGCCGCGTGACGCGAACGTCGGTTTCTTCCGGGAACACAGTGTCGAGGTGAGCGGAAAAGACGACGTGCGGACGTGCGGCGGCGCCAGGCCGCTCGCCGAGCACGTTACCGACCTTGTCGATTCGGACGTTTTTCAGCCCGAGATCGCGAAACGCCTGCGCGTACGCTTTTCCGCGGGCGGTTTCCTTGAACGGAGGCGCGGGAATTTCGCACAGTCGCACCTGCTCTTCGAGGACCCAGGGTTCGTTCTTCTTCACCGCCGATACGGCTGCGCTGACCGACGCATCCTTTAATAGAAGCGGCCCGACCTCGGTCGCGCGCTCCTGGGCCGTAGACGATGCACCAGCCACAAGGATGCAGCTGATGAGGTAGTCGGCGATACGCATCGTAGGATGGCTCTCCTTGGTGCAGTCCTGAAGGGGCTGCGCTACTCGTCTTGGCTCAGGGATGCATCTGCGACTTCGACGAGCCGCTTTCCACGCTCTGCAGGATCGGGTTGAACAGAATCCTGAACGTGCCGTGCGGCTGGCCGCGGAAGTACGGACCAAAGCCGACGAGCACGACCTTGCCGCGGCCGAGCGATGCCTCGACGACCGCCGCCTTGCCTGCGATCTTCGACTCGCCGTTGATCCAGCCGGACATCAGGAGATCCTTCGCCGCGTAACGCGCGGGCACGCGCACTCGATCGCCCGCTCCCGCCTCCACCTCGAATGCGCGACCGTTCACGAAAAAGGCCGCCTGTCCGTCGGACACTCCGGTCATCAGCGGGTTCGACGTGTCGACCGAAAGGCGCAGGAGCGAGCCGGGACAGTAGAATTCTGTGTTCCGGACTCCCTCGATCGCATTACGTACCGGCAGCCCGAACTGCTGGATCGCCACGTCTGTCGCCCCGTCGATCGCGATCAACGTCCCGCCCGCCTCGACGAATGCCTTCAGGGACGCGACGCCTTCGACGCCGATCCCGCCGACGTATTCTGCCGGCATCGTGCCGGCCGCATGCCCCTCGATGATCTCCTTGGCCGATTGGTCGGGAAGGACGATGGCGTCAAAGCGCGCGCGGAGGTTGCCGGCTCGGACGTCTTTGTCGCGTACCGACTGGTAGGGCACGCTGAACTGCTCGAGAACGAAGCGCGCCCAGCCTTCGTCCATCGACGCGACCCAGGACTTGTAGAGTCCGACACGAGGTGCGCGCCCGGCGGCCGTCAGTTCCCGGACACGCTCCGTCACTGACAAGGGCGTGCCGGCGCTGGCGGGCGCTGCCGCTGCCTCCTTGGTAATCGCGGCAAAGTCCGTGACGCGTTCGAGTCGCGCGTCGAACGCATCCGGAATCATGTCCGCCCTCACCCCCATCTGATAGGGAAGCGTCCACCCCGCCATGTCATACGGACGCTTGGGCGGACCGTTCGGGCCGTCGCGCCGATCGGGATGGCGCTGCGGCTCCAGGAGATCTTTCGCGTACCCGCGGTGAGGCTGCGCCATGAGTACGACGAGCGAGCCGGCCGGGTATGACGATCCGCCCGCCGTGAAGGCCGCGGGCGCCCGATGAAGTTCGACGGCGCCGAGATAGAGGATCTCCGCCATTCGCACCGCGGTCGGCCAGTCGCGCTGTCCGGCGGGAATCACGTACGCGTACGGCTTCCCGCGACGGCCGGCCGCGATTTGATCCCGCGCCATCTGATAGCGGTTATAGAGCCAGTCCTCCCGATAATCCGCCGCCAACCGCATGACCGCCATCGTCGCCGTGACCATGTAGTCCATCTGGTCGCGGATCCGCCACCGGCCTCCCTTCCACGGGCTCGGGTTCCAGGTGGAGGGTTCCATCGCGTTCTCGCCGCTGCCGAGCCGCGCCGGCAGCTGCGTCTCGGACATTTCAACCGGCGTGGCGTAGCGGCCCGAGGCGGTCTCGGTGAGGATGCCGACGACGTTGTGGAAGCAGGGCGTTGAGCGCATCCCGCCGTTCCACCAGTTCGAATACGTCGAGTAACCCTGCGCGCCGCGCTTTCCTTCCTGTTCCAGCCGCTGCATGATGCCGACGCCAAGCAGCGAGATGCCGCGGTTGACGAGCGGATGCATGTTCGGGTTGACGGGGTCGTCCATCGGTGGCGTCCAGATCCGCGGCGATGTCTGGCCGGATTGGTGGTGGTTGTAGAGGATTTGCGGAAACCACTCCTGATAGAGCTGCCGCGTCACGTTGCGCGTCTCGGGCAGGTTCTGCATGAACCAGTCGCGATTGTTGTCGTGCCCCGCGTGCTTCTGATAGAGGACCGGCAGCGGGCTCGTCTCGAACGGCGTGCCGACGTTCGAGCGGTACCACTTCGTCACGATGTCGAGCCCGTCAGGATTCATCACCGGCATCAGCAGGACGATCGCGTTGTCGCGCAGCCGTCGGAGCTCGTCGGTCTCGCCGCCGGCGATCATCAACGCGACTTCCGCGCTCACCTGCGCGTGCGCCACCTCGGTCGCATGCAGCCCCATGTCGAGCCAGACGATCGTCCGTCCTTCCTGGGCGAGCGCGCGGGCCTGCTCGTCGGTGAGACCGCGGCTGTCGGCCAGCCGTCGTGCGATCTCGCGGTAGCGGTCGAGCCGGGCCATGTTCGCTTCGGATGAGATCGCGCTGAGGATCATCTCCCGCCCTTCGGCCGTCTTGCCGATCTCGAAGAGCTTCACGCGATCGGTCGCCGCGTCGAGCGCCTTGAAGTAGCGCAGGATCTGGTCGTGGTCCGCGAGCTTCCGGTCGGTGCCGGGCTCGAAGCCGAAGATGGCCGCGGGCGTCGGCAAGGTCGTGGACGTCTGCGCCTGAGCTAATAACGCGACCAGAATGAGCAGCGCTCTCATAGGAACCTCATGAGAACCATGAACCTCTGGAACCCCAGAACCTCTGGAACCTCTGGAGCCTGAGAACGATCCAGATTGACGGATTGTTATACCGCCGATTGGAGCCAATCGCCCCACATCCGCCTGCGCGATAACGCGGCTTGCCAGTCAACCCTCAGGCGATCTATCGTTTACGCCGGATCGGTTCGAACGTCCCAGATTCGACACCGTGGCACTTTGCTTGCTCGCCGGCGTCCGCAGCTACCCTGGGTCGATCTACGTCTATCGGTTGGCAACTCCCCTCTAACCGGAGGCATGGAATGCGTAGTCGATTTGCAGTCCTCGCCATCGCGGCGCTCGTTCTGGCGTTTGCGATCCCGGCGGCCGCGCAGGACTTCCGCGGTCGTATCAACGGCACGGTCACCGACAACAGCGGCGCGCTTCTGCCGGGTGTGACCGTGACGGCGACGAGCCCCGCGCTCATCCAGCCCATGACGGCTGTGACGGGCGAGGATGGCACCTATCGTCTGATTGCCCTTCCGGCTGGAACATACGTGCTCACCTACGAGCTGCAGGGCTTCCAGACGCTCAAACGCGAAGGAATCCGCGTCGTCATCAATACAACGTTGTCGGTCGACGCGCAGCTCAACGTCGCGACGTTGCAGGAAACGGTGACGGTCACCGGCGAATCGCCGGTCGTCGACACCTCCACGACGACGGTCGGGACCAATTTCACGAACGAGCTGCTGACCGAGATCCCGAACGCGCGTGACATCTGGGCCGCCATGGCGCAGGCGCCGGGCTTCCAGGTCACCGGCTACGACGTCGGCGGATCGCACACCGGCACGCAGACCGGCTACATCACCTACGGCGTCAGCCAGCAGAACACGACGCGGATCGAGGGGGTCAATACGACCGAAGGCGTGTCCGCCAACGCCGGCTACTTCGATTTCGGATCGTTCGAAGAGTTTCAGCTCGGCGGCGCCGGCAACGACGCGGCGCAGGACGTGCCGGGCGCGTCCTTGAACATCACCGTGAAGTCGGGCGGCGACCGGTTCCAGGGCACGTTCTACGGTGACTTCGAGAACGACGACACCATCAGCGACAACGTGCCGGACGCGTTCGCGACGCCAAACACGAAGGACGACAACGGCTTCTTCACGAAGGCGGCAGGCGGCCTCCAGCGCGGCAACCCGATCACCAAGCAGTACGACATCAACTTCAACCTTGGGGGTCCGCTCTGGAAGGGCAAAGCGTGGTGGTTCTACTCGTATCGCCTGAACGATCAGTACAAGACGATCATCGGGCTGCCTGACCTTGCCCGGTCCAAGCTGACCAACGCCTACACGATCAAAGGCACGTTCCAGCTTCCGAAGAACAATCAGCTGATCGGGTACATGAACAAGCGGGAGAAGCTGCAGGACAAGCGCGACCTTGGCCCGACAACTCCGCTGTCGGCGTCACTCTATCAGTCGTCGCGGAACTATCCGTGGAAGGCTCAGTGGACGAGCGTCGTCAGCGACAAGCTGTTCATCGACGTCTTGGCGGGCAACTGGTACAACTTCTTCCCGCTGCGTCCGCAGACCGAGTTCGGCAACTTCCCGGTCGATCAGTTCGTGCCGGGGCGGATCGAGCAGACCACGAGCCAGTACTTCGACGGCGGCGCGAACGACTTCTATCAGGATCAGAAGCGCTACAAACCGCAGTGGTACGGGACGGTCTCGTACTTCAAGAGCGGCTGGCACGGCTCGCACGACTTCAAGATTGGATACGAAGGCCGGCGCGAACGCCAGATGCTCGGACGCGATCAGCCGTTCGATATCTTCTATAGGGACCGCGGGACCGCCGTGGAGTTCGTTGACCTGTACAACACGCCCGTCGTACCGATCAATCAGGTCAACGCGCACGGCGTCTTCCTGCAGGATGGCTGGAAATACAACAATCGGCTGACGCTCAATCTGGGCCTCCGCGTCGACTACTACAAGGATGGTTGGCCCGAGCAGAGCCAGACGCCAAACGGGTTGCCGCAGCTGTCGGGTTCGCTGGATCCATTACCGGCGGCTGAGCAGACGCGCATCCGCAACTTCTACGCGCCCCGGACCGTCGAAGGTCAGACAATCGCGGAGACGACCACTGTAGGCCCTCGGGTCGGATTTGCGTATGACGTCAGGGGCAACGGCAAGTCGGTGATCAAGGGCTTCTACGGGCGCTTCTACTTCAACTCCGCCGACACCGTCGCCAACAACGAAAACCCGGTCGGCCAGGCGACTCTGCGGTATCGCTTCAATGACCGCAACGGCAACCGTCTCCTCGACGGTCCGAACGAGCTCGGCGCGTTCAACGCGACGCTGGGCGGCGCAGGTTTCGTGACCGTCGATCCGAATCTCGACCGTCCGTACGGCGACGAGATTTCGACGCATTACGAGCAGGAGCTGCGCGAAGGACTGTCGGCGCGGGTGTCGTTTGTCTATAAGAACCTGCGCAACGAGTGGGCGGAGGTCGATCTGATCCGCGACGCGGCGCAGACTGTCCCGGTGACGCGATTGGATCCCGGGCCGGAAGGGATCATTGGCGATGGCAACGACCAGAATATAACGCTGAAGGACATTCCGGCTGGGACCGGCACGCAGCGTGTGTTCACCAATCCCGACGACCCGAGGTACGACTCAAACTATCAGACAGTTGAATTCGCCGTGAACCGGCGTTTCCGAAATGGTTGGATGCTGCTCACCTCGTTCGAGTACTCGTGGCTCGATCAGTTCCACAACCAGACGTCGACGACGAGCGTGCTGTCCGCGGCCGGCAACGACAAGACAGGCACCGCCGGCGCCAACGGGTACCCGTGGAACGACAACTTCGGGCTTTTCGGGCGCGAGACTTCGACTATCTGGAACTATAAGCTGATCGGTCGCTACACGCTGCCGTGGGAGATCGGGACGAGCGGATCCTACAAGCTACAGAGCGGCCGGAACTGGGGCCGCGCCGTCAGCTTCAGCCTGCCGAACCTGGGCAACCAGACCGTGCGCGTCGAGCCGGTGGACGCAAACCGCGCTCCGAACGTGCATATCGTGGATCTGCGGTTTGACAAGTCGATCCGCCTGCCGGGCAAAGCGGGGAGGCTGGTCGGCATGGTCGACGTGTTCAACCTGTTCAACCTGGGCACGCCGATCGTGTTCCGGACGCTGACCCAGACGGCGCCTGCCGGCCAGCCGTTCGGCAACTTCCAGGAAGTGCTAGCGCTGCTCGACCCGAGGATCGTTCGCTTCGGTATTCGGTACGAGTTCTAGCCGCAGATTTACGCAGATGAACGCAGACCGGCGTTCACACTGCGCTGACGGCGTTAGATAGAGACCAACGGTTCGGGGCTTGGGAGAGTGATAATGACTCCCAAGCCCCGACATGCGTAAAGCGGCCCGATCCCGCCCGCACCCCGCACCCCGCACCCCGCACCCACCAGG
>DATAEE010000158.1:0-45249 GCA_036258175.1 Vicinamibacterales bacterium
GTGCCGCGGTACGCGCGGATCTCGTCGGCCGTCAGGCTGTCCACGTACGCGCGGCCGGTCTTGACCAGATGCACGCCGTATTCGTAGAGCTGCTCGAAGTAGTCGGACGCGAAGTGCAGGCCGCTCCACTCGAAACCCAGCCACCGGACGTCCGCCTTGATCGACTCGACGTACTCGACCTCTTCTTTTTCGGGGTTTGTGTCGTCGAAGCGGAGATTGCACGTGCCGCGGAACTCGTTCGCGACGCCGAAATTGAGGCAGATCGACTTCGCGTGGCCGATGTGGAGATAACCGTTCGGTTCCGGAGGAAAACGCGTCGCGACCCGTCCCCCGTGCTTTCCGGCGGAGAGGTCGTCGGTGACGATTTCGCGAATGAAGTCGAGCGCAGGCGCCCCTGCGCCCGCCGTCGGCGAATCCATAAAGTAACGATTATAGCTTTGGCAGCGATCTCGCCATGGCCGATCGCGCCATCGAGCCATGTGATGGACCATCGGACCATCCTAGTATCGGCGTATCGGAAGGCATATCGAGCCATCGATAGATCGATCTATCGATAGGTCGGTCTATCGATATGTCGGTCTATCGATATGTCGGTCTATCGATCTCTCGATTTATCGATCTCTCGATTTATCGATCTCCCGACAACCTACCCCGATACTTCGATGTCGAGATCTCCCGATGACTTGACCCGATGCCGCGATCGCACATGGCCAGATTAGGAGTACCGCTAAGTCGGGAGAAGTTTCCCCGGATTCATCAGGTTCTGCGGATCGAGGGTCCGTTTGATCGCGCGCATCACATCAAGGGCGCCGCCATGCTCGGCGGCCAGGTATTCGAGCTTGCCGATGCCGACGCCGTGCTCGCCCGTGCAGGTGCCGCCGAGGGCGAGCGCGCGGCGCACCATCCGCTCGTTGAGGCGGTGCGCTTCGGCGAGCTCCTTCTCGCTCTCGGGATCGATGATGTAGATCAGGTGAAAGTTCCCGTCGCCGGCGTGGCCGACGAGCGCAATCGGCATCGACGCCGTCTGGTTGTCGGCCTTCGTCTCGGCGATGCACTGCGCGAGCGCCGAGATCGGGACGCAGACGTCGGTCGTCCAGCCCTTCGATCCGGGGCGCAGCGCGAGCGACGCATAGTAGGCGTCGTGGCGCGCACGCCACAGCTTCGCGCGCTCCTCTTCCCGGAGAGCCCACCGGAAGTCCCCGCCGCCGCGCTCGGTCGCGATCTCCTTGACCATCTCGGCCTGTTCGATGACGGCGCGTTCGGACACCGCGTGAAACTCGAAGAAGAGCGTCGGCGCAACGGCGTAGTCCAGTTTCGAGTAGCGGTTCACGGCGTCGATCTGCACTTCGTCGAGCAGCTCGATGCGCGCGACGGGGATGCCGAACTGGATCGTCGTGATGACCGTCGCGACCGCGCCCTCGAGCGTCGCGAACGGGCAGACGGCGGCGGACACGGCCTCCGGCAGGCCGTGAAGGCGCAGCGTGACCTCGGTGATCACGCCGAGCGTGCCCTCGGACCCGACGAAGAGCCGCGTGAGGTCGTACCCGGACGCCGACTTGCGCGCTCGCGTCCCCGTGCGAATGATGCTTCCGTCCGCAAGGACCACGGTCAGGCCCAGGACGACCTCGCGCATGGTTCCGTACCGGACCGCGGCCGTACCCGACGCGCGCGTCGCCGTCATCCCGCCAATCGTGCAATCCGCGCCCGGATCGACGAAGAACGCCAGCCCGTGCTTGCGTAGTTGCGTGTTCAGCTGGCGATGCGGGATCCCTGCTTCGACGGTGACGTCGAGGTCGTCCACGCTGAGCCGCACGACGCGGTTCATCCGCGTCATGTCAATCGTGACGCCGCCCTGCACCGCCGCCACGTGCCCTTCGAGCGACGTACCGGCGCCGAACGGCACGATTGGCGCGCCGTGTCTGGCGCAGATCTTCACGATGCCCGCGACTTCGTCCGTCGACTGCGGAAACACCACGGCGTCGGGTGGATGCGATCGATGGTAGGACTCGCCGTGGCTGTGATGGTCGCGCACCGCGGCCGCGACCGACACCCGGTCGGACAGCAGCTGACGGAGATCGGCGACGAGCGGTTCGATTGAGGCGACGCGGCTCATCGTGCCAATCATATGCGCTGACGCCTTCGGGCCTACTCGCTTATCGCGAATTGCAGATACGAATAACCAATCCGCAGCCGTCCGGTCATGTCGGCGTCGAAGGCGTGGCGTACGGCTTCGGTGCCGAGCGCGTGTGAGATCGCGAGTGGGATGATGTTCGGATAGCGGCTGTAGATCCAGCACCACACGAGCCCGGCCGCAAACGTAATGGGTGCGAGGAACGGGTTGGGCAGGTGGATGGCGCCGAAGACCGCGGCAGCCACGATGACCGCGGCGCCGCGGGACATCCACATGCTGGCTTCGCGCAGCAGCACCGTCTGCAACGCGAATTGCTGACCCGCGCCCCAGACAAAGAGATACAGGAGGCTCCGGCCCACGGCGCGCCGTTTGTGGAGCGTGTCGAGCGCGTCGCCGATGAGCAGGATGATCGCAATGCCGACGATGGTCACGAGCAGCACACGCCAGAACGCCGGCCATAGCGCGCGCGGCTCGAGCCCCCAGTCGCCGGTCCTGATCGCATGGGCGATCGCCAGCACGACGACCAGCACGACCGGCACCGCGCGCGCGATACCGGTCCAGGTGGGCTCGAAGATCCAGGTATACGACAGGATGATCGCGACGATAGTCAGACTGAACGGCACGTATTCAGTCTAATCCGTTGAACGTGTCTGAACCGCACGGTTCAACGTTCAAGGTTCTGCGTTCAAGGTGCGGTTCGAGGTTCAGCGTTCAAGGTTCCGTTCAGGTTCAAGGTTCGGTGCCACCATGAACCGTAACACCCGGCACTGTGAACCCAGAACCCACCGTGAACCCTGAACCATGAACCGTGAACCGTGAATGGGACCTTGAACCCTGAACCTAGCACCCCGAACCGGTGCTGGCGGCAGCATTCGACATCGTCTGGGCAAAGAGACGATCGATCGTCGCTTGCGCGTCGCGCTGGAGCGCTTCGATGCGCGGACGATCCTCCGGCCTATAGCTCGAGAACCAGACCATGACGCCGGTCTCGCCGCCCGCGCGATGCGTCGCGACGCGGAACACGCCGTCGTCCATCTCGCGGACCGAGCCCGAGAATTCCTTCTCCGGCAGCGTCATCAGGATCGTCCCGGACAGCTTCGACCCGTCGGGCGGCCGCGCCGAGTAGGTAGCGCCCTCCGTGAGCGACGCGGGATCGAGCGCGAAGCCGTCGGCGAGGACCCGACGCCAGGCGGCGCCACGCGCTTCCGTGGTCGAGAGCCGCGCCATGGCGGCGATGCGATCGTGGCCGCGATGCCGTTCGATGTAGTGCTTGAGGTTGCGCAGCTCCGACTGCCAGCCGGTGCTGATCCCCTCGAACTCGTCATCCCAGTCCTTGCCGCGTTCGAACCCGGAGTGGACGAGCCGCAGCCTGGTCGATCCCCCCCGCGCTTCGAGCGTCAGTTCGATCGCGACTCGCGCCGGCCGCGTCTGTCCCTCCGGCATCGGCTTGCCGTGGACGTCGAACGGCACGGCGCGATCGTCGACGAGCCGCAGGAGCTTCCCCGGCTCCCACGCGTCGATGCGGTGGCGCCAGTCGAAGAAGTCGCCCCAGCCCCAGAACATCGTGCCGCCCGTGCCCGGCTCCACCTTCGCCTGGAACGGAAACCAGCGGACGAGCTCACCGGCATCCGTCAGCGCCTTCCAGACGGTGGCGGGATCCGCCGCGATGTCGATGGTCATGTCGAAGGCGCGCTTGGCGCCGTCGGAGATTTTGACTTGCGGTCGTTCGCTCATGGCTTTTTCTCCAGAACAGGATGAATGGCGGCGAGGAGGCGGAAGCGCCGGCCCTGCGGCGCCCGCTCGTCGTGATATGTGGCGGCGAGCGACGCGACGGCGCTCGCCAGCTTTTCGGCGAACTCGGCACGCGCCGCGGCGGTCGCGAACCGGATGTCAGTTTCCAGCGTGAACGTTGAAAGGCGTTTGCCCGCCCGCTTCGCTCCCGCCTGTAGCGCGGCGACGTCGCGCATGGCGCGCGCCGCGGCGCTGACCAGGTACGTCGAACTGAAGCGGTCGGCCGCCTCCTCCGGCGTCGCGCCAAGCTCGCCGAGCGCGTCCGGGCTGATCACGAACGCACGCGCCGCCGCGCGTAGGACACGTTCGATGCAGTTCCCTTTGCGGCGCTCTTCGACAAGCTCGACGAGTCCTTCGCGCTCGAGCTCCCGGAGGTGATAGTTGATCCGCTGGCGCGGCATTCCCAGCCGGCGCGCCAGACCGGCAGCGGAATCAGGCTCGGACAGTCGGGCGAGCAGCTGCCGGCGGGTGCGCTGGAGCGCGACGACCGCCTGATCCGCGCCGGTGATCACGTCAATCGGTCGAGGTTCCATGGGGTTCCGTTGCCGACAGTTATTTTTGTCAAGACGATATAATTTGTCAAGGGGCGCGGCACCTCGGCGGCGCGACCCTCCGAGGCATACTTACCCCCATGCGCCCGCGCCTCCCGATCCAGATCGCTGCCCTACTCGCCATCGCCGTGACTGGCCTGTCCGCCGCCCGCGCCGCACGCCCCGGCGTCGACTGGCCTTCGTTCCGCGGCATCTCCGCCGGCGGCATCGGCGACGGCAAGGCCACGCCAACCACGTGGAACGTCACGACCGGCGCCGGCGTGAAATGGAAAACTTCGATCGCCGGCCTCGGCCACTCGAGCCCGATCGTCTGGGGCGACCTCGTCTGCGTCGTCACCGCGACGAGCGACCCCTCGACTTCGCTCGGGGCAAGCGAGAGCCTGAAGATTGGACTCTACGGTGACATCGCACCCGTGAACGACACGACGGAGAAGGCATGGAAGGTCATCTGCGTCGACAAGAAGACGGGCGCGGTGAAGTGGGAGCGCGAGCTGCGCCGCGGCGTCCCCGCGGTCAAGCGGCACACCAAGGCCACGCACGCGAACTCCACGCTGGCGACCGACGGCGAGCGCATCGTCGCGTTCCTCGGATCAGAAGGCCTTCACGCGCTCGACATGCAGGGACGCCCGCTGTGGAACAAGGACTTCGGCGTGCTCGAGTCCGGGTTCTTCATGTTCCCCGCCGCGCAATGGGGATTCGCCAGCTCGCCGATCATCCACGACGGACGCGTCATCGTGCAGGCGGACGTCTTCAAGGGCTCGTTCGTCGCGGCGTTCGACGCGCAAGCGGGCAAGGAGATATGGCGGACGGCGCGAGCGGACGTTCCGACCTGGAGCACGCCGGCAGTCTACACGGGGCCAGGACGGGCGCAGGTCATCGTCAACGGATGGAAGCACATCGGCGGGTACGATCTGAAGACCGGCAAGGAATTGTGGAAGATGACAGGTGGCGGAGACATCCCGGTGCCGACGCCGATCATCGCCCACGGTCTGATCTACATCACGAACGCCCACGGCCCCGGATCGCCGATCTTCGCGATCAAGCCCACAGCTACCGGAGACATCTCACTAGCGGCTGACACGACGACAAACGAGCACATCGTCTGGAGCCAGAAGCGCGAAGGCGCTTACGTGCAGACGCCGCTCGTCTACGGCGACTACCTCTACGTCTGCCGCGACAACGGCGTCCTCAGCGTCTACGACGCGAAGACAGGGGAACGGAAGTACCAGCAGCGGCTCGCCGACGGTAAGACCGGGTTCACCGCCTCTGCGATCGCCGCGAATGACAAGGTCTACTACACGTCAGAAGAAGGCGGCGTGTACGTTGTCAAAGCCGGGCCCACGTTCGAGCTGCTCGCCGAGAACACGCTCGGAGAGATAGTGATGGCGACGCCCGCGATCTCCGAAGGCGTGCTGTTCTTCCGGACGCGCGGACATCTAATGGCAATCGGCCTATGAGGCCAGACCGCGCTTGGCGCTCACCACCAAATCAGGGTCGTGAACGGTGACTGCCGTCGCGCGGCCCTCCGCCATCTCGAACCGGATGCGCACCGCGTCCGCGCCAATCGGATGGAACTGCATCGAGCCGACGTGGATGAGTGCCCGCGGCGTGCCGCCCGGGCGGAGAATGGACGGGAAGCCACGCTTGTCCTCGGTGACCTCGAAGCGATCGTTCGCGCCAGGTCCAAAGATGTAGACGCCCGACAGCGCCAGCTTCTCGGCGGCAGCCAAGGCGACAGGCGCATACACCGGGTCTGCGTCGCCAAGCGACTCCAGGAACTTCACGACCTCGACCGCCTTGTCGCCGCCAAAACGCGCGTGAGCGAGGAGCGTGATGCCGTGGGGTCCTCTCGTTCGCTGGATGCCGGGGCTCGCCGCGATTACCCCCTTCACCACGTCGAGCTGACCCAGCATCGTCGCCGTGAAGAGCGTGGGTCGCGCGCCCTTGCTGATCAGGTACTCCGCGATGGGCCGGTTGCCGACGTGAGAAGCGGCGTCGATCGCGCTTTCCCAGTCGCCGAAACCCCAGTCCCATGCCGCCTTCGCGAGCGCCGGTCGCGCCTCGACGAGCTGCTTCACGCGATCGAAGTTGCCGTGGGACACGCCGACCATCTCCTTGACGAGCTCGATCGGCTGTGTCGGAAAGAGGTCCGGAACAGAGGCCGGTGCCGTTGTCTGCAGCGGCAGCGCTGCCAGAGCGGGACCGGCGGCGAGGAAGGTTCGACGGGAAATTGAATCAAGCATGCTGCGCTCCACAAATAGATGATTCTTGATACGGCGTTCCCGGGCGATTTGCCACCTAGAATGCTCCGCTCACCCGTATAGAAAAATGTGAGCGCCGATCCGTCGGCTACTCAGAAGGTTGCAGGAGCCGCGCGACTTCGCGTGCGATTCGATCGGCGATCTCCCCCTGCACCGCCAGCGTGAGCTCAGGCCGATCGAATCGGTTCGCCCACACGTGGCGCTCGTCGCTGACCCGTATGAGGTGCGCGACGACGCGGACGCCCTGCCCATCACGCTGCACCTGGCCGAGGACGACGTAGTCGACGTTCAACTCGGCGCCGATCCGTTTGACGTCTCGAAAGCTTCTGGCGGTGCGGAGGAGCTGGGCGTTGCCGACGACCGCCAGACGCGGCCGATCGGCCTGCGCGAGCTGCGCGACGGTCGCGTCCGCGAGACCCTCCGCTACCGCGTCGAACGCGATTGAGCCCGTCTGGTTGTCGAACGGGACGACGGCGATTGGAACCGTGGCGGCGGGCTCGGTCACCTGCTGGCGGACGAAGATGAACGCTCCGACCGCGGCGACCAGACTTGCCGCGAGAGCAATGCCTGTCGCACGTTTGTTGTTTTTCGGGGGACGCGTCTCGTTCGGAGGCCCAGTTCCGTCGACGGCGGCTGGCGCGATGAATCGGTACCCGCGCTTCGGTACGGTTTCGACGTAGCGCGGCGAGTCCGCGGAATCGCCGAGCGCCGAGCGGATTTGCGCGATGCAGAAGTTGAGCCCCCGCTCGAAGTCGACGAACGTCTCGTTGCCCCAGACGTGACGGCGGAGATCCTCGCGCGACACGAGCTCGCCCGGGCGCTCCAGCAGCAGCGCCAGCACGCGGGCTGGCTGTGGCTGGAGGCGGATGGGAGTGCCCTCACGCGACAGCTCACCGGTCGCCGGGTCGAACTGGAACAGCCCGAAGCGCACACGTGAAGGCATGAGCAGTTCCGGTCATTCTGGCACGACGGGCGGTCGCGCGTTTTCCCGTTTGCTAGAATTGAATGGCTTCCCCGCGACAGAACCGTTCCCGGCCGGCGCCCCCCGATCCTGCGTCATTACGAAGGAGATCGTGTGGAGTTCCTGCTGTTCGGCCTCGTGCTCGCGCTCGTGCCTTTCGTGATGCCCATCGTGGCATGGGTATCGGCGCGCCGCACGCGGGCGCGTGTCACCGAGCTCGAAGGCGTAGTCGAAGAGCAGAGGGCAACAATCGATCGGCTCGACGAGCGGATCAAGGCGCTCCAGCGGGAAATCAAGTTCGCGCCGTCTGCGGCGCCTGCGACGCCCACGCCGGCCCCGGTGGCTCCGCCGCCTGCCCTGATCGAAGTCGAAGGGCCACCAGCGGAGCCAGCACCGGCTCGTGCACCGGAGCGTGCGGTCGAACCTGCGCCGCGAAAGCCGGAGCCCGTCGCCGAAAAGCCCGCGCCAGCCGCCGTTCAGCCTAAACCGGCCACCCAGCCGCCCAGGTCGATCGCGCCCGTTGCGCGGGTCAGCGACTCGGGTGCAGCGGCCGAACGTCCGCTCGTCCCGAGCAAAGTCGAAGGACGGCCGCCGCAACCGCCACCGCCGCCGACACCGCCCGCGCCGCCCGAGGAGCCGCCGTCCTGGCAGCCGGCGATCGACTGGGAGTCGCTCGTTGGCGTGAAGTTGTTTTCCGCGATCGCCGGCGTCGCGCTCCTGGTCGCGGCGATCTTCTTCCTGCGCTACTCGATCGACCACGGATGGCTGCAGCCGCCCGTCCGCGTCATCATCGGCATCGTCGTCGCCGTCGGACTGCTCGTGGTGTGCGAGCGCAAAGCAGCTCGCCGCTATCCGGTGACCGCCAACGCGCTCGACGCGGCAGCCATTGCCATCCTCTTCTCGACGTTCTTCTCCGCCCATGCGCTCTGGGATCTGATTCCGGCTCTGGTGGCATTCGGCCTCCTGGCACTGGTGACGGCGCTCGCGGTGGCTCTGTCGATCCGCCGAGAGTCCCTGTTCATCGCGGTCCTCGGTCTGCTCGGCGGTTTTGCGACGCCAGCGCTGCTGTCGACCGGCGAGAACCGGCCGATTCCGTTGTTCGCGTATCTCATGCTCCTCAACATCGGGCTCGCGTGGGTCGCGTACCGACAGACGTGGCCGGTGCTGACGTCGCTGACGCTGCTGTTGACCGTCGTTTACCAGTGGGGATGGGTGTTCAAGTACCTGGACGCGAGTCAGCTCACGCTCGCGATGGGGATCTTTCTCGTGTTTCCGGTCGTGTCGTTCGCCGGTCTGCTGCTGGCCCGGCGCGCTGCGGCGCCGGACGACTCGTCCGAAGAGAAGGCGTCTTTCGAAACGACGGCGTTTGCCGCGGCGGTCCTGCCGCTGCTCTTCGCGGCCTATCTCGCTGCGGTGCCGGCCTACGGCGCGCGTCCCGGGCTGCTCTTCGGATTCCTGCTGATCATCGACGCGGGTCTTCTCGCCGTCGCGCTGGGGCGGCGCCAGGAGTTCGCGCACGCTGCCGGTGCGCTGGCCAGCCTGCTCGTGCCGGCGATCTGGCTCGCCGTCTCGTACGCGCCGCGCGCGCGTTTCATCGCGCTGACCTTCACTGCGCTCTTCGCGGTGTTCTTCAGCCTGGCCCCGATCGTCGCGAGGCGGTTCGGCCGCGCGTTTGAAGGCGTGGGTGTTCAGGCGATCTTCGTCGCGCCGCTGCTGCTCTTCCTGCCCGCAGCGCTCGCGCGGATCGAGCCTGCGTTCGCGTCGCCGCTGCCGTTGTTCGCGACGGTGCTCGCGCTGGTCCTGCTCGTGGCCTGGCGAGCGGCATCGGAGGGCGAGGGGCAGCTGTACTTCATCGCGTCGTTCTTCGCGATCGCCGCACAGGCCGCGTGGTCGATTACCCACCTCACGGCAGAAACTCTCGGCACGGCGATTCGCTGGTATGCGATCTTCGGCCTGGTGGCACTCACCGTCCCGCTCGCGGCCCGACGATGGTCAAGGCCGTTCGAGCCTGCATGGGGCCCGGGCGCGGTGCTGATCGCGAGCCTGGGATTGCTGCTGTTTCTCGCCGCGGGATCCGTGTCCGCGAACGCGCTCTGGGGGCTCGCGTTCCTCCTCGCGGTCATCAACGCCGGGATGTTCATCGAATCGGGTGCGGCGGGCTTGCCGGCTATCTCGATCGTCGGCAGCATCGGCTCGTTTGGAATCCTGGGCATCTGGTGGATGCGCTCGGCGGCCGTCGTGGGTCTGCTGCCTTCGCTGGCCGTCATGGCGGGCCTCACGCTGATTACGCTTGCCGGCTACGCCTGGTCGCACCGGCGCTCTCCGGCGGCCGTCTCGTCCAATCTGAGCGAGGTGAGCTTCGGCCAGGGGTTGTATCTCGGGCTCGCGGGACATCTCTTTCTGCTGTTCGTAGCGGTGAACCGCGAGTGGTCGACGCCGCCCTGGCCATTGTTTGGCACGCTCGCAGTCCTGACATTAGCCGTCAGCGTGACATCGCTGGCCACGCGCCAGGCGATTCTCCATGTCGCGGGCGCGATCGCGGCGGCGATCGTGACGACCGCATGGGCCGGCACCGTGTCGTCCGAGTGGGCGACGACGGCGCTGGGCCTTGCCGCGGCGTCGAGCGCGTTCGCGCTCGCGTGGATGGCCGTCGCGAAACGAACCGGGCAACTCCAGCCTGCGGTCTGGGCGGCAGCCATCTGTCTCTTGTTCTCGCAGATCGCAGTCATTCTCGCCTCTTCGAACAGAGTGCCGCCGCCGTTCGCAGCGATCTTGATCTCGCACGTGATCTATGTCTCGGCGCTGTTGACGATCTCCTGGAAGAAGCGCTGGGAGCACCTGGCGCTGCGGGCGGTCGGGCTGCCGTGGATCGCGGCGCTTAGCTGGCAGTTCCGTCATCCCGCTGAGTGGAAGGAACTGCTGATCCTCGCAACGGCGCTGTACGCCGTGTTCATTGCGTATCCCATTGTCCTCGGTCAGCGTGCGCGAGAAGAGCGTCATCCGTACATCGCGGCGGTGCTGGCCAGCGCGATGTTCTTCTTCACGGCCCGAGCGGCGATCCTCGCCGGCGGCTACGCGAACATTGTCGGCATCGTGCCGGTCGCCGCCGGCGCCGTCATGGCCTGGCTCCTTCGAAGCCTGCTGAAGCTGGAGCAGCCGGGTCAGCGCGATCTCGGACGTCTGGCGCTAGTCGCCGGAACCGCTCTCGCGTTCGTGACGGTAGCCATTCCTCTTCAGCTCAAGCATCAGTGGATCACGATCGGCTGGGCGATCGAGGGCGCCGGCCTCGCGTGGCTCTATCGCCGGATTCCGCATCGCGGCCTGCTGTGGACCGCCTCGGTGCTGCTCGCGACGGTCATGGCGCGCCTCGCGCTGAACCCGACGGTCCTGGTCTACGAACCGCGTGGCTCGCTCCGCATCTTCAATTGGTACCTCTACACCTACCTGATCTGCGCCACGGCGATGTTCGCGGCCGGCTGGTGGTTCAGTCGTACCGACGAAGAAATGCCTTCGGGCCTGCCGCGGCCATCGCGCTGGCTGCCCACCTGCGCGGTCATCCTGTTGTTCCTCCTGCTCAACATCGAGATCGCCGACTACTATGCGGTCGGTCCTTCGCTGACACTCAGGTTCGGCGCGACGGTCTCACAGGACCTGACGTACACGATCGGCTGGCTCGTGTTCGGCATGCTGCTGCTCGGAGGAGGCATCTGGCTCGGTATCCGGCCGGCGCGCGTGGCGGCCGTCGTGCTCATCGCGCTGACGACCTTCAAGGCCTTCTTGTACGACCTCTCCTCGCTCGACGGTCTCTACCGCGTCGCATCGTTCGTCGGCCTCGCGATGTCGCTCGCGCTCGTCGCGCTGGCGCTGCAGAAGTACGTGTTGACCCGCCCCACAGACGCCACATGATCCGCCGCATAGTTGTTTCACTCGCGCTGTTGATCGCGGCGCCGCTCTCGGCGCAACAGCAGGACCAAAGCTCCTTCCGGTACGAGCGTGCTGTCAGCGGTGCCGCGAGCGGGCCTCAACGCCTGCCGGTCGACGTCCCGCTCCTGTCTGGCGGCCGGCCGTTCACCGTCGTCACTCGCGGCGCGCGCGCCGGCGCGGAGGGTGGCCTCGCCGATTTGCGCTTCTTCGACGGGAACGGGCGGGAGGTGCCGTACCTCCTGATCGCTCCGAAGGTCGCAGAGGCCAGATGGGTGCGTGGATCGGTGCTGCCGATTGCGACGACCGAGAAAACGAGCGGCTTCGAAGCGGACCTCGGGAGCATGGAGCGCGTCGATGCGATCAGCATCGAAGGGCTCGGCGCTCCGCTTCTCAAGCGCCTGTCGCTCGAAGCAAGCGGCGATCGCCGTCACTGGACGATGCTCGCGCCGGAGGGGACCGTGTTCGACCTTCCAGCAGAAGGGCGGCGGCAGACGTCGCTGGAGTTCGAGCCGGGCCCGTACCGCTTTTTCCGCGTCGTATGGAACGACACGAACAGCGGACGGGTCAGTCTGCCCTCCGGTGTTCGGGCGCGTGCGGCGGCGGCAGGACCGCTGCCGCCGACGACGTTGATCCCAGCCGAGGGCTATGCGATCCGGCCCAGCGAGCCGGGCCGCAGCCGCTTCAGGATCGGCCTTCCGGGCGCGCGCCTACCGGCCGTCGCGCTGCGCCTCGATGTTTCCGGCGAGCACATCTCACGCGAGGCGTACGTCACCGAGCAGCGCGTGCACGGCAGCGAAGCGTCACCTGCGGTTCTCGGCCGTGCAAAGCTGACCCGCGTCATGAAGGATGGCGTGGCGGTATCCGACCTCCGGATCCCGATCGCCTCACCGACCGAGACGGAGATCGATCTGGTCGTCGATGACGGCGACAACCCGCCGCTCGCGATCACCGACGTACAGCTCGAGCTCGCGGATCTACCGTCGATTTATCTCGACTCGAAGGGCGCGCCTGTCGTCGCGCGCTTCGGCAACCGCACGGCCCAAGCTCCTTCATACGACCTGGAAGCGGCCCGCAACACGCTTGACATTGACAAAGTAGCGAGAGGTGAATGGGGCGCGGTTCGAGACGAGGCAGGTCCGGCCGCAGCCGCGTTGTCGGTCGATCTGCCCGCGACGGGCGCAGCGATCGATACGGCGGCGTTCCGCTATTCGCGTCCGATTCGCGGCGGGAACGCTGGGCTGGTCGCGCTCGCACTCGATGCGCCGGTACTCGCACACAGCCGCGGCCCGGCCCGCCGTTTCGATGACGTTCGCATCGTTGACGGATCCTCCCGGCAGATCCCTTACCTGATCGAGCGGCTCGAAGGGCCGACGCCGTTCGAGCTGACACTTGAGCCCGCTGCGGCGCGCGCCCCAGAGCTGGCGGAAGCGACCGGCCGCTCGATCTATCGCATCCGCCTGCCGTATCGAACGCTGCCCGACAGCACGCTCGTCCTGACGACCTCTGCGCGGCTGTTCCGGCGCACGGTCACGGTCGGCGTGGAGCGCCCGCCCGATCGGCAGCGGCGGGACTACTACTTCGTGCCGATGGCTTCGCGGGCCTGGCAAGGGATCAATCGTGAGTCCGCTGCGCCGGTATCGACCTTCGAGATTCGCGGCCTGGATGCGGACGCGCTGATCGTGGTGGTCGAGGAGGGAGACAACAGCGCGCTGCCGCTCAGAGAGGCGCGGCTGTTGTTGCCGTCGTACCGGCTGCGGTTCTATAGACCCGCTGCAACCGATCTCCGGCTGGTGTATGGCCGCGACGATCTCTCCGTCCCACAGTACGACCTCGCACTCCTCGCGCCGATTGTCATGGGCGCAGAAGCGCTTGAAATCGTCGCCGGAACGGAAACCGCTTCACCGTCGGTCCCGCAAGCGGCGAGTGTCGTCTCGCCGCGCCTTTTCTGGGTGTTTCTCGGCGCGGCGATTCTCGTTCTCATCGCAGTTCTTTTCAGACTTGTAAGACAGACCGGACCCGCTTGAGCGGCGTGCCGAGGCCGTAACCCGATGTGCCGATCTGAATCAGCCGTCGGGATCGCCAGACTCCACAAGCGGGGCAAATCGAACAATTCGGCCCGGTCGCGGCAGTCTTCGTCCGGCCTCGTTCTTGCCTTGGACCGCCTCTGCCGCGCCTTCTGAGGGGCCCGTCGGGTCGGGCCGTCACAACGAAATGAAATTTGCTCTCGGCCGCCTGGAGGAAGTCAACAAAGAGCTCTGGCTGCTCCTGTCGGTTTTCTCGATCTGCCTTCTTCTGAACCTGCTCGTCGACAGCCAGCGCATGGTGCTCAGCTTTTACACGCTGCCCACGCTGGGATCGGCGTACATCTACGGCCGGCGTCACGCGACGCTCACGGCGTTCGCCAGCGTTCTGCTCGTGATGCTGATGACCTGGTACAACCCGGTGCTCTTCGCGGCGACGGCGGCGGTGAGCATCCCGACGACGACGTGGCTCGACATCACCGTGTGGGGCGGTGTGCTCATCGTGACCGGCTATTCGATGGGAACGCTCTACGAGCACAAGAGCGCGCAGCTCGAGGAGATGCGCGCGACGTATCACGGCGTCCTGATGATCCTGCGGCATTTCGTCGCCAAGGATCCGTATACCGAGAATCACTCGTACCGCGTGTCGGTGTACGCGGCCACGATTGCCACGCGGCTCGACCTCTCGACCGATCGCGTCGAGGACGTGCGCGCGGCCGCGCTGCTCCACGACATCGGCAAGCTCGACGTCAGCCGCGATCTGCTCTACAAGGCGGCGCGTCTGACGAAGGAAGAATACGAGCAGATGCAGCAGCACGTCTCGAAGGGTGTGGCGATGCTCGAGCCGGTCGGCGGCTCGCTCCGCCGTGTCATTCCGATCGTGCTGGCGCACCATGACAAGTTCGACGGATCGGGCTACCATCCCACCCGCGGCGAGGAGATCCCGCTCGAGGCGCGCATCATCTCGGTCGCCGACGTGTACGATTCGCTGACCAGCGATCGCCCCTATCGCAAGGCGATGTCCCCGTTCGAAGCCAAGGAAATCATCGTGAAGGGCGCAGGCACCGAGTTCGATCCGGTGGTCGTCAACGCCTTCGTCAACGCCTTCCGACTCGGAGAGCTCGAGGTTCCAACCGTCGTCGTCTAGAATCTGCGGCATGAGGCAACTCGCCGCGATGGTTGCGGCGGCAGCGTGCATGACCGCGCTCCACGCTGCAACTCAGGCAACGCCCGCGTCGGGCCTCGACATCACAGCGCTCGACCGAACCACCCGACCGCAAGACGATCTCTACCAGTTCGCCAACGGAAACTGGCTCGCCAGGACGGCAATCCCGTCGGATCGAGTGGCCTACAGCGCGTTCATCGAGCTCGCCGACAAGGCCGAGTCAGACATCCGCATCCTCGTCGAGGGCGCGTCCTCGTCGAACGGAGGCCGGGGATCCAATGCACAACTGATCGGCGATCTCTACGCGAGCATGATGAACGAGGCTCGCATCGAGGAGCTCGGCATCACGCCGATCCGTCCCGAGCTGGACAAGATCGACGCGATCGCGACCGGGAGTGGCCTGGCTGCAGAAGCGGGATATCTCTCGTCGAACGCCGCCGGCGGTCCCTTCTCGGGATTCGTTGCCGAGGACGCGCGCGAAGCCGGGCAGCTGGTCGTGCACCTGAATCAGGGCGGAACGCTCCTGCCGGATCGCGAACTGTATCTGAATGACGATGCACGATCTCTCGAGATCCGGCGCAAGTACGAGGCCTACCTCGCTCACCTGTTCACGCTAATCGGTCGTGCGGCGCCCGCCACGGATGCGACGGCGGTCCTGGCTCTCGAAATCGAGCTTGCCCGGGCGCAATGGCCGCCCGCCGACAGCCGGGACCCGGCCAAGATCTACAACCGGTTCACGCTCGCGCAGTTGTCAACGGAGATGCCTGGCTTTGACTGGCAGGCGTGGGCGCGTCCCCAGGGCATTCACCGCGTGCGGCACGTCGTCGTTGCGCAGCCATCCTTCTTCAAGCGCTTCGCGACACTGGTCGCGGAGACGCCGTTGAGCACCTGGAAACCGTGGCTCGCGTCGCGGCACGTCACCGCGATGGCGCCTTACCTGAGCGAGCCGTTCGCGAACGTCCGGTTCGAGTTCTTCGGCCACATCCTGACCGGGCAGGAGATTCCGCGCACGCGGTGGAAGCGCGGCGTGTCGCTGGTCAACGGGTATCTCGGCGACGCGGTCGGAAAGCTGTACGTCGAGCGGCATTTCCCGCCCGCTGCGAAGGCGCGCGCCGAGAAGCTCGTGGCCACGATGATCGAAGCGTTCCGGCGCGCCATCGATGATGCCGACTGGATGAAAGACGAGACGAAGCGCGAAGCCCGGAGCAAGCTGGCGCGACTCGAGACGAAGGTCGGCCACCCGTCTGTGTGGCGCACCTATCGAGGCCTCGAGATCCAACCGGACGATCTCGTCGGAAACGTGCAGCGCGCGCAGCGGTTCGAGAACGACCGGCGCATGGCGGGCGTCGCGCTTCGAATCGACCGTTCGGAGTGGCTCGTAGCGCCGCAGACGGTGAACGCCTATTACAACCCGGCGCTGAACGAGATCGTCCTTCCGGCGGCGATGCTCCAGCCGCCGTTGTTCGACGTCGCCGCGGACGATGCGGTGAACTACGGGCGGCTCGGCGCCATCATCGGCCACGAGCTGGGACATGGGTTCGACGAGCGCGGCCGCCGCTTCGACGGCCAGGGATCGGTTCGCGACTGGTGGGCCGCTTCAGACGTCGACGCATTTCAGACGAGGGCGCGCGCGCTCTCTGCGCAAGCGAGCGCGTTCAGTCCGCTGGCCGGCGTTCGCGTGAATGGAGACCTCACGCTCGGCGAGAACATCGGCGATCTCGGCGGCCTGTCGCTCGCGTTCCGCGCGTACCGGTTGTCTCTGGGTGACCGGAAGGCGCCGACGATCGATGGGTTCACCGGCGACCAGCGGTTCTTCATTGGCTGGGCGCAGGTCTGGCGCACGAAGATGCGCCCGGAGTTTCTGCGGCAGTCCCTCGTCTCGAGCCCGTACGCGCCGCCGGAATTTCGCGCGAACGGACCCGCGAGCAACCTCCCCGGATTCTACGAAGCGTTCTCGGTCAAACCGGGCGACAAGTTGTATCGCGACCCGGCTGCGCGGGTCACAATCTGGTGAGCGGATGACACGGCATCTCGGGCGCGCCTCGCTTATCGGTGGGGTGTTGAGCTGGTGCGCGTTGCTGGCCGCCGTGTTCGCCGGCGGGCTCGATCCGTCACCCGCTCTCGCCGCAACCCTTCAGGCGATCAGCATGACTGCCATCGTGATTGCGGTGGTAAGCGTCTGTCTCGGGATCATGGCGATCGCCCGAGGACCGCAGCGCGCGGCCGCCGCATTCGGCCTAAGTCTTTCGCTGCTCTTCGTCCTCTACTTCACAGGGCTGGGATTCGCGGTCCTGCCAAATCCGTAACTCGTCTCTCGGAATCGTTGCCGTCAACGAGGCTAAAGCCTCGTACCACAACCAGGCTAAGCCTGGTTCCACAACGAAGCGTTGGCAACACTGTTGCGGCGCCATGGCCGCGTTGGGCAAGCTGGGCCGACTGTCGCTCGTCGGGGTCATCACTCTGGTGGTGGTGCTGTTCGGCGGCCCTGTGTCGTCAGGGGCGATCTTCCTACTGCTGCCCGCCGGCTCACGCGGAGCGCCCACCCAGCTTTCCGAATCCTACAAGCCGCTGCACAAAGGATTCGTCGAGCTCTCCACCGGTCTCTACACTAGGGAGAATGAAGACCTGGTATTGACGGGGACGCCGCCGATCGTGCTGCGGCGCACCTACATGCAGTCCTGGCGCTCCGACAAGCAGTTCGGTATCAAAACCACTCACAACGGTGAAGAGTATTTGATTGGAGATCCCAAACAGTTTCAATGGGCTGCGCTCATCACTGCCCAGGGCAATCACATCCGGTTCGAGCGGACCTCCCCCGGGACGTCATACATCAACGCGATGTTCGAGCATCGTACGACCCACGGCGAGTTCCTGGGAGCTTACCTGGGGTGGACCGGCTTTGGCTGGACGATGCGGCTTCGAGACGGCCGCCAGAGCTCGTTTCAGTCGTGCGGACCGCGCAGCCCGAAGCTGTGCTCGCTCGTTCACACGCGCGATGCCGCCGGTGAGACTGTCACGTACAAACGTGACGACTCCGGGAAGCTTCTCCGGATGGAGGCGTCATCGAATCGATGGATCGCACTCGACTACGACGATCGCAATCACATCGTGCGCGCGTACGATAGCGGGGGACGCGCGGTCCGCTACGCGTATGACGATCGCGGCCGCCTCACGCGCGTCAATACATTCGACGGACAGACGCTTCAATACACGTATACGGATCGCGATGAGATGCGCACCGTCGCCGAGCCCCATGCCTCGCTGGAAAACACGTACGACTCCTACGGCCGGTGCATCCGGCAAGTGAACCACCTTCCCGGTGACCCGGAGCCATTCGTTTTTCAGTTCGAATATCAGGGCGAGGGGCACGACATCACTCAGACGACGTCGAGGCGATCCGATGGGACCTGGTCACGCTATACCTTCGACGCCAACCGACGCAAGGGCTCAGAAGCCTGGGGCGCCGACGGGCAGGAGCCGGCCACTCTGACGTACGAACGCGATGCCGTCAGCGGCGTCGTTGTCGGGTTGACTCTGACCTGTCCCGATCGCGCCGGCCGCCAGACGTCACATTCGAGCCGCGTGCAACCTGGCTTCGAAGAGTGGGTCACATGGGACCTGTTCCAGACGCACTGCACCTGGTCCGACTGGATCAAGGATCGGCACGCGCGAAGGCTCGATCGCGCCGCTCAGTAGCGAATCAACTCGCCCGTCCCGCGATCGCAATCAACTGATCGTCGCTGCGCAGGAAGATACGCCCGCCGGACATCGCGGGCGACGCGAGCAGCCGGGCGTCGATGCGGTTGCGCGCGAGGACCTCGGGCGTTCGCGCCGCGCGCATGACGATCGTTTCGCCGGTCTCGCTGACCAGATAGATGCGGCCCGCGGCCGCGACCGGCGAAGCGGTAAAGATACCGTCGATCCGCTCCTGCCACACACGCTGGCCGGTCTTCGCGTCGACGCACGTCACGACGCCGACGTCCCCCGCCATGAAGAGCAGCCCGTCGGCATGAACCAGCGACGAGATGTACGGAGCGCCGGTCGGCACTTTCCACTGCACATGCGAGGCGGAGACATCTCCGCGGCCGCCAGCCCGGACGGCCAGGTACGGGCCGCTGCGGTATCCGCGGCTGGCGTACACCACGCCGTCCTCATGCACTGGCATCGGGATCGCGAACCGGCTTTCCTCGTCGATGCGCCACAGCGCTTCGCCCGTCGCTGGACGATAGGCTTCGATCGCGCCGCTGGTGTTGAGGACGAGTTCATCGCCGCCGGATCCGCTGACGATGATCGGCGTGCTGTACGACACGACCTTTCCGCCGCGATCGACCTTCCATCGAGTCGCGCCGGTCTTGACGTCCATCGCCAGGAGATACGACTGCGGCTCGTGATAGCACGGCAGGATCAACAGGTCCTTGTAGACGATCGGCGAACTGCCGTGACCCCAGTTGATCTGAAACGGTCCGTGCTCGGCGGCCAGATTGCGGTGCCAGACACGCTTTCCCGCCGTGTCGACGGCGACGACCTGGCCCGAGCCGAAGACCGCGTACACGCGTTCACCGTCGGTCACCGGGCTCGCGCTCGCGAGGTTGTGCTTCTCGTGAACGCCCGGCAGCGTGCCTTCCGCCGGCAGCTCGAACAACCAGAGGCGGCGGCCGTCGCCGCGTGCAAAGGCTTCGATCAGGAACCGAACGCGATCCGAGTCGGCCGCCCTAACGAGCGCGCGCTCACCCGCTTCCTTTGCGTCGCCTCCCTGCACGAGCGTCGGATGGTTGCCTTCGCGCCGGAGGCCGGCGCCCGCTTGCGACGTCACGAAGATGCGGTCGCCCCAGACAATGGGACTCGACACGCCGGTGCCGCCAAGCGGCGTCCGCCACGCGACGCCTGCCTTCTCGTCCCAGTGAAGCGGCAGCGCGCGATCGGCCGACACGCCCGTACCATCAGGGCCTCGCCACTGGGGCCAGTTGTCGGCGTGAAGGGGAACGAACAAAAGGAGCGTAGCGCAGGCCTTCAGGCCTGCCGTTCTCACGATTAGATCGCGTTTGGTGTGTCGCACGGCAGGATTTTACCGGACACGCGCGCCGCTCGCGCTACGATAGATGAAAGACATGCGTTACCTCGTCCGTGCCCGCGTCAAGCCCGGCCGGGAGAAAGCCCTGGCCGATGCGATCGACTCACGCACGCTCGGCCGTGGCTCGATCGCCGGCGGCGAGTACTTGCGCGACATGAACGACGCGCGCCGGCTCGATGACGGCACGCTGCGGTGGGTCGAGGTGTGCTATTGCCCGTCGCCGCTTCTGGAAGAGCGTCCGTACTGGGAAGAGTATTTCGATCTCATCAAGGTGCAGGATGCGCACGCGCGGACGAAGTGCCGTGACGAAAACGGCACGGAACCCTGGGCCTGCAGCAACTGTGATTGCACCGCGCGGCTCGAAGCGACGCTCGCGCGATCCGGGCGGCCTTTCCTGAAAGTTCTACGGCGCTTGGTCGGGCAGGCTGGTGAGCAGCCGTGAGGCAACCGCCTCCAAGCGGGCCGCGTCGACCGGCTTCTGCACGTAATCATCGAAGCCAGCCACAATCGCGCGGTCGATGTGCCCGGCGTACGCGCTGACGGCGATCGCGGGGATCCGCCGGACCCGCGGGTCCGGAAGGCTTCTGATCGCGGCGATGAGCGCGTACCCATCCTGGCCCGGCATCCCGAGGTCAGCGAGCAGCAGATCGAACGATCCGGACGACAGCAGCCGGATCGCCTCACCGGCTGACGCCGCGCTCTGTACCGCCGCGCCCGCGCGTTCCATCATGTGCGTCAACAGCTCCCGCGCGTCCTGCTCGTCGTCAACCACGAGCACGCGAGCCCGAGCGATGGTCGCCGCTGCACGCGGTCGGCGCGCCGGTGCAACCTGATCGTCGTGACCGACTGCCACGATCCCCCGGGAACTCAGAGGGAGCGTCACCGTGAAGGTCGCGCCGAGCCCCTCGCCGGGACTCTCGGCCGAAACCACTCCGCCGTGCGCCTCCACGACGTACTTGACGATCGTCAGGCCGAGGCCGACGCCGCCGTGCTGCCGCGTCGTGCTGGTGTCCGCCTGCCGGAACGGCTCGAAAACGTGGGCCACGAACTCCCGGCCAATCCCCTGGCCGATATCGTTGACGACGATTCGTGCGTGTGGCCCGGCGCGCTCGAGGCGAACCCCGATGCGGCCGCGATCCGGCGTGAACTTGATCGCGTTCGTCAGCAGGTTCCACACCACCTGATGCAGCCGGCCCGCATCACCCTGGACGAAGCGCGCGGACCGATCGATCTCGAGCTCGAGGGATATCCCCTTCGCGTTCGCGGCCGGACGCACGCTGTCGGCCGCGCCGGCCAGGACGGTCGCAAGGTTGACCCGGTCGAGCGTCAGTTGCAGCTTCCCCGTAACGATGCGCGACACGTCGAGCAGGTCGTCGATCAGATGGACCTGAAGCGTCGCGTTGCGCTGGATGACGTCGAGCGCATGGCGGATCGTCGCTTCGTCCGTTTGAGGATCGCGGGCGATATGGGCCCAGCCGAGGATCGCGTTGAGCGGCGTGCGGAGCTCGTGCGACAGCACGGCGAGGAATTCGTCCTTCAGCCGGCTCGCGGTCTCGGCCGCCGCGCGTGCCGTTCTTTCCGCCACCAGTAGCCGGCTGATCTCGCGCGACCTCGCATCTTCTCCCACCGCCTGCGTGTAACTCTCGGCGGGAATCACGTGCGTGTGCGCGCGGCAGACGTCCTGGAATCGTGCGGCGTGCGCTTCCCTGGAGAAGCCGGCCATCGCGTACGAACAAAGCAGCGAAAAGGAAAACGTACGCGCCAGGTCGTTCCAGAGTTCTTCCAGTTCGATGGCGCCATCGAGGTTCCCGTCCTGCCAGAGCAGGTCCACCATCTCGCCAAACGCCCGCGCCGTGGCCTTCGCGCCGCCGGGATTGCGTTCGATCATGCTGCTCAAGTACGTCCGGAACTTTTGTTGGTCGATATGGGCGCCATCCATGAAGAGCGAGAGCGTTTCTCTGGCGTCGAGCATCACGAGCTGACCCGTGGTGGCGAGCTGGTCGGGGTCCAGTCCTATGCCCTGCAAACGCGTGTGAATCGCCCGGCGATGCGTGGGAGTCGCGATCGCAATCGCCGGCTGACCAACGTTCAGGCCGTCGGCGAGGAAGCCAGCCACCGCGCTCGACAGGTATTCGTCGTTCTCGTAGAACTGAACTATATGGGGGTGGGGCGCGCCCGGATCATCGATGAGAGAGTCGCTCTTCGCAGGTTCCATGTCGCCAGCCACTACAGCCGTGTCCGCGTTCGAGTCGTCGAACGCGCCTTCGGCTGCGCAACCCTAACAGGCGTTCCCGTTCCGATACAACAGTTTAGTCGGGATCCTCCGGAGACGGGGCACCTTCCATAGGGAGAGCAGGTACCTTTCATAGCAAGAAGCGGACCCCCGGTGTCCGAAGGGCGCGGCGTGTTACAGTTGGCGCGCCAATGACGCGGAAACTGTCGCGTCGCGAGCTCCTGCTGACGGCGGCTGGCGCTGCCACCGCTTCCTGCACCACCGCACGCCGCCCGGCCGTCGCTGCTCAGCCACAGACCAAACCGCCGCCGAGCGATCGAATCACCGTCGCCTGTCTTGGCGTGGGATCACAGGGGCTGCGCGTCATGATGAACTTCCTGGCGCAGCCGGACGTGCAGATCGTCGCGGTGTGCGACGTCAACTCAGGCAGCGACGACTACTCGGAGTGGGGCAAGTTCGAGCTGCGCGACAAAGTGCGCGCGCTCCTCGGCGCCGGGCACGCGAACTGGGGTGGTGATGGGACGACGTACCGCGGCGGGATCGCCGGCCGCAAGCCGGCGCGCGACGTCGTCGAATCCTATTACGCGGGCCAGAAGACGTCGGGGACGTTCAGCGGGTGCGCCGAGTTCGAGGACTACCGTGAGCTGCTCGCGAAGCGGAGCGACGTCGACGCCGTACTCATCGGAGCGCCGGATCACTTGCACGCGCCGATGGCGATCGCGGCGATGCGCGCGGGCAAGCACGTGTTCTGCCAGAAGCCGATGGCGCACTCGGTCTTCGAAGCGCGGCGGATGGCGGAGGTCGGGCGCGAGACGCGCGTGGCGACGCAGGTCGCGATTGGCAATCAGGCGTCAGAAGCGACGCGGCTGCTCTGTGAATGGATCTGGTCCGGCGCAATCGGGCCCGTCCGCGAGGTGATCAACTGGTCGAGCCGTCCGTTCTGGCCGCAGGGGATCCCGAAGCCGGACGCCGAGGAGCCGGTGCCGTCGTACTTGAACTGGGACCTCTGGCTCGGGCCCGCGGCCGCGCGGCCGTACAACCACGTGTACCAGCCGTTCGTGTGGCGCGGCTGGTACGACTTCGGCACCGGCGCGATCGGCGACATGGGCTGCTACAGCTTCGACACCATCGTCCGCGCGCTGAAGCTGGGACCACCGACGCGCATCGAAGCGAGCACGACGGAGCGGCTGGCCGATACGTTCCCGAAGGCGTCTATCATTCATTTCGAGTTCCCCGCGCGCGGAGATATGCCGCCAGTTCGCGTGACGTGGTATGACGGCGGGCTGAAACCGAAAAGGCCCGAGGAGCTCGACGAGACGTTCGACGCGGAAGGGCTCCTCTTCATCGGTGATCAGGGAAAGATTCTGTGCGGCTTCAACGGCGCGAAACCACGGCTGATTCCGGCCGCACGGATGCAGGCATTTCAACAGCCGCTGAAAACGCTGGCGCGATCGCCCGGGAACGATCGCGAATGGATCGACGCCTGCAAAGGCGGCCCCGCAGGCGGCGCGAATTTCGAATTCACCGCCGGCGTCACCGAGACTGTGCTGCTGGGGAACGTCGCGGCGCGCACGGGTGAACGCCTGCTGTGGGACAGCGCCGGTTTCAAGATCACGAATGTCGCCGAGGCGAACCGGTACCTGCAGCGCGAATACCGCCACGGATGGTCGGGCTAGGATCTTGTCGGGCCACGGATTGCGACGGATCCCGATTTCACGACCACGGATTTGACGGATCGAACCATCTCCTTTTTTGACGACCACGGATCTCACGGATGGCGCGGATTCGCTTAATTCGGAGAGCCCTGACAAACCTGATTTGCGGCGAGCTTAGGGCTGGATCAGCAATTCAACGTCCTTTAAGAACGTTTCCAGGACCCGTGGCGAGTCCTGGCGCTGACGGGCGACGGCCTTAGTCATCGCTTCGACTCGGCCATTCTTCACGCGAAACATGCCGTACGGGCCTCCAACGAAATAGTAGAACGGCTCATTCGCGTATCTGCTAAGAAAAAGGACCGCTTCCTCACCGGGCTTCAGGGCTTCCGACTCTGGAAACAAGTCGGCGTGCGTCACGATCCGATACTTGCCCTCGATCAAGACGCCACCCGACCTGCGGGCGACGAGTGGCGTCAACATGCCCGGACGACTAGCGACCGGACTCACAAAATTCTTTTTCGTCTGGATCGGCACGAGCAGGTATTCGGTGAAGACCATAGTCTCGTCGCGAGTGAGCTCCGTTCTGGCCGACCTGGATCTGTGCATGTATCACTAGTTCCGAATTGCGTACCAAGTAGGGCAGAGTCGCGACACCTTGGTTCTCGAATACGGTGATTTCAATCGTGCCGCCTTCATTTTTGGCGCGTTCCCGCAGGCTTTGACCGTCCAACACGGTCACGCTAGACGCCACCAGTGTAAAGAGCAGTAGTGGCTTCATGACTTTCCCTCGCTGCAAAGATCAGCCACAGACGTTGCAGGAAACGCCGCCGTAGACGGTGTTCGCAACTGGCAGTGCGTCCGTGCCTGTCGCCAAAGGCGGCAGGCCACCCACAGTATTACATTCGCGCCAGCCGGGCCCCAGCTGATTCGCCGGCAAGTCCACGACGAAGCGGATCTGTCTACTGCCGTCTGGTTGCTGGTTCGAGATGAACCAGAATCCGTGGAGTCCGTGCCATCCGTGGTCCGTGAAAAACCGTTCAAGCATCCGTGGACTCCGTGTCATCCGTGGTTGTGATTATCCGTGTGCATCCGTGGAGTACAGATTTGGTGTCCGCAATTCCTGGATCCGTGGTTCAAACTCGTCACCGGCCCCTGATCCAGATTTCGACACACCGCTCTAAATCCCTCTGCTGACGGCTGTTCCTCGCGCCTGTGCGCGGGCGCATCGCTTGCAGGATTTTCCTGCTTCCCGATGAGAATCAAGGTCGTTCTGGCGCTCGGCGCGCTCGCCGCGACCACTTCCCTGGCGGCGTGGAACATCGTCGCACGCCGCGCGAACGCGCAGGCGGCGACGATGACGGCGGCGCAAACCGGCGAGCCGAGCCCCGGCGAAACACGCTGGCGCGCCGACGTCGCGGCCATGGAAACCTTCAGGCCCGGCTATTCGTTCTGGCGGCACGTCTTTACGCTTCCCGATGGCTCAATCGCGTACGGCAGCGCAGTCGACGGCCGGCTGCTCGTCACGTTTCCCACCAAAGGGGACTGGACGCGGAGGGCCGTCTGGTCCGATCCCGAGCTCGATCGCATCCTCGACGGCCTCTACCTCCCCCGCAAACTGAGCGATCGACGGGACCACGTCGCGGTGATTTTCGAACGAGCCGTCGGTCCGGTGGTGCACAACTCGACGCGTGGCGATGCGCTGCTGAAAAATGCGCCGAGATACGGCGCCTTTCTCGATGAGTGGGGCACGATCTACGAGCGGTTCGGCGTGCCCGCGGAAATCGGCCTGGCTCAGGTCATTTTTGAGTCAGGCCTGAACGGCACGCGCCGCTCCGAAGCTAACGCGATCGGGTTCTGCCAGTGGCTGCAGAAAAACTGGAAACGGCTGAACTACTTCTCGCCGGTGCCCATCGAGGGGCGGAACCAGACGACGCAGGCGCCGTACTGCGCCGCGTACCTCTCGGTGCTCGCCACGAAGTACGGATCGTTCATTCCGGCGCTGTCTGAGCACAACGCGGGTGGCACGAACGTCGGACGGACGTTGATCACCGGCGAGCAGATGGGGGCCACCGACGTCCGCGCACGATATTTCCTGGGCTCGAAGCTGGCCCGGGACCTTCGGACGCTGCCGGGCAAGGATTATGAGGAGGTCTACAAGAGCTACGGCCCGCGCTCGTATCTGTATGCGGAGATGGTGTTCGGCAACACCTTCAACGTCAGGAACGTGATCGCGTCCATGCCGCAGACATCGATCTACGCGATGCGGACGCCGCGCGCGATTTCGCTGACCGAGATCATCAAGAAAACGGGTCTCTCCCGCGACGAGGTCCGGCGGTTCAACCCGGCGCTCGTCGATCGCGTTCCGGCGCGTGGAACGCTCTACCTGCCACACTACGTCAGCGAGTTTGGCGCCGACGTCGCGTTCTGGCGCCACCCGGCCAGCCCTTCGTTCGATGCCGTGCTGAACGATTTCCTGCGCCTCGAACCGGGTGCCGAACGGTGGGACGATCCGTCGTTCGCCCCGGTCCTCGCGGATTTCCGACGCCGCTTCCAGGAGACGAACACCGAAGAAGGCACGGTGATGGACACGGTCCTGGTCTACTCGATGGACCAGGCGTATACGAGCCCGCGCCGCGCGCTGCTCGCGGAATTCCGGAACAGCGAGAACGTCCGGGCGCTGATCGAGCGCGGAGTGCTCGAGCGCGATGGGCTGCGCAGCGTCGAGGCCTTGCGGGACGAATGCCAGAGCGTTCCGACACCCGCGGGGCCGCCGGTTCCCGCCTGCCAGGTGGCGACTACTCGCATCGCAACGCGATGATCGGATCGACCCTCGTCGCCCGACGCGCGGGCACGTACGATGCGAACATCGCAATCAGCGCGAAGAGCGCCGATACCGCTACGAACGTCGCTGGGTCGAGCGGCGTCACCCCGAACAGCATCCCGCTGAGATATCGTGCCAGCGCCGACGCGCCCGCAAGTCCGACTGCGATGCCGGCCACGGTCCACAACAGGCTCTGACGCAACACGAGCCGCATCACCTCCGCGCGGTGCGCGCCAAGCGCCATCCTGATCCCGATCTCGCGCGTGCGTTGCGCCACCGAGTGCGTGAGCGCGCCGTAGATGCCGATGGCGGCGAGCGCGACCGCCACCGCTGCGAAGATTCCCGTCAGGACGGCGTACATCCGCGGCCGGGAGATCCGGTTCGCGACGAGCTGGTCCATGCTGGCGACGTTGAACAGCCCGGCCTGCGGATCGAGCTGGCGCGCCACGGCGCGCACCTGACTGACGACCAGACCGGTGTCGCCGTCCACGCGAAGCGCGTAGTACGGTCCGAGGAATGTGAACATCACGCGATCCGACTCGGGCCACTGGCGATAGTCGGCGAAGAACTGCGGCCGTGGCGCCTGGTCCTGGCCCGCCTGCCGAACGTCGCGGATGATGCCGACGATCTGCCAGGGAATCGAGTCCCGCCCCGCGAAGACGAACTGGCCCACCGGGTTTTCGCCGGGAAAGTCGCGGCGCACGACCGCCTCGTTGATCAGCATGACGCGTGCGGCGTTCGGCCCGTCACCCTCGTTGAATCCTCGACCCGCGATCACGAGGATGCCCATCACGCGCAGGTAGTCCTGGCTGACCACGCGTGCGTCGGTCGATTTCGCAGGATCCGGCGGCGGAGGCGGATCCGCGAGCTCCGGCGTTCGTCTGAACCAGAACGTCTCGGTAATCGCCACGAACGGCAGCTGACGGCCATACGCCGCTCCCTGCACGCCCGGAACGGATCGGAGCCGCTCGATCAGGTTTTCCGCGAACGTCCGCAGCTGCACGTTTGAATAGCGCTCCCACGGCAGCCCGACCTGAAAGGTCAGGACGTTAGAGGGGTCGTAACCAAGATCGACGGTCGAGAGCTTGACGAAGCTGTGAATCAGCAGCCCGCCGCCGACGAGTAATACGATCGCCATGGCCACCTCGGCCGCGATCAGCAGTCCGCGGACGCGGCTCCGAGGCGAAAGGCTCCTGAGCGTATCCAGACGTACCGCGGCCGAGTAGCGGAGCGCCGGCGCCAGTCCGCAGATCACGCCGGTCAGCAAGGAGGCGGCGATCGTGAAGGCCAGAACGGTTGCGTCGACGCTGATCTCGTGGAGTCTCGGAAACGGCAGCTGAATCCCCAGATCCATGCGAGGCAGCGTCGTGCCAATACTTCGCAGCAACCGAATCGCGCCGAAGGCAAGCGCGGTGCCGGCAGCGCCTCCCAGCAGCGCCAGGACAAGGCACTCGGTCAGGAGTTGGCGGACGACGCGGCCTCGGCCGGCGCCGATCGCGATCCGGATGGCAATCTCGCGCTCCCGGGACGCGGTGCGGGCGAACACGAGGTTCGCGACGTTGACGCAGGCGATCAGGAGAACGAATCCCACCGCGGCCATCAGCACGAACAGCGCGGGCTTCACGGGCGCAACGATCTCATCTTGCTGGCGGACGAATTCATACCGCCCTGCACCCTGGGCAGTCGACGGGCGCGCTGGTTGTCCGCGCGCGTGCATCTCGCGGACGATGGCGCCGACTTCCGCGGCCGCTGCCGCCGGCGAGACACCGTCCGCCAGACGCGCCACCAGGTTGCCTCTCGGAGCCGTCGCCGAGGCCGTCAACCCGAACGGTATCCAGAACTGGTTGGGCCCTCCTGCCTCGAACGTCTCGGGCATGACACCGACGATCGAGAAGGGGCGGCGCCGGTCGCGGGCCGGGACGCGTTCGGACGAGGGCGGAACGCGCGCGAACACGTCGTCCAGCGTCACCGTCCTGCCGACAACGTTTGGATCGGCGCCGAAGTACCGGCGCCACGTCGCGTGGCTGAGGATGACCACGGGATCGGCTCCGAGCGCTTCGTCCGTTTCATCGAACACCCGGCCGAGAAGCGGGCGGACGCCGCGCATCTGGAACATGGCGGGCGACATGCGCGCGCCTTCGAGCCGGGTCGTCTCCTCGCCGCCGGTCATGATCATGAACGACAGCGTGGACGCGCCGGCGTGCGAGATCGCGCGCGTCCGCTGTCGAAGCTCGATGAGATTGGCGACGCTCAGGCCGACTCTCAGTCGGCGCGGCACGCCATTGGGCGATTCCTCCACCGGCTGGTGGTAATAGAGGCCGACGATGCGATCGGCATCCTTGTAAGGCAGCGGGCGCAGCAATACCGAGTGGACAACGCTGAAGATCGCCGTGTTGGCACCGATGCCGAGCGCGACCGTCACGACCGCGATCAGCGTGAACATCCGGTTTCTCGCGAGCACGCGTCGAGCGCTGAGGACATCGCGTCCGAGATCGTTGAGCCAACTCATCGTTAACCTCGTTCAAAGTAGTATTGGACCCTCTTCGCTTTCAGGAATTCGGTAGACCTCCGCATTTCCTCGAGCCCGTTCATCCCATCCTCGATTGAGATCCATCCATCGAATCCAGCGTCAGCGAGCAACCGGAACACGGCGTCGTAGTCGATCAGTCCCTTGCCGACTTCCCCATGCCGGAGCGCGGCGGCGTAGCCGGTAGCGCCATCGGCCTTTTTCAGATCGTCCATCGTCGCGCCCGGCGCGAGCGACCGGTCGGAAGCGTGCACCGTGACGACACGATGGCGGACCTTTTCGAGAAAGCGAATCGGATCGTAGCCGCCGAGCCACGCGTTGGATGGATCGTACTGGACGCCAAAGAACGGCGAGTCGATCTGCTCGATGATCTCGAGGAAGATGTCCTCGGGCTGCGCGAACTCCGGGTAGCGCCACAGCCCGTCCTTGTAGTGATTCTCCATGCAGAGCACGACGCCGCAGCGCTCCGCGTGCTCGAGCGAGCGACGGATGCCGTCGAGCGTGCGGGCGACGCCATCGGCGCGCGTCAGTCCGTCGTGGCGCTGGCCGCTGAGCGTCCGGCAATGCCGCGCGCCAAGGCAGGCCGTGAGATCGATCGCGGCCTTCTGCCGGGCGACCTCTCGCTTCCGCTCCTCCGGATCGGGATGCGTGAAATCGGGTGAGAAGCAGATCATGGACGTGATCTGGCCGGTCTCGTCCATCGCCCGTGCGATCGGATCGATGTCTGCGGGTGTCAGGCTGCGGAAGAAACCGTCGTAGTGCTCGACCCCTTCGCCGCCGAGCGTGGCCGCCTGACGAATCCAGCCTTCGAACGGCATGCGCCCGTCCGCGAGCTCGTCGAAATAGCACTTGGGGAAGACGCTGATCCGCGGAGGCACGGCGTCCGCTGTCTACCGGTTCTCCGGCGCGCCGACGGGGAACTGTTCGAGATCCATTACCGTGCCGGTCACGACCGCGCTGTCGTCCGACGCAAAGTACGCGGCCGCGAAGGCGATGTCCAGCGGTGTCAGGAGGCGCCCGAAGGGACGCGTGGCGACGGCTTCGCGAAGCCAGTCGTCACCCTTCCCTTCCTCCTCGCGCTTGACGCGCTGTTCGCCTTCCGTCAACGTCCACCCGACGTTGATCTGGTTCACGCGGATCCGATACTTGTTCAGCGCCGCGGCCGCGTTTCGCGTCAGCGTCATCAGCGCGCCCTTCGAGACCGAGTAGGGCCCGAGCTTCGGCTCGCCAATGTAGGCGTTGATGGACCCGATGTTGACGATCGACCCGCCGCCCCGAGCCTTCATCGACTTCACCGCTTCCTGCAGGCAGAGGAACGGCGCCCGCACGTTGACGTGCATGACGAAGTCCCACAGCTCGACCGGCGCGTCCTCGAGGAAGGCGCGCGCGGTGGTCGCCGCATTGTTGACGAGCACGTCGATGCCGCCGCAGCGCGCGATCGTCTGCCGGACAACTCCCCGGCACGAGTCGACGTCCGAGAGATCCCCCGGGACGAATTCCGCCTTCTGACCCTCGCGGCTCAAGCGCGCCGCGACCTCTCGTCCCTGAGCCTCTTCCAGGCCGTGCACGACGACGCGCGCGCCGAGCGAGGCGAAATGTTCGGCGATGCCGTGGCCGATCCCCGACGTCGAGCCGGTGATCAGGGCGACTTTGTTGGTGAGAGAGGGCATGGAATCAGCACCGATTTTATGACTCGTCCGTCGTGCATCGCATCGAAAGCCTCGCGCCAGCCGTCGAGCGGCGCGCGCAGGCCGACGATGGTTTCGGCCTTCGTCAGGCCTCGGTCGAGCAGATGGATCACCCGCTCCCAGACCGGATAGTTGTGGCTGAACGATCCCTGCAGCCGCAGATTCCGCTGGACCAGCGGGTTGATGTCCACGGGCACGGCGTCAGGCGACCAGCCGACCTTCGTCACCTGGCCGTCCGGCCTCGCGAGGCGAAGCGCGACGTCGAGCGGCCGGCTCGCCCCTGACGCGTCGCAGACGAGATCCGCGCCGAGCGACGAGTGCGAACGCAGGACCTCTTCGAGGTTTTCCGTCTGGACGTCAACCGTGTGCGTCGCACCGAGCCGCCGCGCCGCCTCCAGACGCGGACCGTCCGCCGACAGGCCCGCCACGATCAACGGATCGGCGCCCGAGAGAGCCGCCATGCGCGCGCACAGCAGACCGATCGGCCCGGGGCCGAGAATCACGACGAGATCGCCCGGCCGGATCGTCGAGTTCACGCACATCGCTTGATACGCGACGGCATGAGGCTCGGACAGGCACGCGATCTCGAACGGCAGCGAAGGGGGAATGCGATGGAGGCACCGCGCCGGCACTCGCACCCACCGCGCCATCGCGCCGTCAATCCCGTAACCAAAACCCTTCCGCCGCGGGCACAGGTTGTACCGTCCCGTGCGGCACAGCAGGCACTCGCCGCAGACACGCGCGGCCGTCTCGCTGACGACGCGATCGCCTTCTTTGAATCCGCGAACCGCCCGGCCGGCCTTCGCGACCACGCCGCCGAATTCGTGACCGAGAACGACCGGCGTCTGCACCGGCCAGGAGTGCGTATTCCTCGCCTGGTGTACGTCTGAACCGCAGACCGAGACCGCGCCAACCTCGAGCAGCACCTCGTCGTCTTCGATCTCGGGGACCGGGATGTCCCGCAGCTCTACCGCGTTCGGCTCGAGCGCGTAGTGGACGACGGCGAGCATGCCTTTATCCTCTCGCAGATCTGTTTCAGGCGCGGCAGGAGATCACCGTCGGCCGCGCGGAACGCGGCGCCGTCGATCACGAGCGGCGCGCCGATGACAACGAGCGGCGCCCCGTGAGCGGGGCATTCGATCGCCTGCTCGATCGACAGGCCCCCGACCGCCTGGACCGGGATCGACACGGCGGCGACGACGGCGTCCAGCTCGTCGAGCGGGCTGAGGCCGTGAATCATGTTCCGCTCGTCGTAGCCGATGTGGTGCACGATGAAGTCGACGCCGAGCCGCTCGAGCCATCGCGCGCACGCGACGCGATCGTCGGCCGCCAGGTTGTCGCCCATCACCTTGATGCCGAAGTCGCGGCCCGCGTCGACGACCCGCCGGATCGTCGCCTCGTGCGCCCGACCCATGACGACGACGAGATCGGCGCCGGCCTTCGCCATCATCTCGGCTTCGAGATAGCCGCCGTCCATGGTCTTGAGATCGGCGACGATCGGCTTGTCGGGAAACCGCGCGCGCAGCGCTTCCACGGCGTGCAACCCTTCAGCGAGCAACAGCGGCGTCCCCGCCTCGAGCCAGTCCACACCTGCGTCGACGCCAATCGCCGCGGTGTCGAGCGCCTCTTCGAGCGACGTCAGATCGAGTGAGAGCTGAACGATCGGATGCGACAGCCGGCCGATCCGATCGGTCGTCAATGGCGTCCGCCCGCGGCGGATCGTGCCGCCTGGCCTGGCAGCTTCTCGACGGCGTAGCCGCCGCGCCCCTTGTCGTAGAGATAGATCCCGCCAAAAATGGCGACGAGCGCCACGGGCAGCAGCGCCCAATAGGCGAGCACGCGATCGGCGCCGTACGTCTCGCTGATCCAGCCCATGATCGGACCGGCGATCGCCGTCGAGAAGCTCCCGGTCGCGCCAATGATCGCGAGCAGCAGCGCACCGCCGCGCGGAAACCGCTCCGACGTGATGCCCAGCATCGTCGGCCACCAGAACGCGACCCCGGCGGCAAAGAGCGTCGCCGCGCCGAAGGCGGCGGCGGTGCTGTTGGCGAGGCTGAAGAGATAGAGTCCGGCGGCCGCGGGGATCGCGGTGACGGCGATGAGCGCGACCGGCGAGATCGCGTGCGCGGCGTTGGCGCCGAACTGGCGCAGAAGATACATGATCCCGTTGATCCACACGACGACGAGGATTCCGGCCTGCGCGGAGCTGCCCATCACGCGGTTGAAGATCGTGGGAATCCACGCGCCGGGACCGAGCTCGGTCGCGGCGGTAATCCACATCGCGATCCAGATGATCAGGAACAGCGGGCGGCCGACCTGGGCGACCATCTCGCCGAGCGGCACGCCGGCGGCCTTCCGCTCCGTTGCCGGGAACTGCTGCCCGATCACCATCACCGCGTAGATCACCGACGGAATCAGCAGCATCAGCGTCTTGGCCTGCCAGTTGAGCCCGACCTGCGTGAAGACGAACGCGAGGACACCGCCGATCACGATCCCGCCCGGGAACCACGCGTGCAGCGCGACGAGGCGACGCGTCTTGTCCTCGGAATAGATCGTTGCGACCAGCGGGTTGATCGCGGCTTCGACGAGCCCGTTCGCGATCCCGACGATGACGGTCGATGCGAAGAACATCTCGAAGCTGGTCGAGAAGACCGTCAGCAGCGCGCCGCCGATGTGGCCGGCGGCCGCGAGGCGAAGGATCGTGCCCATCCCGAGCACGTCGCAGAGCGGCCCGCCGACGAGGATCGACAGGCCGAAACCCCAGAACGCCGCGCCCAGAATCCAGCCGACCTGGACGTCGTCGAGGGCGAGGAGGCGCTGGACGTCGCCCATGATGTCGCCGCGAATCGCAAACGACATGGCCGTGGCGATGAGCGCAATGCAGCTGGCTAGGAAGAGGCGTTGTCTGTTCACGGGGTGACGATAATATACGAGCCTTGCCCAAATCGGCTCTGGCGCCGGCGATGCTGCTGACGTTCCTTCTGGGGCTCACCCTGAGCCTGCCTGCCCAACAACGGGAGGGCTCTGACGCGAGCCTCGGGGTACCGCTGCAACCGTTGGCCCAGCAGGTCCGGCGGCTGGAGAGCGCCCTGCGGTATCTGGGACAACCGCTTCCGGCGGCGGATCATCTCGCGATCAATCACGCCGTCGCGCTCCCCGACGAAACCGCGGCCGCGGCGCGCCTCCAGGCAGTCCTCGACCGCCACGTCCTGACGACCGTCCGCATCAACCCCGAAAGCCGTGTGTCGGTCGAACCGGGAGCAGCGAAGCCGGTACTCGTGCAGGGCGGAACGCGCCTTTTTCTGATCAAGGTACGCAACGAAGCGGGCGTCACCGCGCCGATGACGGTCCAGAGCCCGAACAGCGGCCGGGTGTACATCCCGTCGCGTGGGAGTCCCGAGCCGAAGATGGAGCTGACCGACGCGCAGGTGCGGGAGCGATGGGCAGAGATCACGATCTTCGATCGGCCGCCGATGCGGCAGCGCTTGTCGGGTCTCGGGCTCGAATATCTCATCCTCCAGATTTACAGCCGCGATGCGGGACAGCGATCGGCGGTCATGAGTTTTCACGTCGGCCAGGGGTCGCAGGACGTCGGGTTTCGCAACGACATCGAGGTGCTGTTCACGGCGGACGGCGCGCATCCGGTTCGCCTGCGCGTGCAGGACGAACAGGGCAAGCCGACGACCGCGAGCTTTCTGATTCGAGACGAAGCGGAGCGGATCTACCCGAATATCTCGAAGCGGATCGCGCCCGATTTCTTCTTCCAGCCGCAGGTATATCGCGCCGACGGCGAGATGATCGGTCTGCCCTCGGGAAGGTTCACGGTCACGGTCGGGCGTGGCCCAGAGTACGTCCCGCAAACGCGGCGCGTCGACGTCACCGGTCCGCAGGAGCTTTCGTTCCGGCTCGAACGGTGGATCGATCCCGCGCGCGACGGCTGGTACTCGGGCGATCATCACGTGCACTCGGCGGGATGCTCGCACTACGAGAACCCGACCGAAGGCGTGCAGCCCGAGGACATGTGGCCGCAGATCGCGGGTGAAGCGCTCAACGTGGCGTCAGTGCTGATCTGGGGGCCGTCGTACTATCACCAGAAAAAGTTCTTCAGCGCGCAGGATCATCCGTTGTCGCAGCTCGATCGGCTGATGCGTTACGACGTCGAGATCTCGGGCTTTCCCTCGAGCCATGCGGGTCACCTCGTGCTGCTTGGCCTCAAAGATCAGGACTATCCCGGCACGAAGCGGCTCGAGGACTGGCCGACGTGGACGCTGCCGATTCTTCGCTGGGCGAGAGCGCAGGGCGGCGTCGTCGGTTTCGCGCATTCCGGCTGGGGGCTGGAAGTCCGCAGCCGCGAGCTTCCGAACGACGAGCTGCCCGGCTTCGACGGCATCGGTGCCAACGAGTTCATCGTCGACGTCACACACCCGGATACCGTGGATTTCATCTCCGCCGGCGACACGCCATACGTCTGGGAGCTGAACATCTGGTATCACATCCTCAACGTCGGGTTCAGGACGCGGATCAGCGGCGAGACGGACTTTCCATGCATCACCGACGATCGCGTTGGCCTCGCGCGGTCGTACGCCAAGGTTGCGGCGCCGCTGACGTACCGGAAATGGATTGACGCGGTGCAGGCGGGCCGGAACTACGTGTCGGACGGACGGAGCCATCTGCTGGACTTCAGCGTCAACGGCGCCGAGGCGGGGACGAGCGAGAGCGAGATCCGGCTCGACAAGCCGGGCCGCGTGAAGGTGACCGTGAGGGCGGCGGCGAACCTCGACCCGCTCCCCGATCGATCGATCCATCAGAAGCGGTACGACGAACAGCCGTACTGGGATCTCGAGCGCGCCAGGATCGAGGACAGCCGGGAAGTGCCGGTCGAGATCGTCGTCAACGGCACGCCAGTCGCGTCACAGAGGCTGCTCGCCGACGGAACCATGAAGACGTTGACGTTCGACGTCGCGATCGATCGCAGCAGCTGGATTGCCGCCCGGATCCTGCCGTCGTCACATACCAACCCGGTCTTCGCGCTGGTCGGCGGCAAGCCGGTTCGCGCGTCGCGCCGGAGCGCCGAATGGTGCCTCAACGCGGTGAATCAGTGCTGGACGCAGAAGTCGCCGCGGATTCGCGCGTCTGAGCTAGAAGATGCGCGGAGAGCCTACGAGCACGCGAGGCAGGTGTACCGGCAGCGATTGGTTGAGACGCCGCCATGACCAGCCTGAAGGCTGGTGCCACAGAATGCGCGTAGCGCAGCCCTTCAGGGCTGCTGAAGGACGACGATGGTCACGCCACCCTATCGCGATGTCACCGTCGGCGCACTCCTGACTCGGCTCGCCGAGGCTTTGCCCGACAACGACGCGCTCGTGTATGGCGACGGCGGCCCGCGATGGACCTTCGCGCAGCTGGAAGTCGAGGCGCGCGAAATCGCCCGCGGCTTGCTGGCGCTCGGCGTCAAGCCGGGCGAGCGGGTCGCGGTCTGGGCGACCAACGTTCCCGAATGGGTCGTGCTGCAATTTGCGCTCGCCAAGATCGGCGCGATTCTGGTCACGGTCAACACCGCGCTCCGGGGCCAGGAGATCGACTACCTGCTCCGGCAGAGTGGAACCGGGACGCTCGTCACGATTCGCGGCTTTCGGGATGTCGACTACATACACGTGCTCCGCGACATCGGCGCGCTCGGTAACGGTGCGTACGCCGGCCTCGAACGCATCATCTTTATAGGTGCAGATCCGCCGCCGGGAACGGTCCCGTACGACGAGCTGCATACCCACTCGCAGCGCGCCTCCGAAGATCGGCTCAGCGCGTGCGAGCGCGACCTCACGCTCGATACCGTCATCAACATGCAGTACACGTCCGGTACGACCGGATTTCCGAAGGGCGTCCGGCTCTCCAGCCGGAACATCGTCAACAACGGGTACTGGCTCGGCGTCGGCCTGGGCTTCACGCCGCGGGATCGCCTGTGCCTGTGCGTCCCGCTCTTTCATTGCTTCGGCTGTGTGATCGGCGTGCTCGGCGCGTTTACTCACGGCGCGTGCCTGTGTGCGGTCGAATTCTTCGAGCCGAGGAAAGTGCTCGAGACCGTCGCGCGCGAGCGCTGCACCGCGCTTTACGGCGTCCCGACGATGTTCCTCGCTCAGCTGGAGCATCCAGACTTCGCGACATTCGACCTCTCGTCGCTGCGGACGGGCATCATGGCGGGGTCGCTGTGTCCGGAAGCGCTGATGCGTCGAGTGATCGCCGACATGCACCTTCCAGAGATGACGATCGCCTACGGTCTGACCGAGGCGTCACCCGGAATCACGCAGACGGCGCGAGACGACTCGGTGGACCGGCGCACGCAGACGGTCGGCCGCGTGCTGCCGGAGATGGACGTCAAGATCGTGGACCCGGGCAACGGAGCCACGAGCCGCACCGGCGAGCCGGGCGAGCTGTGCGTGCGCGGGTACAACGTCATGCAGGGGTATCACGACAACGACGCGGCCACGCAGTCGGCGATCGATTCAGACGGCTGGCTCCGGACCGGCGACCAGGCGACGGTCGACGGCGACGGCTACCTGCGCATCACCGGGCGTATCAAGGATCTCATCATCCGCGGCGGCGAGAACATCGCGCCGAAGGAGATTGAAGATCTCCTCCGCGAGCACCCGGCGGTGGCAGACGCGTATGTCTACGGCCTCGCGAACGAGTGGTTCGGCGAAGAAGTTGCGGCGGCAGTCCGGTTGAAGGCTGGAGCGTCGACCAGCGTGGAAGCGCTGGCCGCCTTCTGCGAGAGCCGGATCGCGCGCTTCAAAGTGCCCCGGCTGATCCGCTTCGTGGACGGCTTCCCGATGACGGCATCGGGGAAGATTCAGAAGTACAAGCTCCGCGAGATGCACGAGCACGACCTTGCCAACGCGGAGATCCGGGTAGCGCCGGCACGCCCGACCTGAAGGTCGGGCCTACACCGCTGTGGGCTCGGGATGTATCCAGGGCGCGCGATACGGACGACGCAGCAAGCGATTGGCATCGTCGTCACCGATCACGACGCCGCGCGCGTGATCCCACGCAAGCGAGCGGCCAAGGCGCATCGAAAGGTTGGCGAGGATGCAGGCAGAGGTCGAGATGTAGCCCTGCTCGATGTCGGCGACCGGCGTGCCGCGCGAGGAAATGCAGTTTAGAAAGTCGGTCATGTGGCCGCGGATCGCAGGCGCGACGTGCCGCTCAAGATCTTTCTCGGTGCGGTCCTCGGGAAACTGGTCCAGCTCGTAAGTGACGTCCTCGTGCAGCGGGGTTCCGTCTTTCGCCGTCGGAACGAAGTCGTAGCTCATCACGCTCGCCTTGAGCATGCCCTTGTCGCCGTAGAACGTAGCGCCCCACGGATACTTCGGGTCGGGCGGATCTCCGTAGGTGCGATGCGTCCACACGACCTGCAGCCCGCCGAAATCGAAGGTCGCTGTCTGCGTGTCCGAGATGTTGGCCTTGCTGCCCTTGTCGACAAGAATGCCGCCGGACGACGTGACCCGCGACGGCATGCCGAGGTCCAGCATCCACCGGACCATGTCGAGCATGTGGACGCACATGTCGCCGACGATGCCGTTGCCGTATTCCATGAACGCGCGCCAGCGGCGCGGGTGAACCAGCGAATTGTAGGGCCGCATCGGCGCCGGCCCGGTCCACATGTCGTAGTCGAGGTAGTCCGGTGGGGTTGTGTCGGGCGGATTCTCGCGTGCGCGCATGTGATAGTAGCAGTAGATCTCGACGAGCCCGATCGTTCCCAATCGTCCCTCGCGGATCACGCGGTCGCGCGCGCGAACCAGATGCGGCGTGCTGCGGCGCTGCATTCCCACCTGCACGACGCGCTTGTACTTACGCGCCGCCGCAAGCATCGCCTGCCCTTCCACGATGTCGACGCTGATCGGTTTCTGGACGTAGACGTCCGCTCCCGACTTGAGCGCCTCGATGGTCGGCAGCGCGTGCCAGTGATCAGGTGTGACGACGATCACGATATCGAGGTCGCGCTCGGCGAGCATCTTGCGGTAGTCGGTGTAGGTGCGGGGCGGCTTCTTCGACGCCTGACGCACCGCGACCTGTTGCGCCGCATCGGCGAGCATCCTGCTGTCGACGTCGCATAACGACACGACTTCGACCGGCGCGACCTGGATCAGTCGAAAGAGATCGGTCTTTCCGTACCAGCCCGTGCCGATGAGGCCGACCCGCTTGCGAGCATCCGGCAGCTGAAATGGGGACGAAGGAAACCCGGCGGCGGCCAGCGCGCCGGCGCTTTGCTTCAGAAATTCTCTACGCTGCATATTCGCCAATGCAGCCCTAAAGGGCTGCGCTACGCTGTCCACGCCGTCTGCAAAAACCGAATGAAGTTGCCATGCGCGATGCTGTCGATGTCCTCACTGCAGTACCCGCGCGCCGCGAGTACGCCCGGCAGACGGGATAGATCCGCAATGGTGTGGACGTCCGATGGACACTGCTCACGGCCGAAAGCCCCGTCCAGATCGGATCCAATCCCGGAGTGCCGCGCGTTGCCCGCGATCTGGCAGATATGGTCGATGTGATCGACCACGGTCTCGAGCGTCACGCCGGCGTCCTCGGGTGTCGTCTGACCTCTTACCCAGCCGGGCACGAGCATCCACGCGTCGAACGCCACCCCGATGACGGCATCGCGGGCGATGAGCTCGCGAATCTGATCGTCAGAGAACTGACGGCCATCCGGCACGAGCGAACGGCTGTTCGAGTGGCTCGCCCACACGTGGCCGCGGAAGTGGTCCAGGGCATCGCGAAAGCTGTCGTCACACAGATGGGTGACGTCGAGGATGATTCCCAGCCGCTCCATCTCGCGCAGCAGCTCGCGGCCGCGGGAGCCGAGACCGCCGGACGCGTGCGTGCCCTGCGCGTAAACGCCGGGGCCGTAGTGCGCCGGGCCGACGGCACGTAGCCCGTCAGCGTACGCCTGCTCCAGGTGCTGCAGGGTCACGATCGAGTCCGCGCCTTCGAGGCTCAGTACGTAGCCGATTGGCAGTCCATCGGCCCGCGCGCCTTGCCATCGCGCGAGATGCCCGTCGAGGCCTGCGCGGTCCCGAATCTGGACGAGCTCGCCTCGAACCTCCATGGCGCGATACCACGCAAGCTGCGCCTGCGTCATCGCCCAGGCCTGCTCTGGCGAGTGCCAGCCCGGCAAGGAATTCCCCGGCGCCACGTACCGCGCGATCTGCGTGCCAACGCACAGACCAACGCCGCCGCGACGCATCTCGGCGAACGACACGGTGCCGCGGCCGCGATCCGGCCTGTCGGTGCGGTGGCGCTCGCGGTCGCGGATCTCGTCAATGGGCCGCGACAGATCGCGGTTCCACTCGAGCGCGTTCATCGCAAGGTCGAGATGCACGTCGAAGATGAACGCGTCCCACACGTCAGCCCGCCACCAAGCCAAGAAGCAGCACGCCGGCCAGGCCGGCGACCGCGATGATCGTCTCCATCAAGGTCCAGGTCGCAACGGTCTGCGGAACGCTCATGTTGAGATACTCCTTCACGAGCCAGAAGCCGCCGTCGTTAACGTGCGACGCGATGAGCGACCCCGCACCGATCGCCACGACCAGCAGCTCCCTGTTGACACCCGGCATCGCGGTCGCGATCGGGGCCATGATACCGGCGGCGGTCACCACGGCGACCGTGGCAGAACCGACCGACAGGCGAAGCAGCGACGCAATCGCCCAGCCGAGCACGAGCGGCGAGAGCGCCAGGCCTCCCATGACTTGCGCGATTGCCGTGTCCACACCCGCGGCATCCAGTACTCTGCCAAATCCTCCACCCGCGCCGACGACGAGGAGGACGCTCGCGATCGGCGGAAGCGCCTCCTCGGCGAAGCGGAGCAGTCGCGCGCGCTCGAACCCGCACGCGCGACCGAAGGTGTACATCGAGAACAGCGTCGCGATCAGCATGGCGACGAGCGGACTCCCGGCGAATCCAAGCCACTGGCGAGCAGCGCCGGCCGGCAGTGCAGCCTGAGCCAGCGCCGCGATCAGCATCAGGAGGACCGGCAGCAGAATCGTCAAGAGCGTGATGCCGAGCCCCGGTGGCCGCGTGGCGCCGGTCGTTCCGGTGAGCTGATCGGCCATCGCGCCGGCGTCGACGCGGACGCGCTGGCTGATGAAGCGGCCAAAGACCGGTCCCGCGACCACCGCGAGGGGAAGGCTCACGATCAATGAATAGAAGAGCGTCCGGCCCGTATCCGCGCCAAGCCGCTCGATGGCGGCCAGCGGTCCCGGGTGCGGCGGTACCAGACCATGCGCCACGGACAGACCGGCAACCATCGGGATGCCGAGACGAATCAGCGATCCCGGCCGCGTTCGCGCGAGCGTGAACAGCACGGGCGCGAGCAGCACGAGGCCGACCTGAAAGAAGACCGGCAGCCCGATGATGAGGCCGGAGAGCATCATCGCCCAGTCCAGCCGTCCTTCACCGAGCGCGCGCGCTAACGCTCTCGACACGACCACCGCGCCACCCGACTCCGCGAGCAGCTTGCCGATGATCGTGCCCAGGCCGATCACCACCGCGATGAATCCGAGGGTGTCGCCAACGCCCTGCTGAAACGCGCGCGGGATCTCCGCCAGTGGCATACGCGCCGCGAGCCCGACGAAGAACGATCCCGCCGCCAGCGCAACGAACGCCGGAATTTTGAGCCAGGTGATGAAGACGACGACCAGAACGACGCCGAGGAAGCAGACGAACAGGAGGGTGGTGGGATCGGCGGCGGGCAAGGTTGGGAAAGCTTACCCTGATCCACGCAGAGGCCGCAGAGGATGCAGAGCACGCTGCGAAAAGGCTGGGACGGGGAGGCACAGAGACACAGAGGACTTTCATGCGCTCTCAGAATCCCAGACGTGCCAGAACGTTTTAGGGTGAGTTTCAGGAGGATAGGAAGGATGACTTCACTTGTCACGACAACCACGGATTCGGCGGACTGGACGGATGCGGTCTGACTTGCTCTGCCGCCACGCGGACGCCGCGCGGAGCGCGGCGGCCTGAGTGAGAGCTCCAGCCTGGCCCGGCTTCGCCGGGCCGTCCGCCTGACGGCCGGACAACTGAAAAATCCCTGAACCCTCTGTGCCTCTGCGTCTCCGTGTCTCTTCGTCCCCGGTCGTCTCTGCGTCCTCTGCCTCCTCTGCGCCCCCGCGTGTTCGTCCTAGAATTGATCATGCTCAAGACCCTCGGGATCCTTCTCGCGCTTGGGATAACGCTCACCGCATATCAAACGCCGGACAAGCCGCCTGCCGCCGCCGCGACCATCGCCCTCGCCGACGAGATGGTGGCGGCGGTCAAGCGACATGCGCCGGAGCTGGGCACGTACCTCGGCTTGCCGGACGCGGACCACGGCCGGACGAGCGACAACTCGCTCGACGCGCGCGCGAAGCGCCGTTCCGAAGAGGATCAGTTCCTCAAAAACCTGAACGCGATTGACGAGCAGGGCCTCGCCGGGCGGCCCGAGTGGGTGATCCAAGGCTTCATCCGGGAAGCGCTCGACACCTCGATCGGCAACCGTGTCTGCGAGGCCGAGCTGTGGAACGTGGATCAGATGGGCGGATGGCAGGCACAGTACGGCCAGCTCGCCCAGATCCAGCCGATCGACACCGAGCCGCTACAGAAGCAGGCACTCGCGCGCTTCCGTGGGCTCGCGGGCTATGCCGACAACGAGATCGCGAACCTGCGCGAGGGACTCCGTCGCGGCTACTCGGCTCCTCGGGGCAACGTCCAGCAGGTGATCACGCAGATGGACGGCTTCGCAGCCGACTCGAGCCCTTACTTCGGTCCGGCCGAGCGCACAAAGTCACATTCTTTCGCGGCAGGCTGGCGTGAAATGGTGAAGAAGGATCTCGTGCCCGCGTTCCGTCGGTATCAATCGTTCCTTCGCGATGAGTACTTGCCTCGCGCGAGGGAAGCAGTGGGCGTCTCTGCCTTGCCGACCGGCACCGCCTGCTATAAGGCGCGCCTCCGCGACATGACGACGATGGCGGTGACGGCGGACGAGGTACACAAGACCGGGCTCGAGGAGCTCGAGCGCATCAAGACCGCGGAGCGCGCGATCGCCGAGCGGCTGTTCAAAACGTCCGACCTGGACGCGGCATTCACCCAGCTCGAACAGCCGCAATACAAGTGGGACAACCGCGACGCCATCATCACCCAGGCGCGGAAGGCTGCCGAGCGTGCGGCCGCCGCGATGCCGCAGTGGTTCGGACGACTGCCGAAAACGAAAGTCATCGTGACGCCGATTCCGCTCGTCGAAGAACCGACGGCCGCGGATCGCTATCAGGCCGGGACGATCGACGCGAAGCGACCGGGCGAATATCAAATCAACGCCGGCAAATGGATCGGCAACCGGAAGTCGGATCTGGAAGCGGTCGTCTTCCATGAAACGATTCCCGGTCACCACCTCGAGGTGTCGCTGTCGCGGGAGCGGCCCAACGCGCACCTCATCACGAAGATCATTTCGACCGCGGCGTTCAGCGAAGGATGGGGCCTGTATGCGGAGCGGCTCGCGGACGAGATGAAGCTTTACTCGTCCGACCTGGATCTTCTGGGCATGTGGCAGAGCCGCGCCTATCGCGCCGCCCGCCTCGTCGTCGACACCGGCCTGCACGCGTTCGGCTGGCCGCGACAGAAGGCCATCGATTTCATGAAGGCGCTGCACCTGGCGAGCGATGCCGAAATCGCGTCCGAAGTGGACCGCTACATCATCTGGCCCGGCCAGGCGACGGCGTACATGATGGGCGCGCTGGAGATCGAGCGCCTCAGGGCCGAGGCGAAGGAGCGTCTCGGAAGCCGCTTCGACCCGCGGAGCTTCCACGACGCGGTGCTGCAGGACGGCTCGATCCCTCTGCCGATGCTCCGCGCGAAGCTGAGCGGCCCCAATCGTCCTTCCGCCGATCCGGCGCCGCAGAAACATCGCTGAGAATGCGCGCAATTGCCGGGCGGTCATAAACGACGCCCCGCAGGACCACGGCAGCAATCTTTCGTGTATTCGCGATGTCTGCCAACGGGTCGGCATCGAGGATGACGAGGTCGGCGATCTTTCCTCGCTCGATCGTTCCAATCGAGTCGCCGAGCCCGAGAAAACGTGCGGAGCGCCAGGTGCCGCGTTCGAGCGCTTCGGCGGCGGTCATGCCGATTTCCTTGACGAAGAGCGCCATCTCGTCGTGCAGCGACCAGCCTGGATAGATATTGATGACCGCGGCGTCCGATCCGGCGAGGATGTCCATCCCCGCCTCGTGCATTTCGCGAAGGTCGCGGAGGACGACCTCCCGCAGCTTCATGAGCGCGGCGCGCCGCTCGTCGGAAGCCTCGACGGCCTGTTCTCGCCAATCCCGGATCGTGAACAGTGACAGGTACCGCCGCCGCGGCTCGATGCGTCCCTCCTCGTCCTCGACGATGGCGCGCAACCGGTCTGAAGGCGTGAGGCTGGCCTCCAGGGTGATGAGCGTAGGGACAATGGGGACGCCCTTGCGCGCGAAGCGCCGCCATGTCTCCAAGCGTTCGTCGCGCGTTCCGTCGACCGAAGGATAGAACGGATGGTCGACGCAGTCCTGCCCGGCTTCGAGGACGACATCCGGCGGGATCCCCGTCACATGCCCGACGAGCTTCAGGCCATGCTCCGCCGCCGCGCGGTTGATCGCCAGGTACGTATCGCGATCCTGCACGGTCCGGATTTTCAGGAAGTCCAGCTCCGTTGCCGCGAGACGTTGCACGACCCGCGCCGCTTCTTCAGGCGACCCGATCGGAATGCGCAGCCGCTCGAACGGTTCGACGCGCGCCTCGGGAGGATCCTTCCGCATCCTCTCTAAATTCCGGGCGGACTCCAGGTACGGACCGGCGATGAGCATGCGCGGGCCCAGGCGCCGGCCGTCGCGAATCTCACGGCGCCATTGAAGCAGTTCCTCGTGATCGCCACCCATGTCGCGCAGTGTCGTGACCCCGTTCGCGACGAAAAGCCCCATCGCGGAGCCGCGGAGCTTCGACAGGTGTGCGTGCATCTCGATGAAGCCGGGCACGACGAACTGTCCGGCCGCCTCGATGACGTGCGCGGCGTCCGGAAGGTCGGTTACGGCCGCAGGTCCGATCGCGGCAATGCGGTCGTCGCGGATGACGATCGTCGCGTTGGGTATGGGAGGCGCACCGGTGACCGGAATCACCGTGGCGCCGCGGATCGCGACGATCTTCGAGGCTTGCGGCTGCTGCCGCGCCGGAACGAGCGCGGTAACTCCGATCACGAAAAGGCAGGCGAGCGCCGAACGGCTACGATCGATGGGCACTCCGATCATTTCGGCGACGGCTTTGCCGCGAGCAACCGATAGCTGACAAACGCAAATCGTGAGCTGTCAGGCGACCACGACGGCACGTTGATCGTGCCCTGGCCGCCGAAGAGCTTCGCGAGGACCTTCGGCGCGCCGCCCACAGCCGGCATCAGCCG
>DATAEE010000159.1:0-33519 GCA_036258175.1 Vicinamibacterales bacterium
CGACGAACAGTTGGGCGTCGAGCCATTGCGGGATGCCACCGTCGGTCCAGATTTTCGGCCTGGCCTCGCCCTGGTACCACGTCAGCGTCACCGGCGGCATCGCGCCGCGCGCCGGGAATTCGTACGTCACCGTCATCGTCGCCGGCGCGAGCTCCGGATGCGCCGGACGATCGGCCACGGCTTCGACGGTGAGCGGCGCCCGCACGTCCAGCGCGTAAAACGCCAGGTCGTTCCGGTGGCTTCCGAGATCGCTCATCGTGCCGTTGCCGAAGTCCCACCAGCGGTACCATCGCGGGCCGGGGAAGTACGTGGCGTGATACGGCCGGACGGGCGCAGGTCCCAACCAGAGATCGAAATGATTGGTCGGCGGCGTCGGCATCTCTTCCTTGAACCGCTCGACGATCTGGATGCCGTTGTAGAAGCCGTGCGGCTTGTCGAACTTTTCGGCCGACGCCGCATCCTGCAGTCCCCACGCTCGTTCCGCCCAGACATGGACTTCGCGGACGGGACCGATGACGCCCGTCATCAGGATTTCCTTGATCGTCCGCCGGGTGGGCGACGCGTGCCCCTGGTTGCCCATCTGCGTCGACAGCGTCGGGTACCTCGCGGCGGTTTCGCGGATCAGCCGCGCTTCCCAGATGTTGTACGTCAGCGGCTTCTCGCAGTAGACGTGCTTGCCATGCGTCAGCGCCAGGTACGTCGCGAACGCGTGCGTGTGCTCAGCCGTTGAAACGACGACGGCGTCGAAGGCGTCGGGCTTGTCGAAGACGCGACGCAGGTCGTTGAACTTCGCGGCCTTGGGGAATCGCTGAGACGCGGCGTCGAGCGCGTTCTGATCGACATCGCACAGAACGACGACGTTCTCATCGGGATGCGGCGCGGCCGGCGCGGCGCCGCCGTCCCACGGCGTCATCGTCAGCTCTTTGATATTCGCGATCGCGCGCCCACCGGAGGCAATGAACGCAATGTCGAGCTTGTCGTTCAGGTTCCGACCGCGCAGGAGCGCGGGGGCTCCCAGAATGACGCCCGCGCCCGCCATGGCCCCACCGACGAACTCGCGGCGCGTCATCCGACGCTGTGATGTCCGGCTCGCCTTCTTCATGACGCCCCTCCCGAACCGCGCGTATTCTCACGGATCGCCGGGGCGACGGCAAGAGCGAGCCGGAAGTCGGCGATCAGTTCGTCCGGAGAGCTCGGATGGGGGAAATCGTGGCCGCGCGCCGGGCCGGAATGACCGCCGCGATGAACGCGCACGTGGCGAGTGACGCGGCGCCGACACTCAGCGCGAACGGATCCCAGAACTGCACGCCGTAGAGCTGGGCCGAGAGTAGGTATCCGGCGCCGACGGCCAGCGGCAGGCCGAGCGCGAGGCCGACGGCCACGCGTCGGAAGGCGCCCTGCAGCACCATCCCCACGACCTTCCCGCGGCCGGCGCCGAGCGCCATCCGGATGCCGATCTCGTTCGTGCGCTGCGCGACCGTGTAGGCCGTCACGCCATACAGGCCGATGGCCGCGAGCGCCAGCGCGACGAGTCCGAACAGCCCGGCAAGGCTGGCGACCGCGCGCTGCTGATCGAAGGATCGATCGAGCTGCTGCTGCAGCGTCCTGACGCTCGTCACGGTGAGATTTGGATCCGCCGCGGCCAGCGCGCGCTTCAGTTCCGGCTCGAGCGTCGCGGGCGGGAGATCGGTCACGAGCAGGATGCCGCGCACGGCATGCGATGCGGTTTCGATGCGCCGCATCAACGGGTTCTCGTATTCAACGGTCTGCGCGAGCGGCACGTAGAACATCGGCCGGGCCGGGCGGTCGAGCGCGAAGCCGGCGAACTTCGCATCGCGCACGATTCCTACGATCCGATAACTGTTGACGTTCTCCGGCAGATCGAGACCGAAATGCCGATCCAGCGGTTCCTCGTCGCTCTTGAAGAACCGCTTCACGAACGCCTCGTTCACGACGGCGACGTTTTCCGAGGTCTCGTTGTCCGTAGAAGTGAAGTAACGGCCTCGAACCAGCTGGACGCCGAGGTCCTGCAGGTAGTTCGCGCTGACACGATCCCACGACGCGCCGGCCGCCTCTCCAGGCTTCGGCAGGGGCTTGCCGGCGACCAGCACCAGCTCCCCCCAGTTGTCCGTCAGCGGGTTGTAGAGCGCGAGCCCCGCGCCGCGAACGCCAGGTATTCGACGTAGCCGCTCTTCAACATCGCGATAGAGCGCCGCGAGCCTGTCGGCGGTGTAGGTCGCGGGCGGCCGATTCAACGCCACCAGCACCCGTCCCTCAATCCGATACCCGAAATCCTGGTTCTCGAGGTTCCCGAGGCTGCGCGCGAGCATCATCGACCCGGCCACGAGCACAACCGAGACGGCGGCTTGCACGACGAGCAGCACCTTGCGCGTAAGCGAAGAGTGATCCCCGGTCGCGCGGCCCGCTCCCCTGAGCGCGTCGATCGGATCGGTCCGCGTCGCAAACCACGCCGGCGCCGCGCCGAAGAGGATCCCGGTGACGAGCGCGAGACCGAACGCGAACGCCAGCACGATCGGCGACGGATAGGTCTCGATCGGCACGAATACGGCTCCAGCAAACGCGAGCGCCACCAGCAGCCGCGCCGCGCCGATCGCGACCGCGAGCCCGACGACGCCGCCCGCAACGGCCAGAACAACGCTCTCGATCAGTGCCTGCGTGATGATCCGGCGGCGCGATGCGCCGAGCGCCAGGCGGAGGGCGGTCTGGCCGCGCCGCGCGACCGCCCGCGCCAGCAGCAGGTTCGCGACGTTCGCGCATGCGATGAGCAGCACTAGCCCGCACACGGCGAGAAGAATCCGCAGGCTGCGGCCGTACTGCTCCTTCATCACGCCGACACCGGCGCCCGCGGGCACGACCGCGATGACCTGCTGCGGCAGTCCCTGCACGACGTCAGGCATCCAGTTCGCGGGATACCCCGAGTCGTTCTTCAACCACTGATGGAGAATCCCCGTCATCCGCGGGCCTACGCCCTCGACTGTCGCGGCCGGACGGAGCCGACCTATCACGCGCAGCCAGGCGGAGACGGGCTGCTTGAGGATGGTGGTCTCGCCGCTGAGGAGCGGCTCCTGGTGGACCGGAATCCAGAGATCCGGCGGATCGCCGCGCAGTGTCTCGCCGAAGAAACCAGGCGGCGTAACGCCGACGACCGTAAACGGGTGACCCTCGATGACAAGCGTGGCGCCGACGATCGACGGATCGCCACCGTAAGTTCCACGCCAGACGTGGTGGCTCAGGACGACAACGGGCGTCGCCGCCGGCGTATCGTCCGACGGGTTGAACACGCGGCCGCCGAACGCGGTGACGCCGAGCGTCGAAAAATAATTGCCAGTAACGTACTCGGACCGCAACGGCCGCGCCGCTGTGTCCACGCCCTGCCGTCTCACGCTCACGCGGCCACTACCCGCCTGGAAGGCCGTCACTTCTTCGAACTCCGGCAGCTCCGATTTCAGCCGCTCGAACAGCGGATACGAATACATCCCCCACCGATCTTGCGGGCCGCCCTGGACGCAGCAGTTATTGCCATCCCCGATACGGTACAGGCGCGCCGGATCGCTGACCGGCAGCGACCGCAGCATCACGGCGTGGATGAGCGTGAAAATCGCCGTCGTGCCGCCGATGCCGAGCGCGAGCGTGAGCACAGCGGTTATCGTGAAGACGCGCGCCACCCAGAACTGGCGCAGCGCGTAGCCGATGTCACCGGCCAGATTCGTCAAGAGGCAACTCCCTGACGGTCGTCGACCGTCAATGGAGGCTTAGACGGAGGTCGCCCCGGATTCGTTGGACGGTCAGCGCTTGAACAACCCGCGGAACTTCTTGCCGAGCGCTTTCTGGAGCTCTTCGTTGACCTTGTTCTGCATCGCACGACGGAGCAGGTTCGCCATATCGACGTGCACGGCGGGTGCCTGGGCGGAGCCGGTGATTGTCGCGGGCACCGTGACGCGCCCCTGCTCCTGCGTGTAGCGCACGAGATCGCGACCCGCCTGTCGAGACAGCGCATCCGAAAGCTGCACATCGCCCTTCAGATCGATCGCGCTGCCATCGAGGCGGAGCGAGCCGGCGGCGCGAAGGAGCACGTCGGGCGACTGGAACTGCAGGTCGTTCGTCCGCGCCGTTCCATTCGCGATCGCCAGTGTCGCCCCGAGCTGCGAGAACGGCTCGTCGCTCGACCCGCCGGCGGCCGGCATCTTCGCATCGGCGCGCATCGACGTGGCGATCACAATCGTTTTCACGAGACCGAGCCGCTTCACGACGCCGTCGCGAATGTCGACGCGCGCGGTGCCGCGGGTGCCGTTCATGACCTGTGAGACGTCCGCTCCCTGACCGGCGAGTTGAATCTGCCCGGCCATTCGTCCGGAGATCGCTCCCGGGCTGCCGGCAAACGCGGTCAGAGCCGCGACGTCGATGCCGGACAAGGCGGCGTTCAGCCGGAAGGTCGGCGTCGCCGCGGCCGTTACGTTCATCGTGCCCTTGTAGCCGCCGCCGAACACACCGAACTCGACGGGATCGAGCGCCACGCCTTCTGCGGTCACGCGCGCGCGGCCTTTCAGCTTCTCCAGCGCCAGGCTCCCCATCGTCGCGCGGGCGGCGCTGAGGGTCAGGGTGAGATCCGTGGCTGGCGCGGGTGTTGCCGGCGCCGCGCGCGATGGTCCCGGCGCACCGAAGTCGCGCGAGAACGCCGTAAGGAACTCGAGCAGCCGGCTGAAATTCAGCGTGTCGGCCTGGATTGCGATGTCGCCCACCGGCCCGGCGAGATTCTTGATCTCACCCGTCCCGGAGAAGCGTGTGTCCTCGGCGGACAACTCAATCGTCCGCAGGGTCACGCCGGCCGCGTGCGGCACGGCCTCGACGTTGCCCTTGAGCGTGCGACCGCCGCTGACGACTTCGACGCCGTTCAAGACGATCTCGTCGATCGACACGATCTCGACCGGCCACCCGCTCGACTCTGCCTGAGGAGTCGATTGCGTTGTCGAGCCAAGCGGAGGAAGCGGCAGCTCGACACGAGCGCCGTCCAGGTGGACGGTGGCGTGTGCGATCTGACGGGACAGGAGCGCTCTCAAGTCGGTGCCCAGACGCAGCGTCCGCGCCTGAATGCGGACCGGCTGCCCGATAGTCACGCCCCCGAGCTTGATCGTGACGCGCGGGTAGATGCCGGCGCTGATGCTCTCGATCGAGACCGGCTGGCCGATTGCTGACGAAATCTGCGCCGCCAGCGCGCGACGGACGTTGTCCCGGGCAAAAACCGCACGGACCCAGAAGAAGCTGACGACCGACAGGAGCAGAACGACAACAACTGCGCCGATCGCGACCTTCTTGATCATGGCGTTTGAGGCGGCGCTACCAGAGTACCGCGATCCCTAACGAGCGCCAACGGCGGCCGCATGCATGAGCTGGCCATCCATATGAGACGGAGCCGGAACCGTCGACCTTGATCGGTGCAATTGCGACTCGTACGATCGGACCTCCGACTGGTTTCAAGCGCAACCCCGCCCCATGGAAACTCCTGGACAATCGACGAACTGGTTGACCCGATTCGGGCGGCGCCGACACACATCACCGGACGCCGATGCGGATCTATTCGTAAGCCTCTGGAAAGCGGCATGGGTGGAAGGGGCGAAGGCGCGGTGGACGCCTGACGCCTCGACCGCGAACCCCTATGCCGCCGGCATGGAGCGATCGGCCTGGCATGCCGGTTGGGAGTGGGCAGGACAGAATCCCGATCGACGCCGGAATCTCACGCCTCATCTGGCCTATCGACGGCGACGCGCGACGGACTCGCCCGTCGCGACATCGGTGAAGCGCGCGATGGGACTGGGCGTCGCGGGCGTGGCGGTCTACGCGCTCGCCAAGGCGGTAGGCCGCTGGAGGCAGAGCCCATGACCCGAGGTATCAACGGCGCTCAACCCTGATCCTGCACTTGGGCGGCCGGTTACCGCTCGACCGATCCCACGTCACGCCGGATTCGTTGGACAATTTATCGAACGCGCTGGATGGTCCCGCAGGCGGCGCGGCCTCCGCCTGCGCAATTCGGATCGGTCGGATCGAGGCAGTACGCGTCCGGCAACGCATGAATGACGATCGACGCGCCATCCGCGTCGAAGATACTGAGGGTTCCGTCCGAAAGCGCGAGGGAGCCGACAAGCCGCCGATGCGATGCGGGCCGGCGAATTACTCGCGCCCAGTTACTGGTGATCCAAACGCGTAAAACGTCCCGCGGCTAGGACGTCCCGCAGATTGAGGGGACTGGCGGCCCGACTACACCGCGACCCATCCTTCTATCTTGGCGAGATCGACACCGACGCTGCACTCGCCTTTCCGCGCGCACACGTAGATCGTGGACCCGCGCGTCGTCTCGCCCAGGCGCCGCTGAATCTTCGTTTGCGGCTGATTACAGGCCGGGCAGTGGTGAGAAGGGGGCGCCTGTTGGCTACGTTTCGGCAGCATCACAGCCCTCGTCGCATCGTGTCGATGCCTAAGGCTGGAAGACATTTCTTGCCAGCCACTTTGATGAGGCTGGCGGCCGGAGCAGGCCGTGAGGCTCAGGAAAGGAACAACATTATACCTCAGTGACGGCCCGACGAGCGGGCGGTCAAAAACGCCTGCACGCCGCGTTGAACGTCGGCGACCGACCGCCCTGCACGTTCATCGCGATGCAAATTAGCCGGGCGCGTTCATCACGCCACTCGCCCGTCAGAAGCCATGAGCGCCGCGAACGGATTCTCGTCAGCGGTCGGACCGTACACCGACGGCACGGATTGATTGAGCAGCCGCAGATAGACGAGCAGCTGGCCGCGATGGTGGTACCAGTGGTTCAACATGGTCGAGCGAACGAACGCGACGCGCGGCATAGCCAGAAGCTCCCGGCCGCCGCTCTGTAGCCGCCACATCGCCCCCATCCTCGCATCGTCGAAGCCGCCGAGCGCCCGCTTCGCTTTCGCAACGCTCTCCATCAGAGATGGCACCAGTTCCGACGTGGCGGCGGCCTCGGGCTGAACGAAGCTCGGGGGCTCGGGAACCGTGTCGACCGCCGCAAGCTCCGCGACGTTTCCGGGCACCGTCGCCACGTGCAGCGCGAGCTGGCCGAGCGACATCGATTTGGGATGCGGCTTCCACGACAGGTGCGCCTGTGGTATCCGCTCGAGCACGCGGCGCGTCGTTTCGGCTTCCTGCTCGAGCTCCGCGAGAAGTCCGTCGATCATCTTCATGGGATTCCTCCTACTCTGCAGCGGTTTCGGCGGCCCGGCGGACTCGGGCGTGCAGCACGGCCCATCCCGATGCGAGCCGCGAGCGGTGCTCTTCGGGGAACGGCCCGACGAGCGTGTGCGTGAACTTGATCAGCGTTCCTTCCGGCGTCTCACTCAAGCGGTACATCAGGTTCGAGGTCGCGGCCGTCGACATGAACAGCGGGCCCCAGATCTCGAGGAGCGCGGGCCGCTTGATACTCTGGACGAAACCCCACAGGTGGCCGTTGTCACCGGCCAGGTCGCGATACCAGCGGCCGCCGGGATACGGTTCCAGGACCATCGGGAGCGGCGCGCCCTCCGGCGTTTCGTTGAAGCGTCCCATCTGCGCGATGAGCGACTCGAACGTCTGCTCGAGCGAGGCGCGCACGGTGATTTCTTCGGTGACGATGAACGTCTGGTTCTCCGAGGTGGCTGCGGTCGTGGTCATCGTTTTTCCTCCGCGTGTGCTTTGATACGCCGGAGCTGCCCACGCCAGTGTCGAGCGAACATCCCGCACCAGTCGTGAATCGTGCGAAGCGGCTCCGCGTTGGTTCGATACAAGGTCCGCCGGCCGTCGCGCCTCACGGTTACGAGACCGACGTTCCGCAGCACCTGCAGGTGCTTCGACACCGACGGCTGTTCCAATTCGAGCGCGTCGGCGATGTCATTGACCGATCGCTCCTCGGCGGCGAGGAATTCCAGGATGTGCCGGCGGCGCGGTTCAGCTACGGCATTGAAGGGGTCAGAGGTCGTTGCCGCGCGGGCCATGAACTATCTATATATTCCTATATGGGAATATGTCAAGTGGCAGTTACTGAATGCTATCGTTGCCACGTCAATCTGCCTCTTGCTCGTCGGCACGGCGCCGCTGCTGGTGCCTGACTCTCCCGGACTGAAGACGTTCGGCTATGCGCTGGCGTACACCGTGGCGATCTGGTCGTGGGCTTTCGCGATCACCGGCTTCGCGCTGCGGTTCCTGTCGCAGGAAAGCCGGGTCCGGAGGTACATCGCCGACTCGTCGTAACTGTCTCTACCTCGTCCACCTTCCGGTCGTGGCCGCGCTGCAGGTGCTCGTCGGCCATCTTCCCTGGCACTGGGCCATCAAGTTTCCCGCTGATCCTCGTTGCGAGCTTCGCGCTGCTCTTTGGGAGCTATCACGCATTCGTTCGTTTTACGTTCATCGGCGGCCTGCTCAACGGACGCCGATACGTTCGCGGTCCACGACCGCAATCCGTCCCCGCGGCGCCGGTGCCCGGGCGCTGGCTCGCGGAGCTCGAAGGCGTGCACAAGCACTACGGTGAAGTCGTCGCACTCGCGCGGGTCGATCTGCGCGTCGGGCGCGGCGAGCTCGTCGCGCTCCTCGGCCCGAACGGCGCCGGGAAGTCCACCGCGCCGGCACGTCGATCGTCCTCACCACCCATTACCTGGAAGAAGCGGAAGCCCTGGCCGATCGCGTGGTGGTGCTGACCAACGGCCGCGTGGCCGCATCCGGAACGGTGGACGACGGGCGCGCCGTCGTCGGCCGTAAGCGGATTACCTGCGCGACCGCGCTGTCGGTCGACGAGGTGCGAGCCTGGCCTGGTGTCATCGACGCGACCCGCGACGCGCATCGGCTGCACATTACCGTCACCGATGCGGTGGCCATCGTCCGTCGGCTGCTGGACGCGGAACGCGGCCTGACGGATCTCGAAGTACGTCCGGCCGGGCTGAGCGAAGCATTTGCCGAACTCACGAAAGAGGCGGCTTGATTTTTCCGAGGGACGCCATGAACAGTTTTTCAGCGACCCACGTCGCCGCCATCCCGCCGCCGGACATGCCGGTCGGCCGGGTCATCCGCGCGTATGTGTCCGAAGCCGGCTGCGAGGTCCTGCAGCATTTGCGCACGCCCGCGATGTCGCTGCCCTTCCTTGCCCTGCCGTCGATGCTCTATCTCTTCTTCGGCGTGCTGCTCGCGGGCGCATCGCCGGACGTGCGCAGCAATCCCAACCTGGCGGCGTACATCTTTTCCGGATGGTGCGCGTACGCGGCCATGGGGCCGGCGCTGTTCGAAATAGGATGCGGCCTGGCCGCAGAACGCGACGCGGGATTGCTGAAGCTGAAGCGTGCGCTGCCGGCGCCCACCGGTTCATACCTGGGCGCGAAGCTGCTCATGTCGATGGTGTTCGCGGCCATCGCGGTCGGGAGCGTGATCGCCATGGCGCTCGCGATGGGCAGCGTCGCGCTCACTGCCGGTTCGTTGATTCGGTTGGCAATCGTCATGGTCGTCGGCGCCGTGCCGTTCGCCGCGATCGGATTCTTCATCGGCGCTTACGCGAGCGGATCGGCCGCCCCAGCCTTCGCCAATCTCATCTTCCTGCCGATGCTCTGGCTGTCGGGGCTGTTCTTCCCGTTACCGAAGATCCTCGAGCCCTGGGTCGTGATCTGGCCGGCGTTCCACCTGAATCAGGTGGCGCTCGCCGCCGCCGGCGTCGCGGGCTTCCGCTTCCTGGACCCGCGGATCGCGGTGGCCGTGCTCATCGGCGTCACCGTGCTGTTCGGCGGTCTGTCGGTCCGCCGCCTGGCGCGCGTTGGATAACGCGCGACCGTCCTGCGCCTTCAGCGAACCATGTGCCCTGTTTTGATCACCTTGACAACGAAACAGTTCGGGCGTATCGGTGTACTGGTACCGCGTGACGAGACGTGGAGGTTTGTATGGAGACACCACCGGGCTCATAGTGCGCATCGTCGACGGGCGGAGCTTCGATGGCCCATCGTTGATGCGCGGAGTCTGAATCGAACGCTCTCTCTATTGTTGAATCCTGGCTCTCGCCAGGACGCGTGTCAGACACGCCGTGAAACGCCCGCGCTCAGGCGCCGCTTGAGAGGTCGGGCGTTTCCCTTCTCACCGACGGGACCGTAGGCCTTCTCGAGCGCCACGTTCGAGCTGTCCAGAAATCGTGAGCGTTCACACTCTGATGAGGAGCAGCATCAATAAGAGCGACGCCACGCTCGCGCACGCCGCCCTGGTTGCGTTCCATCGATTCCAGCGGGGCTCGAAGTCATCCCGCGCCCGCTTTCGCGTCGTCTCGTTCATCGTGCCGAGATCCAGCCTCTTGAGCTCGTTGTTCAGGGGGATGTTGATGGTAACGGTCGGCAGCTGCACGCACAGCAGATAAACGAGCGCAGCAACGACGACGAGCAGCCGATCGGCTCCGCTTAACGCCCAAAGGCCAAGCACCGCCGCCCCTACCAGCGCCAGCACCGAACCGGCCCACACGAAGATGAACAGCGGTTGATTATTCTGGATGACGCGATCGATGACCTGAAATGCGCGAATGAAATCGCCATCATCCAGGCTCCTGAGGCCTGGCATGATCACGACCGCAAAGGCAAACAGAAAGCCGGCAGCCAACGAACACAGAAACGTGGCCAGCACCAGGACTGTCTGAAAGATCGTCATGTCATCTCCCGTTGACAGCTACTCCGATCCTGCTGGCTATTCGACCAATTGAACCCCGAGGCTCACCGCTCGACCGACCCGACGTCGCACGCCGCGCCCTGCGGCCGGGTCACTCCTCGTTGATCGACCGGCGGACACAGCGCCGGGTTGGCGGCATCGATCGCCGGACTTCCGGGAAGCAGCAAGTGCGTCGCCGTGGGACCGCCGTTGTCGGCCAGCGCGCCGAGTAGCGCATCGACCCCGGGCTGATCGCCCGCGGCGGTCAGGTTGCACGAACCATCACTGGCCACGTTGTGACCGCCTGACGCCAGGACCACTGGACCGTTGCCGAAGAAGCCGGCAAAACAGCCGGCCGACGTGTTCCCCGCCACGATGGAGTTCGTGAGACGGAGCGTGGCGCCGGCGCTGGTGAACGTGCCGACGAAGAGCGCCGCCGGACCACTCGGATTCGAGATGTTGGCGGTGACCGTCGAGTTCACTATCTGCATCACGCCGTCGGTGTGGAACGCGGCGCCGCCGTACCAGGCGGTCGATGTGTTGCCGCTGAGCGTGCTGTTGACGATCGTGACGTTGCCGAGGCTGCGGATACCGCCGCCGACGTTGCCGGCGGTGTTGCCTTCGATCGTCGTGGCGTCCACCGTGACCGTGGTGTTGAAGAACACGTAGACGCCGCCACCGTCCACCAGTTGAGTTGTGTTACCGCGAATCGTGCATCGCCGCAGCACCAGCGTGCTGCCGTCGCCGCTGTAGATCCCGCCGCCACCCTTCCAGAACTCGTTCGTCGCCGCACCCACGCGGTTGTCCCGCACGGTGCAATCCTCGAGCGTCAGCGATCCGTTGTTGAGGATCCCTCCAGCGAGATCGAACCCGAAGCCGCTCGCCACCGTGACGTGACGAATCGTGGCCTCCGTGCCGGCATTCACGATGAACACGCGGTCGGCGTTGTTGCCACTCAGCGTGAGCCCGGGCGCGTCCGAGGCGTCGATGACGACATCTTTCGACAGCACGAGCGGGCCCGACGTCAGCAGGATCGTCTGGCCGGCGAGCGCCGGCGCAAACGCGATGCTGCCACCTTCGGGCAGCGCGGCGAGCAGCTGCCGGAGCGAGCCGGGACCGCTGTCGCCCCCGCTCGTCACCGTCAGATTGCGCGCGGCTTCGAGCTCGACGCTCGCCAGCCACATCTCGCCCGCTCGCGTGCCGCCCTCCGGCAGCACGAAGCGATAGCCCCACACTTCCGTGCGCCCGAAACCGTCGTTGGGCGCGCCGGGCGGCTGCCGGCGGCTCCGCATGAAATTGGCGAACGGCACGGTCAGCCGCCGCCAGCCCACGAAGTCGTCCACGAACGGCGCCTCGAACCGCTCCGACGTATCGGGAGGGCCATACACGCGGACGTAATCGATCTTGTACGTCTGGGGAAAAACGGTGTCGGGGCCGACCGGGCCGCCGAAGTTTCCGCCCACGGCCATGTTCAGCAGCAGGAAGAATGGATGGTTGAACACCCATGGGTTAGGCGCCACATCGGCCGGCGTCGCGCGATGGTAGCGGATACCGTCGACATACCATCTGATCTCGCCAGGCTCGCGCTCCACAGCGAAGGTGTGCGTCTCTTCCGAGATGTCGCGGCCGAACGCGTGCACGCCGCCGAAGCTCGCCCCGCCCGAGTAGCCAGGACCGTGGATGGTGCCGAAGACCTGCGAGGGTTCGCGGCCCACCCACTCCATGATGTCGATCTCCCCCGTCTGCGGCCAGCCGACCTGAGGGAGATCGGTGCCCATGCTCCAGAACGCGGGCCAGAGTCCCGCGCCGCGAGGCAGCCTGAGGCGCGCCTCGACGCGGCCGTACCCGACCTCCCGTTTGCCGAGCGTCGTCAGACGCGCGGACGTGTACTGACAGGGACCGTAGTAGCACGAGAGCGACGGGTCAGCGGCGCGCGCCGTGATCACGAGGTTGCCTCGCCCATCGGTCGCCGCATTGGCGGGATCGTTCGTGTAGTACTGCAGCTCGCTGTTGCCCCAGCCCGGGATGTTGTTGGCGGTGCCGTCGCCGATCTCGTGGTTCCACACTCGCGGGTCCGGCGGGGCGCCGGCGGGTCCGCGGAACTCGTCGTTCCAGAGGAGCCGCCACCGCGTGGGGCCGGGATCCGGAGCGCGGTTGTCCTTCACTTGCACCTTGAACGTGTCGCCGCTGCCGGTGCCGTAGAACCAGAAGCTCAGACCTTCGGCCAGCGTCCAGTCCTGACTGCCGGCGAAGTCGCGGCCGAATTCCGCGTATCCGTTGTGAACGATGCTGGTCCCGTCGAAGGTGAGGCCGGTCAGCGTCACATCGTCGGCGTCGCACGGCGCGTCGAAGTGAAAAACGAGATCGAGGTCGCCGTCGCGGTCGACGTCCACCACGTGGCGCACGGGCCGGTTGGTGCGATCGCGGTGGATCTCGCGCGCCGAGCCGAAGCGCACCGTCTCGTGATCGACGGTGCGCGCGTCGAAGCGCGTCGTGCTGAGGATCGCCACTGTGACGATCCCCTGGCAGCGCTTGCCGCTCGGCTCGTCGATCACCGCGTCCACCAGCACCGGCGTGACCACATGCAGCAGTCCCTCGCGCGGTCCCTGCCCCGGCAGCGCCAACGGATCGCCGGGCGTGACGACGACCGATTCGAGCGTGAGATCGCCTTTCTCCTCGAACTGATCCGGTGGCACCTCGAAGTCGTCGAGCAGGTTCGGATCGAACGGATCCGCATCATTAATATTGAGCACGGCCTGGACGACGAAGCCCAACTCGACTCCGCTCGACGCGGTAAGGCGGAGAATCGCCGTCTCGTTGCCTTCGTGCTTCCCATCCGTGAGCGTCGAGACCGCGAAGGTCTCCTCCTGAGAGCCGCCGCGCGTGAAGATCACGGTGCCGGCGGCCGGCACGTAGTCGAGATTCGGTGTAGCCGTACCCGCTACGACCGTGTAGTCGACCGAAACCTGTTCCGGGTCGTCATCGCCGAGAGGCCGGCTCAGGCGCACGCCCACCGTGGCCGCGCCTCCCTCGGTCACGCCAAAGCTGCTCGCCGCGAACCCGACGGTGAGCGGCCGCACCCCCGCGGCGCCGAAAAGGGTCACCTGGTCGATGAAGTACCGGCGCGGCCCGCCCGTACCGAGCGCTCCGAAGGCCCAGCCGTGAACGGCTGTCAGCGTCAGTCCGTCGTTAGGCGCTCCGTTGCCGATGTCCTTGCGTGCGAAGCTGGCGAACGGGAACCGGAAATTCCGCCAGCCCGTGAAGTCGTCGACCAGCGTGACCGTAAAGCGCTCGGCGTCGTCTCTCGTCGAGCCGGGGTTGCGATTGTCGAGGATGTCGATGAACAGCGTCGCGCCGCTGCCGGTCCCGTGCAGCCACAGCGCAAAGCCCTCGTAGTGCGTCCAGTCCTGCGGCGTCCATGTGGTCGGCGGACTGTCGCTGAAGTTGTGCACGAAGCCGGCGAACGACGTCACGTTCAGATCGACCTGGAGAACGGTGTTCGGCGCGCCCACCGCCGGCAGAATCGCTGGCGGCGCGCCGGTCGTGGCGAGCGCGGCGGTGCTCGACGCGCCCTGGAACGTGAAGAAGCCGAGCGGGACGCCGTTCGGATCGGCGCCGGAGGGGAGACCGGTCTCGAACGCATCGATGACGTGATCGAGCGGACCGATGTCATCCACCGCCGGAGTCGCCGAGCCGACGGGGAGAACGAGCGCCCAGCCCCACATCTCGGTCAACGTGAGCCCGTCGTTCGGCGCACCGGCCGGTTGAAAGTCGGTCGCGCGCTGGAACGCTGAGAAGGGAATGCGCACGTAGCGCCAGCCGCTCACGTCGTCCGTGAAATTGAAATCGAAGCGCTCGGCCGTATCGCTCGACGGGTTGGAACGGTTGTCGAAGATCTCTGCCTGGTAAACGAGGCCCGTGGCCGCGCCGTGGAACCAGAAGCCGAACCCGTCGGTGCCGCTCCAGTCCTGCGGCCCGGTGGATCCGGTGGCGGCGAAGTCTACGCCAAACCCGCCGAAGTCGACGACGTTGAACGAGACGAGCAGGACGCCGTTGTCGCCCACCTGCCCGGGCCGCGCGAGCGGCGCGCCCGCTGCGACCGTCTGAACCATCGTCGACACGGTGCTGGCGCCGCCGTTGAACACGAAGAACCCTGCGGGAACTTGGCCTTCGAACGTAGCCGTCGTCGGGCCGGCTGCGAGCGCGAGTGATGTGACGAGCGCACAGGCGAACGCCAGCAGCGCGCGCCTGGCATGGATGAGTCGGCTGGCCGCAGTCGTGATCCGCATCGGCTTCTCCCCCGTTACGGCCGGAGATGATAGCCGACTCACCCCGCAAGGCATCTGTAGAATGAAGCCCTTCAGCGCACATCACACGCCATTTACGGGAGACACACATGATCGACCGGCGAGACGTGCTCAAAGGCGCCGTCGCCACGCTGACGACGGCCATCTTCACCGGACGCGTGAGAGGCGCGAACGACCGCGTGGCCGGCGGTCCAGGATTTCCGCGAGATTCTTGCCGACAAGTCGATCGATGCGGTGTGCATCTCGACCCCGGATCACTGGCACGCCTACATGACCGTCGAGGCGTGCAAGCAGGGCAAGGATGTCTTCGTGGAAAAACCGGCGTCGGTCTACGTGGAGGAAGGACTCAAGATGGTGGCAGAGCGGATCGGTCCGGAAGGAGCGCTGGGAAAACCCGCCGACGAACCGGTCCCCGCGGGGCTCGACTGGGACCTGTGGCTCGGGCCGGCGCCGAAGGTTCCGTTCAACCGAAACCGCTGGGGCGTCGAGGTGGCGAGGTTCCCGACGTTTCGATACTTCTGGGATTACGCGGGCGGCGCCATGACGGACTGGGGCGTCCATCTGATCGATCCGGTTCATCAGTGTTACGGCGAGCCGATGCTGACGTCGGTGTCTGCGATGGGCGGCAAGCTGTACGTGGACGACAACGCGGAAACTCCGGACACGATGCTGGCCACCTTCCGCTATCCGAAGTTTCTGCTGACGTACGAAAGCCGCACCGCCAATCCGATGCCGATGTTCGGCCATGGAGCGGCGACGTCGATTCACGGAACCGAAGGCACGCTCGTCGTCAATCGCGGCGGCTGTTACGTGACGCCGAACGAGAAATCGGCGATCGCGCCGGTTCACCTTCGAGAAGGACCGCGGGATGAGCGAGATGAACGTGCCGCACTGGAAGAACTTCATCGAGTGCGTCCGAACGCGAGCGAAGCCGGTCAGCGACATCGAGACCTGCGTGCGGTCGTCGACGCCGTGCATCCTTGCCAACCTGTCCATGCGCCATCGGACGTGGCTTGACTGGGATGAGGCGAACTGGACGGTCAAACAGGAGCACATCAGACCGTTCCTGAAAGCGAAATATCGGGAGCCGTGGAAGCTGGAGGTCTAGTCGGCGAATCCGGCAAGCCCCGCTGCCAGCCGGCCCGAATGCGGGGGATGAGCACAAATGCCTTTCCAAGCAGGGGGGGTTCCATAGTACCCTCCCGACGCTCCCGATGCCCGCGAGCCATCTGGCTACACGGTGTCCGAAGGACACGACCCGCGCCGCATGATGGGCAACGTGTACTTCCAGGTTGCCCGCGTCGGTATTCCCCTGCACCCGTTCATTGACGAAGCCCGCGCCATCGAGTGGCTGAAAGGCTACCTGGAGTGATTCGACGCACTCAGGAGCCGGGCTTCGCCAAGGAGCGGATCGGTCTGCTCGTCGACAAGCTCAGGAGGCTGGCCGCCGGCGACACTCAGACGACCCTCCCGATTTCGCCCCTGCATGACGAGCTGGACGCAATCGCCTTGGGCATCAACGCCCTCGCCGACGAACTGCGCTGGGCGCACGCGCGTATGGTGGAGACCGAGCGCCTCAAAGCGGACCAACTGCGGGAGGCGGCGCTCAGACAGTCCGGCGCCAATTTCGTGACGGCTTTCCACTCCAATCCGTGCGCCATGACGATTTCACGGTTTTCGGACCGGCGGTTCAAGGATGTCAACGAGAGCTTCGAGCGGCAGACCGGCTTCTGTCGTGACGAGGTCATCGGCCGCACGGGCGAGGAATTCGGTCTGTGGGTCGATCCACAGGATTTGGCTGCGGTCAGGAAAGAGCTCCGTCGTAACGGTCAGGTCCGCAGTCGCGAGGTGCGGTTCCGAACCAAGAGCGGTGCGCCGTCGACGGCGGTCTACTGCGCCGACATCATCGAATTCGGCGGTGAGCGGTGCGTGCTTGCAACGTGCCTGGACATCACCGAGCGCAAGAACGCCGAGAGCCGGGCCGCAGCTCTGCGCGAGGAGCTCGCGCACCTGGGTCGCGTCGCGATGCTCGACGCGCTCACCGGATCGCTCGCGCATGAAATCAACCAGCCGCTGACCGCAGTCATGGCCAACGCTGAGGCGGCGTTGCGCCTTATCGTGAACCAGCCTCCCCGGCTGCGCGAACTGCGCGAAGCACTGGACGAGATCTTGAGCGACAGCAAGCGCGCCGGCGACGTGCTGGTGCACATGAGAACGCTCCTCAAGAAGGCCCCGTCGCGGCAGGAGCCGATCGACGTGAACAGCATCATCGGCGACGTCGTGAAGCTGAGCCAGGGCAGCGCCGTTGACCTGGGAATCGCGCTCGACGTCGAGCCGGCCTCTGACCTCGGACCGGTGCTGGGTAACCGCGTTCAGATCCAGCAGGTGGTGCTCAACCTCCTGATGAATGCCTTCGACGCCGTTCGGGAGCGCGAGGCCGCCGACCGGCGCGTCCGCCTTCGGACGTCACAGCGCGATCTGGCGGTGGTCATCGAGGTCAGCGATCAAGGATCTGGATTGTCCGACGAGGCGTTGGCGCGCATCTTCGAGCCGCTCTACACGACCAAGCCGGACGGCATGGGGTTCGGGCTCTCGATCTGTCGGGCGATCGTCGCGGCCCACGGCGGCACACTCGACGCCATACGCAATCCCGGGCCCGGCATGACGTTTTCGGCATGCTTCCCGCTCTGCCGGCCGCTCGAACCGGACCGGCCCGTATCGCCCGCGGCCCGGCGACTGCAGGCGCAGCGGTGACGGTCGCGCCGAACGCGGCCCCGGGCGCTCACGCCGTTCAGTTCTACGAGGCCGAGCCATTCCTGCATCGCGCCATCGCGGCGTTTTTTGCCGAAGGCCTGCAGGGCGGGGAGCCCCTCGTCATGATCGCCAGGCGCCGCACGTTCGAGGCCGTCGTCGAATACCTCGCTTCCGCGCACGACGTCTCTCCTCTCGAAGCCGCCGGCCGCATCATGTTCGTCGACGTCGCCACCGCGCGCCGTGAATTCCTGAGCGGCCTCACGCCGGATCCAGCGCGCGTCGAGCAAGCCTTCTCGCGGCTGCTCGCCGACGCTCGGCGGGGCGGCGAGGGCACGATCTGGATCTATGGCGAGATGGTCGATGTGCTTTGCAAGGAAGGCAACCACGCCGCGGCCGCCTGGCTGGAGGATCTCTGGAATGCCCGGTTCGCGAGGCCAGGCATTTCCGTCCTGTGCGGATACGCGATCGCTGGCTTCGACGACGACGTGGGTGCCACCCGACTCCAAGCCATCTGTCGGCAGCACACGCAGGTCATCCCGGCGGAAGGTGTCACGGATGCTCCAGACGACCGGACCAGGTCCGAGCAGATTGCGATCCTTCAGCAGCGCGCCCGCGCCCTCGACCGCATGCTCGCCCGCGAGGCGCCTGCCTCGGCCGGCGCCGGCGCCGCGATGGCCACCCCGATCGTGTACATCATTGACGATGACGCGAGCGTGAGACGTTCACTCGGGCGACTGGTGGCGTCGGCCGAGTTGCGCGTGCGGACGTTTGCATCCGCCGAGGCGTTCCTGGCCGAGCTGGACGAGACGTGGAGCGGCTGTCTCATCGTCGATGTCCAGCTCGTCGGCATGAAGGGGCCCGATTTGCAACGCCGGATGGCCGGCACGTACTCGCCCATACCCATCATCGCGATGAGCGGCTCGGACGATCCTCAGATTGAGATGGAAGCGCTGCGTCTAGGTGCGCGCGCCTTCCTGCGCAAGCCGTTCAACGCGCGGGCGCTCATCCACGCGATCACACGCGCGCTGTCGTGACGAATCGCCTGGCAAGGGGACCGGCCGATGTCGCGGCGGCGGCTACGTGACACCGAACGAGAAATCGGCGAGTCTAGTTCCGGCAGTGATCGCGGAGTGACGTGCCGCTCCTCCTCCTGCCCCTGCTCATCCTGCTGGCGCTCGCCGCACTCGTCGCATTAATCCCTCTCGCGCTCGTCCAGCGGTATCGCATCGGAACGTCGCGTCAGCGGGCGCGCGGCTGGCTGGCCACGCTCAATCTCGCCGGCCTCGCGCTCTCGGCAATCGTCCTCGTTTCGAGCGCGGCCGTGACGACGATCTGGGTTCCGTGGACGCTGACCTACGCGGCGATTGGGCTCGGCACCGGCGCGGCCCTGGGGATCGTCGGTCTCTGGCTCACGCGATGGGAGCCTCCGAGCGATGCGCTCTACTACACGCCCAATCGTCTCCTCGTTCTCGCGGTGATGCTCGTCGTGGCCGGTCGGCTGACGTACGGCGTCTGGCTCGGATGGCAACGGTGGCGCGCGGGCATGGAGGGAGAGTCATGGTTCGTCGCAGCCGGCGTCGCGGGATCGATGGCCGCCGGCGCGGTCGTGATCGGCTACTACCTCATCTTCTGGATCGGCGTGCGCCGCAAGTCTGGGCGGCATTCGGGGCATCGTTCACAGACGAGGTGAGCGGCGCGCGCTCAGACCCGCGCCACGTCCCTGCCTGGCACCACGTCCATCTGCAGCATCGGATCGGCCGCGGGGACGTACGTCGACGGCAACCCCAGCTCTCGTCGAACGATGTTCGCGCCCTGCGCGATGGCGCTCGCCTTGTAGAACGCGATCTCGCGGTTGCAGCCCTGGCGGCCGAAGCCGCAGTCGCTCGACACGATCAGGCGATCCGGCGGCACGTACTGCAGCGCCTTGCGGATCTCGGCCGCGACGTCCTCTGGCGAATCGGCCTGAAGCATGCGATGGCTGACCACACCCACGCATATCTTCTTCTTGAGATCGTGGCGGAACGGCTCGAACAGCTCGAGATCCTTCTGATTGCGGTCCTTCATCTCGAGCGTCCAGACGTCACCTCGACATCGCTCCAGGTAGATCTCGATGGAATTCGCGTAGCTGGTGTCCTCCATGACTCGCTGCATGTTCGGGTTGCCCCAGCAGGTATGGATCCACAACTCCACGTCGTCGAGTCCCTGCACCTCGCGGTTGAATGCGTCAATCATGAATCTGACCTGGTCGTGGTCCTTGCCGAAGGTGTTGGCCATGAAGTGAAACGTCGGCTCCTCGATCTGGATGCACCGGCAGCCCGCGTCGCGCAGCGCCAGCAGCTCCTTGTTCATGGCTTCGGCCATGTCCCAGATCACCTCACGTTTGTCTTTGTACTTGGGTGTGTGGATGTCCAGGAAGAGCGCCATCACCTGCGAGCAGCAGGTGCCGAACTTGACCGGTCGGCGCGTCCGGCCCTGGGCCATGCGCCACAGTTTCGGATAGTCAAGGGGCCGATGTTCGATCGTGTCGACGACGTGCGGCCAGCGCCAGCCGGTGTAAATCTCGTTCAGCAGTGTTCCCGGCGGATAGTGGAGCCACGGCGCGGTGGTCTCCTCCGGCTGGAGGTGGTCTCCCTCGAAACCGGCCCAGCGCTGAAGGGGATAGTGATGCCACGCGCGACCGGCCATGTCCTCGTCGACGTGCAGGTCGCCGTGAGTGACGATGTCGAGGCCGGCACGCTCTTGGTCGCTGATCACGACGGCCATCGCATCCTGAAACTTCTCGCGGAAGCGGACGTCCAGCATGCAGGTGTCGAGCGGCCGACCCCACATGCTCACGTCGAACCAACGGGGCCGTGGAAACGATCCGGTCACCGTGCTGGGCAGAATCCGATCGGCGGTAGCAGTGAACATTTTCGCCTCCTGCAGCGCGCAAAACAGCCACACCGATGCGCATCCGCCTAACAGCCCTCCACGGTCGAGATGGCGCACGTCTCTCAGGCGGTTGCCAGGGCGGGATGATACTTGCAAGGACGGCCGCCGCATATGAAGTACCGAAGATCGCTCACGGCCGCACTGGGTGTTCTCATCGCCATTGCCGCGTTTGCCGTCGTGGCGTGGGTCATAACGGGAGTCGGCGGACGAGGTTCTGTGACCGCCGTGGAGCCGCGCGTCATCGATCCGTGGACCCGCAACATCTTCAACATTCCACGCGGAACCGGCTCCGGATTCGTGTGGGACAATACGGCGGCATCGTGACCAACTTCCATGTCGTCGCGGGCGCATCGGGAGCCCGGGTGCGATTGAGCGACGGCCGGGACGTGGCAGCGGCGCTCGTCGGCGTCAGCCCCGCGCACGATCTGGCCGTGATTCGCGTGGAGGTGCCGAAGCCGCCTCCACCGCTACCGATCGGAACGAGCCACGACCTCCGCGTGGGTCAGCGGACGTTTGCCATCGGTACCGTTCGGCCTGGACTGGACGCTGACGACAGGAATCATTTCCGCGCTCGACCGTTCCGTCTCACGGTGCTCCGGGACGGTCAACAGACGGGTGTCAACGTCACGCTCGAGGCGGGAAACCGCTAGCGAACGACGCCAGCTCGTCGGCGAGACCCTCACATGTCGATCTGCCCCCGGCTCACTCGACGTCTATCTGAAGTGAATAAACCCGGCGCCAAAGCGCCGTAGCGAAAGGACGAGAGCGATGAGGGTCATGGTAATCGTGAAGGCCACGAAGAACAGCGAAGCGGGCGTCATGCCGAGCGAAAAGCTGCTGACCGCAATGGGCAAGTACAACGAGGAGCTGGTAAAAGCCGGCGTCATGCTCGCCGGCGAGGGCCTGAAGCCGAGCGAGAAGGGCAAGCGCATCAAGTTCTCCGGGAGCAAGCGCACCGTCGTCGACGGTCCGTTCACGGAGGCCAAAGAACTCGTCGCCGGTTACTGGGTCTGGCAGGTGCGGTCGATGCAGGAAGCAGTGGAGTGGGCGCGCCGCTGCCCCGATCCCATGCCGGGCGAGGATGCCGAACTCGAGATCCGTCCCATCTTCGAAGCGGAGGATTTCGGCGAGGAGTTCACCCCCGCGCTCCGCGCGCAGGAGGAGCGCCTCCGCGCGGAGGTGGAACGGAAGCAGACCAAGGCGTAGAGTGTGATCCACATCACCACGAATGATTCGCTGGCGGACGTGGCCGCTCGTTCTACTGCCGCTCTGGGGAGCCGCGGGCAATGCCTGCGGCTCCAGCGACTCGCCCACCGGGCCGTCGACGGTCCCGCCAGCGGACTTCGCCGCGCAGTTCGATTCGCTGTGGAGCACGTTCGACCGCGAGTACTCCTACTTTGACTACAAACAGATCGACTGGGACACCCTCCGGACAACGTTTCGACCGCAGGCCATAGCGGCCGCCGATCAACTCGGGTTAATTGCCGTCATCCGCGAAATGCTCGGGCGCCTGCACGATCAGCATGTGATCGTGCGGAACCCGGCCGGCTTGGCCATGCCCACCTACGATCCTCAATACTTCATCAACTGGGACCGAGCCGTGTGGCAGCAATACATCAACCGCGCGAACTGGACGCAGGGCCAGAATGACTGGGGCTACGGCGCGCTGGACGGCATCCCGTACATCTCCATCAACGGCTGGAACTCGTCGAGCATTCGCACGCCCGATTTCGACGTCGCATTCGAGCGTTTTCGCACCGCGCCGAAGCTCATTCTCGACGTGCGGGCGAACGGCGGCGGCAACGATCAGCTCGCGTTGGAGATTGCGGGCCGCTTTGCCCGCACATCGGTCGTTTTTGGTTCTGTGAAATTCCGGAATGGCCCGTCGCACTCAGACTTCGGACCGCTGATGACGCGGGTGCTGAATCCCCGGGGCCCCTGGCAATACGAGGGCAGCGTTCTGCTGCTCATCGGCCGTCGTTGTCTCAGCAGCAATGAGAGCTTCATCGAGGCGATGCGACAGCTGCCCAACGTGACGCTCGTCGGTGACCGGACCGGGGGCTCAACGGGAAATCCTGGCTCGTTTCCTCTGGCGTTGGGATGGTCGTACACCGTGTCCCGGTGGATCGAATACACCGCTGATAACCAGGTGATTGAGGACGTCGGGATTGCGCCGGACGTGTTCGTGCCTGCCACGGCCAGCGATTTCATGCAGGGGCGCGATCCAGTTCTCGACTGGGCGCTCACGCCCTTCAGTCCGACCGCAGGGCCTCGAGGATGTCGATCCGCGACGCCCGAGCGGCCGGCAACCATGACGCCAGGAGCGCGGCCGCAAGCAGAACGACGGCGGCCGCAGCCACGGTCAACGGTCCGGGCAACTGCACGGAGGTGAAGAATCCCGTCGCCACGCGCGAGAGCACGAGGCCGCCCACCGCGCCGGCGCCGATTCCGATGAGCGCTATCGTCGTTCCCTGTTTCAGCACGTGTGCGAGCAGGCCCTGAGGCGAACAGCCCACCGCCAGCCGCATGCCGAACTCCCGCATGCGCGCGCTCACCGTAAATGCCAGCACGCCGGCGATGCCGACGACGGCGATGAGTAACGCGATACCGGCGAATCCGGAGAACACGACCGCGTTGATGCGGTCCGGCGACAGCCGTTCGGCGCGCACCTCCTCGAGTGTTGCGGCGCGCTCGATCGGCTGGTCGGGGGCGAGCTCGCGGATCGTGCGGGTGATCGCCGGCACCAACGTGTGAGGATCGCGGGGCGTGCGTACGAACAGGCGGCCGGCGAAGCCAAGCTGCTCAACCGGCCGGTAGATTGTCAACGCCGGTTGGGCGACGACATGTTCGTCGTCCACGTCGGCAACAACGCCGACGATACGTCCAACGGCGACCCTGGAATCGTCCGGTAACAGCTGTCGATTCAACGCGTGCCCGTTCGGGAAAAACCGCTGCGCGATGCTCTCGCTGACAATCGCGACCGGCTCGCCGCCGCGGCGATCCGCATCGGTGAACTCACGGCCGGCGACGAGCCGGACGCCGAGCACCGAGAATAAGCCCGGCGAAGCGACTCGGATCCGCGCCCGCGGCGGTTCTTCGCCATCCGCGGGCGTGTACCCTTCGGCTCTGAAACTCAGGTTGATGCGCTGGCCGCTATCGCCGGCGTCCCGCCAGGGAACGAAGCTGCCCAGCGCGACGGCATCGACGCCGGGAATCTGGCCGATTCTCCGGAGTGCCTCGACGTAGAAGGGAAGCACGTTCTGGTCGCGAAGACCAGGTGCGGACGCCGGGACGTCGAACGCAAGCACACGGCGCACGTCGTATCCGGTCTGTTGTGTCTGCAGCGTGACGAGTGTGCCGAGCAGCATCGCGGCGCCGGCGAGCAGCACGAACGAAAACGCGATCTGGGTCGTGGCGAATATCCGCAGGCGTCGGTTCGTGGTGGGCGTGATGCGGAGCGTGCCGCTTCCCAAACCGAGGCCGGCTGACGCGTGCGACGACGGCAAACGCGGCACGAACGCAAGGAGCACGGCCGCCGCAATCGCCAGGCCGGCGCCGACCCAGGCGACGCTGGAATCGACCGTCACGTCCAGCGCGCGAACGGAAAACCGCGCCGCATAGCGCGCCATGAGGCTGACGAGCGGGTCCGTGATGTACAGGCCTGCCGCGGCGCCGCCGGCGCAGAGGACCAGGCTTTCCGCCAGGAGCGTGCGCCTGAGCGCACCGCGGCTGGCGCCGAGCGCGGCGCGCAGCGCGAGCTCCCCCTCGCGCCGTACCGACCGCGCGAGAATCAGATTCGCCACGTTCGAGCACGCGATGACGAAGACGATCGCCGCCGCGCTCATGAGCACCAGAAGGATCGTTCGTGCCGGGGCCGCGATCTGATCGCGAAGCGTCGCGACACGAAGTTGTACCTCGGCCCGCTTCGAGTACGCTTCTGGATGTTCCTCGAGCATCGCCGCGTGCAGGGCGGTCAACTCCGCGCGCGCCGCGTCGAACGACACGCCGGCCTTGAGACGGCCGAAGAGATCCGTCATGCGATGCGTGCGGTTGGTGACCATCGTGGCCCCGAGATGATGCGGGCTCGTCACCATGTTCGCCATGATCTCGGTCTCGGTCGGGTACGGTATCGATGGCTCCAGCACGCCAACGATCGTGGCCGTTCCCGGGCCGAGACGGACGTCCTTCCCGACCACTGACGCATCCCCGTTGAACGCCGTCTTCCAGAACCGGTACGTGAGGACCGCCACGCCTGCAGCCTTTGGCCCGTCGTCCTGCGGCGTCAACAGCCGGCCAATCACGGGGCGCAGACCCATCACATCGAAGAACGATCCGTTGACGACGCCGGCCCTCACCATGCGCGGCTCATTGCCAAACGCGATCAGCGCGAGGTCGACCGTAGAGAAATCTCCGAAGGCGGCGATCGTGGTCGCGCGCTCCTTGAAGTCGCCGATTTCCGGCATCGAAAACGTGTAGTTCTCGATGCCGATGCCCGGTGCGGTCTGCCGGATGTAGATCAACCGGTCTTCGCCGCGGTTGACCAGCGGGCGCAGCAGCACGCCGCGGACGACGCTGAAGATGGCGGCGTTCGCACCGATGCCGAGACCGAGCGTGACGATGACGGTCACCGCCAGGCCTTTGGCGCGCAACAGTGAACGGACCGCGAAGCGCATATCGCGGCCAAGCTCTAGGGTGGCGCGGGTCATGGTGCGAATGAACATGCGCCTGGGTCAGTCAAATCCTATGCCAGTGGTGGATGTGGTGATTCCTTCGATTGGTCGAACACGTTTGCGCTGGCCAGGGCGCTCCGCGTGTTCGGGCGTGGGACGTCAGCGTTCGGCATTGGGCACCGCGCGGGCGCCGAATTCGGTCAGCATGTCAACGATCGTGCGCCGCCGGGCGTCTAACCCTCGCATGCAGGACCTGCGATACGCCATCCGTCTGATCGCGCGGCAGCCGATGTTTGCGTGCCTCGTCATCGGCACGCTCGCGCTTGGCATCGGCGCGTCGACCAGCATGTTCTCGGTCGTCAACGGCGTGCTGCTGAAGCCGCTCCCGTACGCCGCTCCTGGCGCGCTCGTCTGGATGTACGGAGCGTTCCGCCTTAACGACTCGGCCGCGGTGTCGCCGCCGGATTTCGTCGACTACCGCGACCGCAGTGACGTGTTCGAGCGTATCGGCGCGATGGAGATTGCGCCGGGCAGTGTGACCGTGACGGCCGCCGGCACGCCGACGCGGCTGCAGGCGTCGCGCGTCAGCGCCGAGCTGATGACGACGCTCGGCGTGCCGCCAATCGTCGGCCGCGATTTCTCGAGGGCTGACGAGCAGACCGGATCGCCGGCGATCCTCGTCAGCGAGCGGCTGTCGCAGGAACGGTTCGGCGGAGCGGCAGCCGCCGTCGGCCAGCCACTCGTCGTCGACGGACGCGCGTACACGATCGTCGGCGTGATGGCGGCGGGATTCACGCTGCCGTACGACAGCTTCATCCGGCTGACCGATCCGGTGGACCTCTTCATGCCGCTCGCGCTCGACGATCCGGGGGCACAGATCCGCAGATTCCATTGGCTCCGCCTGATCGGCCGGCTGACGCCGGGTGGTTCGCTGCAGCAGGCGCAGTCGCAGATGGACGTGATCGCGCGGCAGCTCGCCGCGACGTATCCGGAAAACGACACGTGGCATCTTCGCCTCGTGCCGCTGCACGAGCGGATTGTCGGCGCCGTGCGCCCCGTCCTGCTGATCCTGATGGCCGCGGTCACGCTGCTCCTGCTCGTGTCGTGCGCGAACGTCGCGAGCCTGCTGCTCGCGCGCGCGAGCGCGCGCGAGAGCGAGCTGGCGCTGCGCGGCGCGCTCGGCGCGTCCCGGGGCCGCATCGTGCGGCAGCTGCTCGTGGAAGGGTTCGCGCTCTCGCTCGCCGGCGGCGCCGCCGGACTGCTCGCGACGTGGTCGACGATTCGCGTCCTCAAGCAGATCGGGCCCGCTGAATTCCCGCGCCTCGCTGCGCTGGCGCTCGAGCCGCGCGTTGTCGCCTTCGCGCTCGCGGCCGCGGCGGTCACCACGCTGATGTTCGCGCTCGCGCCGGCCATCCACGCGGCGCGCGGCGATCTGGCGGCGGCCGTCAGGCCCGGGCGCGCGACGACGATGGATCGGTCGCGCCGTCTCGGTCAGCGCGCGCTCGTCGTGGGACAGCTGTCGGTGTCGGTCGTGCTGCTCGCGGGCGCCGCGCTGCTCGTGCGCGGCTTCGTGCAGCTCGTGTCGATCGATGCCGGCTTCACCGCCGCGGGTGTGATGGTGACGCGGCTGCCGCTGCCGCCGGAGCGGTACGACACCGACGCGAAGATCGACGGCTTCTACTCGGCGCTCGTCGAGCGGCTCGCGGCGGCGCCCGGTATCGAGTCAGCGGCGCTTGCGACCGCGCCGCCGCTGGCCGGCGCCAACGACACCGCGGTCTACCGCGAGGGCCAGGCGCCCGCGACGCCACGCGACCGCCGCTTCGCGGAGCTTCGCTGGATCGAGGGCGACTACTTCCGCACGCTCGGCATTCCGCTCGTGGCGGGACGACTGTTCGACGATCGCCTCGATCGCGCGGGCGCGCCGGACGCCGTGATCATCAATCAGCGCGCAGGGCGCGAGCACTTCGGCGGCGACGCCGCGGTCGGCCAGACGCTCGTCGTCGATCTCGGCAAGCCGGTGACGGCGACGGTGATTGGCGTCACCGGCGACGTCCGCATATTCGGCCAGGGCAACGAGGCGCCGCCGATGGTCTATCTGAGCGCGCGGCAGCGTCCCCTGCCGATGATGCAGGTGGTCCTGAAGTCTGCCGCACCGGCCGCCGATGTTGCGGCGGCGATTCGCCGTCACGTGCAGACGCTCGATTCGACGCTCGCCGTCTCACGCATCGATCGGATGGAGGCGCTCCTCGCGGACTCGGTCGTGCAGCCGCGCTTTGCGATGCTGCTGATCGGATCGTTCGCCGCGCTCGCGCTCCTGCTCACGCTCGTCGGCCTGTACGGCACGCTCGCCTACCTCGTCGCGCAGCGGCGGCGCGAGATCGGCATCCGCCTCGCGGTCGGCGCCAGCCGCAGCGACATCCGGCAGATGGTGCTGCGGCAGGGTGGCGCGCTCGTCGCGATCGGCATCCCGATTGGTCTGGCCGCCTCGCTGTTCACGTCGCGGCTCGCATCGTCGCTCGTCGCCAACGTGCGGCCGGCCGACCCGCTCGTGCTGGCCGGCGTCACCGTGCTGCTTGCGGTCGCGTCGTTCGCCGCGGTGCTCGTGCCCGCGAGCCGCGCGGCCCGGGTTGAGCCGCTCGAGGCGTTGCGCGCGGAGTGACCGCTCATTGCGTCAGTGGCGGACAATCATCCGCGCGCCGTACTATCGAACGTCGTGCACCAAGCAGGAGGTCACTTGCGTCCCACCACGTCGACCACTGTTGGCGCAACCACGAAGGCGTGTCGGTCAGCCGCCGCCGCACACCACGCGTGCCAGAGGCCTACGGCCTTAGCAGCATCCAATGGTGGAGTAGATCCGATGCGCTCCCGAACCGAGCCGAAGTAGCTGAAAAGCCACTCCCATACCGGGGAGCCAGATGCCCCGCTCATGAGCGTCAGTGCGACATCCACCAATTCCAACCCCGCTCGTCGGTACAGCAGTGGCAGTTGACCGCCATGCTGATGTCTCCACCGTAAGCAGCAAACATCGCGCGATCGGCCACAAGAAAGTCCAGCCACTCCGCAGGGCGAGGAAACAGCGCGAACGATTCGCGATGTGCGTAATCCTGAATAGCGAGCAGCCCACCGGGCTTAAGTGCCTCGGCCAGCTTTCTGATGTGGAGCTCAGGATCGGGGAGGAAGCAGAACACCCACCTTGCGTAGATCAAATCGTGTTCGGCATTAGGGGCGCGGCGCTCAAGTCTGCCTGCCAGACCCGCCCCTCGCCGAGGCCGTCCGCCTGGATCCGCTGACGGAGGGCCGCAGCGAACGTCGGCGATCGCTCGACGGCGTCGATTGGCCGCTGCACCTGCCGGCGGAGCTCCATGTGAGTTGACCCTTGACCGGGACCGACTTCGAGCACGCTCCAGCCGGTGCGCACGCCGATGCGCTCAAAAAGGGCATGCGCGCGAGGATCCCAGAGCTGTGCCTGCCGTTCGAGGCGCTCGCCTTCGAGGCTGGAGTCGCCCAACACATACTCAGAGGGCGCGCTGCGTGTAATCTGCGAATCTTTCATCACTGCCGACGATAGATGATCGATCGAGACGCGACACTCCGTTTCTTGCCGTCAAATCGGTGTACAGAAATAGCCACGGACCTTCGGGTCGTGTTCACGATCATTTGCGACTTTTGGTGGACAACTTTCGCAACTGGCTCATCCGTAGCGCACGGTCATTGCGTCAGTGGAAGAACTCTGGGTACCAGTTGGTCGAGAAAGGCGGCGGGCTTCATGAACACGGCGAAGTGCCCGCCCTCGATCGTGACGAACGCCTTAGCGGGCGCGCGGATGGAATCGACGAACGAGCGCGCCAGGCTCGTGGGCGTCGTGAAGTCTTCAGCTCCCTGAATCACGAAGACCGGAACGGCGAAGTCGCCGGCGAGCGTTCGCGCCTCGAGCGTGCTCGTCTGCGGGACCAGGCGCTCGCCGCTGACCATCTGACCTTCGAACCAATCGTTGACATCGCGCAGGCTGTAGCCCGGCGCGCCGAGCGCGAAGCCAACCATCGACGCGATGAACGCGTCGGCGCCCTCGAAGAAATTCGACCATCTGCGCTGCACACCGTAGCCACGGCCGTCCGCGTATGGCGGCGGTCCAACCTCGCGCAGCTCGCGCAGGGCGCGCTCATCCTCGAGCGCAGCTGCCTTCTTCAACAGCTCTCGGTGCGCGACGGTATAGCTCGTGGCCGGGTCGCCCACCTGGCCAGTGCCGACGAACGCGTAGAAGAGCTCGGACCGCGCCTTCACCATGTGGACGCCGAGGATCGATCCCCATGAGTGGCCGACGAGCACGATCTTGTCCTTGCGCAGTTGCTTGCGCAGCACGTCGGCGAGCTCGACGCCGTCCTGGGTCATGCGCGCGATAGTGATGGCCTCTCGCGGCGCGTCGCGGTTCCTGCCGAATGTTCTCCCTGCGCCGCGCTGATCCCATTGGACGACGGTGAAGTGCTTGAGCCACAACCTGAATCCGGCGTAGCCCCAGGGGTTGGTCGCATCGCCCGGTCCGCCATGAAGAAAGAGCAGCACCGGGTTGTTCCGGTTTTCTCCACGAATCGTGATCCACTGCTCGATGCCGCCGACCTCGACGTACTTGGCTTCGTCGATGCCGTTCGGCGTGGTGATGGCGTAGTCGCGAGCGTTCCGCGCGCGGACGAACTCTCGTACGGCTTCGAGCTTTTGGGCGTCAGTGGCGGCCGGAGGGTTCTGCGCGGCGGATGCCACGGCGACACAAACGATGAGTAATAGTGGCCGCATGTTCTTCGTAATGAGACGCGGCTGGGCCTGGCGTTTATAGCCAGCCGCCACCAATCCTCAATCGGAAATCGCGAATCGAAAATGACAGCGAGCGCAGCGAGGCGTGAAAGCCGGTGGATCGGACTATTCGAGGATTTGAGCGACGCCGACGCGTTTCTCCGCGTGATTGAATAGTGAGGCTAGGTCGTGGTGCGTCGCACGTTCTCGGCCCGAGGGCCCTTCGGTCCTTGGCCGACGTCGAACTCGACGCCGTCACCCTCACGCAGATTCTCAAGGCCCTCGCCGTAGACTGAGCTCCGGTGGAAGAAGTATTCCTTCCCTCCGTCGTCCTTGATGAACCCGAACCCCTTGTCCACTCGCAACGTACGAATCGTTCCCGTCATTGTCGCCTCCCACGGATCAACATCCCGTCCGCCTACAAAAGTGTCCTCATCTGCCAGTCCGACGCGTCCAGCAGGGCCTGGTATTCCGCTTCTGAAATGGAACGCTTGGAATACCGGCACGCGGTGACGAACATGTTCTTTTCGTGATGCCAGTCGCTCCTGATCACCTCGCACTGAAACGACCCGCCCGAGCCGACCACCATGGTCAGCACGTCGCCCGGCTTCGGGATTTTGTCGAGTTCGACTTGTTTGAAGAACCGGACGTCGCCATTGGCGATGGTTTCCGGGCCCTCCTTCCCCTCGCGACCGCGGACGCGCAGGGAAGGAATTCTGAGGCTGATCTCGAGCGTGTGCGTCATGTTCTACCGAAAACTGCGTGGATGGCATGCCACGCGTCGCTTCGATGAGGGCCGGAGACGAGGATTCGATATGAACCGAATCAGCGGCAGGACTCAAGAAAGCAGAGTGTCTCAATTCTACCATGCCGCGGGTTCAGTCGGCGGGGACCCGCGACTCGCGGGCCGGCGCCGCACGATATGGTGACCGGCACGATCGAGTTGGTCAGTGTCATGCCGGCCCCAGCTCCGCACCCGCAAAGCGGAGGGCGGGTAGAATCAGCAGGTTCAGAGCGATTGCGGCGGAATATTGGACCGACTGTGTGGTCGGTGGGCACGACAGCTTCCCGGCCCGGAACAAGCAGTGGCGCCGCCCCCCTAAAGGGGCTTGACATCTATGCTCGGCCGAGCGTACCGCCGCATTGCCGACCGACTCGGCCTGCTCCTGGAGCAGCGCGACGAGCTGACCCCACCTGCGTGGATGTTTTCCGATCCCGACCGCCTCGATGGATCCCACGACCTGCGCGAGTTCATCTCAGTAGGCGACGCAACGGTCGCCTGGTTCATCGAGGAGGGGCTGGCGCCAGCGCACCGCGTGCTGGACGTCGGGTGTGGAATCGGGCGTATGGCTCTCCCGCTGACGAAACATCTCGCACGCGGGGGCACCTACGACGGCATTGAAATCGCGCCCTGGAAGGTGCGGTACTGTCGAAGCTCGATCGGGAAGCGCTGGCGGAATTTCCGCTTTCACCACGCAGACGTCTTCAACAAGTACTACAACCCTGACGGTCGCCTTGCGGCTTCCGCGTATGCGTTTCCCTTCAGCGACGAGTCCTTCGATTTCGCCTTCCTCGTTTCGGTGTTTACGCACATGCTCCCGGACGATCTGGAGCACTATCTTTCAGAAATCGGACGAGTCCTGAAGCGAGGCGCGAAGTGCATCGCGAGCTTTTGGCTCACCGATGCGAAACGTGGGACGCCGTACTACGACTACTCCGCGGTTTGTGAGATAGCGAACCGGCAGGAGCCTGAGCATGGGGTGTTCTATCTGGAGCGGCACGTGCTGGCCCTCTATACACGATATGGATTCGACCGCGTGACTGTGAAACATGGCTCGTGGATCGCCAGGCCTGACTCATGCACGGCCCATCGACAGGACATCGTCGTCGCTGTCAAGAACGGGCGCGCCTGAAGTCGCCGCGCCGACTACTCGCCACGCCGATCCGGTGAAGCCCTGGCCGTCAGGTGAATCGTTCTGCCGACGATCGAAAGCCGCGACTGTCTTGAGGACCGCATGGGTCACACCCTTGTCGTCCTGCCGGTCTTCCTTGAGATTCCAACGGCGGCGCTCATGCTCCTGACCGCAACGCTGACGGGTTAACTCGCCGCGCGCGCGGCCTTGGAATTGGGTTATCGTTCTTAATAGCCGGATGCCACATCGGGGTGATACATGCCACGCTTCTCTGATCTCATTCACGAGCGCTCTCTAAAAGACCCCGACGGCTTCTGGGCCGAGGCTGCGGAAACGATCGACTGGTACCGGAAATGGGATCGCGTGTGCGATGGCTCACGTGCCCCGTTCTATCGATGGTTCTCAGGCGCCGAGGTGAACACCTGCTACAACGCGCTCGACCGTCATGTCGCCGACGGCCGATCCGATCAACCGGCGCTGATCTACGACAGTCCTGTCACCGGAACCGTTGCCATCCTCACGTTTCATGAGCTCCTGGACAAGGTGTCCGAGTTCGCGGGCGCTCTGGCGCGGCTGGGCGTCTTCAAAGGCGATCGCGTCATCATCTACATGCCGATGATTCCCGAGGCCGTGATTGCCATGCTTGCCGTGGCGCGGATCGGAGCCATCCACTCGGTCGTGTTCGGGGGCTTTGCCTCGCGCGAGCTTGCCACACGCATCGACGATGCGCGGCCGAAAGTCGTCGTCACAGCCTCGTGCGGGATCGAGCCGGGGCGGACGGTCCCGTACAAGCCGCTCCTCGACGCGGCGATCGCGATGTCGCAGCACAAGCCGTCACACTGCATCGTCTATCAGCGGCCGATGGCCACCGCCGATTTGATCCCGGGACGCGATATCGAATGGAACGACGCCCTCGCGGGCACCGAACGGCACGACTGCGTCCCGGTTGCGGCGACCGATCCGCTCTACATCCTGTACACGTCCGGAACGACCGGGCAACCCAAGGGCATCGTGCGCGATAACGGGGGGCACCTCGTCGCGCTCGATTGGACGATGAAGAACATCTACGGCGTGCAGCCGGGCGAGGTGTTCTGGGCGGCGTCGGACATCGGCTGGGTGGTCGGCCATTCGTACATCGTGTACGGCCCGCTCGTTCATGGATGCACGACGGTTCTGTTCGAAGGCAAACCGGTCGGAACCCCCGACGCCGGCGTCTATTGGCGGGTCGCGTCGCAGCACAGGGTCGCGTGTCTGTTCACGGCACCGACGGCGTTTCGGGCCATCAAGCGGGACGACCCCACCGGATCCCTGATCAAGAACTACGACCTGTCGACATTTCGCACGCTTTTCCTCGCCGGCGAGAGGACCGATCCTGATACTCTCGCGTGGGCACAGGACAAACTGAAGGTGCCGGTGATCGACCATTGGTGGCAAACCGAAACAGGGTGGCCGATCTGCGCCAACTGCGTCGGTATCGAGATG
>DATAEE010000160.1:0-9871 GCA_036258175.1 Vicinamibacterales bacterium
AGGTCGAGATCGCCGAGCACGCGCCGGAAGAACGGGCGGACGAACCGGTACCTCGGATAGGACCGGGACGAAATACGGCCGTTGACGAGCACAGTACGGACGCCTCGCGACCGGCAGGCGCGAAGCAGATTCGGCCACAGCTCAGTCTCCATCATGATGAACAGCCGCGGCCGGACGATTCGAAGCGTGCGCCGGACGACGAACGGCAGGTCGAACGGCATGAAGAAGACGGCGTCGACGTGCTGCAGGTTGCTGCGCGCCACATGCTGCCCCGTCATCGTCGTCGTCGAGAGGAAGAGCCGGAGCCGCGGATAGCGCTCGCGCAGTTCGCTGATGAGCGCGCGTGCCGTCAGTACCTCGCCCACCGACACGGCGTGCAGCCAGATCGATTCGTCGCCATCCAGGTTCAGCGTCACCGGCAGGACGCCCAACCGCTGTGCCAGGCTGCCGACATACTTCCGATACCGCAACGCCTGATAGACGAAGTACGGCGACACGGCGATGAAGAAGAGGACGATCGCGACGCTGTAAAGCAGGTACATCCGTCTCGGCGCGTGGATGCTGTTCGGCGCTGTTGAATCAGAATAGCGGCTGTTTGACCCTCCGGCAAGCGGCTCACTACAATGACTTTTTTGGCTACGACAATCGCCGCGGGGTGGTTGGCTCGCAGGCTGGAGGGCTTCGTAGATGGCTGTCAAAGTGGGGATCAATGGCTTCGGCCGCATCGGGCGCAACATCATGCGCGCCGCCCTCGGGCAGAAGGACATCGACTTCGTCGCCGTGAACGATCTGACGAACGCAGGCACGCTCGCACACCTGCTGAAGTACGACTCGATTCTCGGCAACCTCAAAGCCTCGATCCAGGCAAAGGGGGATGCGATCTCGGTCGACGGTGACGAGTTCAAGGTTCTGTCCGTGAAGGACCCCGCCCAGCTGCCGTGGAAGGACCTCGGCGTCGAGGTCGTGTTCGAATCGACGGGTATCTTCACCAACCGGGACGGTGCAGCGAAGCACCTCGCAGCCGGCGCGAAACGCGTCATCATCACCGCGCCTGCCAAGGGGCCGGACGTGACGCTCCTGCTCGGCGTCAACGCGGACAATTACGACCCGGCTAAGCATCAGATCGTTTCGAACGCATCCTGCACGACCAACTGTCTCGCTCCCGTCGCCAAGGTGCTTCACGAAACCTTCGGAATCAAAAAAGGATGGATGACGACGGTCCACTCCTATACGAACGATCAACAGCTTCTGGACCTGCCTCACAAAGACATCCGGCGGGCGCGGGCGGCGGCCCTGTCGATGATCCCCACGACGACCGGCGCTGCCGTGGCCGTTGGTGAGGTGCTGCCTCAACTCAAGGGACGGCTCGACGGATTCTCGCTGCGCGTGCCGACCCCCAACGTGTCCGTGGTCGACCTCGCGGCGGTGATCGAGAAACGGACGACGCCGGAGGCCATCAACGCAGCGTTCACTGAGGCGGCGAACGGGTCATTGAAGGGCCTCATGCAGGTCTCGACCGAGGAACTGGTGTCGGTTGACTTCCGCGGCAACCCGCACTCGGCGATCGTCGATGCCCCATATACGAAAGTGATGGACGGTGACTTCGTGAAGGTGCTGGCCTGGTACGACAACGAGTGGGGCTATTCGAACCGCTGCGTTGATCTGTTGCGCATGATGGTGAAGAAAGGCTTGTGAAAAAGACGATCAAGGATCTCGACCTGAACGGGCGCCGCGTCTTCGTCCGGGTCGACTTCAACGTCCCGATCAAGAACGGACGTATAACGGACGAAACGCGGATCACCGCGTCGCTGCCGACCATCCAGTACGCGCTCGAACATGGGGCGACGGTCATCCTCGCGTCGCACCTGGGCCGTCCCAAAGGGAAACGACAACCGGAGATGAGCCTCCGCCCCGTGGCGGAGCGTCTCGGCGAGCTGCTCGAACGTCCCGTCGTGTTTACCGAAGATTGTGTCGGCGACGAAGCGCGCGCGGGCGTCGCACGTGCTGGCAAAGGCGGCGTCGTTCTCCTCGAGAATCTCCGCTTTCATCCTGAAGAGGAGAAAAACGACAGCGCGTTTGCGCGCGAGCTCGCATCGCTAGCCGACACGTACGTGAACGATGCTTTTGGCGCAGCGCATCGGGCGCATGCGTCGACGGAAGGGATCGTCCATCACGTTAAGCAGGCGGCGGCCGGTCTCCTCATGGAAGCGGAACTGGAGCATCTCGGCCGCGTCCTCGAGTCTCCAGTGCGGCCGTTCGTCGCCGTCCTCGGCGGCGCCAAGGTCTCAGACAAGATCGAGGTGATCGAGAATCTCCTCCCGCGTCTGGATGCGCTCGTCATCGGCGGCGCCATGGCGTACACCTTCTTCCTCAGCCGCGGTGTGCCCACAGGCAAATCGCTCGTCGAGCCGGACCGTGTCGACTCTGCGCGTGACGTCGAGGCGCAAGCCAGCACGCGCCGATTGACGTTCGAGCTGCCGGTCGATCACGTCGTCACGACAAAGATCGAGGCCGGCGCGCCGTCCGAAACGATTGAGATAGGTGACCCGCGCATCGGCGATCGCATCGGTGTGGACATCGGCCCCAAAACGACGGCACGGTATGGCGATGTCATCCGCGACGCGAAGACGGTAGTCTGGAACGGCCCGATGGGGGTGTTCGAGATCGACGCGTTCGCAAAGGGCACGTTGGGAGTGGCCAATGCCGTAGCCGCCGTCGAGGGAACGACGATCATCGGCGGCGGCGACTCAATCGCGGCGGTGAAGAAGGCGGGTGTGGCGGACCGCATGACGCACATCTCGACCGGCGGCGGCGCGTCCCTGGAGTTCCTGGGGGGGCGCACACTGCCAGGGGTCGCGGTGTTGCCAGATAGGGGACAATGAGCCATGCGTATTCCCTTCCTGGCGGCGAACTGGAAGATGTACAAGACGGTCCATGAGGCGGTCGTGTACGTCAAAGAGTTTCGGTCGATGGTGAAGGACGTGAGCGACGCGGAAATCGTCGTCGCGCCGGCGTTCACGGCCATCCACGCGGCAGCGGAGGCAGCCCGGAACAGTCCGATTGGAATCGCGGCTCAGGATCTTTACTGGGAGCGCGAGGGAGCGTTCACCGGTGAAGTCAGCGCGGCGATGGTCAAGGAAGCAGGCGCCGAATACGCGATCGTCGGCCACTCGGAGCGGCGCCGGCTGTTCGGGGAAACCGACGCGACCGTCAATCGCAAAACGATCGCTGCGCTCGGCGCCGGCCTGACGCCCATCGTCTGCATCGGCGAGACGCTCGAGGAACGGGAAAAGAATCAGACGTTCGCGATCCTCGACCGTCAAATAAAGGATGGTCTCGACGCGCTGACAGCTGAGCAGGTGGCGGCACTCGTCATAGCCTACGAACCGGTGTGGGCCATAGGGACCGGACGAAACGCGACGCCCGAACAGGCGGCTGAAGCGCACGCGCACATCAGGACGCGGCTCCGTCAGTGGTTCGGCGGAGACGCCGCCGAACAGTGTCATGTCATCTACGGGGGCAGCGTGAAGCCGGACAATATTCGCGACCTCGTTGCGCATCCGGACGTCGATGGAGCGCTGGTCGGTGGGGCGAGTCTCGACGTGCGCGCGTTCCATGAGATTGTGGCACGCAGTCGACCCGCCGCGGTATAATTGCGGACTATGCTCTACTACTTTCTCGCGACTCTGTACGTCCTCTCCTGTCTGCTGCTGCTCGTTGTCGTGCTGCTGCAACAGGGTAAGGGTGGCGACATCGCGAACGCGTTCGGCGGCGGAGGTACGCAGGCTGCGTTCGGCGCGCGCAGCGCGGCCACGGTGCTGACGAAGGCGACGTCGATCCTCGGCGCGCTGTTCATGCTTGGGGCGCTCGCGCTGGCGATTCTCGGTCAGCGTGGTCCTGGCTCGGTCGTCGGCGGCGTAGGCGCACCGGCTCCTGCCCCGTCGACGCCGCCTCCGGCCGCGGCGACACCGGCACCGGCGGCGACGCCGCAGCAGCAGACACCGCCGGCGGCGACTCCACCGGCAACGACTCCGCCGGCGCAGCGGCCGCCGGCGCAGCAGCCGCCGAAGTAGCGCGGGCCTTCAGGCCTGCTTTTCGTTGCAGTCGTAGCGCAGGCGTTTAGGCCTGCCACCTCATTGCGGAAGTGGCGGAACTGGCAGACGCACCAGCTTGAGGGGCTGGCGGTAGCAATACCGTGAAGGTTCGAATCCTTTCTTCCGCACCAAGGCTCAAACGCCCGCAGCAATGCGGGCGTTTCGTCGTACCACCAGACCGTTTAGCTAACGGACGCATAAGCGAAGCTCACCCGTGGTAGGCTTGCCGCGCTTAGCGCACTCAGAACAGGCCATGCGAACCTCCGGCTCCGTTCAGATCGCTGAAGCTTAGGAGGGTCGATGAAATCCATCATTATCTCGATCTCGGTCGTCGTCTTGGGCGGGGCTGTGGCTGCGGGGCCTTCGTTGGCGCAGACGAAACCCGCCTCGCCGCGGCGAGCGACGTGTACCACGTGCATTTCACCAAGGCGGCCCCAGGACAGGCGGCTGCGCTCGGCAAGGTGCTCATGACGCCCGACAAGTCGGCACCGATGCCCGAACACTTCGTCGTGCTCCGGCACCAGGAGGGGGACGATTGGGATTACGTCGTTATTCAGCATCTGGGTCCGAAAGCCGAAGTGAGCGCCGCCGCACCGGCTCCTCCAGCCGCCGAACGCAGTCTCAGGGCCTGGCACGACGATACATTCGCGAGCGGGCCGTCATGGACAGAATTCGCGAGCCAGATGGGAATCGGCGGGTCAGCCGCGGCATCCGGTCAAATCTATGTTGTAGGCGTCCATCGTACCGTCCCAGGCCATCGCGAACAGCTCGAGACGACCCTGAACGCACCGGCGTCGTCGAGCAAGGTCCAGACCGGTAATGTCCTGCTTCAGCACCTGGAAGGAGGAGACTGGACGTTCGCGACCATCACTCGGTACAACTCCTGGCAGGATCTCGCGAACGACCGCGCCGCTGCAGCCCCCTCAGCTGGCGGCTGGGCCGACATCCGCCAGCATTCGGCGTTCCATCGCGACACGATTGCAGATCGCGTCTATCCCGCCAAATAGACAACACCGTACGGCCAGGGGTCGGGTCCAGGCCCGACCTCTGTCCTTTCTTCTCTGTCTGACCCTTCGGCCAACCTTACTTACCTTACTTACGTACAAAGGACAGCGCGCGAGACTCTGCTAACCATTGGTCTGCCCGCAGGCAGACTTCTTGGCGCTTCATCATTAATTTAATGGCGTAGACCAGCGAACCGCGTTGGCACCGCGGTTGCCTTGGCTACAGGGCGATGAATCGCAAAGATTCGACGACGGTGCATGCCTTTGCTCGTCAGACGCGTTCGAATCAGCGTTCCGTCCGTTCCCTTGGCGCTCCATCGCTGCCACGAATCGTCGCTATCGGCGGCGGGACGGGGCTGCCAGTCGTACTTCGAGGGCTCGTAAAAGCACTCGGCCAGGATGAGCCTCTGGGGGACCATCTGACAGCGCTCGTTACGGTGTCAGATGACGGTGGCAGCTCCGGCGTGCTTAGACAGCAGCTGGACATGTTGCCGCCAGGGGACATCCGAAACTGTCTCGTGGCGCTTGCGGCGGACGACTCCCACCTGAGTTCCCTGCTGCAGCATCGTTTCGAAGGCCATAGTCCGTTGGAAGGTCACGCCGTCGGCAATCTGTTGCTTGCGGCCCTCGTCCAGCAGACAGGCAGTTTCCTGGAAGCGGTTGAGCGGCTTGGAGAGATTCTGGGCCTCCGCGGCCGCGTCCTGCCGGTTACGGAAAGCAAGGTTCACCTTCGGGCGGAGCTCGAGAGCGGTGAAATCATCGACGGAGAAACGAGCATCGTTTCTGCTCCGTCCCCAATTCGCCGGATCGGTTTTGACCGCCCCGTGCGTCCCATGCCCGACGCGATCCGCGCTCTCGTCAACAGCGACATCATTGTGGTGGGTCCCGGGAGCCTTTACACGAGCATCCTGCCGAATCTCCTCGTCACCGGTGTTGCGTCCACCATTTCAGGACTGAACGCCACGCGTATCTACGTTGCCAACCTGATGACGCAGCCTGGCGAGACCGACGCCTACTCGCTCGAGGATCATCTGCGCGCGATTTCCGAGCACACGAACGCGCAGCTGTTCGACTACGTTCTCGTCAACAACGCAGTTATTCCGGCTGACGCGCTGGCGGAGTACGCGAGTCAGCGGTCTGAACCGGTCCTTCGCCAGGAAGGAAGCAGGAGCGTCGAAGGTGCCGTGGTCGTGGAGCGCGACTTCGTGTCGACGTCGAACGGACTGCTCAGGCATTCGCCCGACGCACTCGCCGCGTCGATCATCGACATCTGGGAAGCAGGTCGGCGTCAGCGCCCGAGCGTTGGCGCCTGAGGCGCTCGAGGCACCGTTACAACCGCCAGACCGACGGCAATCAATAGTCCAAGCAGGAACATCGAGACGGCCGGCTTGAGCCCTAGACGGAACCACGCCAGGCCGAAGATCAGCGACGCGCCGAGGCGCGCGACGGCGGTCGCTGTCGTCAAGACGGCTAACCCCGTCGTACGGAATGTGTCCGGAACCACGACGCCCGCGAGCGCCATCAGAACTCCTTCCGTCGCGGCATAGTAGACACTCAGCAGCAGCACGCTACCGAACAATGCCGCCGGAGTCGCGGGCGCCAGTATGAGCACGGCGTACAACACCACCAGCGCGGCGTAGCCGCCGGCGAAGACGCGAAACCGGCCGATGCGATCGGCCAGCAGTCCCGCGGGGATCGCCAACATGAGATATCCCAGAGATGTCAGCACGTACAGGAGCGGAAACGAGCCGACGGCGAAATTCATCTGTCGCTGAAGGACCAGGTACACAAACGCGTCGCTCATCGTCATCAGGCCGAGAATCAGTGCACAAAACGCCAGGTGTCGAAAGCGCCGGTTTCCCATCAGCTCCGAGACGGCTCGCGACGAATACCCACTCGTCGTGTCGTGCGTGTGGCGTTCGATCGGCCGGTTCTCCACAAACAGCAGGAGCACCGCCAACCCAATCAGTGAGACCAGAAAGCTCGTCACAAAGACGACGTCGAATGCTCGCGGCACAAACGTGAGGAGTACGAACGCCAGAACAGGTCCGAGCATGGCGCCCATTGCATCCATTGCCCGATGGACGCCAAACGCCGTTCCGAGCCGATCGCTGGGAGCGCTGAGAGAGATCAAGGCATCGCGGGGCGCTGTTCGGAGTCCCTTCCCCAGTCGATCGACGACCAGAATGCCCGCGATGCCGGTCCACGCGGTCGTCATCAGAAGCCCGAGACGGGAGAGGGCCGACGAAGCGTAGCCAATCGCCGCGACTTCTTTTTGTCGTTGCCAACGATCGGACACGATCCCGCTCGCTAGTTGCATGACTGCCGCAACGCCGTGATAGAGGCCGTCGATTAGCCCGAACTGGACCGGCGTCAGACGAAGAAAGGCCACCAGGTAAATGGGGAGCACGCTGACGACCATCTGGGAGGAGATGTCGGTAAACAGGCTCGTCAGGCCCAACATGAGTACGTTCCGCGACACACCCTCCTGCACGGCGCGCAGGCGTCCCGGAGCCAGCAGATTCAGCCAACCGCCAACGGAGTACACGGGAAAGGTCGCGACATCTAGTTCGTCTCAGCTCGACGACGGGGAATCGTCGAAGAGAAACGAAGCGCTGTCTCCGGTAAGGCTAGGCTGACTTTGACAGTCGGCCCGGAGTGTCAGCCTCCGGCGCTGAAGCATCCTCATCCGCACCAAAGCCCCCACTGCCCTCGTCGCCGCGCGGCGTCGTCCGGAACTGCTGGAACGGCATATGGCATTGATGCTTTCGAAGAAAATTCAGAAACCGCTTGTAGTCTGTCGGCTGCATGTTGAAGAGCCGAACCAGCAGCTTGTAGTTCCCTGACGTCCGCTGGAGGCCGCGGCCGACGATCGCGCGCAGATCGTCTCGCGTCAAATCGCGCGACATGAAGGCGGGATAAACAACTGCCCAGAACGAACGCCGCTCGTCCACCATCTGGGCGAACATGACGTCGGCCCTGGTGGGCGCGGCCGGGGCGGTTTCGCGCGTGCGCACGGCCGTACTGTTTGTAAGGATTTCGCCCGGCAAATCCTGCACAGTCACCGGGCGTCCACGAAGCCTGACGACAATGCGCTCGACGATGTTCTTCAGCTCACGAATGTTTCCTGGCCAAGTGTATGCCTCGAGACAGGTGCGGGCTTCTGGGGACAACGGACCAACCTCGACATCGTGTTTCCTGGCGTAGGAGCGCTGGAAATAGTCGAACAGCAGGCTCACGTCGCCGGCGCGTTCGCGAAGCGGCGGCACGACGATCTGAAAGACGTTCAACCGATAGTAGAGATCCTCCCGGAACGTCTTGGCGACAACATGATCGAGCAGAAGGCGATTCGTTGCGGCAATTACCCTAACGTCGACGCGCGCGCCAATGCGGACGCTGCCAACGCGCTGAATCTCGCCGGTCTCGAGGAACCGCAGGAGGAGGCCCTGCATGCGAAGGCTCATCTCTCCGATTTCATCGAGGAAGACGGTTCCTCCCTGCGCGTGCTCGAGGAGGCCGACGCGATCGCGGTACGCGCCGGTGAAACTTCCCCGCTCGTGGCCGAAGAGCTCTGATTCGAGGAGGCTGTCGGCGATCGCGGCGCAGTTGATGATGACCATCGGGCCGCGGCTGCGCCGGCTCGCCGCGTGGATGAGTCTGGCGGCGACTTCCTTCCCGACGCCGCTTTCTCCAGTGATGAGAACCTTGGTGTCGGTGCGCGCGGCATCCTCGATTGATTGAAGAAGCTCGGCAACTGCCGGACTGGTCCCAATGATGTCGCGCGTTTCGGCCATTAATGTCTTCCGATCCGGGGTGGGGGAAGAGGGATTTTTATAACGGTCGGGTAGCGACCAAGTCAACAAGAGAAGCGTGCGCCGCCGTTAAATCCATGTAATGTAACAAGATTGGACACTTCGTCGGGCGCTCGCGCACGGTCGCAATGTCCTTCTTGCGCTGACAATTAGCTTCGCGAGCGGCGATTTGTCCGGGAGGCCGCGCTGCACTTTCCGTTAACGGTTTCGGAGCGATTTCAGGAAGTTAAGAAGATCAACGCCAATCGGCGCCGAGAGGAACATCGATTGCAACGCTTGGAGTCACTCTCATACCCCAGCAGACTATGCAGATTCGATTCATCTCCGGATTGACCGCAGAGGAAGAGAACGAGCTTGCTCCGGCGCTGTTGGCCGCCGTCACCACTTTGCTCGATCGCTTTCCTCTAGCGTACACGCTGCGCATCGAGACCTCGGGCAACCAGGTCTTTCAGCACAGCCTCCCCGCCCGGCCACACCCGGACGAGCGTTTGGTCCCACCCCGGCCGGCTCACGCAGACGTTGCGTGACCATGGCAATCTGCAGCTGCCGCCGCGCAGGCGCACCCCGACATCGGGCCACCAGCGAAGTCTTCCAATCGCCACGGGCCGCGACGAAAGTCGGCGCGGGGAATAACAATCTCGACATGATTTTGGACTAAGTCCTTTAAATACAGCAGATACTTCGAGGATAAGTTAGGCTCAGCAATTGCTTACAGATGTCGTGCGAGGAGGCGGTTTGGTGTCTCCAAACTTGAGAGCTTCCGTGGCCGTGGCTGCGTTCTGCGTCTTGCCTTGCAGGCACCTTTACTCGTCGAAGTGTAGAGGCGTTAAACAATTTATGGAGCCGAGACATAAGCTCATGACCAAAGTCGCAGTGATCGCCGTGACCCTCCTGATATCGGCCAGCAGCGTCTCCGCGGAGGTGATCGGCCCGGACTGTAGCACCTGTCGCAATACGAGCT
>DATAEE010000161.1:0-72849 GCA_036258175.1 Vicinamibacterales bacterium
TCGCTCTTCTTCGAACCCGACGCAACCGGAGTCGCGTAGAACGCCAGGATGTCGCCGCGCAGCGCGCGGGTCACGCCTTTGAAGTCATCGTCGGCGAGCTGGTCGAGCAGGCGAGCATACGCCTCGTCGGCCAGCCGGTAATCCCCCGCCTTCACTGGCCGGCCGGTATCGAAGTTGCGATTTTCCAGCCTGAGCCGGTGGCGCGATGCGGCGTCGACGAACGTTCGATAGCGTTGAACCGTTGACGTGACGCTTTCGAGGAACAACCGCTCGGCCTCCGGCGTCAGCGGTTTGAACGCCAGCGTTCTGAACGGTCCGACTTTCGGAACGATGCGGAGGAGCGCAGCACAGAGTTTGTGCCAGAAGTTCGGGCGCTTGTACTCGGTGCCCCACAGCCGTTCGTACTCAGTGCGCGAGATCTTGAACAGGAACTGCTCGCGGGTCATTCCCGGAGCCTGCGCCGCGATCTCGTCGTAACGGCTTTCCCACGCCACCTTCGTCATCTCCGGGATGGACGTGCTCACCGTCCAGCGGAATGTCCCGATCGCCAATCCGAGGTTCGTGAAGACGTCGTCGAGTTCGAGGCCGTAGGTCGACTTGAATGCCCGCTCGAGCACCGGTTTGGAGACCTCGAAGCCGATGAAGTCCCGATATGCCTCCGGCAGATACCGGCCGCGCGCGATCTGCAGCACGTCGAAGCCGAACTCGGTTCTGAGATGAGCGGTCGGATCATCCTGATACGTCACGCGATCGCCAAACTTCGATCGGACCTTGGGATACGTCAGCGGCACCGCGAGGTTGACCGCGCTCGGGTGCCCGACGTTGTCAGCTGTGTAGTGCGCGAGCGCGCCGAGCGCAAAGGCGAGCTCCTCGGTGTTCCTGGCCTCGCGAACGAGCGCCTCGACGAAATCGCCGCTGCGCACGTAATGCGTCAGATCGCCGAACAAACGGCTCGAGAACGGATAGTAGCCAAGATCCTGTATCAGGCAGCCGCCGTACGCGAATGCCCGGGCGCGCAGTATCTCGTCGGCGGAGGGACGGAACCGGGCACGCAGTAGAGGAACAATCGAATCCTGCCAAGCCGCATCGACGATCGCTTCGTGCGTCAGCACCGAATAGGCGTGTGCCTCGCGGATCGGCAGAAAACAGCAGACTGCCGACATGAGCAGCATACGGCCGAGCATCGAACGTGGTTGAAGCAAGCGCGATGCCCGCTTTTCTTCGGCGCGGCGAGCAGATAAGCTGCACCACCGGAGACGAGGCTAAAGCCTCGTGCCACGACGAGGTGTATCCATGAAGCGCGCGACCGTGTTCCTCGGCGAGATGACCAATCCCGAAGTCGAGGAGTTTCTAAAGCGACACCACACCGTGATCGTTCCGACCGGTGCAACGGAGCAGCACGGACCGCACGCGCCGCTGGCGACCGACGTCCTCATTCCTCAGGAGATCGCCCGCCGCATCGCGCCGACGATCGGCGCCGTTGTCGCGCCTCCGCTCAGCTACGCGCTCTCCTATCCGCACGTTGGCTTCAAGGGACTAGTCCATATCCGCATTCCGACGTTCATGTCGCTGGTTGAAGATGTGGCGGTCGCGTTCGCGACAGCAGGCTTCCGCCGGATCATTTTTCTGAACGGGCACTACGACAACACGTACGCGATCGCCTACGCGTGCGCGAACGCCGCCGAACGGCTGCCGCGTGAAACGAAGGCCTTTCCGCTGAACTACTGGGACGGCTTCCCGGCGGAGGTCGCGCGCGAGTACATCAGCCTGGCCAAGGGCATGCACGCCAATGCCGCAGAGACGGGCGCGATCCTGGCGATCGATCCCGGACTGGTGGATATGGACAAGGCCAACACTGAGTTCCCGCCGTTCCCGGACTACAAGGTCAACACCGGACCCGTGCACACCGCCTTCTTCTTCACGTCGCCTGGCTCCGTGTACTGGGCCACGAAATCCGGCACGTGGGGCGACGCGACGCAGGCGACGAAGGAACTTGGCGAGCGTTATCTTCAGGCAGGCGTCGACGCGACCATCGCCGTGCTGGCGGATCTGGAGAAGACATTCGCCGCCATGCCGCCGCGTTGAGACTACGAGGCTGGCTGCACGGTCATCTTCACCCCGTATCGGGGCCGCAGCGTGATGAGCGCGTGTGGTTCGACGGGATGCCCCTTCACGAGATCCAGCCGATAGCGTTGCGAGATCATCGCCAGGATGATCGTCGCTTCCATCACGGCAAATTGATTCCCGATGCATTGGCGCGGCCCAGCGCCAAACGGCACGTACGCGAATCGGTGACGTCCCGCCGATCGTTCGGGGGAAAAGCGGTCGGGGTCGAATCGCTCCGGGTCGGGCCAGAGCGAAGGCCGCCGATGGATGACGAACGGGATCACGAAGACGAGGTGTCCCTTTTCGATGCGGTATCCGCTGAGGTGATCCTCCCCGAGCGCTTGCCGTGAGAAGCCCCAGGCGGGCGGATAGAGACGCACTGTTTCGTCGAACACCATCCGCGTGAAGCTCAAACGTTCCAGGTCGTCGAACGACGGTGGTCGGCCAGCGAGCACGTCGTGCACTTCGCGCGCCAAGCGCGTCCGGATCTCCGGATGCATCGACAGCAGGTACCACGTCCACGACAGCGCGAGCGACGTCGTCTCGTGCCCCGCCAGGAGCATCGTCATGACCTCGTCCCGCACCTGCTTGTCGTTCATGGTCGCGTTCGTTTCTTCGTCCCGCGCAGAGAGGAGCATCGACAGCAGGTCGCCATTGGACGATGGCTGTGCCCTGCGCCGGGCGTGGATGATGCGGTAGACGACGGCGTCCAGGTCGGCGAGGGCGCGCCGCGCACGCCGGTTGCTGGCTGTCGGCAGCCACCGCTCGAGGCCGATCGACCAGAAGTTTTGTCCTATGTGGTGATTCACGATGGGCCAGGCGTCGTTCACGACTTCAGCGTCGGCGCCGAGATCGGTGCTGAACATCGTGCGGACAATGATGTCCTGCGTCAGCCGCATCATCTCGTTCACGACCTCGATGCGATCGCCTCGGGCGGTGAAGCCCTGCCATCGGTCGACGTGCGCCTGGGTCGTTTCCGTCATGGCCTCCACCAGCGCGGCCAGCCGCTGCCGGTGGAAGGCCGGCTGTGCAAGCCGGCGCTGGCGCAGCCAGAAGTCGTCCTCGCTGGTCAGCAGTCCAGTGCCGAGTCCCGGTTTCAGGCGCTCGTACAACGGGCTCTTGTGGTAATTGCGGTTGTTGTCCTGGAGGACGTGCTTGATGTCGTCCGGTCTGCACGCCAGGTAGCCATGATAGGCGCCGACCTTCATGTGGACGAAATCGCCGTAGCGATCGGCGGCGTCGAGGTAGACGCGGAGCGGATCCTTCCGGAGATACGGGAGCATCCCGAGGATTGGATAGCCGCGCGGCCCCGGCGGGGACGTGTTCATCGGGTACAAACCTCTTCCGTTCGGCTTGAGCCTGGTGTACTATGCGCCAACTCCAACCCGGCGAGACATCTGCGCTCGCCGACTCGATCCCCTCGGGCTGTCGAGGTTCCCAGGCCTCGGCGATAGACGCACGGCCGTCCTCACAGGAGCCTTGTCATGTTCCATGTCGCTCCGCGCGGAACCCGCGACGGACACCCACTTGACCCGATCGGGATGCCAGCCCCGCAAAGCGCGCCGGCCGCGCGGCCACCGCTCGCGGACGTCCGCGAGCAGGCGGACGCGATTCGTGCCGAAGCCGAGCGGCAGGCGGCTCAGATCATCCGCGACGCCGAAGAACGGGCAGACCTGCTGCTGAAAGCCCGCCTTGCATACGCCGAGCGCGAGCTGGACCGGCTGCGCTCCCTCAGGCGAAACATCGGAGGCCTGCTCGAGTCGAGCGTCTCTGCGCTGCGCGTGGTTGAGCACATGCTGCCAAACGATCGCGCCGGCGCCGCTGAAGAATCCCGGTCCTGGATGCAGGACCACGTGATTCTCCGCGCGTGCGCCGGGCGGTACCGCTACGCGATGATCCTTGCGCTCTGCCTGGCAATCGCGGGAGCCCTTGCAGGCGCGGCGTGGTACGCCGCGCTTCCGGAGTCCGCGCCTGCACCAGCCGAGACGCCGCGTGCCGCCGATGTTCCTCCGGCGAGTCCGGCCGCGCGTGAGCCGGACGTCGCGCTCGCGCCGCCCGTGCCGTCGCTCACACCTGCGGCCACGACCGGCGCCTCGCCCGCTGCGACCCTCGTTTCCGCTCAAACGGATCACCCTGCCGCGTTGACTGTTCTCCTCGCCGCGGAGCGGCAATGCTGGATCCGGGCGACGATCGACGGTGGACGCGTGATCGAGCGGTTGCTCGAAGCCGATCAGGAGCTGGTCGTGACCGCGCGCGAGAGCGTACTGCTAAGGGTCGGGGATGCGGGGGCGCTCTCCACGACTATCAACGGCAAGCCGGCGCAGCGCTTTGGAGGACCGGGACAGGTGATCACGAGGCAGATCACCCTGCAGAACTATTCCCGGTGGCTCCTGGGCCTTTCGTGAGGCTTCACGTTTCCTGAAACGTGCGGCCAGTCCGCCGCGACCAGGTCGGTCCGGAACGATCCGGCACGTCGAGGGCGTTGAAAATGCCGAGCGGCTGCGCCGCAGTGAGGAATCGCTCGCGCTGTGACTCGAGGGATTTGACCTCGTCGCTGAAGTCGGCGAGATGCTTTTCGTAGACAAGCGTCTCGCTCCAGTACTCGACCAGCAGATACCGCGAGGGCTGCGCGAGATCCTTCAAGAAGGAGCTGCCCAGAAACGCACGGCTTCGCCGTGAGAACGCGGTCCATTCACCGTCGGCGCCGAAGAAGTGCTCGAACGCTTCTTGATATTCCGGTTTGACCTCGAACTGCCAGCCGACGGCGATCACAGGGGAACCCTCCGCGTGCAATGATACAGCACGAGTCCAGAACGCGCTTCACTCAGGATCTTCTGCAAACCGGTACCCGACCCACGGTTCGGTGAGAATGTAACGCGGGTGTGCCGGATCCGGCTCGACCTTTTTTCTCACCGCATTGACGAGCACACGCAGGTGCTCCGGCTGGTCGACGACGTGCGGACCCCAGATCTCGCGCAGCAGCGCGCGATGTGTCAGCACGCGTCCGGCGTTGCGGACGAGATAGACGAGCAGCTCGAATTCCTTCGGCGTCAGGCGGATCTCGTCACCGTTGCGCACGACGCGCCGCTTGTCGAAATCGACGACGAGATCACCGCGCGTCAACTGGCCGGCCGGCTCAGGGTCTCCCGTCGTGCGTCGAAGTGCGACGCGGACGCGCGCAAGCAGTTCATCAGGGCCGAAGGGCTTCGTCACGTAGTCATCGGCGCCGAGATCGAGCGCGGCGACTTTGTCGCGCTCGGCCTCACGGGCCGACAAGACGATGATCGGCGTGCGGCCGCGCTCGCGCAGCCGGCGGCACACGTCGAGCCCGTCGAGATCGGGCAGCATGAGATCGAGGATCACGAGATCCGGCGGGTCGCGGTCGAACGTCTCGAGCGCCGTGCGGCCCGTTGCAGCCGTCTCGACATCGTATCCGCGCGACCGCAGCAGCGGCGCCATCGCCTTCAGGATTGACGGCTCGTCATCCACGATCAGGATCCGGGCGGAGCCGGTCACGTTCGCAGGCCCGCGCGATCCGGCTCTTCCGTGGGGGCCGGCCGCGATGCGGCCGGGATCCGGATGACGAACTCGGCGCCGCCCGCTGGAGCGTTCGACGCGCTGACTGTGCCGCCGTGGGCCGCGAGGAGCCCTTGAACGATCGCGAGCCCCATTCCCGTCCCGGCCGCGCGCGCGGATCGCCCGTGGCGCCCGCGATAAAACCGTTCGAAAATCCGCGAACGCTCTTCTTCCGAAATTCCGGGCCCACGGTCGCGAACGGACACGACGAGGGCCGAGCCCTCGACGACTCCCCTCACGGTAATGGGTGCCCCAACTGGCGAGTACTGCGCGGCGTTTTCCAGCAGATGGCCGAGCGCAGTCGCGGTCAGCCGGGGGTCGACGCGAACCAGTGCCGGGTCCATCGTGACGTCGAGCGGGTGCCCTCTGAGCGCGCGCTCCGCCTGCGTCGTCGCGGCTTCGACGATCTCGGCCGGATCGACCCATCGCGGATCGGACGCGACGCGGTCGGCGTCGATGCGCGCCATGTCCACGATGTTCTGAAACAGCCGCTTGAGGCGCGCGACTTCGGCGGCGATCAGTCCCGCCTGCTCATCGCGCGACACGACGTCCGAAGCCGAACCTTTGAGGTTTGTTGCGGCCAATTCGATGGCGGTCAGCGGCGTCCGGAGATCGTGGCTGAACGACGCGAGGAGCGCATCGCTCAACTCCGCCCGCTCCCTCGCCCGTGTTGCCGCGTCGCGTTCACCGAGCAGACTGAAGCGCTCCACCGCCAGCGCCGCGAAGCCACTGAGCGCATCAATCGTCTGGCGGCCGAGGGGCGGTCCCGCAAGAGCCAGAAAGCCGACGGGCCGCAGGCCGAAGCGAAGCGGAACGATCGTGGCGTGGGAACCTCGCTGATCGAGTCGAAGCGGCAGGTCCGGCAGGTCGACGCCGCCGGCGCGGGTATCGGCGAGCGCGGCGTCGAGCGCGCGCGGATCGATGGACAGCTCTCGCGCACCGCCGTGATGGATCCGCCATCCATCTGACTCCGGCAGGCAGAGCGCGACGCTTTCAAGATCGAATCGCGTCGCGACGTGCCGGGCGAGGTGCGCCAGCGCATCAGCGTGATCCGTCAGCAGGATGTCGCGGCTGAGATCGAACAGCCGCCGGAGCTCGTCTCGCCGCGCCGTCGCCTCGCGCGCACGATCGCGCGCCGCGCTAGACAGGTGGCCCGCGACGAGGCTCACGACGAGAAAGGCGACAAACGCGATCCAGTGCTGCGGGTCGGCGATCGCAAACCGGCCGAACGGCGGCAGGAAGAAGAAATTCAATGACAGCGTCGCTGCGAGCGAGACGGCAAGGGCGACGTAGAGCGGCGACGTTGTCGCCGAGACGAGGACGATCAGGAGATACGCGAGCGCCGCTGTTGTCGGATTCGTGACGCCGATCGACAGAAACAGCCAGGTCGTGAGTGCGAGGGCCGCCGCAGCGGCCGCAAGCGCAGCGGCTGCGGCCGGAAGGCGGGCGATCACCCCATCTTCTGCATCGACGAGAGGAACTCGGCGTTGCTCTTGGTCTTCCCCATCTTGTCGAGCAGCAGCTCCATCGCTTCGACCGGCGACAGCGGCGTGAGGACCTTGCGCAGGACCCAGACGCGATTGAGATCGTCTTTCTGGATGAGCAGCTCTTCCTTGCGGGTGCCGCTCTTCTGAATGTCGATCGCCGGGAAGACGCGCTTGTCCGAGAGCTTGCGGTCCAGGTGAATCTCGAGGTTACCGGTTCCCTTGAACTCCTCGAAGATGACGTCGTCCATTCGAGAGCCGGTGTCGATGAGCGCCGTCGCGATGATCGTCAACGACCCGCCTTCCTCGATGTTCCGCGCCGCGCCGAAGAACCGCTTGGGCTTCTGCAGCGCGTTCGAGTCGAGACCGCCTGACAGTACCTTGCCGGACGGCGGGATGACGGAGTTATACGCACGCGCGAGGCGGGTGATCGAGTCGAGCAGAATGAGCACGTCCTTCTTGTGCTCCACGAGCCGCTTCGCCTTCTCGATGACCATCTCGGCGACCTGGACGTGGCGCTGAGCCGGCTCGTCGAACGTCGACGAGATCACCTCGCCGTCCACTGACCGCTGCATGTCGGTAACTTCTTCCGGCCGTTCGTCGATGAGGAGAACGATGAGGTAAACCTCAGGATGGTTCTTCGCGACCGACTGGGCGATGTTCTGGAGCAACATCGTCTTTCCGGTGCGCGGCGGCGCGACGATCAGGCCGCGCTGGCCTTTGCCGACCGGCACCATCAGATCCATCACGCGGGCCGACAGATTGTCAGGCGCCGTCTCGAGCGCGAGGCGCTGCTGCGGGTAGAGCGGGGTCAGGTTCTCGAAGAAGAGCTTGTCACGCGCCTGTTCGGGCGCTTCGAAGTTGACCGCCTCGACCTTGATGAGCGCGAAATAGCGCTCCCCTTCCTTCGGCGGCCGAATCTGTCCTGAGACCGTATCGCCTGTCTGGAGATCGAATTTTCGAATCTGCGACGGCGAGACGTAGATGTCGTCCGGCCCGGGCAGGTAGTTGTAGTCGGGAGCGCGGAGGAACCCGAAGCCGTCAGGCAGGACCTCGAGGACACCTTCCGAAAAAATGAAACCGCTTTGTTCGGTCTGCGCTTTCAGGATCTGAAAGATCAGCTCCTGCTTGCGCATGCCGGTCGCGCCGGCGACGTTGAGGTCCTTCGCGATCTGTGTGAGCTTCTGGATACTCATATCCTTCAGCTCAGCGATGTTCAGCCCTTGCGGGCGTCCCCCCTCGCGGCGTTGCGGCTGGGTCGTTTGGGCCGGGGCCTCCGCCTGCGGGGTATCGGTCGCGGCGGCGACGGACTGGTCGTTCGACGCGGTCTGCTCCTGGTCGGCGGACCCGCGCCCTGATGAGCGTTTGTGATTGGTAGGCATGTGGGCGATGACTGCTGCGCTGTTTACTCTTTTCGATTGCGTTAGGAGCTTCTCGATTTTCGAAGCGGGCCGCGGCAAGTGGAAGGCCGACCGCCCGCGTCAACGACAGGAGATGTCTCGGAAGTGTTTCGCTTCGGCGAGTATAGGCCGGCGGGTCGGACCTGTCAATTAGGATGGATCGCGCGTCTCGGCGGTCCGGCGAAAGCGCGGGATCAACACAATCACGCAGGCGGCCGCCAGCAGGATCGCCGAGAGCGGGCGCTCGAGGAAGATGAGCGGGCTCCCTTCGCCGATGGCCAGCGCCCTGCGGAACTGCTGTTCAGCCAGGGGCCCGAGTATCAGTCCCAGAACGGCGGGCGCCATCGGGAATCCGTGAAGCCGCATCCAGCAGCCCACCCCGCCGACGATGTAAACGATGGCAACGTCCAGGATCGAGCCGCTGAGACTGAAGGCGCCGACAGTGGCCAGCACCATTACGCCTCCGAAGAGCAGCGGCTTTGGCAGCAGGAGCACGCGAGCCCAGAGCCCGACCAGCGGAAGATTGAGGGCGAGCAACATGACGTTACCGATGTAAAGACTGGCGATCATCGTCCAGAGCAGCTCCGGCTGGGTCTGGAACAGCAGCGGCCCGGGCTGCAGGCCGTACTGCTGAAAAGCAGCCAGCAGGACGGCAGCCGTCGCGGAAGTCGGCAGGCCGAGTGCGAGGAGCGGCGCGAGCACGCCGGCTGCGGCAGCGTTGTTCGCTGCCTCCGGGCCGGCGACTCCTTCAATCGCGCCGGCGCCAAACCGGTCCCGGTCGGTGGCGAGCCGGCGCTCGAGGCTGTATGAAAGAAGCGTCGGGATCTCCGCGCCGCCGCAGGGAAGCGCGCCGAGCGGAAACCCGATCGCGGCGCCGCGCAGCCAGGGCTTCCACGAACGCGACCAGTCCTCCCGCGTCATCCAGCGCGATCCCGCGAGAGACATGACGGTTTCCGATCCCCGAGTTCGCGTCCATGCCACGTAGAACGTCTCGCCGACGGCAAAGAGTCCGATGACGAGCAGCACGACATCGACGCCGTCCAGCAGCTGCGGAATGCCCAGCGACAGCCGGGCAGCTCCCGTCAGCGGATCGATGCCGATGAGTCCGAGCGCGAGCCCGAAGAACAGGCTGGCCAGACCGCGCAGCAGCGATGGACCGACGAGCGTCGTGATCGCCGCGAGCGCCAGCAGGGCGAGAGCGAAGAACTCCGCAGGGCCGAAGAGAAGCGCAGTGGCGGCGAGCGCGGGCGCCAGAAAGGTCAGGCCGAGCGTTGCAATTGTTCCCGCGACGAAGGATCCGATCGCGGCGGTTGCGAGTGCCGCGGCGGCACGACCTTGCCGCGCCATAGCGTGCCCGTCGATCGCGGTCATCATGGAGGCGCTTTCCCCCGGCGTATTGAGGAGGATCGTGGTCGTCGAGCCGCCATACATCGCGCCGTAGTAGATCCCTCCGAACATGATGAACGCGCTGGCCGGCTCCAGGGTGAGCGTCAGCGGCAGGAGCAAAGACACGGTAAGGGCGGGTCCGATCCCCGGCAGGACGCCGACGAAGGTACCGAGCGCGGCGCCGGCGATCGACCAGAGCAGATGTGCGGGCGTCGCAGCGGCGCGCAGCCCGTCGGCAAGCGAAGCCAACGTGTCGGTCACAGCGGATCCTGCAACAGTCCGGTGGGGAGCGCGAGAGAGAGACCGCGCGTGAAGATCAGGTAGACCGCGAGCGCGAACGCAAGCCCAATCGCGACGTTGCGAATCCATCGAGTGCTGCCAAATCCCCGCGCGGTCAGGGCGAACAGCAGCGTCGAAGCGGCGACGAACCCGACGCGCTCGAGGAGTGAGAGCGTAAGAAGCGCTCCTAGCGCAATCCATGCGACGCCACTCAAGCTTGCGGTGCTGGGATTATGCGGCAGCCTCGCGACCCGGCGGCGTCTAGCCTCGACCGCCAGGGCCGCGGTGATCAGCACGAGTCCCGCGCCTATCAGCGCCGGGAAGAGGCGGCCGCCGCCTGGTGCGAGAGGGCCGATGTTGGTTCCCGATCGCAGGCTCAGCACGATCGATTCGATGCGACTCTCTTCCTGTCGCAGAAACGCATCGAACGGTTCGGCCGGCAGGTAAAGATCGGTCCAGCCGAATCGCTCGAGTGCGGCCCGCCACGACGGCGAGTCATGCAGGCGCGCGACGAGCCGCCCGAGCTCGGTCCGGAGCTCCGGCGTCGCACGGCTGGGACCGACGACGCCACGCCAGTTCGACAGCACGACGTCGTAGCCCTGCTCGACCAGAGTGGGGATCGCGGTCCCATTCACGCGCGCAGCCGACGAGATCGCCAGTGCGCGAAGCGCGCCGCTCGCGATGTGCGGCGCGAACTCTCCGTATCCGGCGATACCGGCGGACACCTGATTGCCGAGAAGAGCGCCGAGTGCCTCCCCTCCTCCCGAGAACGCGATGTAGTTGATCCGGGCGGGGGCGATCCCCGCGGACCGCGCGAGCAGACCCACGAACAGTTGATCGGTGCCGCCGGCCGATCCGCCTGCCCAAGAGATCGACGCCGGATTCGTTCGAAACGCCTCGACCAGATCGGCCAGGCTTCGCAGCGGCGATGCTGCCGGCACCACAATGACCTCGTATTCGCCGGTCAACCGCGCGATCGGCGTCACACGACCGAGCGACACGGGCGCCTGATTGGCGACAATCGCGCCCTGCATCACGAGCCCGGTGACGAGCAGCGCCGGCTCGTCGCGGCGGACTCCCTTCACGAACCGGGCGAGGCCAATCGTTCCCGCCGCGCCAGCCACGTTTTCGACGGTGACGGTGTCGACGAGATGCACATCGAGGAGCGCCTGCCGCATCGCCCGCGCGGTCTGATCCCATCCGCCTCCGGGCGCGGCAGGCGCGACGATGCGGAGCGAGGCAATTGGCGGGGACGGGGCGGGCTGCGCCGTGGCTGCGGTTTGAATAGTACCGACGAGACAAACGGCGAGGATGGTCGTCCGCAGCATTCAACCTCGAAGGTCCGTGAACCATGATGGTAATCCGTGGCGCCGCGAGGGTGACCTAAAACACTGAAAATGGAGGACGCTGCGCCTGGCGTGGGAATTGCGGCGCTGACCGGCATGCTTGCGATTCTGTGGCTTCTCGCCGTGCTTACGGCCGGTGACGCGAATCGAATGCCGCGGGAGTCAGTCCTGACGCCGGATTCTCCGTCGTATCCGGTCGCATGCTATCCCGCCACCGAAGCGGATCGATCCCGCCTGCCGACACCGGCAGACCCCGATGACCGGCACTGGAGGTGCTCGCTCCTGTGCTTCGCTCCGATGTCCGTTACGAAGACTGCCGGACTACTCGTCGAGCGAGAGGACGAAGATCCTCTCTTGTTTCTCGATCTGGATCAGAGCGGCCGGTTCACTCCAGATGAGCGCTTCGTTCTGTCCCGGCAGAACGACGTAATCCTGCGGCTCCCGATGCGGGAGTCACCGTACGCGCACTATCCGCTGGCCATCCGGTATTCGTGGAAGCATCTCAAGTCTCGTGGAGAGACGGAGCGCCGGACTCTGCTCCAGTCCGCGTTTGCGTACGCGGCGGGCGACCAGCGGGTCGGCGATGAACGGCCCGCAGCCACACCAAGCCGTCAGCGACCCTGAAGAAGGTCGTGCGACCTCCGCGCGCTGGTCATACCGCGCGCGCCCGTTTCTGAAGCTGGAACAGTCGTATCACCTCGTCTTCGCTGGTCGCGTCCTCCGGCGTGCGATCGGCGCGGACGCCGCGAACGATGCGCGGGAAACGCAGCGCCAATCCGCCGTCCGGATCCGCAGGGTTGCGGCCGGCGCCTGCCGTATGCACCGGGCTGCGGGTGATCTCGTCGGCAAAGACCTCGACCACCAGCGCCGGCTCGACCCAGTACGGTGGTTCGAGGCGGCTGTCCACCCTGGCCGGGCGCGTTTTGACGCGACGTTTTTCGAGCTGCTTTCTCAACGCAATCCAATCGGCCTCGCTCAGGCCGCTCGCGACCTTCGCGATGGTGCGGAACCGATCGTTTTTCTTGTCATAGACCGCGCCGAGGACTGCGCCGATGCCCAGCGCCGCACGTGCGCCCCGTCCGGCGAAGTACCCAACGATGGTGAGGTCCAGCGTATCCTTCAACTCTCCGTGGTAGGCGCGCTTGAATTTGATCCAGTTGAAATTGCGCTTCCCTGCTTCGTACGGACTGTCGAGCCGCTTTGCGACGATACCTTCGAGCCCTGACGTGAGTTGGCTTTCGAAGAAGGATTCGAGCTCGCGCCGATCGCCGCTCACGAGCGCCGGCGCGACGGCGAGGCCGGCCCCCGGCCTGATCAGCTTTTCGAGTGCTTTTCTCCGCTCGTGGTACGGCCGCGGCGTGAGATCCTCGCCGTCGGCGTATAGCAGATCGAAGGCATGGAGCCGGAGCGGCAGCGTCTCCTGCATTTTGTCGATGTCGTAGACACGCTTGCGTTGGACCGTCACCTGGAACGGCTGGAACTCGTCAGTCTCGGGGTCATAGGCAAGTGCTTCGCCCTCGAAGATGGCGCGCTTGAGCCCGATCTGCGCCACCGTCGCCCGGGTGATGTCGGGCAACATTTCCGTCGTGTCTTCCTGATTGCGCGAGAACACCCGGACGCGCGTTCCATCCTTATGCACCTGGCACCGGAACCCGTCGTACTTGGGCTCGGCGGCGCACGTGCCAAGACGACGGACGAGCTCGTCGAAGTTTTTCACGCGTTCCGCGAACTGCATCTTGATCGGTCGGCCGACCTGCACGCGGAACCGTTTGAGCGCGGCTTCGCCTCCTTCGTAGAGGATTCGGGCGACGAGTCCGAGGTCCGAGCACAGGTTGTAGGCGCGCTCGATCAGCGTGCGGGGAACGGTGGTGGCTTGGCTGAGACCGTCGAGTACCGTCGCATCGCCCACGCCAAGCCGCAGCCGTCCGACCGGGATACGCAGGATGTACTTCGCCTCGAGCGGCGACGCCCGCTCCAGCAGAGCGACGAGCGAGCGGACTTTCTTGTCGACGCTCCCGGCGCCGCTTGCCCGTGCCAGCGCCATCAGCTCGTCGTAGACTTGATGAATCGTGAGCTGCGATTTTGCGGTGATACGAGGCTTAGGCCTCGTTCTCCCGGCCAATAATTTCTCCGCGACCAATCCATGATCGCCGAGCTTCCGATACAACCGTTCGATCTCCTCCGGCCGCTTCCCGAAGAACTGCGCGACGACGCGCGTCGTCAGTTTTTCGCTGATGCCGAAGTCCGGCGCATCGTAGGAAGGACCGAGGCGCCCCTGCAAGAGGTACACGGCCGGCTGGATCTCGTCCGCCTTCAGCTCCTGAAAGAGGTCCGCGAGGATGCGAACCATTTCGAGCCGGCTACGAGTCTTCTCGAGCTCGGCGAACGAGCGCGCGACGCGCAGGAAGGCGGTCATGCCGCGAGCGATTCTCAGTAATCAGACGGGCTTTCGCCAATGCCGATAATGCTGCAGGCGACGATGGGCTCGACGCCGAGAGATCGCGCCTTCTGCACGACCGTCGGATGGTCGGCGCCGGGGTTCAGCCACACCTCGGGAATCTGCTTCTTCGCCACTTGCTCCATGACACCGACGCCGACATCTGGCTGCACGTAAAACGTCGCCATGTCGACGGGACCATCGATATCGAGAACGGAGGACACGGCCGTGATGCCTTCGACCGCCGTTTCGTGCGGATTGACCGGCACGACCGTGTATCCCTGGTGCCGGAAAGCACGCAGCGCCTTGTTGCCGAACTTGCGTCGATCGTTCGACGCACCGATGATTGCGACCACCTTGGGTATCGTCATATGAGTTTCAGGCCGCTCGAGCGGCCCGCCGTACGCCGGGCCAGCGCGATCGGGCTGGCGCTGCTCGTTCTCTTGTTTGCCGTCCAGACCTGGCGGAAGGCCTATCGGCCTGACGGAAACGATCTCACCAGTTATCTGGCCGCATCGCGCGCGCTCCTCGACGGGACCAACCCGTACGAGATGGCCACTCCGTTCCCCTACATTTATCCTCTATTTTCGGCGCTCGTGTTGATTCCTCTCACGCTGGTGCCGTACAGCGCCGCCGTCCTGCTCTGGTTTGCGCTTTCAATCGGCGCCCTGGGCTGGGTTCTCGCGTGGGTGGCCAGGCAGGAGGATCCGGAAGGCCGCACCCGCGACGCGATCCCGATCGCTACGATCGTTTTGATCCTGCTCACCGAAATCGTTCAGAACAACCTGCTCAACGGACAGGTCAATTTCGTCGTGCTGGCCTTCTGCATCGCGGCGATCCGGTCCGGTTCGAACGCGTTCGCCTCGGCCGGCTGGTGGGGCGCCGCGATCGCGACCAAGATTCTGCCCCTCGGCGTCGCGCCCTGGTGGCTCCTACGAAGACGGTTCGTTGTTGTTATCGCGGCCGTCGTGATCGCGGTCGCGCTCGCGCTGGCTCCGGCTCTCATTGCTGGAACGCCGGCGCTCGAGTGGACCGCCGCCTACCTGCGCGGGTTTATCGGACCGTCTCTTCAGGCCGGCGCCTCGGCCGACAGGCTGCAGTTCTCGTTGTATTGGCTTATGAGCCACCTTGCACCGGACGTGTCATGGCTTCCGCTCGCCTGCGCCCTGATCGTCCTCGGCACGGCGGCGGTCGCTGATGCGCGGCGGCGTTCACCGGATGACGATCACGTTGCGTTTGCGATGTACCTTGCGGTCATCCCGCTCGCGTCTCCCAAGTCCGAGACGCATCACCTGGCCTTCGTACTGCCTGCCGCGTACATCTGCGCTCTGCGAATCCTGCGGTACCGCGTGCACGTCGGCGATTGGCGCCGGCGAATGGCCTTTCTGGCGGCGGCGCTATTCTCGACCGCAAGCCTGCTCGACGTCCCGCGCAACTTGTGGTGGTGCCTTGCGTTGCTGGCGCTGTGGGCGACGGTCGTTGGGTTACTTCATGAAGATCGGCCCGACTCGTCACGGTAGCGGATGCCTGCGCGTCCGCTCCAGCATGCGCCTCGCCTTTTTGAGCGCCTGTCCTTCAGCCTCGTCGCGGGTCGCCCCTTCGCCGCGCGACAGCCGCGCCCCCGGATCCGCATCGTCGACGGTGGAGTGGAAGCGATCGCCAAGCCGGTAGGACACGATGTTCATCGTCCAGCCGGCGTGGCTTTCGCGGCGCTCCTGGTAGTCCTCGGCTTTCAAACCTTTACCGGCTGCGACGCGCCTTTCTCCACCGGCGCGCCCACGAGGTTGCCCCACTCGGTCCAGGACCCGTCGTAGTTCTTCACGTCCGGATAGCCAAGGAGGTACTTGAGCACGAACCAGCTGTGGCTCGAGCGCTCGCCGATGCGGCAATACGCGATGACGCGCCGGTCCGGCGTCACGCCGGCACCTTGATAGAGCGCCTCCAGATCTTCACGCGACTTGAAGGTGCCGTCCTCGTTGCACGCCTTGCCCCATGGGATGCTCAACGCGCCCGGGATGTGGCCGCCCCGCTGGCACGTCTCCGGCAGTCCCGGCGGCGAAAGGATCTCACCGCTGAATTCCTGCGGGCTCCGGACGTCGACGAGCGAAGCGTCGCCGACGGCGACGTGCGCCTGGACCTGCGGCAGATAGGCGCGAATGCCCCAGTCTCCCTCGCGCGCGCGATACGTTTTTCGCGGCACCGAAGGCTTTTCCGTCGTCAGTTCGCGTCCTTCTTCGATCCACTTGTTCCGTCCGCCGTTCACGATGCGGACGTCAGCGTGGCCGTAAAGCTTCAGCTGCCAGAACGCCCAGGCGGCGAACCAGTTGTTGTTGTCGCCATAGATGACGATGGTCGTGTTGTTGTCGATGCCTGACTGTCCGAGCAGTTCTTCGAGCTTCGCCTTGGGGATCACGTCGCGCACCGTCGTATCGCAGAGCTGCGTGTTCCAGTTCCAGCCGACGGCGCCGGGAGCGTGTCCCTGATCGTACGAAGTGGTGTCGACATCGACCTCGACGATACGTATCGAGGGATCGTCGAGATGCTCAGCGAGCCACGATGTGCTGACGAGTGCTTCCGGGTGTGCGTATGACATGGCGTGCTCCCTGGGTTCCGGTTCGCGATGGGTCGAATCTTTATCATTACCACAGGTGGTACACTTCGCCATATGGCGACGCTCGCCGACGTCCTCGAAGCGCGGACGGCAGAGGCGGCGCCGGAGCTGGTCGAGTCAATCGACGGAAACCGGCTCCGCTGCTACGCGTGCGGCCATGCGTGTCCGATTCCCGAAGGACACGTCGGCGTTTGCAAAGTGCGGTTCAACCGCAACGGCCGGCTGCTCGTGCCCTGGGGATATGTCGGCGGCGTCCAGTGCGATCCCATCGAAAAAAAACCGTTCTTCCACGTCCGGCCGGGCGCGCTCGCGTTCAGCTTTGGCATGCTCGGCTGCGATCTGCACTGTTCCTACTGTCAGAACTGGGTCACGTCGCAGGCGCTCCGTGACCCGATGGCGGTGGCGCCGCCCACGGACGTCACGCCCGAGTCGCTCGTCGAGGACGCGCTGGCTCTGGGCGCGAAGATCGTCGTGTCGACGTACAACGAACCACTCATCACGAGCGAGTGGGCGGTCGCGATCTTCAAGGAAGCGAGAGCCGCCGGATTGATGACCGCTTACGTGTCGAACGGGAACGGTACTGCCCGGGTGCTCGAGTACATCCGGCCCTGGATCGACTGCTACAAGATCGATCTCAAGAGCTTCGACGATCGACATTACCGCTCGCTCGGCGGCCGCATTCAGCCCATTCTCGACACGATCAAGGCTCTCCACGCCATGGGCGTCTGGATCGAGATCGTCACCCTGCTCATCTCCGGTTTCAACGACTCGGACGACGAGCTCGAGCGCCTCGTGGCATTCGTAGCCGGGGTCTCGCCCGACATCCCCTGGCACGTGACGGCGTTCCACAAGGACTACAAGATGCGCGACCCCGCAGACACGACACCCGAGATGCTGATGCGGGCGGCTGACATCGGGCGGCGTGCAGGACTGCGTTACGTGTACGCGGGCAACTTGCCGGGGCGGGTTGGCGATCTCGAGGATACGTGCTGCGCGTCGTGCGGCCAGCGGCTGGTCGAGCGGTTTGGGTACTTGATCCGCGATTATCGCGTAACGCCTAGTGGCTCATGTCCCTCGTGCGGCACGCCTGTTCCCGGTTTGTGGGGATCGGGGTTCGACGGACAAATCACGTCCCGTCCGTTTGTGCCCGGTACAAGAAGGTTCCGAACCCTGTAAGCGACAGTGTAGGCCCGACCTTTAGGTCGGGCGTGCTCGGATCACCCGGATGGTGGAAATATTTTCCCCGGGTTAAGGATCCCGTTCGGATCGAACGCCGCCTTCACGCGTTTCATCAGCGCGATCTCGTCGGGCGACAGCTCGATCGAAAGGTAGGGCGCCTTCGCGAAGCCGATGCCGTGCTCGCCGCTGATCGACCCTTCGAGCGCGACCACCGCTTCGAAAAGCGCGCGCTCGGCGTGGAGCGCACGCGCCTCCGCGTCCGGGTCCGCAGGACTGACCATGATGTTGACGTGAATGTTGCCGTCGCCGACGTGCCCGAAACAGGGCATCGGCAGCCGGTAGTCGGCCTGCAGTCGCTTCACGAGCGCGATCAGCTCGGGCACGCGGCCCTTCGGCACGACGACGTCGTGGTTGTGCTTGATAGGCGCGATCGTCTTGAGCGAGTGAGACAGTTCGCGCCGCACCCGCCACAAGTCGATGCGTTCCGCCTCGGAATGTGAGCGCCGGACCTCGGTCGCGCCGGCGTCCCGGCAGGCCGACTCAACGCGCGCTGCCTCCCCTTGAACCAGCTCCGACAGCCCGTCCACTTCGATCAGCAGGAGCGCGCCTGTGCCCGGCGGGGCAAGCGTCGCCTCACCCAGATACGCGGACACCGCGTCGAGGCACTCGCCATCGACAAGCTCGAGCGCCGCGGGGACCACGCGCGCACGAATGAGGCGCGTGACGGCGTCGACCGCCGACTCCACCGACGGGAACGTGGCGCGAAGTGCGGCCTGAACGGGAGGCTTCGGGATGAGGCGCAGAATGGCCTTCGTGATGATCGCCAGCGTCCCCTCGGACCCGATGAGGAGGTGCGTGAGGTCGTAGCCGACGACGTTTTTGACGACTTTGCCTCCGGTCTCGACGATCTCGCCGGTCGGCAGCACCGCTTCGAGTCCGAGGACGTACTGCTTGGTCGTCCCGTACTTGAACGCGCGAGGGCCGCCCGCGCACTCTGCGATGTTGCCACCGATCACGGACTGCCTGAGGCTCGCCGGATCAGGTGGGTAAAAGAGGCCGACCCGTTCAACGGCATCCTGGAGATCACCCGTGACCACGTTCGGTTCGACAACGGCGATCAGGTTCGCCTCGTCGATTTCGAGAATCCGGTTCAAGCGCTCGAGCGACAGAACAACGCCGCCGAGGAGCGGGACGGCGCCGCCCGTGTAACCTGTCCCGCCGCCACGCGGGACGATCGGCACGCGCGCCTCGTTGCAGAGCCGCACGATGGCGGAGACCTCGGCGGTGGAACCCGGGAGGATGACGAGGTCCGGCGGTCGGCCCTTGCGGAGCGCATCGGCGCCGTAGACCTCGCGCGATGCCGGGTCGGATCGAACGAACGACGGACCAGTGATTGAGGTGACAGCCCGGACGAACGCGTCGGTCACACGACGGCGCCGGCGTGCGCGCGAACGAACTGAAGAATCCGCGTCGCGCCTTCCTGGAGACGATCGAGCGACGCCGCATACGAAATGCGGAGGTAGCCCGGAGCGTCGAACGCCTCGCCGGCGGTCAGAGCAACGCGCGCCTTGTCGAGCAGCGCCTGCGCGAGGTCGGCGGATGTCCGGAAGCCGTCTGGCGACAGCACGTCGCTGACGTCGATGAACAGGTAGAAGGCGCCGGACGGCTTGACGACCCGCAGCCTCGGATCGGCGGCGAGCCAGTCGCAGAGCTGATCGCGGCGCTGGCGGTACTCGTCCAGCATCTCCACGACGCACTCCTGCGGGCCGGTCAGCGCCGCGACCGCGGCCCGCTGCGCGATCGAGTTCGCGTTCGACGTCGCATTGCTCTGAATCGCGTTGCAGGCTTTGATCACTTCCGCCGGGCCGACGGCCCAGCCGCAGCGCCAGCCGGTCATCGCGTAGGATTTCGAGGCCGATCCGCAGAGCACCGTGCAGTCGCGCAGGCGCGTGGCGAGCACACCAGGAAGATTGTGGGGCACGCGGTCGTAAATCAGCTGCTCGTAGCAGAGATCGAGCACGATCCAGATGCCGCGGCGTGCCGCCTCGCTGGCGATCGCGGCCAGATCATCCTCGCTCATCAGCGCGCCCGTCGGGTTGCCGGGCGAGTTGATGACGATCCCTTTTGTCCGCGGCGTCAACGCGTCGAGAAACATGCCGGCGTCGGGCCGGAACCCGTCCTCCATGTGAGTCCGAACGATGACCGGCGTCGCGTCCGCGAGCTTTACTTGTTCGGGAATCGTCGGCCAGCCGGGCGCGTGCGTGATGACTTCGTCGCCCGCACCGAACAGGGCGAGGGTCGTGTTGTAGAGTGCCTGCTTTCCGCCGGCAGTGACGATCACTTCGGCCGGCGTGTAATCGATGCCGTAGTCGGCCCGATAGCGCGCGCAGACCGCGCTCCGCAGCTCCTCGATTCCCGCGTTGGTCGTGTATTTCGTGAAGCCCGCGTCGAGCGCGCGGCGCGCCGCGTCGACGACATGCGCCGGCGTCGGAAAGTCCGGCTCCCCCGCTCCCAGATCGACGATGTCGATTCCCTGGCGGCGGAGGCGCTCCGCCTCAGCGGCAACTTTCATCGTCGGCGACGGCGATACTGACTTCATTCGTTGCGAGAGCATCGGCATCTACTCGTTCATTGTGGATTTCTGATTGCTGATTGCTGACTAAACTTTAATTCCACCGTCCACATTCCACAATCAGCCAACGGGCCGGGCTAGGCCCTTCTCGTAGTTCCGGCAAGTTGTTTTTCGCGGAGCCGTGCCTCGACCCCGGGGGGAACCAATCCGGCGACAGAGCCGCCGAGCGCGACCACTTCCTTCACAAGCTTTGAGCTGACGTATGTGTACGGCTCGGCCGGCATCATGAACACCGTTTCGACCTCGCCGTTGAGGCGCCGGTTCATTAGCGCCATTTGCATCTCGTACTCGAAGTCGGAGACCGCCCGGAGCCCGCGCACGATGACCTGTGCTTTCCTGCGGCGCACGTAGTCGACCAGCAGGCCATCGAACGTGTCCACCTCCACGTTCGAATGGGTGCGGAACGTTTCACGCGCGATCTCGACGCGCTCGGCGACGGTGAAGAGCGGCTTCTTTTCGAGGTTCAGCAGGAGCGCCACAACGATCCGATCGAAAAGGCGTGCGCCACGCTCGATGATGTCGACGTGGCCGTTGGTGATCGGATCGAAGGAGCCTGGGTAGACCGCGATGACGTCTTGTTTCATGTTGATCTGCGGCCGTAGAAAGAGAGCGCGCTGTCCCCCGACACCACCGTGCGGCGGCGCTCCAGCGGCCCGGCGCGCTCCGGTGGCGACTGTCGCCGCGCGTGCTCGAGCACCACGAGGCCGGTAGGCGCGGCGAGCGCACCCGCCGCCTCGAGCGCGGCTGACGGCTCTTCGTCGTACGGCGGATCGAGCACGATGAGATCGAAGCCGCCCGGCACCGTCTCGCGGGTAAACTCAGCGCGGATAATAACATACCCTTCCGAGACGCCGCAGCGCTCGAGGTTCTCTTCGACGAGCGCCGCCGCGCGCTGATCGCGCTCGACGAAGACGACTTCGCGCGCGCCGCGGCTCAGCGCCTCGATGCCGACGGCGCCGGTGCCCGCGTACCCGTCGAGCACGCGTGCGTCCGTGACCGACGCGCCCAGAATGTTGAAGAGCGTCTCGCGAAGTTTATCGGAGGTCGGGCGCAAGCCGCTCCACTTCGGTGACTGGAGGCGCCGGCCCTTCAGTGTGCCCGCTATTACGCGCATCTCATTCGTGCCTCGGGGTTCGTGCCGCGTGCCTCGGGCAGTGCCTCGTGGCCTCGTGCCTCGGCTTGGTGCCACGACGCTCGAGGCGCCGAGGCACGAAGTACCGCCCGAGGTCCGTGGCACGAGGTACCGCCCGAGGCTCGAAGCACGAGTCCCGAGGCACGTATTCGGCTTGTCATCCCACTCCGACGAGGCCGAAGCGGCGCGCCCACGTCGCTCCGACGAGCTCGACCGTCGCGCGCGCCTCGTCGCCTCGGTCGAGCCAGGCCGCGGCTTCGCGTCGCGCGTCCTCCATGAGCCGGTGGTCGCGAACCAAATCACCCATTCGCAGCGTAGGCATTCCTGACTGACGTGTGCCGAAAAAATCTCCAGGCCCGCGAAGCTCGAGATCCTTCTCGGCAATGACGAACCCATCGGTGCTCGCGGCGATCGCTTTGAGTCTTGCCTGTCCCTGCTCGGTGAGCGGCGGCTGATACAACAGAATGCAGTGGGACTGGTGGTCGCCGCGGCCGACGCGGCCGCGCAGCTGGTGGAGCTGCGACAACCCGAAGCGCTCGGCGTGCTCGACGACCATGACGCTCGCGTTCGCCACGTCGACGCCTACTTCGATGACCGTCGTGGAGACGAGCACGTCGCGCTCGCCGCGGACGAACGCCTGCATCACGCGGTCCTTTTCCTCCTGCTTCAACCGGCCGTGCAGCAGCGCGACCCTGTACTCGGGGAACACCTCCTGGGTCAGGTGATCCGCCATGGCGGTTGCAGCGCGGAGATCAATCTTTTCTGACTCCTCGACGAGCGGATAGACGACGTAGGCCTGTCGCCCTTCATCCAGCTTCTGCCGGATGAAGGCGTACACCTCATCACGCCGCGTTTCCGGCCGCACCGTCGTCAGGATCGGCTTGCGGCCGGGCGGCATGTCGGGAATCACCGACACGTCGAGGTCGCCGTAGGCCGTCAGCGACAACGTGCGCGGAATCGGCGTCGCGGTCATCACGAGCACGTCGGGATGCAGCCCCTTCGCGCGCAGCTCCGCGCGCTGGAGGACCCCGAAGCGATGCTGCTCGTCGATGACGACCAGGCCCAACGATCGAAATCCAACGCCTTCCTCTACCAGGGCGTGCGTGCCGATTGCCATGTGAATCGACCCGCCCGCCAGCTCGGCGAGCGCTTCCCGGCGTTGTCGCGCGGGCGTCGCCCCGGTGATGAGCGCGATCCGGAAACGAGATGACTCGAGGAGGCGGCGAATCGTGATGTAGTGCTGATCGGCCAGGATTTCCGTCGGGGCCATGAACGCGACTTGCAGGCCGTTCTCCATCGCGACGAGCGCCGCTGTCAGCGCGACGATGGTCTTGCCGGAGCCGACATCTCCCTGCAGCAGGCGGTTCATCGGCTGCGGCCGCTGCATGTCTTCGACGATTTCCTTGATCGCCTGCCGCTGCCCCGGCGTGAGCCTGAACGGCAGGAGCGCGCGCGCCGCGTCGCGAATCTCGTCGGTGATCACGATTGGCTTCGGCTTCCGATCGGCGTCCGCGCGCCGCTTGCGCAGGAGAAGACCGGCCTGGAACAGAAAGAACTCTTCGAAAATCATCCGTACCTGCGCGGGCGATCGGAACCGGTTCAGGTCGTCGATCGAAGCCCCGGCGGGGGGAAAGTGCACCCCGGCAATCGCCTCGGCGAGCGGCGGTAGACTGCGCCGCCGCCGGACTTCCTCGGGCAGCGGGTCGCCGAGGTCCGCCGGCAGCCGCTCGAGCGCATGATGCACGATCGAGCGCTGCATCTTCGTGGTCAGCGTGCCGGTCTTCTCGTAGACAGGTACGATGCGGCCCGTGTGAATCGCATCTTCCTCGGGCCCGTCATCCCCCTCCTGCTTGACGATCTCGTACTGCGGATTGGTGAGCTGGTAGCCGCGGCCGCCGGTCAGCTCCAGCGTGCCGAACAGGATCACTTTCTGGCGCGGCTTGAACACATCTTTGAGAAACGGCTGATTGAGATACGAGACGCGCAGCGTACCGCTCGCGTCTTTCACGATCATGTCGAAGATCTTGAAGCCGGGTCGGCGCGTCGCGCGGACGCCGGCGCTGAGAACGTCGACCAGCAGAGATGCCGACTCCCCCGGCTTCAACTCGGCGATCATCCGGAACTGGCCGCGATCTTCGTATCGAATCGGGAACCGGTACAACAGGTCTTCGACCGTCGCGAGGCCCACCCGCTGCAGGTCCGCCGCGCGACGGGGACCGACGCCTTTCAGGTACTGAAGGGGTGTCCGGAGAAATTCCTCTGCCGAAGACACTTCCGTGTGAGCTTACAATGCCCTTCGCTCTGGTGGTTACACCAAGCGTGGAGTTGCCGATGCGAATGACACTCCTGCTCATCCTCCTGATGGCGTCGGCGTTGACGGCGCAGGACTCGGCGGCGCCACGGATCGAGTCGATCACGCAAGGCGATCTGCGCGCCGATCTCTTCTTTCTGGCTGGCGACGGCATGCGCGGGCGGCTGACGAATACGCCGGAAAACGCGCTGGCCGCCGATTGGATCAAGGCCAGGTTCGAGCGGCTCGGGTTGAAGCCGGCGGGGCCGGGCGGATCGTACGTTCAGTCGTACAACCTGATGACGGCGACCATCGGGGCGGAAAACCAGATCGAGATCAACGGCGCGTCCCGGCGCCGCGCCGGCCAGGACTTTTATCCGCTTCGATTCAGTTCCACGGGCAGCGTCACGGCGGACGTCGTGTTCGCCGGTTTCGGCATCACGTCGCCCGAGCGGAAATACGACGACTTCGCGGGCGGCGCGATCAAGGGCAAGATCGCGCTCGTTATCGATCACGAGCCAGGTGAGCGAGACCCGAACAGCCCGTTCGACGGCGTTGTCACCGCGCAGGCCGCGAACCCGCTGCTGAAAGCGCTGGCAGCGCAGGAACACGGCGCGGTGGGCATCCTCTTCGTCGATGACGTCCACAACCATCCCGGCGAGGCAAACTTCGAGGCCAACGCGCGCAACTACTGGCCCGAACGCACGCCCCGGATTGACAACTTCACCCTCGCCGCGTGGATGGAGAAAGTACGGATCCCCGCGGCACAGATCTCGCCGGCGCTTGCCGGTCAGATTCTGGCGGAGTCAGGCCGCACCCTGGAACAGCTTTCAACTGCCTCTGAGACCGAGCGCGGAATCACGCCAGTGGCGATTAATAGCGCGCGCGTAGAGATGACGACGTCGGTCGACCGTCACGTGGTCCCGGACCGCAACGTGCTGGCGGCGATCGAAGGCGCCGACGCCAAGCTAAAGGACGAATGGGTCGTCGTCTGCGCTCACATCGACCACAACGGCGCCGACGGGAACGAGATCTTCAACGGGGCCGACGACGATGGATCGGGAATCGTCGGGCTTCTGGAGATTGCCGAGGCCTGGACGCTCGCCGCTGCCGGCGGTCAGCGTCCCCGGCGCAGCGTGCTGTTCGCCGCCTGGAATTCCGAGGAACGTGGGCTGCTGGGCGCATGGGCCTACACGGAGCGGCCCACGGTCGCGCCGCTCGACCGGATCACGGCGGTGCTCAACATGGACATGATCGGCCGCAACGAAGAAGTCCCGGTCGGGGGCGGGGCGCGGTTTCGCGGTCTCGATCTGCAGACCGCCGAGTCGAACCGGAACGCGACCAACGTGATTGGCACGACCCGCAGCGCGAGTCTGAAAGCCGCGATCGAACGTGCGAACCGTTCGATCGGTCTCGAGCTCAAGTTCCGCTATGACAACAACGCCTCGAATCTGATGCGGCGCAGCGATCACTGGCCGTTCCTGCAGCGTGGAGTTCCCGGAGTCTGGTTCCATACCGGTCTCCACCCCGACTATCACACCGTCTACGACCGGCCGGAGAAGATCAACTACGAGAAGATGGAAAAGGTCGCGAGGCTGGTGTACCAAACGAGCTGGAATCTTGCTGTGACTGAACGGACGCCGGGAATGACGAACGCAACCATGAAGTAGCCCGGAAGAGGCATCCGCCCTTATCCTCCGCCTCATCCGTTCGCAGTGGCATTCCATTTGCTCCGTCTTCGCGCGCCTCGTCCATGGATCTGGCAATGGACCCTGCAATCGCGGCGTCACCGCGTGATGGTACGTTCGACCTGATTCTGGTCGGCAGTGGCTTTGCGTCGTCGTTCTTTCTGCATCGGTATTTGCGCCGAGCTGATGTATCGGCTCGCGTGCTCGTTCTCGAACGCGGGGAGCTCCACGATCATCGGTGGCAGCTTACCCATCGCGACGAGCTCGGGCGGGAGGCTTCAAGGAGCTATTCAGGCGATCGTTCTACGAAGCCGTGGGTCTTCCGTCTGGCGTTTGGCGGAAGCTCCAACTGCTGGTGGGCATGCACCCCGCGCTTCCTGCCGGAGGATTTCCGGCTCGAATCCACCTACGGCGTCGGCCGCGACTGGCCAGTCTCGTATGACGACCTGGAGGAGTATTACTGCGACGCCGAGGACATCATGGCGGTGTCGGGACCCGCCGATGGCTCACCGTATCCCCGGAGCCGGCCGTACCCTCAGCCGCCGCACCGCTTCTCCGATCCCGATCGCCTCTTCAAGCAGCGGTTTCCCGACCGTTTCTTCAATCAGCCCACGGCGCGGCCGAGCCGGGCGCTTGACTACGGACGTCCGCGGTGCTGTGCGAGCAGCGTCTGTTCGCGGTGCCCGATCGATTCGAAGTTCACCATCCTGAACAGTTTGACGCACCTCTACCAGTCGGACCCGCGCGTGACGCTTCTGACGGGCGCAACGGTTACGAGCCTGGACGTGGCGAACAACACAGTGACCGGCGTGCGCTATGAGCTCGCCGGCGCCGACCACGTCGCCAGGGCCGATCTCGTCGGTCTCGGTGCGAACGCGATCTTCAACCCGTTCCTGCTGCTTCGTTCGGGCATCACGGACGGGATGGTGGGCCAGGGACTGGTCGAGCAGGTATCGAGAGACGTGATCGTCGATCTCGATGGAGTGGACAATTTCCAGGGCAGCACGAGCATCACGGGCCTAGGGTACATGCTCTATCAGGGTGCACACCGACGCGATCGCGCGGCTGCGCTGATGGAATCGTGGAACGCCCCGCTCCTGCGAGACCAGCGGGGCAAATGGCGGCAGCGCATCAAACTGACGTTCATCTACGAAGACCTGCCCAAGCCCGAGAACCGTGTCGTGCTCGGCGCCGATCGCACGAAGCCGGATGTGCAGTACGGCGCGCCTTCACCCTACCTGCGCCGAGGACTCGATGCGCTGGAACAGAGCCTGCCGCTGGTGCTCGAACCGCTGCCGGTCGAACGCTATTCTATCGTTCACCCCACGACCGCGTCATCGGAGGGGCATAACCTTGGAACCACGCCCATGGGAGACGAGCCGACGAGAAGCGTCGTGGACCGACATCTGCTGCACCATCGCGTGCGCAACCTGTTGGTCCTCGGCGGGAGCGTCTTCCCGACGATTTCTCCGGCGAACCCGACGCTGACGATTTGTGCCCTGTCGCTGTGGGCGGTCGATCGGCTGATGGGATCGTCGAGAGGCCGACCGTCATGATGACCCGACGTCGGTTCATCGGGATCGCGGCGCTGTGTGGAGCGCCGATCGCCGCAGGATCGCTGGTGTGGAGCGAGCCGGTCGAATGGTTGTACAGCCGCACAGCTCAACGAATCCGCGCGTTCTTGCAGAGCCCGGAAGAGCGGCTGCGGGCCCACTTCGACTATCTCGAACTCGATCCGGACAGCGTCAGAAGCTACTTTGCCGACTGTGGCCGGTATCGCCACGGATTCTCACGCCGCCTGCCGCTGGCGCCCGATGTCTACACGAACTACCTGCTGTCCACCGATTTCTTCAGACACGGGGGCGATGAATCGCGCCGCGTCCGCTACGTCGGCTACTATGATCCGGCTGTGACCCCATGCAACAATCCCCTGGCCCGCTTCGACAGCTGAGCGGCGACGCTCAGTCAATCCCGATGTCATCCAAGCCGGCCTCTTCATCACAGCCATGCGGGGGCAGCCGGTCCCACCGCACGCGCGGCGAATCGCGTCGCACGAACATGCAGCCGCCCTCGAGCAGAACGTCTTTGTAGTCACCCTGCAGGAACGGCTTCGCCAGTTCGGTCCGCCGCCGCAGCTGGAGAATGACATCCGGCTGCAGACGTCCGATCGAGTGGGCGAAGTCGAACTTCATATGGCCTGGCCTGAAGTCCGTGAACCGAATCGGTCCTTCAGACGCGCTCGCCGGAAGGTGTGCGACGACCCTGTCGTTCTTGCCCAGCAAGTCCACACTCGAACGATCGGCAAAGTACGGGATCGTCCCGGCTCGCATCACCGCCACCGTCGCATCTGGCATCGTTGCGCGTCGGAGCAGCAGCGCCTGCCGGACATCGCGCTGATTTCCGTTGCCCGGTCCCGCATGCAGCACCGGACGCACCAACGCGGCTTCGGCCAGAGCGTCCATGCCGTGAATGCTGTTCAGGCTCACGACCGCATAGACGAGCGACGCCGCGAACGTCCACACCGATGCGCGCCGCAAACCTCTCAGCGTGATCGGATGATCCGCCTGCACCACTTCAATGAGCGCGGATGTCACCAGGTGCAGGGCGTAAGACAGCAGGACGAAGAACCCTGGCATCGCGATGCAGAAGTACCGGTTGCTTCCCCCCCAGTATTCCCACGCGTCTCCGCCGACGTAGATGCTGTACGCCATCTGCGCAGCGAGCGTCCAGAAGAGAAGCCAGATTCTCTTGTCCTTTCGAAACGCAAGCGTGAGCGTCAGCACGAACAGGAGCGGATTCGCCTTCCAGACGAACTGCAGGAGAACATACAAGCCGCGACTGAGCCGGACCGTCAGCGGCACCCCCGTCATTTTCAAGTAGTAGGTGTTGGGGAGAAGCTCCTCGTAGTACCAGATCCTGAACGTCGTCTGCGCGGCCACAGCCCCCGTGAGGATGACGAGGCCCCACAGCGCATGTTTCCGCCGATGCACCGGATCGGTGAGGAGCATGAAGGAGTGAAACGCTAGAAACAGCACGACCATATCGGGCCGGACCAGGGTCGCGACGCCGAGCACGGGATAAAGCCAGCGCTGGAACGCGCCGGTCTCCATGCCCCGAATCGCCAGCCAGGTGCAGATCGTCGTCAGCAGCACCAGGACGCTGACTTCCATTCCCTGCAGGCTCCAGTTGTTGATGGGCAAATAGGTCGCCGTAAGAGCGACGGCGCCCCAGGCGATCAACCGGGAGCCGCCCGATACGGCCAGCGCTATGGCGCGGACGTAGTACAAATTCAACGCGAGAAAGGCCGCGGCGGTCATCTGCACAAACAAACTGGTTTTGGATGGAGCGATCGGAAGCAGATGGATGAGGGACATATAGAGGACCCACAGCAGGTTCGTATATCCCTCGACTCGCTCACCACCAGGGTTCCACACCAGCCCGAAGCCCTGCGCGAGGTTTTTGCCGTACCGCATCGACACCATCGCGTCGTCGAACAGCGAGAAATATCGCTCGCCTTCGACCACGAAGCTTGTCCGGGCGATGAAGAGCGCGGCGTAGAAGAGGAAGCCGGCCACCGCGAGCAGAAACAGCATTTCATCGCGTCGATCGGCGCGCGCCGCGAGTTGTGCTGCCATCCTCGACGTGACCGTCAGCCGCTGTTGGGAGTTCGGGACACCGTTGGTGCGGCTGGCAGCGGCAACTGGCAAGTCGCCGTCCTCCGGTGCGACGCGATGGCGCCGTACACCCGACGGCCGACGGCCGGCACGCCCGGCACGTAGAGCCACGGGAGCATCAGCCAGCCAAAGGGGACGACCCAGGCGATGGACCGATACGCATCGAAGCCGCGCAGGATTTCTCCACGCCTATTGATTACGTGCATATCGGTCAGGCAAGCGTCCCGATCAAGATCGGGGTACGACGCCGAGAGCGGGTCCCACTCCGCGGCAACGTCCGCGAAGCGCAATCGATGGAGCAGGTCCAGCCGACCGAGCACGGCAATGCTACGCGAGCACAGACCGCATCCGCCGTCGTACAGCACCAGCCGCGCGGGTGGCGCGGCGAATCGCGAGTGGAGATCCAGCGCAACTCGCTGCCAAGGCACCCAGAACACGAAGCAGACCATGAACTGCTCGAAGGTCGGCCCCATTAGCACGCGAATGCCCACGAGAAACGCGAGCCCCGCCGGGACGAGCAGAAGCCTCGCCGTCCGACTGAACAGTACCAACGGAAAGAACGTCTCCACGCTTACGGCGATGGCGGCCAACGCCTGCGCCAGCCATGGATAACCGGCCACCACGAGTCCCCACGACGTCAACGGCTCGCCGTCCGAGATGCGATACTGCTGCCGCTGCAGCAGCAGGGCGAGATTGTCCGAGAAGATCCACTCGAGGCCCGAGTGTCGGAGCTTCGAGATCCCGGCCGCGCAGAAGATGAGCGCCCAGGCCACCCAGACGAACCGGATTGGCCAGGTGTATTCGCCGCTGTCAGCCGGGTGGGCCGGCGAGCGGTGTCTGGCGGACGCGAACACGGCATCCAGCGACCACGCGTCGCCGGCGCGCGACAGCGCGAGAGCCCCGAGGATAAACACCGGTAGGGTGTCGAAGTGTTGCGTCTGTCCGAAATTGTGCGGCAGTCCCATCAGATACGTGCCCAAGACGAAGGCGACGATCGTCGCCGCGCGCGTGAATAGGCCGATCGCGCCGAGCACCAGGGAGACTTTGAACACGACCTGCACCGCATCGAGCGCGTCGCGCGACAGCAACGGGATGTTGAACCAATCGAACAGCCAGATCGGCATCCAGAACACATCGGAATACGCGCCCCACGCGGCGTAGTCGTGCGGAATGTGCCAGAGGCACAGGCCCGTGAAGAAGAGTGCGCGGCACAGGCCGAGCGTCGTCGCTGGGCCCGGCTCGAACCAGAAGCGCGTCCAGGCGCTCATGGGCGGCGGACCTCAGCGATCAGCTGCCGCCGCTCGGGCCGATCGAGATTGGCTGCCGCTGGATCAATCACCCATTCGAGTTCGTACAAGCGTAGCCCCGTCAGCGACGGCCCATCGTGGGCACCGGTACGTGCGAGCTCGTCATATCGGACCAGACAATCGACCAGCGCCTCCTGAAGTCTCGAGGCCCGATGCGGAGCGTTCAGGATCCTCCTGAATGCTTTTGGGAGGCGAGATTGATCGAAGGGTTGGATGTACTGATTGGCGTCGAGGGGGAACTCCTGCCCAGCGGACGTCACGCCGAACAACCTCAGCCAGGTAAATGTGGGCGCCCGCCATACCGCGGCAAACATCGGGTACTGCGAAAACGGCCAGTGCTCTTGGTCGCGGACGATGTGGTAGAGCGAGCCCAGGATCAGGCCGGCGAAAACGAGACTGAGAAATGCGCGCCTGCGGAGACTCATGGCACCAGCTACGCAACTCTGCCCTGTGGCAGCCACGCGGTAGAGCAAGCGACATTCCTGCCTTCCTTCAGGGCTCGCGAGCCTCGTCGGCCAATCTCGACCATTAATGGTCATTTGAGTATCCAGATGTGGCAACCCGACACACTCTTGCGGCTGTGCCGGCCAGTCTCTGCCTCAATCGTCGTGGCGCGCGCTTTGCGTCGCGCGATCCTCCTTTTCAGGGTCCGTAAGGACTCGGATATGGGTATATCCGTCATCATCTGCACCGCGAATCGCGCCGGTTATCTGCGCGATACGCTGGCCAGCCTCGCGACCGTGCGGACCCCGCAACCTACCGAGCTACTGGTTCTGGATAACAGATCAGTCGATTCAACGCGGCGCGTCGTCGAAGAGGCCGCACGGTCGTTCCCGTTCGCGGTGCGCTACGTGTACGAGGGCGAGCCAGGCAAGTACGCCGCACTGAACACCGGGATCAGGGCCGCCGGCGGACACGTGATCCTTGCCACCGACGACGATGCTCGTTTCGAGCCGGATTGGATCGAGCAGGCGGTGGAGGGGCTGTCGCGGCATGCCTGCGGATTCGTAGGAGGACGCGTCGTCCCGCTCTGGGAAGGACAGAAGCCCGCCTGGCTGGACGAGCGCAATTCACTCTACACAAAGGTCATCGCGTTGCTCGATTACGGCGATCAGGTGCGCGAGTTCGGCCGGACGATCTCGTGGCCATTGGGCGTCAACGTCGCCTACCGGCGAGACGTTCTTGAGCACGTCGGGTTATTCGACAATCGGTTGGGCAGAAAGTGGGGGACTCTAAGAAACCAGGCCCAGCGTGAATGGCACTTGCGTGCTCGAGCCGCCGGCGTCCGCGGCTTCTACCTCCCGGGTATGATCGTCCACCACCTGGTGGCCCGCGAACGGCTGAACAAAGCGTATTTCCGACGGTGGCTGTACTGGCACGGCATCAGCCGAGCGCTGCTGTATCGGTATTACGGCTTCGACATGGAAGAGCCGGAGCTCGAGCATTCTCCGCATTCCGGCGCCCATTGCCTCGGTGGAGTGCCGCGCCATCTGGTGCGCAAGGCGGCGCGGTCGATCCGCAGCGTCGTCTGGCACACGCTGAAACGCGACCGGGAAGTCGCCCTCCAGCACGAGTTGTGGCTGTGCTTTTTCGCAGGAGTCGTGCGTCAACGGTGGGTCGACCGCAACCTCGCCGTCGCAGAGGGACCGGCGACCGTGCGAGCTCCCGCTCGCGGGGAGGACGCGGCGGCGACGACCTACTGAAGCACCACCGCCTGCCCTGCCGCGACCTTGATTTCGCGGATGCGCGCCGGCAACTCGAACGGATCGTCGAGCGAGACGCCTGACGGGTTGTCGGGCCGGCGCGTGTAGTAGCTGACGACTTCCTGCAGCACCACTTTTGGCACGGGCACGCCGCCGATGGTTGCGCTGTCGAGCGTGAAACGCCCGACGCCATCCTGCGTCTGCAACCGGCCGGTGGCCTGGATCGGTAGCTTGCCGCTCACGTACCCGAGGGGATCCGACCACCCGCGCTTCTTCTGCTGTCGAACGGCGTCGAGGTCGACCGTCGCGCGCCCTTCCAGTTTGCCGTCGCCTACGATCGTGACGTACGGGTCCGTCACACCGGCGGGAATCTCAGACGCCGCGTGATAGCGCAAATACGAATTCACTTCCGGCTCGGTGATCGTCGTAAAGCGGGGGTTCTTTGCGCGCGGCACGCCGCTGTTCTCGGTGATCTGGACCAGCTTCCGCACGAGGCTGTCGGCGTCTCCGCGCGTGAGCTTGCTGTCGCCACGCGGCACGGCAACCGCGACGCACGCGAGCGCTCCCACCAGCGCCAGACGACGGCCGAGCTCGATCCCAGACACAGAGATTTCAGGATACACCCGCTCCGGCTAAAGCCGGACGCTATTGCGGGACTCTTCGGTGATTCTGACGCTGCGGCCGGTTGGCTTGGCGGGCCTTCATCAGGAGCTCGAGTTTCTGCCGCTCCATCCGCTCCTCGAAAACCCTGAAACGGGCTCGCTGGCGAAGATCGAGGACGCCGTCGAGCGCCTCGTAGGCCTGCCGCAGCTCAGCCGCGGCGCGCTCGTCATGGTCCGCAAGCGCCTTGAGACGCTCTCGAAGCGCCCCTTCATCGGGCGCGGCAGGTTGGCTCGCCTGCCCCGCCAGCCGCCCAAGGTCCTGCAGGATCCGGTGCCGCGCCTGCTGGTTGCGCCGCCGGACTTCTTGCAGGGTTTTCATGCGGGACACGAACTGACCGTACTGCGCGTCGCTCAACTGCAGGGATTCTTGCGCCTGGACGAGCACGTAAGCGTCCAAAAGCCGCGCGACCTGCGCAGGATTCAACCCGCCCGGCGGCAGCGTGTCGGGCGATGGTTGTCCCTGGGGCGCCGCATGCAGCGCGGCGGGCAGCAGGACGATGGCGAGCGCGAGTCGGCGAACCATCAGAGCGATCCGTCACCCAGCTGTTCGCGCAGGAGACGCGCCAGCTCGTTCTGCTCTTCGCGGGAAAGGTCCTCAGCCGCGCGCTCGGCGCTGCCGGGCCCGAGACCCAGGCCCGCGGCATCAACCGCCTCCCAGTCGATGCCATCCGCCATCGTGGCGACGAAGGTCCACTCGAGATCCGCCTCGAACGAGTCGAGATCCACTGCCGGCGCCGAGATCGGGGCCGGCGTTGTGGCGGCCGAGTCGAGGACCGGGCGCGGACTGCGGAACCAGACGGCTGCAACCACCAGCAACGCGAGGGTCGCGGCGGCGGCCAGCGCGATACCCGGACGGCGAAGTGCGTCGAGAAGGTCGAAGGCACGCGACGGCTGCTCTTCGTCAACCGCCTCGCGAACCTGCGCACTGAAGCGATCCCAGAACAGCGGCGACGGTTCGGGGATGTCAACCGCTCGCGCATCGGCGAGCGCCGCCGTGAGCCCTTCTGCCTGTCGCCGGCACGCCTCGCAGGACTCGAGGTGTGCGACCCGGTCGGGCCGCAGGATGCCTTCGACATGCTCGACGAATTCGGCGTCGGTCAGATGCACGGGTCGTCTTCCAGGAGCTTTTTCAGATTCGCCAGCGCGTGAAAGAAGTTCGCTTTCGACGCGCCGACGGAGCTGCCGAGGATCTCGGCGATCCGCTCGTGCGGCAGCTCATGATACACGCGCAAAATGAGCGTCGCGCGCTGCTTCGGCGCCAGCTTCGCGATGGCCAGTCTCACGAGCACCGCCCGACGGCTGCGATCGATGTCCTCGCCCGGATCGCCGGTACGAGGGTCGGCGCTGGCCGTGTCGTCGAGCGGATCCATCTCGTCGAGGCGCGGCGCCTTGGCGGCAGCCCGGTTGAGACAGACGTTCACGCCGATCCGGTAAAGCCACGTCGAAAACGCAGATTGTTCCTTGAAGCCGCGCAGGCCCCGCCACGCGCGGACGAAAACATCCTGCGCGAGGTCACGCGCCTCTTCCTGGCGCCCCACGAAGCGGTAGCAGAGCTGGAAAACGGTCCGCCGATGCCGCTCGACCAGGAGGCTGAAAGCCTCCCGATCGCCGGCCATGGCCGCCCTCGCCAGCTCGCGATCGTCTCCGACGACGGTCACAGTCCAGTCCGGCTCCACGCGCGCGGCCCACGTGCGCTCCGCCCGGCTCAGCATCGCTCGCCTCATTAGGTTAGACAAGGAATGATGACGGGCGTTTAGTAGGGGCGGTTCGCGAACCGCCCCTGCCGTGAGCCTTTCTTGACTTTCGCTTTTTGTTTGCGTATAGTCAGCCCGCTCCTAAGGAGGTTCCGTGCTTCCGCTTACCAACCGTCAGCGCGAGATCCTCGACTACCTGAACGAGTTCATTCAGGACCACGGTTACGCGCCGAGCCTCGAAGAGATCGGCCGGCGTTTCGGCCTGTCGTCACTGGCCACGGTCCACAAGCACCTGACCAACCTCCAGGAGAAAGGCTTCATCAAGCGGTCGTGGAACCGCAGCCGATCAGTGGAGCTCGTGCCGACGCGCACCGGCGGCCGCGCGCTCGAACTTCCGCTTCTCGGCTATGTCGCGGCGGGCGCACCGATCGAGGCCATCGCCGGGTCGGAGACCATCGCCGTTCCTGAGGATCTTGCCGGCAGGCGCGACACGTACGTCCTCCGGGTCAAGGGGGACTCGATGATCGACGAGCAGATCCGCGACGGCGATTTCGTGATCGTCGAAGATCGGAAGACGGCCGAGAACGGCGAGATGGTGATCGCACTCATCGGCGGATCCGACGTCACCCTCAAGAAGTTCTACCGCGAGAGCAACCGAGTCAGGCTCCAGCCAGCCAATCCGGCAATGCAGCCGCTCATCCTCGACGCCGGACAGGTGCAGGTGCAGGGCGTGGTCGTCGGGGTTATGCGAAAGTATTAGCCGCAGATCACAGATTCCGCAAAGAAGGCCCGACCATGTCTGACCGCAAGCAGATCAACTTCACTATTATTCCGGACGAAACCAGTGGCGATCCGGGACCCCGAACCTACTCGAACTTCTGCGCGATTTCACATACGCCCTTCGACTTCACGTTAACGTTCTGCGAAGTGCTCCCGCTCTCCGAACGGGACGTGCGGGAGGCGGAATCGGAGCACGTCGTCAAGGCGCCGGTGCGCGCGCGGATCGTGGTGCCCGTTCAGGTCGTTCCCAACCTGATTACTGCCCTTCAGGAACACATGCGCGTGTACTCCGAATCGACCGGCGCAGCTGCCAAGGGTCCTGTACACTAGCCCCGGTCTAACATGAAGCCGCGCCGGCGGGTTCGGGAGATCCTCGAGAAGCTCGAGGGCCAGCATCCAGGCGCGTTCACCGAGCTCAACTTCCAGAATCCCTACGAGCTGCTGGTCGCGACAATCCTCTCAGCGCAATGCACCGACGAGCGCGTCAACCGCGTCACGCCGGCGCTGTTCGAACGTTACCCCGACGCTCGCAGGCTCGCGCAGGCGACGACCGCCGAGCTCGAGCCGCAGATCCAGTCCACAGGCTTCTTTCGATCCAAATCGAAGTCACTCACCGGAATGGCTACCGCTCTCGTCGAGCGCCACGCAGGCGAAGTGCCGGCACAGATGGAGGCGCTGGTCGAACTGCCAGGCGTGGGACGGAAGACCGCCAACGTCGTTCTCGGTCATGCGCTCGGCGTTCCCGGTCTGCCGGTCGATCGTCACGTTCTGAGGGTGTCCAATCGGATCGGCATCGCCGATTCCGACGATCCCGTGGTCGTGGAGAACCAGCTCACGGTGGCGCTGCCGCCCGAGAAATGGACAGTCGCGTCCGATACGCTCATCCTGCACGGCCGGCGCATCTGCAAGCCGAAGCCGTTGTGCGATCGATGCGTCGTCACGGCCGACTGCGACTACTACCATGCAACGCAAACGCTTCGAGCGCCTGGTCGACAACGCCGTCGCGACAATACCTCGAGAATTCCGCGACGCGGTCCAAAACCTCGCGATCGTCGTCGAGGATGAGCCGCCGGACGATGTGCTCGAAGAGATGGAGGTCGAACCTGGCGACACGCTGTTCGGCCTGTATCAGGGGACGCCGTTGACGGAGCGGTCCGCCGGCTACGGGAACGCGCTGCCCGATCGGATCACCCTCTATCAGTTCCCGATCGAAGACGAGTGCGAGACCGACGAAGAGATCGTCCGATGCATCGGCGAGACGCTGATTCACGAGCTGGGTCACTACTTCGGGCTAAGCGAGGACGAAATCGAGGCGATCGAGGAGAAGTATTGGCGCGGCGAGTAAGGCGCTTCGGGCAGCACTTCCTGGAACCGGCCTGGGTGCGCAAGGTCGTCGACGTCATCGGACCCGCGCCGCAAGACATCTTTATAGAGATCGGCCCGGGGGGCGGCGCGTTGACCTCGCCGCTCGCCGAGCAGGCGGCGGCGGTCGCGGCCATCGAGATCGACCGCGATCTCGCTGCCGCCCTGCGGCGCCGTGCTCCCGGGAACCTGACCGTCGTTCAAGCCAACGTCCTCGACGCCGACTTGTCCGAACTGGCCAGGGAACAGATGGCGCGTAGCCCGAGCGCCGGGTCACGGATCCGGATCGCGGGCAATCTGCCCTACAACATCTCTTCCCCTATTCTTTTCCGGCTGATTGACCTGTATCGGAGTGGCGCCGGCGTGACTGACGCCACGCTGATGCTGCAGCTCGAAGTGGCCGAACGGCTGGCGGCTGTGCCGGGCTCACGCGACTACGGGGTGCTGTCGATCCTCGCATCCGTGTATGCGGATATCGAGCAGGTTCTGACGCTACCGCCTGGGGCGTTCCGTCCGCCGCCGAAGGTCTGGTCGGCCGTCGTCCGGATGCGGTTCCGTTCTCCCACCGTGGAGATCGGCGACCAGCCCCTATTCGAACAACTCGTGAAGTCGATCTTCACTCAGCGGCGCAAGACCCTCTCGAACGCGCTGAAACCGTTCGCCTCCCCAAGAGGGTTGGAAGCCGCCGCGGTCATCGCGGCCGCCGACCTCGATGGCCGGCGTCGTCCGGAGACGCTGAACCTGTCAGAGTTGGCGCGTCTGGCCGCGGTCTTTGCCCAGATGCCGGGACCAGCGCGCCGAGCGTAAGCGAGGCGTGGCAGGCGCTGGGGGTGGGGCCCCAGCGTAACCAAAAGATGGTATAGTCTGCGCATCATTTCTCCGGATTGTCGGGCCGTCCCAGCGGCCTGACGGCCGGACGCGTCAATCGGCGCGCGGCGCTTGCCGCGCGCGCGCAGGCTCCCCTCCCCGGGGTTGGACCGCGCGCTTCGCGTCCTGCCACGGCGGCACACACACGCATATTGGTTGCATTGGACGCAGTCCAGACCGCGCCGGGCGGACCCGCGCTCGAGGTCGTGCCCTTGGGCGGGCTGGGCGAATTCGGCATGAACATGATGCTGGTGGCCTGGAAGAACGAGGCCATCATCATCGACGCTGGGGTCTTGTTTCCCGAGCCGGAGCTGCTCGGGGTTGACTTGGTGATTCCGGACCTCCGCGTGCTGCAACAGTACGCCGGCCGGATCCAGGCGCTGGTTCTGACGCACGGGCACGAGGATCACATCGGCGCAGTGGCGCACGTACTGCCGCACGTGGCGGGTGTGGTGTACGGGTCGCCGTTCACCCTCGCGCTCGTCGAGCCGAAGCTGCAGGAGCACGGGATCGACGCGGGCGATCGGCTGCGCGCGATCAGGCCGCGCCAGACGGTGACGGTTGGGCCGTTCGGACTCGAGTTCCTGCGGGTGACGCACAGCATGCCGGATTGTGTGGCGGTCGCTGTCCACACACCGGGCGGGACGCTCGTGCACACCGGCGACTTCAAAATCGATCAGACGCCGCTCGACGGCGAGCCGACCGATCTGAGACGGCTGGCGGAGCTGGGCACGGCGGGCGTGCTGGCGCTGTTCGCGGACAGCACGAACATCGACCGGCGAGGGTTCACGGGCTCTGAGCGCGACGTCACCGAAGCGTTCGAGGAGATCTTCAGCAGCACCGTTGGAAAGATTGTCGTCGCGACGTTCGCATCGAGCATCTACCGGATGCAGATCCTGGTGGATCTCGCGGCGCAGTTCGGGCGAAAGGTGGCGTTCGTCGGGCGGGGGGCAATCGAGAACTCGGCAATCGCGGCGCGGCTCGGCATCCTGAAGATGCCGGCGGGGGTTCAGATCCGTGACAGCGAGGTCCGGAGCTTTCCATCGCAGGACGTGCTGTGCGTCTGCACGGGTTCGCAAGGCGAGCCGACCGCCGCGCTGCCGCGCATCGCGATCGACGACCATCGTCACGTCGCAATCGGGCGCGGCGACATCGTCGTCTTTTCGGCGCGCGCGATTCCAGGCAACGAAAAAGCGATTGGCCGGGTGATGAATCACGTCGCGCGCCGCGGAGCGGACGTCATCTATGACGGTTTGAAGCACGTCCATGTGTCCGGCCACGGCAGCGAAGAAGAGCTGAAGCTCGTCCTTTCGCTCGTGCGCCCGCGCTACTTCGTGCCGATACACGGAGAGTACCGCCAGCTCGCCCGGCACGCGCGTATCGCGCCATCGGTCGCGCCGGATACCGAGGTGCTGCTGGCCGAGGATGGCGACATCATCCGGTTCGACGCCGACGGCGGGCGAATTGCCGGCAAGGCGCCGACGGGTCGCGTACTCATCGACGGGACGCGAACCGGGGAAGTGGCGGACGAGGTGCTTCGCGATCGCCGGCATCTCGCGGGAGACGGATTGGTGGCGGCAATTGTCTCGATCGGGAAGCAATCCGGTGTGTTGGAGGAGACCCCTGACATCATTACCCGTGGTTTCGTCGTGGACGGAAAGAGCGAGGCGCTCTTGCGGGAAGTGCCGGCGCTCATCGCCGAGGTCGTCGAGGGCGCGAGCCTCGAGGAGCGGACCGACCCGGGGTTGATCAAAGAAAAAATCCGCGTCGAGCTGCAGCGATTTCTGCGCAAGCGGTCCGGGCGGCGTCCTCTCGTCCTGCCTGTCGTCATGGAGATCTGAGTGGTGTCGCGATCGTTCATCTCACGCCGCGTGAGCGAGTTCGTCGGGGTCGCGCTCTTCGGGCTCGCGCTGATCTGGCTGATTGCGCTCGCGAGCTACTCCCCTTCAGACCCAGCCTGGTTTTTCAACGCCGGGCCGGCGCTGACGCCGGATAATTTCGCCGGCCGCGTCGGCGCGTTTCTCGCGGAGCTGTCGTTCCAGGTCTTCGGGTACGCGTCCTACATGGTTCCCGCGGCGCTGGCCATCCTCGGCTGGCACTACTTCTGGTGCCACACGTTCGATGCGCCGTTCACCAAGGCGGTCGGCGGCATCCTGCTCGTGGGTTGCATCGCTGCATTCCTGAGCCTTGCGTTCGGCAGCCTCGAGATCGCCGGCAAACCGTTTCGCGCCGGCGGGTACTCCGGCGACTGGCTGGCCGCCCTCCTCGCCGAGTACCTGAACCGCACCGGCTCGATTGTCCTCATTCTCACGTTGCTGTTCCTGTCGATCCTTCTCTCGACGCAGTTGTCGCTTGGTCGCGCGTCGGCGCTAGCGGCCGGTCTGGTGAAGTCGCGCTCGGCGAGCGCGATCGATGCGTGGAAAGCGCGGCGCGAAGAGCGCCGCCGCGAGCAGGAACGGCAGGAAGTCATCCGGAAGCACGCGGAGAAGGCCCGTATCACGGCAGTCGTCGAAGCCCGCCAAGCGGCTGCGGAAGCACGACCGCCGGCGAAGGTGGAGGACTCGGCCCCGAGAGTCGAAGCGCGCGCACCGATTACATCGAGCGCATCGGCGCTCGCTGAGCGTGTCCTGCCCAAGGCGTTGAGACCCGACCCAGTGCCTCAGAAGCCTCCCCCACCGATTCGCCGGACGCCTGTGGCGGTCGCGGCGGCGTTGCCACTGCCCGAGCCCACCAAGGCTCCGGCCGAGCGGCGGAAGGGCGCGTACACCCTGCCGCCGGGCGCTCTGCTCGATGCCGCGCGCGCCGAGCGGAAGATCGACGAACGCGAGCTGATGGACGGCGCGCGACTGCTCGAAGAAAAGTGCCGGGAGTTCTCGGTCGAGGGCACGGTCGTTCAAATCCACCCTGGCCCGGTGGTCACGACCTACGAATTCAAGCCGGACGCCGGAGTGAAGTACAGCAAGATTACCGGACTCGCGGAGGACCTCTGCCTTGCCATGCAGGCTGAATCAGTCCTCATCGAGCGCATTCCTGGCAAGTCGACCGTCGGCATTCAAATCCCCAACGCGTATCGCGAGCAGATTTCGCTTCGCGAGCTGCTCGACTCGGAAGCCTATCGGCGTTCGGCCTCGAAGTTGTCGATCGCGCTCGGCAAGACGATTCATGGCGAACCATTCGTCAGCGATCTGGCAAGCATGCCGCACCTGCTCATCGCCGGCTCGACCGGCGCGGGGAAATCGGTCGCAGTCAACGCGATGCTGACCTCGATCCTCTTTCGCGCGACGCCCGAGGACGTACGGCTCATCATGGTCGATCCCAAGCGGCTGGAGCTTGGAATGTACGAGGACATTCCGCACCTCCTGACGCCCGTCGTCGTCGATCCGAAGCAGGCGTCGAACGCGCTGCGCTGGGCGGTTCGCGAGATGGAGGAGCGGTACAAGACCCTCGCCTCGCAGGGCGTACGAAATATCGAGCAGTACAACCGCAACGTGCGCGCCCTTCTCAACGAGCAGAAAGAGGCGGTGGACGACGAGGGGGATCCGGTCAAGCCGTTGCCGTTCATCGTGGTGGTGATCGACGAGCTGGCCGATCTGATGATGGTCGCGGGAAACGAAGTCGAAGAGTCGATTGCCCGGCTGGCGCAGATGGCGCGCGCCGTGGGCATCCACCTTATCCTCGCGACCCAGCGTCCATCCGTCGACGTGATTACCGGTCTGATCAAGGCGAACCTCCCGGCCCGTATCTCGTTCCGCGTGTCGTCGAAAGTCGATTCGCGGACGATTATCGACAGCAACGGCGCCGAACAGCTCCTCGGCCGTGGCGACATGCTGTACCTGCCGCCGGCTTCGTCGCGGTTGATTCGCCTGCACGGCCCCTACATCTCGGAGCAGGAGACCGCGCGGCTCGCGAGCTTCCTCCGCAAGCAGGGCAAGCCGGAGTACAACGAGACGATTACCGCCGAGGAGAAGCCGGTTGACGCAATCGAGTTCGAAAAGGATGACCTGTACGACGAAGCGGCGCGTATCGTCGTTTCGAGCGGGCAGGCGTCGATCTCATACCTGCAACGGCGGCTGCGGATTGGGTTCAGCCGCGCCGCCCGGCTCGTGGACATGATGGAGGCCGAAGGGCTCGTCTCGCCAGCCGTCGGCGGCAAGCCGCGCGAAGTGCTGGTGAAGAAGGACTACTTCGACGAAGTCGATGCGCAACTTCGCTAAATTCACCATCGCGGCGCTGATCCTAATCGTTGTACCGACCGAGGCGCAGGCGTCCGCGCGTTCAATGTACGAGTCGGCCGCTGCGCGGGAAGAAAGCGTGCGTAAAGCTGCGGCCGGCGCGTCGCTCGCGGATATCCGCGCGGCGGTCGCCGCCTACGAACGGGTCGTTCACAGGTATCCTGCGAGCGCGTACTGCGATAACGCCCTCTGGCAGGCCGCCGGGCTCGCGCGCCTCGCCTGGGAGCGGTACGGCCAGGAGCAGGACCGGTCGGCCGCTTTGGCGCTGCTCGCGCATCTGCGCCGGGAGTACTCGGCAAGCTCGCTGGTGCCGCGGATCCCGGAGGCTGTGAAGCAGCTCGAGCCGCGGCGGCCGGAGCCTCCACGTCCGCCACCACCGCCGCCAACGCCCGAGAGCCCTGATGGCGACGAACAGACCTCCGAGGCACCGCTCGCCGAAGGGCCGGCAGCGCCGACGGTCACCGCAGCGGTCCCGGTGGCGACGCTCACGCGCATTCAACGGACTGCCCTGCCGGGCGGCGTCCGCATCCTGCTGCAGCTGGATCGCGAGGTGTCGTACACCGACGTGCGGCTCGACGGACCGCCGCGCGTGTTCTTCGATCTCAAGGGCGTCCGGCCTGGCGCCGGCATGACGAAGCCGCTGCAATTTGGGGATGACATCGTGCGCGAGATTCGGCTCGGCCGTCATCCCGATGCCACGACCCGCATCGTGATGTCGCTGGACGGCGTGGCCCGCTACAGCACGTTTGCGCTCTACGATCCGTACCGTGTCGTAATCGACTTCGTGCGCGGTGCTCGCCCGGTGGAGGCTCCCCTCCTGCGGAGCCGGGCGCTGCGATCGACCCGGGCTGTGACGGGTCCGATGCTTCCGCCGTCGCGTCGCTTTTCGGCACCGGCGACGTCCGCGCCGCTCAAAGCGGAGGCGATCACGTCGACAGTGCCGGCACTACCACCGTCGCTTCCGTCCGCCAACGCGAGCGGTGGATTCTCGCTGTCCCGTCAGCTCGGCCTGGGCCTCTCGCGCATCGTCATCGATCCAGGTCACGGTGGGCACGATCCAGGCGCGCAGCCCGGGCTGCTGTCGGAAGCGGACATCGTGCTCGACGTCGCGCAGCGGGTGGAGAAGATCCTGGTCAAGCGGAATCTCGAGGTCATCCTGACGCGCCGGACTGACACGTTCATCCCACTGGAGGAACGGACGGCCGTCGCCAACCGGGAAGCGGCCGACCTGTTCCTGTCGATTCACGTCAACGCCAGCGCCAACAGCCGGGCGCGCGGCGTCGAAACGTATTTCCTCAACTTTGCGTCGAACCCGGAGGCGGAGGCGGTCGCCGCGCGCGAGAACTCGTCATCGGGCAGGACGATGCACAGCCTGCCGGAGATCGTGAGAGCGATCGCCCTCAACAACAAACTGGACGAGTCGCGCGACCTCGCCGGCCTCGTGCAGCGCGCGATGATCCGCCGGCTGCGCACGCAGAACAAGCTCGTGCGGGATCTCGGCGTCAAGCAGGCGCCGTTTGTCGTCCTCATCGGCGCCGCGATGCCGAGCGTGCTGGCAGAAATCTCGTTCATCACCAACCGCGGTGAGGCGGCGCTCTTGCGCACGGGTACGTATCGCCAGCGCATCGCCGAAGCGCTGGCGGATGCGGTGATGCAATACCAGCAGTCCCTGAAGAAAGTTGCGGCAGTGGCCATGCACTAGCGCGTCGCTGCGACGAGGAGGGACTGGACGTACAATCGAGGTGTGTTCCAGCCCAGCGATCCGATCGTGGTTCGCGTCATCGAGGAGCCGGTGCGCGAGACGACCGTGGGGGACGTTATCCTAGGCGCGCTCGGTCTCACCGGTGTGCTGCTGCTTGCCGCGCTCCTGTTCGGGCTGCTGCTCGGATTCCTGATGGTGGCGCGGCGCCGGTTGCGTGAGCGCCGCGACGTGGAAGAAGAAGGGACGCAGCGTCTCGGTCTGGGCGCAGATTCCCACTAAAGTCGGTCCAATCCGTGGCTACGGAAGCGTACTAAACGCCAGTTCGGCCAGCGTCCTCACCGCTACGCCCGTCGCCCCTTTCGCCTGCCACGGCTTCGCATCGTCGGCCCATGCGGTCCCGGCGATATCCAGATGGGCCCAGGGGAGCCCGCCCGAGAACTCCTTCAGAAACATCGCCGCGGTGATAGCACCGGCCGGCCGCCCACCCGAGTTTACGAGGTCCGCGATCTCGCTCTTCAGCTGCTCCGCGTAGTCGTCGTGCAGCGGCATCGGCCACGCGCGATCGCCCGATGCCGTCGCGATGCGGCCGACGTGCTGGACCCACGCGTCCGGCTTGCCGAACAGCCCGCTGGCATACTTGCCGAGCGCAACCACGCAGGCGCCCGTGAGCGTCGCGACATCTACGAGATGCGTTGCACCGAGTTGCTGCGCATACCAGAGCCCGTCGCCGAGGATCAGCCGTCCTTCAGCATCTGTGTTGGTGACCTCGACGGTCTTGCCGCTCGCACCCACGAGCACGTCGCCCGGCTTTGTCGCCCGGCCGCCAGGCATGTTTTCCGTCGCCGGAACGATACCGATGACACGTATCGGCGCGTTCAGAATCGCCATCGCGCGCATTGCGCAGATCACGGCCGCGCCGCCCGCCATATCGTCCTTCATTCGATCCATGCCGTCGGCTGGCTTGATTGAGATGCCGCCGGTATCGAACGTGATGCCTTTGCCGACCAGGCCGAGCACCGGCGAGGCGGGAGGGCCTTTGGGCTCATGCCGCAGCACGATGAGCCGGGGTGGTTCGGCGCTGCCGCGCGCCACGCCGAGCAGCAGACCCATCCCGAGCTCTGCGATTCGCGTCTCGTCGAGGATCTCGACGCCGAGTCCGACCTCTTTGCCGATCGCCGCGGCGCGCTCCGCGAAGACCCTGGGCGTCAGCATGTTGCTCGGCTCGTTGCACAGCGCGCGGGAAAGATTGCAGCACTCGGCCAGGACGCGGCCGCGGCGAATGCTCTGTTCCACCTCCGCTGCCGCCGCGCCCGGCGCGACGATGGTCAGGCTGATGGCCGGTTGCCCGTCCGGCTCCCCCGTCTTGTATCTGCCGCCGTAGAACTCCGCGAGCGTCAGGCCTTCGGTCGCGGCTTGTGCGCCGGAGGCGACCGACTGTGCTCCGCGAACGACGAACGCGACTCGTCCGAGCCGACGTTTACGCGCGGCAATGCCGAACGCCGCGGCGACGCGGCGCATCCGATCGAGATCGGCTGTGTCGCGCGCACCGGCGCCCACGAGCGCCAGACGTCGCGCCCGCCAGCCGCCGCTTACCAGCTTGGTAAGGAAGATTTCGTACGGTTTGCCCGTGAACTCGCGCGAGGAGAACGCGCGCGAGATCTCTCCCCCGCTCGCGGCATCCGCGCCTGCCAGGTCGCCCGGCTGGTCCTGCTCGAAAACCGGAATCGCGACGACGTCGGCGTCTACGGTTTCCGCCGTCTGGGCTGTCTCGATCGAGGCGTTGGTCATGTCAGAAGCTCTACGCCGAGTATCCGTCATCCTGTTAAAATGTGAAGGCGTCCCTGGTCCAACAGACAAAAATTAGCCATGAAACCCGCCAAGTCAAGCGTTCAGATCGTGCTCACGGCGGCGTTCACACTGAGTCTCGCCATGCTCGGGGAAGGCTCGGTTGAGAAGGCCGACAAACCGAACTTGTCGCTCAAAGCTACCCCAGCCATCACGTTTTCGCCCGCCAATATTTTCTTCGCCGCCGAGGTCAAGGGCGGACCGGACGACTTCGAAGAACTGTACTGCCCTGCGGTCGAGTGGGAATGGGGTGACGGGACGAAAGATTCGTCTTCCGCCGACTGCGAGCCGTACGAGGCGGGGAAAAGCCAGATCAAGCGGCGCTACGTCGCTCAGAAGAAGTATCAGTTCTCCGGCGACTATCGCGTCGCATTCCGTCTCAAACAGAAGGACAAGGTCGTCGGCACGGCGACGACGCAGCTGAAGATTCGACCCGGGGTCCGCGATCCGGTCGGCCCCTAGCGGCTCTTGATCTCTTTTCCGGCGAATTTCCCGCTGCGAATGGTCGCGGTGACGCTCTGCATATAATCCTTCACGCGCAGGACCGTGTTCAGGATGAACCGGCCAGCGGTCTTCAGCCCCACGCTCCCGTCGTCTTTGCCGAAGACCGCGGCGCCTGCGTCGGCGATCTCACCCTCGGCCAGCGTGCCAATCGTGACCACGGCGTTGACGTAGTACCGCGCTTCTTCGACGATGCGATCGATGGGAGCTAGATCGACGTACACGCGGAGAGGATTCGGGTAGTCCGGGTAGCTGGTCAGTCCTCCGCTGACGTCGGCAATTGCGACCTCCTTGCTGTCGCGATGTTTCGATACGCGGAAAGCTGCGATGCTCGCGGGGCGGACCAGGCGATCCCAGGTGCGATCCTCCCAGAGCTCCGCCTCCACGCGCACGTGAAGCGTCGCACCCTCCTCCATCGCGGTTCGAAGGTTCGCTGGAAACGCATCGGTCAGATCGATCGCCGCTCGTACCGCGCCGGCGTTGGCCTTCAGCTCTGCCACCTTGCCGTCCATGGCGGCCAGCGACACAGACGTCGCGAGCAGAAAACCGGCGATGAGCGCAGATCGCGCGATCGTTCCGGATCTGCGTGAATCTGCGTTCATCAGCGGCTAGAAGGTTGGGCCGAAGCGCACGAGGACCTGGAGGGACTTCGGGATGTCGTCGAGGCGCCAGCCAAACTCGACGCGGAACTCGCCGATCTCGAAGCCACCGCCGATGCCCTTGACCCAGTCGTCCCGAGAAGCCGCGATCGGATCCCAGACCCGGCCCGCATCGAAGAAGGCCATGAGGCGCGCGCCGCCAGGCGCGCGGGATCCGAGGCGATATTCCACGTTGAAGAGAAACATCCCTTCGCCCGCCGCTTCCTTGAACGAGTAGCCGTGGACCGAGCCGATGCCGCCGAGCGCGAACTGCCGCTGCGGCGGAAGAACACCGGAGGAGGCGCCGGTCAGGCCACGGACGCGAAACCCATGGATGCCGAACTGGCTGTAAGCGCGGGCGTTGAGGATATGCCTCGTGAAATCGAAGTCGCCGCCGAGACCCTCGGGAGCGATTTCCGAGGTCCATTCGATCCGGACGCCGGGTGTTCTCCGGCCCGTCGTTCCGAAGAGCGATGTGAAGAGATGCCGCTCGTACGTGCGTTCGAGACTTTCCTGCTCGAGGCCTCGGGTGTCCAGCGTGTAACCGAGGACGACTGCGCGGTGATCGCCGGGCGCTGCCTGCTGATTTGGCCGAAATTCGTCGCCACCGTCGCGAAACACCGCGTAGTCGGCCCTGTTCACGAGTGGCTCGTGCTCGTCGGCGCGCCAGGCCGCGAGTATTTCCTGGGCCGGATTCACCCGGTAGGCAGCATGGAACTGGTATCCCGTGGCTTCGTGATAATCGCGAAACGTGTTGGCGAAGGTGAACGCGACAACGCTCTGTTCCAGCGTCGACAGGCGCCAGGCATCGTCTGTCGCCGTCATCTCGTGCGCTTCAGCGCCGACGTACAACCTCGGACCGTCCCATGACCCGAGGATCGGGCGTTCGAAACCGACGGAGTAGCCTGCGCTCTCGCGGGCGAACTTGTACGAGACGTACGTGCGAATGTAAGTCTCTTTGAAGCTCGTCGATCCGAAGAGCGTGTCGAAGAGCGTGAGATTGAAGCCGAGCGCGGGTGCGAACCCGTCGACCGGGTTGTACCAATCCTCACGCTGCCCCGCGCCGACGTTCACGCCGCCTTTCACTTCGCGCTGATCGAGCTCGACGACGAGGACGCGCTTGCCGCCTCGATCGACGAGATCGAACCCTTTGTGGACGATGCCGCCGTGCGTCGGTTCCAGCAGCCTGCTCAGCGCGCGCCTAATAACGCCATCGTTGAACACGTCGCCCGGGCGAACGTCGAAATTGCCCTGCAGAATGTCGAGGTGTTTCCCATCGATCCCCTCGAGCGAGATCTCATCGATTCGTCCCTCGTCGGCCGCCACGCGCAGGGTGCCCGTGGCTTCGTCCAGCGTGATCTGAATGCGCGCCTGCGTGTAGCCTTCGCCGCTGTACTTGCGCTCGAGTGTCTTGCTGAGCGCTTCCACGGACCGCGGAAGAGGCTTTTCGTCTTCGAGATCCAGCCAGCGCCGAATCTCGGCGGGAGTGAATACGCTCACGCCGTCAAAAACGACGGAGCGAACGATCGGTGGCGGTACGGTTGGTTGTGGCTCTGTCGGCGGGGGTGTCTGCGCGTGCGCCAATGGGCACAGAGGCACTGCACACACGAGCAGGGCCAGCACGAACCGGGGGGCGGTCGTCAGGCGCACGAGGCTCCAGCTAGGGAACTGGGACGATGGGCACCTCGACGAAGTTCCCATTCGCAGATCCGTTCGGGCTGCCGAACAGAAAGAACGCGCCAAGCCGCCAGCCACTACGGTAGGCCGGAGCGGCGATGACGTACAAGAAATCCTGTCCCGCGCTTTCGGCGAGATCCGTGGCCGACGGCAGGGCTTCGGAGCGCGGATGCGAGTGGTAGCCGCCAACGACGCTCAGCCCTTCCGCCCGCGCGGCGCGTATCGCCGCGAAGTGGTCGCGTGGGTCGATGAGGTAGCTGACGTCGCTTGCCCGCACGTTCGTGGCAGGCACGACGCGTTCGACGAGCCCCGGCTGACCTACCAGCAGGCCGCAGCACTCGAGTGGTGCTTCCGACTTCGCGTGGACGAGGAGCGCTTCGGCGGCCGACCGGCGAATGCAAATCACGTCAGGTCTGCAGCTCCGGGAGGTTGCGGAACTGATCCAGCGCGTCCGGGTTCGCCAGCGCCTCGCGGTTCCGGACCTCGCGGTTGTGGATGACGTCGCGCACGGCCAGCTCGACGATCTTTCCGCTCTTCGTGCGCGGGATCTCACCGACCTGGACGATCCGCGCAGGCACATGCCGCGGCGTCGTGTTGCGCCGGATCTGGTCCTTTATCTTTCTGACGACTTCCGCGGTGAGCGTCATGCCGTCGCGCAGCCGCACGAACAACACGACGCGCTCGTCATTGTCCCATTGCTGCCCGACCACGAGACTCTCTACTACCTCATCGAGCTGCTCAACCTGACGATAGATCTCCGCAGTACCGATCCGGACCCCTCCGGGATTCAGGACCGCATCCGAACGGCCGTAGATGATCATCCCGTCGTGCTTCGTGAGCTCGACGTAGTCGCCATGACACCAGACGCCGGGGAATTTCTCGAAGTACGCGGCGCGGTACTTCCGGCCCTCCGGGTCGTTCCAGAACCCGACCGGCATCGACGGGAACGGCATCGTGCAGACCAGCTCCCCTTTTGCGCCGCGAAGCGGCCGGCCAGTCGCATCGAACACATCAACCTTCATGCCGAGCGCGCGAACCTGAATCTCTCCTCGCCACACGGGGCCGATGGGGTTGCCGCCGACGAAACAGCTGATGATGTCGGTGCCGCCTGAAATCGACGCCAGGTGAATGTCGGGCTTGATCCGGTTGTAAACGAAGTCGAAGCCTTCGGGCACGAGCGGCGATCCCGTCGAGGTCATCGTTCGAACGGTGTCGAGCCGGTGGGTACGGCGCGGTTCCAGGCCGGCTTTGTGCGCCGCATCGATGAACTTGGCCGACGTGCCAAACAGCGTCATCCGGGTGTCGTCCGCAAGGTCGAAAAGAATGCGGCCGTCGCGGTGCAGCGGTGATCCGTCGTACAGAATCAACGTGGCGCCGCACGCGAGGCTCGACAGCAGCCAGTTCCACATCATCCAGCCACAGGTGGTGAAGTAAAAGACGCGGTCTCCTGCCTGAATGTCGCAATGCAGCTGGTGTTCCTTGAGGTGCTGGACGAGCGTTCCGCCCGCGCCGTGGACGATACACTTGGGAACACCCGTCGTGCCCGAGGAATAAAGAATGTAGAGCGGGTGATTGAACGGGAGTTGCACGAACTCGAGCTCGGCCGACTCGTGGCCGCGCTGGAAGTCCTGCCACAGCATTGCGCCACGGATACGGTCAATGGCGGGCCGGATGTCCGAGGGTGTTCCCGAGACGTAAGGCGCAACCACCACGCGCTCGACGGTCGGCAGACGCTCGACGATCTCCTGAAGCTTCGAGAGGTTGTCATGCCTCTTGCCACCGTAGAAGTAGCCGTCGACGCTGAAAAGGAACTTGGGCTCAATCTGGCCGAATCGATCGAGCACGCCCGGAACGCCGAAGTCAGGCGAGCACGACGACCAGATCGCACCGATCGATGCCGCGGCAAGCGCGGCGACGATGGCTTCTGGAATGTTCGGCAGATATCCGGCGACGCGATCGCCAGCGACGACGCCCGATGCGCGGAGCGCGGCGGCGGTGCGCGCGACGTCGGCGCGGAGCTCGTCGCGCGTCATGGTTCGGCGCAGACGATCCTCGCCGTGGAAAACGATCGCCTCTGCGTTGCCGGACGGACGGAGCTGGTTCTCGGCGAAGTTCAGCCGAGCATCGGGGAAGAAGCGGGCGCCAGGCATCCGATTCAGATCGTCGACAACCCGGTCTCCGCGGGTTTCCGCCACGACGCCGCCGAAATCCCACATGCTGTGCCAGAAGTGCTCCGGATGCTCGACAGAAAACGCCCACAGCGCCTGGTAATCGGGAAGCCGGACATTCCAGCGCCGTTCCACGTCGCGGATGAACCGCGTCAGGTTCGCACGTGAGATCCGCTCGGGAGACGGCGTCCACAGCGGCCGGTCGTTGAGCATTCAGGAATCCACATTCGAGCCCGAGCAGCTTCAGTACTGCTCGACGCGGAAGATCGAGAAACCTCGCGCCAGATAGTTCGGCAGCGCCGCCTGATGATCGAGAGTCGACGTGTGCAGCCAGACCCTGGCCGGCTGCAGCTCCCACGCCTTGGCGGCAGCCTCGCTCAAGAGATACTTTCCCAAACCGCGGCCGACAAACGCGGGCAGCAGTCCGAAATACGCAATCTCGACCGTATCCTCCGGATGCTTCCGCAGCTCGAAGTATCCGGCAACCTCTCCGCCCACGGAGAGAACCCAGAGCGAGACGTCGGGATCGGACAAATACGCGTCGATGTCGCTATCGGTCCACACGAGTCGATCGACCCAATGATAGGCCCCGCCCACTTCCGTGTACAACCGCCGCCAGAAGGATGGAGCGCACTCGTCAACACGCACGACGATGACATTCTCCCCCGGCGGCGGTACGGGGCGGAGATCACCAGGCGTTTTTTGCTCGAGGTAGGTCCGCGTGGGCATCAGGTCGGACGTGCTACGAACCGTCGGGCCGCGGTCGCTCCCCCGGCATCCGGGCCTTCCATTCGGCGGCGGCGCCGAAAATGCGTTCGAGGGTGTCCCCTTTCGCCAGATCGCCGCGGAGTGCCTGCAAGTCCCGAATCAACTGATCGAGCGCATCGCCGATGTGATCGACATTCGTCGCGCAGACCTCGCGCCAGATGCGCGCCGGGCTGGACGCCAAACGGGTGGTGTCGGCAAGTCCCCGTCCGGCCAGCGCCAACCCGTCGGTCCCCGCTTCCTCGCCCACGATGCGCATCAATGCGCTCGCGGTGAGTTGTGGAAGGTGACTGAGGAATGCGAGCAGCCGGTCGTGCGCGTCTGGCGACATGAGCCGCGGCACGGCGCCGAGAGCGGTTACAAACGCGAACAGCCGGTCGATGGTCTGTCCCGCGTCGTCCCGATCGGGTGTCAGGATCCACGGCCGTCCCTTGAACAGATCGGCGCGGGCATGGTCGATGCCAGCGCGCGCCGCGCCAGCCAGCGGGTGGCCACCGACGAAGGTGAACCGCGGTGGCAGTTTGCGTGCGGCGGTGACGATCGCACGCTTGGTGCTGCCGAGATCCGTTACGATCGCCGGACCCGGCACCAATTCGTCGAGCCGGGCGAGGAGCGAGACATTCTCTTCGACGGGCGCCGCCAGCACGATGACGTCCGCTTCCGCGATGACGACGAGATCATCTGCGGCGACGTCGATGGCATGCTGAACCATCGCCCGTTCGAGGACGTCCTTCTCGTCGACGCCGATGACGAGCGCCGACGGCCACACCTCCCGGGCGGCCAATGCGAGCGATCCGCCCATGAGCCCGAGTCCCACGATCCCGATCTTGTCGAAGACGGGCGCGTGTCCCGGCGAACCGGCTCGAACTACAGGAAGGGTCTTGCTCATTCAGCATTCAACAATCAGCAATCGGCATTGGGCCTTTACGACACGCCCCAGCCGCGCCGTACCGCCGGCTCGAGGCAGATCGATCGGCCGATCGCCGGGGCGATGATCCGCAGCTCCGCCATCAGCCGATCGAACTGATTCGGAAACATCGATTGCGCGCCATCGCTCTTCGCACGATCCGGGTCGCAGTGCACCTCGATCAGCAGTCCATCGGCCCCGGCTGCGACCGCCGCGCGGGCCACGGGCGCCACCTTGTCCCGGCGGCCGGTCGCGTGGCTCGGGTCGACCAGCACCGGCAGATGGCTTAGTTTTTGGACGACTGGGATCGCGGAGATGTCGAGCGTGTTCCGCGTGTAGCTCTCGAACGTCCGGATGCCGCGTTCACAGAGCATCACGTCCATGTTGCCGCCGGCGAGAACGTATTCTGCCGACAGCAGCCATTCCTCGATCGTGGCCGAGATGCCGCGCTTGAGGAGCACCGGCTTGCGGCTCTTTCCCAGCTCCCGCAGCAGCGTGAAGTTCTGCATGTTCCGGGCGCCCACCTGCAGGATGTCGACGTAGCGTTCGATCAGCTCGATCTGGCTGAGGTCCATGACCTCGGACACGAGCTTCAGGCCGTGGCGGTCAGCCGCGCCGCGTAGCATCCGCAGCCCTGCTTCGCCGAGCCCCTGAAAGCTGTACGGTGAACTGCGCGGTTTGAACGCGCCGCCGCGCAGGACTTTCGCGCCCGCGCGCTTGACGGCGGCCGCCGTCGTGTCGACTTGCTCCTCGGTTTCCGCGGAGCACGGACCGGCCATCACGACGACCTCGTCGCCGCCTATTCGCACATCGCCCACGGTAATGACGCTGTTTTCCTGTTTGAACGTGCGGCTGGCGAGCTTGTAGGGCTCCGTGATCCGCAGCACTTCGTGGACGCCCTCGAGCACCTCGATGAGTCGCGGATCCGCCTGCCGGTTGCCGCCGACCGCGCCGAGTACCGTCCGCAACGCCCCGGTCGAGCGATGCACGTCGAATCCCTGCTCGACGAGGTGCGCAATCACGTCCTGAATTTGGTGCTCCGTCGCCCGTTCTTCCATCACCACGACCATTGTCGTTACCTCTGTCCCATTCTCTCGAGCCGACGCGCTTCGTCGATGATTCGCTCGAACAACCGAACGATTGCATGCGCGTCGAGCGGTCCGCCGTTCAGTTCACGTACGTGCCGGAGCACCTCGCGCTCGCGATCTGGCTGATAGATTTCCATCCCGAGCGCCTGTTTGATTCGACCGATCTCGAGCGCGCATCCCGCCCGATCGTTGAGCAGCTGGACGAGCCGCTCGTCGAGATCGTCGATGCGGCGCCGCAGGGCGTCGATCTGCTCGCGCGCCGCCGCCTCGCCGCTCACGCCCGGCCGCTCAGCCATCGCACGTACTCCGTGACGCGCCCGTCGAGCTCGGCGCTCGCCCCCGCTGCCGCGATCACGCTCACCAGGGCGCTGCCCACGACCGCCGCGTCGGCGAACCGCCCGATCTCGGCCACGTGCTCCGGCGTCGACACGCCGAAGCCGAGCGCGAGAGGCATCGGCGTCACCTCGCGAACCCTTTTCGCCAGCGCCGCCGCATCAGCAGACAGCGCGGGCCGGGCGCCGGTGACGCCAAGCCGCGAAATCCCATATAAAAACCCTTGTCCCAGCGCCGCCGCCCGCTCGATCCGGGCCCGGCTCGTCGTGGGGCTGAGTAGGAAGATCGTATCAATTCCGCTTGCAGAAAGCGTCTGCCGGAGCGGTCCGGCCTCCTCTATCGGCAGGTCGAGCGCCAGCACGCCATCCACCCCCGCCGCCGCGGCGCGAGTGGCGAATCGCTCGGCACCCATCCGGAGCACAGGGTTCGCATAGGTGAACAGGACGATCGGTGGCGACAAGTCGCGTCGAATCGCACTCAGCATGTCGAGCGCGCGATCGAGCGTCGTGCCGGCGGCGAGCGCTCGCTCGGAAGCGCGCTGAATCACGGGGCCATCGGCCAGCGGATCCGAAAACGGGATGCCGAGCTCGATGACGTCGGCGCCGCCGCGCGCGAGCGCCGCGAGGACGCCTGGCGTCCGCTCCAGATTGGGGTCGCCGGCAGTGACGTACGTCACGAGACCCGTGCGCCGCTCTTTTCGGATCTCAGCGAAACACGCTTCGAGCCGAGACTCACGCCGGCCTGCACCCGCCATCAACGTTGCTCCAGCGCTCGCGCCGCCGTCGCGACATCCTTGTCGCCCCGTCCCGAGAGATTGATCAGGATTGCCGCGTCGCAGCCAAGTGCACTCGCAATCCGTTGCGCCGCCGCGATCGCGTGCGCCGACTCGAGCGCGGGGATGATGCCCTCCATCCTCGCGAGCGTCTGGAATCCCTGGAGCGCCTCGGCATCGGTCGCGTAGGCATATTCGGCGCGGCCGCACTCGCGGAGCCACGCGTGCTCCGGTCCGATGGCGGCGTAATCCAGGCCGGCGGAGATCGAATGCGTCAGTTCGATGTTGCCGGCGGCGTCCTGCAGCACGTAGCTGCGTGTCCCCTGCAAAATGCCGGCGGCACCACCGGCAAACCGTGCGGCATGGCGGCCCGCCACGATGCCCTCTCCGCCAGCCTCGACGCCAATCAGGCGAACGCCTTTATCATCCAAGAAGGCATCGAAGATCCCCATTGCGTTGCTGCCGCCACCCACGCACGCGATGACGGCTTGTGGCAGGCGGCCGGCACGCTCGAGGATCTGCGCGCGCGCTTCGCAACCGATGACCGACTGAAACTCTCGCACCATGAGCGGGTACGGATGCGGCCCCAGTACCGAGCCGAGCAAGTAGTACGTGTCCGTAACGTTGGTCACCCAGTCGCGCATCGCCTCGTTGATCGCATCCTTGAGCGTGCGGCTCCCGGCGTCGACGGCTCGAACCTCGGCACCTAGCAGGCGCATGCGAAAGACGTTCGGTTCTTGCCGCGCCATGTCCTCCGATCCCATGTAGACGCAGCACTCGAGGCCGAGCAGCGCGCACGCCGTCGCGGTCGCGACGCCGTGCTGCCCCGCTCCCGTCTCGGCCACGACTCGGCGCTTCTTCATCCGCGACGCCAGGAGCGCCTGTCCCATCGCGTTGTTGATCTTGTGCGCGCCGGTATGCGCGAGATCTTCACGCTTGAGGAAGACCTTCGCGCCGCCCCACGCGTGCTCGAGCTGCGTCGCTTCGTAGAGCGGAGTCGGCCGGCCGACGTAGTCGGTGAGAAGTCCGGTCAGCGTCGCGCGGAACGCTTCGTCATTGCGCGCTTCGAAGTAGGCCCGTTCGAGCTCCTCGATCGGCGCGACGAGCGTCTCGGGCACGAACCGCCCGCCATACTCGCCGAAGTACCCACGAGCATCCGGGTCGCGGCGTCCGAACGATGGTCCCGGTGTCAGCATCGCTTCACCGCTTCGAACAGCGCCTGCATCTTCGCGTGGTCCTTCAGCCCTGGCGCGCGCTCGACGCCCGAGCTGACGTCGATGGCAAACGGCTGCACAGTCCGGATCGCCTCTCCGACGTTCCGCGCGTCCACGCCACCCGCGAGCACGATCCGGCGTTTTGCCGCCACGCGCGCCGCGATCGTCCAATCGATGCGCCGTCCCGTTCCTCCGCGCTTCTCCTCGTCTGTCGCGTCGAGCAGCACGGTAATGCCAGCGGGATAGGGTTCGAGAGCCGCCTCGTCGAACGACGCATCGACCCCGAACGACTTGATGACGGGCCGCCGGACTCGCGCGCAGTACTCGGGTGTCTCACGGCCGTGAAGCTGGACCGCGCCGAGCCGGACCTCTCCCGCGATTTGGTCGACTTCGGCCTCGGGTTGATCCACGAACACGCCCACCGGCGTCACAAGAGGCGGGAGAGCGTCCACGATCGCGCGCGCCGAGATCGGGTCGATTGCCCGCGGGCTGGCCGGCCAGAAGACGAGGCCGATGGCGCTGGCGCCGAGCGCCGCGGCGTCGAGCGCGTCCTCGACGCGGGTGATTCCGCAGATCTTGACGAGCGTCATGCCGTCTTTGCCCTGCCGATCAGTTCCTTGAGCGCCGACGCCGGTTCCGTTGCCGTCATGAAGCGCTCACCGACGAGAAACGCGTCGTAGCCGATGCTTCCCAGCGCAGCGATGTCTTCGGGCGTCTTCAACCCGCTCTCTGCGACTCTGACTACACCTTCCGGAATTCGCGGCGCCAGCCTTCGTGTCACGTCCAGCGTGACGTCGAGCGTCCGCAGGTTGCGGTTGTTGACGCCGATGATGTCAGCTCCAGCGTCCAGGGCCCGTTGCAGCTCCGTCTCGTCATGCACCTCGACCAGCACGTCAAGGTTCAGCGCACCGGCCTTAGCAAGTAGATCCTGGAACCCCGGTCCTTTCGAGCCCGGGCTCGAGTATTCGAACGCCGCGACTATCAGCAGGACCGCGTCGGCTCCGGCGGCGCGCGCCTCCAGAAGCTGGTATTCGCTGACGATGAAGTCCTTCCGAAGGACCGGAATGTCGACCGCATCACGAACCGCCACCAGATGGTCGAGGGCGCCGTCGAAAAACGAAGGCTCGGTCAGCACGGAAATGGCGGCCGCTCCGGCAGCCGCATACGCAGCGGCGATTGCCGCGGGATCGTAGTGCCGACGAAGAACGCCGCGAGACGGCGATCGGCGTTTGCATTCCGCGATCACGCGAGGCGCGAAACCATTCGTCAGCGCTTTCCGGAAACTTCCCGCGCTGCGCGCGCCAGGCACCCCCGAGCGGACGAGTCTCTCCTCGAGGCTCGCGCTAGGAACGGTCTGCTCTCGCATCGCGACGGCGCGGCGCGTCGCGGCGACGATTGTTTCGAGCAGATCGGCGCGCGGAACCGACTCACCCATTGGATGCCTTCACCAGACGGTCCAGCGCTGCGCTCGCCGCGCCGGAGTCGATCGACTCGGCCGCCTGCCGGATTCCGTCTGCGGCCGACGTTGCCGCGCCCGCAATAAGAAGCGAGACGCCGGCGTTCAGCAGCACGATGTCTCTGGCTGCGCCTTTCTCCCCTTTGAGAATGGCGCGCGCAATGGTCGCGTTATGCGTCGCATCCGCACCCTTCAAAGCGTCGGGGGTGCTCTTCGGCAGCCCAAACTCCGACGGGTGAACGTAGAACGTCCGGACCGCGCCGCTCTGGCATTCCGAGACCTTCGTGTAGCCCGTCGTCGAGATCTCGTCCAGGCCGTCGGCGCCGTGGACGACCCAGGCGCGGTCGGCGCCCAGCAGCACGAGCGCGCGCGCGACGAGCTCGGTCAATTCGGGCCGCGGGACGCCGACGAGCTGCCGCTTCGCCCCCGCGGGGTTCGTCAACGGGCCGAGCAGATTGAACGCCGTCCGCACTCCCAGCTCTTTTCGGGTGGGTCCGGCGTGTCGCATCGACGGATGAAAGGTTGGAGCAAAGAAGAACGCGATGCCAGCCTCGTGCAACGTCCGCTCGACGATCTCTGGCGTCGCGGTGATCTTGACGCCGAGCGCTTCGAAGAGATCGGCACTGCCGCAGCGGCTCGAGACCGAGCGGTTGCCGTGTTTGGCCACGCGGACACCGCAGCCGGCGACGACGAGCGCCGCGACCGTCGATACGTTGAAGGTGTGCGCGCGATCGCCGCCGGTGCCGCACGTGTCGAAGACACCATCCACCGGAGCGGTGAGCTTCACGGCTCGGTCTCGCATCGTTCGCGCGAGGCCGACGATCTCAGCAGGCCGCTCTCCTTTCATCGAGAGTCCGATCAGGAAACCGGCCATCTGGGCCGGCTGCGCGCGGCCGTCCATGATTTCTGCCATCGCCGCGGCCGCTTCATCCGACGAGAGATCTTCGCGGCGCGCCAGTTTCTCAATCAGCGTCGAGAACATCACAGCTCCAGAAATGTCCTGAGGATCCGGCGCCCTTCGCCCGTCAGCACCGACTCAGGATGAAACTGCACGCCGTGCACCGGATACGTCTTGTGACGCAGCCCCATGACAGTCCCATCCTCGCTTGCTCGCGCCGCCAGTTCGAGCTCTCCAGGCCACCCCTCCGGGGCCACCGCGAGCGAATGATATCGACCGGCGGCGAACGGGCCCGCGATTCCTCTGAAAACGCCCTTCCCGTCATGTTCGACCGACGACGTCTTGCCGTGCATTAGCACCGGCGCTCGCACGACCCGTCCTCCGAACGCGAGGCCGATGGCCTGGTGGCCGAGGCAGACGCCGAGCAGCGGAACGCGCGGTCCGAACCGTCGGATGACGTCGACCGAGACCCCGGCATCTTCGGGACGGCCCGGACCGGGTGAGATGACGATGCGTTCGGGTCGCATGGCTTCGATCTCGTCGAGCGCAATCTGATCGTTCCGCTTCACAACGGGCGACGCCCCCAGCTCACCCAGATACTGGGCGAGGTTAAAGGTGAACGAATCGTAGTTGTCGATCAGCAGGAGCAAGTCAGAGCTCCCTCTCCGCCATTTCAATCGCCTGAAGAAGCGCCTTCGCCTTGTCGCGGGTTTCCTCGTACTCCGCAGCCGGATTGGAGTCGGCGACGATTCCGGCGCCTGCCTGAACCGAGGCGCGACCATCCCGGATAGCGATGGTCCGAATGGTGATGCAGAAGTCGAGGTTTCCGGCGAAGTCGAGGTACCCCACGGCGCCGGCGTAGATCCCCCGCCGCGTCGGTTCGAGCCCGGCGAGAAGCTCCATCGCACGGATCTTTGGCGCGCCTGAGACGGTTCCGGCCGGAAAGCACGCGACCAGCGCATCGAGGCGGTCGCTTGCTTCGGCCAGGCGCCCTTCCACCGTCGACACAAGGTGCATAACGTGCGAGTACCGTTCGATCGCCATGAACTGCGGGACGCGTACCGATCCGTATTCGCACACGCGGCCGATATCGTTCCGGCCGAGATCGACCAGCATCACGTGCTCGGCGCGCTCTTTTTCGTTGCGCTTCAATTCTTCGGCGAGCCGGAGGTCGTCTTCCTCGCTTCTGCCGCGCGGCCGAGTTCCGGCGATCGGATGGGTCTCGACCCGCCGCCCTTCGACCCGGACGAGCATTTCTGGAGACGACCCGACGATCGACAGGCCGCCCATACGGAGGAAGTACATGTAGGGCGACGGATTCACGTGTCGAAGCGCCCGGTAGATCGTGAACGGATCCGCGGTCACGTTCGTGTCGAATCGTTGTGACAATACCGCCTGATAAATGTCGCCTGCGGCGATATGCTCCTTCAGCGAGCGGACGCCATCCTCATACGCGTCGCGCGGCACGTTGGAAGTCACCTGTCCCACCGGTTGCCGCGACGAAGCCGGCTGCGACAGCGTTCGTTCCAGCTCCCGCTCCAGGAACTGAATCTTTGCGCATGCGAACTGATAGAGCGCATCCAGATCTTCATCGGGTGTGATTCGCGCGTTGGCGATGATCAGGATCCGGTGTTTGACGTGGTCGAAGGCCAGCACCGTATCGAACAGCATGAAGCCCGCTTCGTCTTCGTGCGCTTCAGTCGAGGCGGCGGCGCGTGCGGCTGACCAGGCGGGTGCCAGGGACGGCTCGAACCAGGGGGCCGCGTCGTACCCCAAAAACCCCACCGCTCCGCCGGTGAAGCGCGGCAGGTCCGGCACATACGGCGCCTGAAAGTCGGCCATCAGCCCGCGAAGCGTCGTGACAAAGGGCTCCGCCGTTTCTTCACGTGTGCCCGAGCGCTCGATGATCGTCCTGCCCTCCCGGGCGCGCAGCACCAGAAAGGGGTCCTTGCCGAGGAACGAGTACCGCGCCATGCGCTCGCCGCCTTCCACGCTTTCGAGCAGGAACGCGTAATCGGAGTGCTCAGCGATTTTCACGAACGCGGAAACCGGCGTGAGCAGGTCCGCCATGATTTCCTTCGAAACCGGCACGAACGTTCCGCGCCGCGCCAGCTCGACGAACTCTTCGTAGGTTGTCAGCTTCATTCGTGTTGGGCCGGCCTGAACGCCGACCCCTCCATTCGCGCTCTGGCCGCCTCGTCGAACAATCCGGCCCGAGGCGTCAAACCGGTCCACCACTCGAACTGTCGCTCCGCCTGCGCGACGAGCATCGGCAAACCGCCGAGCGTGCGGCAGCCGGCGCGCTGCGCGTCGGACATCAAGCGCGTCACCGGCGGCCAGTAGACGAGGTCGTACACGAGCGACCCGCCCGCAAGCAGCCGCGGATCGATCGGCGATGCCTCGTCGAAGCCGTCCATGCCGACAGGCGTCGTGTTCACGAGCACCTGCCAGCTGCCCGCAGGCGGTGGGAAGGGCGTCACGGTTCCGCGGCCCAGCGCTGCGATCGCAGCGGCCGCGTCAGGCCGTCGCGCCGACACCGACAGGATCGCTCCCGCGTCCGAGAGTGCAACCACCGCCGCACGGGCCGCACCACCGGCTCCGAGGATCGTGACCAGTCTGCCGTGGAGAATCGTCCCGCTCTTCAGCGGTGCGAGGAATCCGGCCACGTCAGTGTTCGTCGCTTCCCATCCGTCTCCGACGCGCCGCAGTGTATTAAGCGCGCCAACCCGAGCAGCCACCGCATCGACGCGCCCGACCCGCGACATCAGATCGACTTTCAGCGGCGCGGTCACGCTCATGCCCATCACGTCGAAGAGCGCCGCCCCTTCGAGCGCGTCGTCTGCATCCGTGGCGTCGAGCGGAACATAGACGGCATCTATGCCGGCGTCCGCGAACCCCGCGTTGTGCATGATCGGCGAGAGCGAATGGAATACGGGTGAACCGACGATGCCGTACACATCCGTGTTGGCGGTTACGCGGCGAACATGAAACTCATCGATCATCTTCGCGGCTGGCACCTGGCCGACGGCGGCTTCTCCTCCTGCATACGTCCAGGCGGATCCGAGGCGCGCCGAAAGCACGCGGGTCGCGAGCCCTCGTGGTCCCATACCCAGCAACACCGCCCGATCGCCCTTGATCCGTTCGCTCAACGCGATCAGCGGAGCGAGCTCGCTCAGCCGCCGCGGCTCGACCGCGATCTTTACGACTCCGGCGCCGGTCGACCGCATCGCGCGATAGCGTTCGTCGAGATCGGCTGGTACGCCGTCGAAAACATGGTTCGAGACGATGACGCGGTCGCGGCGGACGCCTGTCACGAGCTCGTCGAATCCAGCGCGCCATTCGACGTCGACGTGATCGGCCCCCGCGTCGAGGGCGGACGCCAGGAGTCGGCGCCGGGCGTCTTCCGGCCCATCGAACCGCCCACCTTCCCACGCCGGATGGCACGCCACGATGACCGGGGTGGTTCGCCCGGCAACCGCGCCTGCCGGATCGCCGTCAGAGACACCATCGAGCCGGACCTCGACAAGATCGGCAAGGCCCGACGCGGCATCGCGCCGCGCCCGCACCTCGGCCATCGTCGATCCGGTCACGGTGATGCAGAGACGCGTCATAAAACAAAAAGCCTCTCCAACCAGCGGCTGAAGAGGCTCATCAAGCTCCCGAACTTTGTAATGCGCTCAGCTAGAGCGCGCAGCCTCTCCCGCCTCGTGGGAATACCACCACCAATACTGCCCGGCGGGAAAGAACGCGGTCGGCATGAGCCCGGACACGATAACAGACCGACCTTAAGGGGTCAAACGGCCGGAACCGGCGCGGTGGGCTGTCTTATAATGGTTCTACTCATGAGCAAATTCCGCCTGGTGAGCCTGGCGCTCGCGCTGGCGACGCTGGGGCTGGCAACCGTGCCGGCTTCGACGACGCTCATGGGTCTCGACGAAGTTCGCCCCGGCATGACGGGCGTCGGCCGCACGGTCTTCGACGGCGATCGCCGCGAGGAATTCAAAGTCCACATCCTCGGCGTCCTCAGGAACGTCGTCGGGCCTCAGCGGCATCTAATCCTTGCGCGCCTGGAAGGCGGACCGCTCGACCGGACCGGCGTGATGCAGGGCATGAGCGGAAGTCCTGTTTACGTGGACGGCCGGCTGATCGGCGCGGTGTCGTACTCGATCGGCGCGTTCTCGAAGGAACCGATTGCTGGGATTACCCCGATCAACGAGATGACCGAGACGGCCGCCCTCGCCGAGCGGCGACCGGCAATCGCACGTCAGGATATCGAGCTGCCGCTGACGCGGGAAGGTCTGGCAGCGGCGCTTCGAAAAGCGTTTCAGCGCACGCGGCCCTTCGCCGAACGGCCCGGGGATGTCGACGCGCTTGGTCTGCCTGCCGGAGACGCAGGACGTCTCGGCGCACTCCTGCGGCCAATCGCGACTCCTGTCGTGATGGGCGGATTCGATGACACGACGGCATCGCTCGTGGGCGGCGCCTTCTCGGATGCGGGATTCCTTCCGATCAACGCCGGTGCGTGGCACGAGGCTTTAGCCTCGCCACAGAAGTCGGACTCTTCTGAGAAGCTGGAGCCCGGCGACGCAGTCGGCGTGAGCCTAATCACCGGGGATCTCGAGTTTGGCGGCACAGGCACCGTCACGCACGTGGACGGCGATCGCGTGTACGCGTTTGGCCACCCGTTCTTCAACCTCGGCCCGACGCAGTTTCCGATGACCCGCGCGCGCGTGTACTCGCTCCTGCCGAGCCTCATGAACTCGTTCAAGATCACGGCAATGGGCCAGACCATCGGCACGTTCGAGCAGGATCGGGCGACGACGATCGCCGGACGCCTTGGTGCCGGCCCCGCGATGATCCCGATCCGGTTGTCGCTCGCCTCCGAGCGCGGCATTCGCAAGACGTTCACGTTCAATGTCGTCAACGATCAGCTCTTTACACCGCTCCTGACGTTCGTGACCGTCTTCAACACCCTCGGATCCTACGAACGACAGTTCGGTGCCGCTACCTACACCATCAGCGGCAAGGCGCGAGTCAAGGGGCACTCCGACGTCGCGTTCGAGAACCTCTTCACGGGCGACACGTCGCTCTCGGGCGCGGCGACCTACATCGCCGGACCGATCACGATGCTGCTCGCGAATGACCTCGAGAAGATTCAGATTGACGGTCTCGACATCACGGTGGCCTCGGCTGAGGAGCCGCGCAGCGCAACGCTGGAGCGCGTGTGGCTCGACGATGCGCGGCCGCGGGCGGGACGGACGTCGACGCTCAAAGTGCTGACGCGGACGTATCGCGGCGAGGAGCGGGTGCGGTCGCTTCCCATCGAGATTCCACCGCATGCCTCCGGTTCGCTGACGCTGCTCGTTTCTGACGGCGCCTCGCTGACGCAGTGGGAACAGCGTGAGGCGCGGCGGCCCATGCCGGCGCAGAGCGTGGCCCAGATGATTCGCACCTTCAACAACAGCCGGAAGAACAACCGGTTGTATGTGCGCCTGGTCAGCGCCGGCCCGGGCGCGATTGTCGAGGGCGAGTCGCTGCCGGCGCTGCCGCCGAGCGTCCTCGCGGTGCTCGAAGCGGACCGGAATGGCGGCAGCTTCGTACCTCTGCGCAACGCCGTCATCGGTGAATGGGAGATTCCAACCGACGTCGCCGTTCTCGGTTCGCGACAGCTCTCGATTGCGGTCGAGCCGTCGCGATGACGCGGCGGGTCCTGCCGGTCCTTGCCGGACTCCTCCTCGCATTGACGCTCCGCTCCGACGCCGCGTCGCCGACCTTCTGGCTGGTCGCGACTCAGGCCGACTTCCTGCGCGGAGAGGCGGATCACCTTTCAATCGACAGCGACGGCCGACTCGCGCTGGGACCGGCGACCGAGCTCGTGGCTGAAACCACCGCACCGTTCCTGTGGACACTTGTTCCCGCTCCTGACGGTGGGTACTGGGCCGGCAGCGGGAACGAGGGAAAGGTCTATCGCGTCGATCGTGCCGGCAAGCTGACCGAGTTCTTCGACGCGCCAGAGCTCGAGGTCCACGCCCTCGCACCAGCTCCAGGTGGCGGCTTGTTCGTCGGTACTTCTCCCGACGGCAAGGTGTATCGCGTCGACGGGCCCGGCAAGTCGCAGGTGTTGTTCGATCCCGAAGACAAATACATCTGGTCGCTCGCTGCTGACCGCGACGGATCGGTGTACGTCGGCACTGGCGACAAAGGGGTCATCTATCGCGTGACGTCCGACGGCAAGGCGACGCCGCACTATCGGACGCGATCGGCGCACGTCTTGTCGCTCGCGCTCGACCAATCCGGTCGCTTAATCGCGGGGACTGAGTCCCCGGGCCGCGTGTTCCGACTGGATCGGGACGGCAAGCCGTTCGTGCTGCTCGATTCCCCGTTCCGCGAGATCCGCGCGATCCGTTCCGCTCCGGACGGGACCCTCTACGTGGTCGCCGTGAGCGGGCGTCCCGGCACGCCCGAACGGCCGGCTGATCGTCCGCCCGACTTGCCTCGTCCGCCCGTCCCCACAGTGTCGAGCGAGATCACGTCAATCACAGTGATCGAGAGCGGCGCGCAGTCTGAGGACACCGGGCCCCGCCAGGAACCGCGGCGTGTGGCGCGGGGCGCTGTCTATCGGATACTGCCGGACGGTCTCTGGGATTTGTACTGGGAGTCGCCGGACGATGCGCCGTACGACGTCTCTGTGGAAACGGGCGGCACGCTGCTCGTCGCAACCGGGAGCTCCGGCAAACTGTTTCGACTCTCCGGCGATCCGATCAGGGCCACGCTCGTCGCGCGGGCCGACGCCCAGCAGATCACGTGGCTCGTCCGCGAGCCTGATGGCCGGCACGTGTACGCGACATCCAATCCTGGAAAGATCTTCCGTCTCTCGCGCGATCGCGCCCGGCGCGGCCAGTACGAGTCGGACGTGCGCGATGCGTCGACCGTCGCCTCGTGGGGCGCGATCCGGTGGCGCGCGGCGGCCAACGGCGGGCGGATCGAAGTCTCGACACGGTCCGGCAACACGGCTACCCCGGACGATACGTGGAGCTCCTGGTCACCGCCATACGCGACCGCGGAGGGCGATCAAATAGTCAGCCCGAAAGCGCGCTATCTGCAGTGGCGCGCGGTGCTGACGGCGGGAGACGGCGATCGCTCGCCGTCGGTGACATCGGTTGGCGCAGCGTATCTGCCCAGGAACCTGCGGCCGAATGTCGCGTCCATCACCGTGCACCCGCCCGGCGTTGTCTTTCAGCGCCCCTTCACTACCGGCGACTCGGAGATTGCGGGCTTCGACGATCGCGAACGGGCCGATGCGAGGCAGCAGAGCCCGCAGCCGGGCGGCGGGCCACCCCCGGGGTCGACGTCACTCGGGAGACGCCTCTACCAGAAGGGACTGCAGACCTTCGCCTGGAAGGCTGAGGACGGAAACGACGACCGGCTGCAGTACGACGTGTTCTACCGGCGAGAGGGAGAGACCACTTGGAAGCCGATCAAGCGCGAGCTGACCGATCCAATTGTCGTGTGGGACACGACGTCGGTTCCCGACGGCACGTACCTGATCAAGGTTGCGGCGACCGACACGCCGTCGAACTCTCCGGGCAACGCGCTCGTCGGCGAGCGCGAGAGCGGCACACTCGAAGTGGACAACACTGCGCCCCGGATCGTCGTTTCGCCGCCGGCGGCGACGACGCTCAGCTTCAGCGTCGAAGACAACCACTCCGCCATCCAGCGTGTGGAATACTCGGTCGACGGAAACCGCTGGCGGGCAATCTATCCGAAGGATGGCATCCCGGATTCACGCCGGGAATCGTTCGAGCTTCCGGTACAGGAAACGTCCGGCACGATCATCATTCGGGCAAGCGACGCGATGAACAACGTCGCGACGGCTATGGCAGGACGGTAGGGCTCATTCAGCAATGATTACGAAGAAGTCTTCCCTCTCACCGTGGTGTGCGACACCAGCCAGATCATGTTGACCGCGACGGGCGCGCCACCGAACTCCGCGGGCGCGAACCGCGCGCGCCGCAGTGCCTCGAGCAGCGCGAGCACCTCACGACGGTCCCCTTCGTCCGACAGCACCTCGAACCCGCTGACGCGGCCCTCTTTGGTCACGACCGCCGCGAGCGCGAGCACGGCTTCCTGCTCGGTCAGCGCGACCGTCGGCATGTAGTCGTCTCTGCTGAATCGCGGGAACGTGACACCGGCGTCCAAGCGGTACGGGTTGAGATTAGAGCCAGGCGTCGCGCCGAGCTGATTCATCATCGCGGCGAGCGAATCGCTGCGGCCTGGCGACGCGAACGCGAGCGCGCCCAGCACGATCACGCTGCAGATGAGCGTCGCGGTGGTCGCCGCGAGCCCGATCCAGACCAGATGCAGGTCCTCGAACAGACGACCCATGCGCGCATTGAGCGTGCGCTCGTGGTCCGCCTTGACCCGGCTGAGAATGTCTGCACGGAGACCGGTCAGGTCGTCCGCCTGGTGTGCTCCTCCGCGCAGCGCGTCGCCGAGGCGATCCAGCGCCGCAGCCTCGGACGCGCACCGCGGACAGCCATCGAGGTGGGTCTCGACGGCGAGCCGGTCCCGCGCGGGAAGCTCCCCGTCGTGAAACGCCATCATCCGCCGCCGAACGGCCGCGCATGTCAGCAGCTTCATATACCCCTCAACTCGCACCGCAGCGATTCGCGCGCACGCGCGAGCCGCGATTTCACGGTGCCGACCGCGACGCCAAGCGAAAACGCAATCTCGTCGTAGCTGAGGCCGTCGATTTCCCGCAGGACGATCGCCGTCCTCTGATCGAACGGCAGCACCTCGAGCGCCTGCCAGATCCGCCCTGCAACCTCTTTCTGGCGATACACGCGTTCAGGCGAGGCGGCTGCCGATTCGGTAGGCAACTCACCATGCGCGCGCACGTGGTCGTCGAGCGAGACCTGCTGGCCGCGCCGCCGCCGGCGCCACCAGCGCATTCGGTTGCGCGCCTGGTTGATCGCGATCCGGTAGATCCAGGTGCGAAGCGCCGACTGGCCCCGGAAACGATGGATCGTCCGGAAAACGCGGAGGAATACCTCCTGGGAAAGGTCGAGCGCCTCGTCGTGGTCGCCGAGCAGGTGAAGCGCGAGCTGGTAAACGAGCCGCTGGTGTTCGTCGACGAGCGCGGCGCAGGCGTCTTCGTCGCCCGCGGCGCACCTCTGCACGAGCGCCGCCTCGCGGCCCCCGACGTCCTGCCAGGTGAGAGCCCGAATTGGTTTCACCGAGAGTTCCTCGGTCATTTTACCACTCGCTCTGGGAAGCCGGCAGATGGTCGCTGAGAGATTAGACACCTGCTACCATTGTTTGTTCCTGACGGAACCCCCTTGCGATGAAGCGCTTACTGGCCCTCCTCCTCGTGCTCGGCGCCGCGGGGGTCGCCGTCACAGGTTACGTCGCCGTCAAGCAGGAGCGGCGGTTCAGACAGCTCGTCGCGGATGGAGATGCCGCGCTCGCACGCGACGATACGTTCGTCGCCATCGAAGCCTACACGGGCGCCATCACGCTCAAGAGCACCTCTATGCTCGCGTATCTGCGGCGGGGCGAGACCTACCAGCGGCGGGGCGATGGCGCCGCGGCGCAGCGCGACCTCCGGAAGGCCGCGGAGCTCGACCCCTCCGCAACCCGTCCGCGCGAAATGCTCGGAGATCTGCTTTACGCACAAGGCAGATATGACAGCGCCGCTGAGCAATTCGCGGCATCTGTTCAGCTCGACGACGCATCGCCACGCGTCCAGTACAAGCTGGCGCTCTCGTGGTATCGCGGAGGCCGTACTGCTGACGCCGTCGCGCCGCTCGAGAGGGCGGTTGCCCTCGACGAGCAACTCGCCGACGCGCATTACCTCCAGGGCCTCGTCCTTCGAGACCTCGGCCAACCCAAAGAGGCCATCGCCGCGCTCCGTCGAGCGGTGACGCTCGCTCCGGCGCTGGTGCAGGCGCGCGGCGAATTATCCGACCTCTATGAAGAGCTCGACCGCGACTCGGACGCGCTCCGGGAGCTCGATGCGCTTGCCGCCCTCGATGCCCGCCCCGAGCGCCTCGTCGCGCTTGGCCTCGCCTACGCCCGCGCTGGACGCACCGACCGCGCCGTAGTCACCCTGGGCACGGCGGTCGAGCGCTTTCCCGAAAGCGCTGCCGCCTACATCGCATTGGGCCGCGTGTGGCTTCAGAGCGCGGTGGGAAAGCCGGACCGCGTCGCTCTCAGGAAGGCGATCGAAGCGCTGGAAGGAGCGATCGACGCCGGCGCCAGCAACTCCGAGGTCCTCGGCCTCCTCGGGCGCGCGCACTTTCTGAACGGACACGTGGAGCCCGCGGAACGGATCCTGCGAGATGCCGCGACCCGCCTCCCCATCGATCCGGACGTCTTCCTCTATCTCGCAGATGCCGCCGAACGGCTCGGCCACAGCGATCTCGCGCGGCGGGCGCTGGTCAGCTACAGGACACTGCACGAAGACGAGGAACAGAAGATCGCTCCCGCCGCAGCCGCGTCGCGCATCGCTGAGCTGTCCGTGCGCGCCGGGGACTGGAAGGAAGCAATCGTCTGGTTTCGGCGCGCCGCAGGGCGAAGCCCGCAGGATGCCGCGCTTCTTGGCCGCCTCGCCGATTTGGAGTGGCGGACCGGCGACGTGGCGGCCGCGCGGCGAACGATCGCGCGAGCGTTGGATGTCGCTCCGCACGATCCCCGGCTTCTCGCGGTTGCGGAGCGGGTGAAATAGCGTTTACGCTTCGAGCCCCAATCGCCTGATCAACTTCGCCAACCCCTGCCGGCTGACGCCGAGGGCCTGCGCGGCGCGGGAATGATGCCCGCCAGCGCGAGCCAGCGCTGTCGACACGAACTGCCGCTCGAACGACTGGCGCGCTTCGTCGAGCGTTGCTGGAGCCCGGATCGCGGCGGTCGTCGCGATCGCGGGCGGCAGCGCGGACACGCAGACGCGCCCGCGACGAGGGGCGTGCACAGCGAGGGCGGACATCACGTTCTGGAGCTCGCGGACGTTTCCCGGCCAGTCGTAGCGTGCGAGCGCCGCCAGCGTCTCCGCGTCCAATGTCGCGCGACAGTTCGTCCGCGCGGCCGCCGATTGCCAGAAGCGTTGTGCCAGCGCGTGGATGTCGGCCGGACGTTCGCGAAGCGGCGGCACCGCAAGTCGGATGACCGCGAGTCTGAAAAGGAGATCCGGTCGAAACCGCCCCGACGACACTTCTGCTTCGAGCGGCCGATTGCTCGCGGCGACGAGCCGGACGTCGAGTCGGCGCGGCATGTTCTCGCCGACGCGGCGGATTTCACCGTCCTGGATGGCGCGGAGCAGCTTCGCTTGGGCGCGCGGTGCGAGCTCGCTGACTTCGTCCAGAAAGAGCGTCCCGCCGTCCGCCTCTTCGAACAGCCCTGAGCGTTCTGACGCGGCTCCCGTAAAGGCGCCTCGGGCGTGTCCGAAGAGTTCAGCTTCGATTAAGTCGTCCGGCAGCGCGGCGCAGTTGACAGCGACAAACCGCCGGCCGCGGCGCGGACTATTCCGGTGCACCGCGCGCGCCACGAGTTCTTTGCCGACGCCGCTCTCCCCTTCGATCAGCACCGGGAACGGCGCTTGCGCCGCCCTTTGCACCACGCGGGTAAGTTCGACCATCGAAGGGCTCGCGGCCACGATCGACGCGTCCTCCTGGCTCGGCGCGGGCGGCGGTGCAGCGCGTCGATCGAGCCAGGCCCGGACGGCCGGGGCAACCGCCGCCGCGGACGGCTCGAGTAGGCTTCCGAGCGCGCGCGCCTCGACCGCGGCGTCGAGCGCCCATCGGCACACGAGGGCACCGACGACCGAGCCGGCGAAGCGGATTGGCGCGGCCGCGTCGATTCCGAGCGGTCCCCGGATGGGACCAATTGGAAGGCCGCTCGACAGGGTCCGGCATACAGCCTCGGCCCCCCGTTCGAACGTGCCGGCTGAGGCGAGCTTCTGCTCCTGTGGGAGCGTACCGAACAGGGCGACGGCTGAGGCGCGCAGCCGTGATCGCAGGGTGGCGCAGGCGCGACCGAGCGCCAGGTCGTCATCTTCGGCCTCCTGACACAGCTCCAGTAGACCCGTGATGACCCTGGCGGCATCTCGCGATGCCGAATTTGACGACGGTCGCAACGCTTCGGCCCCACTCGTGCGGATGAAAGCAGCGACGGACGCCCGGGCCGCATTCCGGGTTCGGGTGTCGTCGGCGGTGTCGGCGAGCAGCGCGTCCACGCGGGCGCGCCAGAACGGCGGAAGACGATCGCGGCGGAGCCGATCGAGCGAACGCCACACTCGCCTGTCCAGCTCCACATCGGCGCCGGCGGCAAGTCCCACGGCGAGACGCACGTCGAGCGCCGCGAGAGGCGCGCGCGCGGCCCTCGCAGCCGCCAAGCCGTCTCTCGCGTGACGCAAGACGGCATCCCGCTCGCCGATGCCCGCGAGCGCCCGGATTGCCGCGGCGTGCCCCCGGGCGCGTTCCAGTGCGTCGCCGGTGGCGGCGGCGCGCTCGACCGCCGACGCGGCGAGCCGGCCTGCGGCCGCTGTTTCATGTCGGGCAAGTTCTATCGCGCTGAGCCTCCGCAACGCGGGTGCGCGGTCCGCCTCGACCACTGGAGCGATCCATTCGGCCGCTTCGTCCAGGCGCGCCTGCCAGAAGAGACAACGGGCAAGCGCGAGGCGACTGGCTTCCGCAGCGCTCTTTCCGATCGCGCACGCGGCGCGGAGCGCGGTCTCCGCCTCGCGCAATCGCGCCTCCTCTATCAGACACACGCCGATCGTCGTCGTGCTTGCGATATGCGTCTCGAGATCAGCCGTCGCGGTGGTCTCGAGCAGTTCCCGTGCTTCGGTCGGACGTCCCCGATCGAGCAGCAGCCTTCCCAGCGCGACGACGCATTGTGCCGCCCTGACTTCCTCGCCGTGACGCCGAAGGCCGGCGGCGGCCTCGCGGAGCAGCCGCTCCGCCGCCGCGTGACGGCCGGCCGCCGCGAGTCCCAGTCCGCGCGCGGCACGTATTTCCCAGCGATCGGCGGGCTGCGCGACGGAGGCGACGGAGTGACCACCATAGGCGGGCTGAGTCTCCGCCACATGGACTGCGTGCAGCTCGCTCCGGCAGTCGAGATCACCTGACCGAGCGAGGCCAAGCGCCGCCAGCATTCGACCGGGTCGTCCCGCCGACGTGCGCGCTGCCTGCGCGACACGACTGCGTGCCATGCGCCCAGGTGGAAACACGTGCAACATGCCGGCGAGACTGCGCTCCGGAATGGGGTCGATCGCGGTCGCCTCCTGCGACGCACTGACCCGCGCGATTGTCAACAACACAGCAGACGGTCCGCCAGACGTCGCCGCCGTTAGCAGAAGTTCCTCCGCCTGCCGATCCCGGCCGTCAGGGTCCTGCAGACCATCGCCGAGCACGAACAGGAAACGATTTCGCACCACGTCCGCTGCTGCGGCCGGGCCACGTGCGAGGCTTGCAAAGGCGTGAGGGGCAATGGGAACGAACCCCAGGCGCCGCGCTTCCCGGGCGAGGTGTCGTGAGAGCGACGACAGCCCGGAGCCTGCGGGCCCCGTTACAAGGACCTGGCCGGCGCGCCCGGTGCCGGCCTGGTTCAACAGATCGAGTACGCCGTCAGCCACGCGCCGCGACTGCAGGACCACGCCCGGAATGAACGGACGCGGTTCTTCATCGCCTCTCGGGCCTATGAGCGAGCGCCACCCCTCCTTCCACATCGCAACGAGATCCGGCGCGACCAGTGTCAACTCGTGGCCAGTCCACGCATCGGGCACGAGGACGGTCCGCCCTGATTCCTCACGGATGCGGTCCCGCGAAGGCGCTCCGCTTGAAAGGCCCACAGCGCCGAGAAACCAGAGCGCGGATCGAACCGCGCGTGCGACGTCGCGCCGGATAGATGTTGTCTGCGACAGTGGAAACGCTTCGAAGCGCTCGTCGGCGCCCGCGAGACCGAAGTCGACGAGCGTTGCCAGGTGCGGATGCCAAAGCCCGGCCAGGCGACTCGCCCGCTCGATCCAGGCCGTCTGATCTCCACGATCACCCGCAGGCATTCGGCGTACGAAGACGATGCGGCCCGTTGCGAGGTCGAGGTGACGCGGGCCTGAATCGAGCGGCAGAAAGCGATCGGCAAAAAGTGCCACAACGAGCGCGCTGCGAGAGCGATGACGTGGGGGATTGCAAGAAGATCTCCGCGAGTGCCGCACTGGTGCGATCGATAAAAACTGGCGTGAATCCGCGGAATCGCGCCGAGTGCGGCGCCGGGAGGGGGCAAAAAGTTCGTATACAATAAACCGCTGATGGTGCGGTTTCTCACCGCCGGCGAATCGCACGGCCAGGCGCTCATCACCATCCTCGAAGGCATTCCCGCAGGGCTCACGATCGACTTCGACGCGCTCAACGCAGAGCTGCGGCGCCGACAGGGCGGGTACGGTCGCGGCCGGCGTATGGCGATCGAATCCGACCGCGCGGAGATTCTCTCCGGCGTGCGAAACGGCGAAACGATCGGCGGCCCGATCGCGCTGCTCATCCGGAACAAGGACTGGGAAAACTGGCAACAGACCATGCACGTCGGGGCTGAGGCGCCCGAGACCGGCGGCACGCGCCGCGCTGCCGTCACGCGCCCCCGGCCCGGCCACGCCGATCTGGCGGGCGCCGTCAAGTACGGCCGAGCGGATCTACGTGACGTCCTCGAACGCGCGAGCGCGCGCGAGACCGCCGCTCGAGTAGCCGCCGGCGCAATTGCGAAACAGCTCCTCTCCCGTTTCGGGATCGAGATCGCCAGCCACGTTTTCGCACTGGGCCCCCTCGCGCTCGACGATCCGCTGGCCGTCAGCTTCGACCGGGCCCGCCAAATCCCAGCCGACTCGCCGCTACGGTGCGTCGACGATCGGCTCGCGGCCGAGATGATCAACGCGATAGATCGCGCACGTGAAGCGGGAGACACAGTGGGGGGCGCATTCGAGGTGATCGTCCGCGGCGTGCCGCCCGGTCTCGGCAGTTACACGCAGTGGGATCGCAAGCTCGATGGCCGCCTCGCACAGGCGCTCATGTCGATT
>DATAEE010000162.1:0-3460 GCA_036258175.1 Vicinamibacterales bacterium
TGAATGGGCCGTGTAATGCCCGACATCAGACAAGCCTTGAAGCGGCTCGGTCGAGAACCAGGCTTTGCCGCTGTTGCGGTTCTTACGCTGGCCCTCGGCATCGGCGCCAACACGGCACTCTTCAGCCTGGTCAAAACGGTCCTCCTCGAGCCCCTGCCCTACGGCGATCCCGAGCGGCTCGTGGTGATCTGGGACACGAGCGATCCGGGCGAAACGACTTGGATATCGGTGCAGGAGATCGTCAACTACCGCGCCGGTTCTCCGAGCCTTGCCGACGTCGCGGGCTACACGGAACTAAACGCGACGCTGACCGGTGGACAGGAACCGGAGCGCGTCCGCGCGGCCGCGACGAGCGCAAATCTCTTCGAGGTGCTTGACGTCTCGCCATTGCTCGGCCGGACGTTCACGCCGGCGGAAGGCGCTCCCGGCGGCCCCGACGTGGTTGTGCTCGGACATGGTCTCTGGCAGCGACGCTTCGGCGGATCGCCAGATGTGATCGGACAGTCCATCCTGTTGAACGGCCGTCCACACACGGTCATCGGCGTCATGCCGCCGGCGTTGCGCCTGCCGCTCGACTACCGCGCCGAGCAGCCCACCGAAGCGTGGGTCCCGCTCGTGATCGATCCCGCGAACCTCGGTCAGTGGGGCAATCGGTCGTACACGGGCATCGGCCGATTGAAGCCGGGCGCCGCGGCGGCGACAGCGACCGAAGAGTTCAAGGTTCTTCGGCGCCGCTGGATCGACGCCGGCTTCATCGCGGATCAGGGTGACCGCTCGATGCTCCGGTCGGCGATCCCCGTCCCCCGCTTCGTCAGCGGCAGCATTCGCGGGCCGCTTTTCATTCTTCTTGGCGCCGTCGCGTTCGTCCTGCTGATCGCTTGCGCCAATATCGTCAATCTGCTCCTCGCGAAGGCGGACGTGAGGCGCCGCGAGATCGCTGTTCGCGCCGCGCTCGGCGCGACACGGCGGCATCTTGTCTCGCAACTCCTCATTGAAAGTCTTGCCATTTCGCTAGCCGGCGGCGCGGTTGGCGTCGCCCTCGCCTGGCTCGGACTCGATCTGCTGACGGCCTTGCGTCCTGCGAACCTGCCACGACTTGCGGATGTTCGAATCGATTTCGCGGTCCTTGCATTCACCGCCGGCCTGTCGCTCGTCACCGGTTTCCTGTTCGGTCTCGCGCCGGCGCTGCAAGTCTCACGTCCGGATCTGGTCGGCGCGCTCAAGGATGGCGATCGCGGCGGCACGTCGAGCCGGACAGGGGTACGTCTGCGCCAGGCATTGGTCGTCTGTCAGCTCGCAGTTTCAGTCGTGCTGGTCGTCGGCGCAGGGCTACTTCTCCGAAGCCTCGTCGCGCTGAATCACGTCGATCTCGGACTGAACCCGCGAAGCGTTCTGACGGCCGACATCCAGCTTCCCGCCACCACGTACGCCGAACCGGCAGATGTCGTCCGCTTTTATCAGCAGCTGACCGTTAGGCTCGCGGAACTGCCGGGTGTCGAAGCGGCCGGTGCGGTCCGCATCCTGCCACTCACGCGGACGATTGGCGACTGGTCGATCACGCTCGAGGACCGCCCGCACTCCCGCGAGGAGAATCCAAACGGCGACTTCCAGGCCGTGACGCCAGGCTACTTCCAAGCGATGCAGCTTGCACCGCGTCGAGGGCGAATCCTGACTGAAGTGGATCGAGAAGATGCGCCGCTTTCGGTCGTCATCAATCAAACGATGGCGGACCGGTACTGGTCGGGCCAGGAACCGATCGGCAAGCGCTTCAAGATGGGAACCGGCGACACGCCCTGGCTCACCATCGTCGGAATCGTCGGCACGGTGCGCCACAACGCGGTGGTCGAGGCGCCTCGTGCAGAGATGTATCTCGCGCATGCACAGCTGCCGCGATCGATCGGCGGCGCAACTCGCAGCCTGACGCTCGTCATCAGAACGACCGCGAATCCAATTGCGAGCGTGGGGGCGCTGCGTGAGACCGTTCGATCGCTCGACCGCAACCTCCCTCTCTCGAACATCCGCACGATGGATCAGGTGACGGCGTCAGCGCTCGCGCAGCCGCGGTTCACCGCAACGCTGCTCGCCTTGCTCGCGGGGCTCGCGCTTTCCCTGGCGGCGATCGGTATCTACGGAACCGTGTCGCTGCTCGTGACCGAGCGCGCGTACGAAATCGGCATCCGCATGGCGCTGGGAGCGAGACCGCGATCGATTCTCGCCCTCGTCCTACGCAATGGGATGGCGCTCGCGGGAGTTGGGATTGCGCTCGGAATCACAGGTGCGCTCGCACTGAGTCGCCTGCTCGAAACGCTGGTCTTCGGCGTGGGGACGCTGGACTTGGTGACGTTCGTGGCCGCTCCGGCGATCCTGGCCGGAGCATCGCTCGTCGCCTGCCTGAACCCCGCGCGGCGGGCCGCCGGGCTCGATCCAATAGTCACCCTACGGCGCGGCTAATTTCGCCTTCGGACTGACTCAGGCAGCCTGCTGGCGCGCGCCGCGCGCCAGCCGTGGGAAACTCTCCGCCCTTTTTTGCGGTCCCGGGAAACACTGCCGGACATGGTGCCGGACGTGCCGTTCCTCCCAGACCGCGGCCGCGAGGTAGATGATCGTGTTGATCGCAAGGTGGCGCTGCCGCCGACGGAGCCACGCGGCAGCATTGTAGGCCCCCATGAGGACCGTCAGCCCCAGCGCGGCGCCGTGGATCGCAGCCTTGAACGGTTCGCAGCAGCCGACATCGAGGATCGGAAGGGCTCGCCTGACTTCAGCAGGCTCCACAGCCGGGTCGGCAGCTCGCGCCACGTCTTGCGCTAGTGCAACACTTGGTCCAGTTCCGTCGACGCGGAAATTACGGATCTTGCTGGCGTTAGAGCCGGGTCGGATCCAGGACAACGTGCTTGATGCGCTCCCGCCGCCACGTGTAGGTGACATGCACGTTCCCGTCTTGCGTCTGAATCACAGCCGGGTAGGAGTATTCGCCCGGCTGATTCTCGAGTGCGACGGAGGGTACCCAACGTACGCCGTCGTGTGAGGTCGCCACATTGAGCGGGCTGCGGCCCGACGTCGTGTGGTTGTAGACAAGCAGGAAGCGCCCATCTGCAACCCGGATGGCATCGATGCCGGCGTTCGGGTTTGGCAAAGTCGCCGCGGTCAACGGGCTCCAGGTTTTTCCGCCGTCGTTCGACCACGCCTCCGCGACAACACCTTGCCGGGTTCGACACAGAATCTGCACGCGATCGCCGGCGTGAATCAGGATCGTCGGCTGGATGGCGTCGAACATACGAGGTTTCGACTCGAGCGGCCCGACCTTTTCCCAACGCTCCGCCGAGAAGTCGGTCCACTCCATGTGGACACGCCAGCCGTCGTGTTCGGTGCTCGACCCGCACAACAACCGGTTGCCGATCGTCGCAGGCTTGCTTCGGATTGGACCGAGATATCCGGCCGGGAGGCGCCTGCCTTTCGACCA
>DATAEE010000163.1:0-7054 GCA_036258175.1 Vicinamibacterales bacterium
AGGAAGTGAAGCGGTCCGTAGAAGAGCGCGAAGGCGGCGCGTTTGCCGGCACCGTCGAGGGCGGCTCCCGTCGCCAGCGCCGCGCGCCGCTGGACATAAGCGGACGACAGCGCGCGCAGCGCGCGCGCCACCTCCGCGAACTGCAGGTCTATCAGATGGCGCGCCTCGAGCGCGCGCATCCATTGATCGATCGGCCCCACGCCCGATGGCACGTTCAGAGCGCCTCACTCTACCACCACGCCAGAGCCGTTTGACATCGCGCCCGTGATTGTCTACTGTCCCCTAGCATCTCTATGGGAAGGCGCCAATCCACGCGTGCCGAACTCCTGCCGGGCACGCTGGACATGCTCATCCTCAAGACGCTGACCCACGGCGTCATGCACGGCTACGGCATCGCCGACCACATCAAGCGCACGTCCGGCGATGTGCTGCAAATCGAGGAGGGCTCCCTGTACCCGGCCCTGCAGCGGCTACAGATTCAAGGCCTCGTCGCTTCCGACTGGGGACACTCGGTCAACAACCGCCGCGCCAGGTACTACCGGCTGACGCGTGCCGGCCGCCGGCAGCTCGGAGACGTCGAAGGCAGCTTCGACCGTCTCATGCACGCCATCGGGCGGGTGATGAACTCGATTGACCCATCGGGAGCCTAGGGGAATGCGTATTTTGCTTCGGCGGCTCTGGTTCATGCTCAGGCGCGATCGGCTCGACGCGCAGTTGAAGGACGAGATCGAGTGGCATCTCGAGCGCCGGACCGAGGAGCTGACCGATGCGGGCCTGAGCCGGCCGGCGGCCCGCGAGGCGGCGCTCCGCGCCTTCGGCAATCCCACCCGCGTGCGCGAGGAGAGCCGCGACTTCTGGAGCATCATGACGCTCGACCTCCTGGGTCACGACATTCGTTTCGCCTGCCGCGCGCTCGCACGGCAGCCCGCGCTCGCGCTCATCGCCGTCGGGTCGCTCGGCGCCGCGATGGCCGCGGCCATCGCCGTGTTCGGCCTGGCCAACGCGGTCCTCTTTGATCGGCTGCCGGTGCCCGACCCCGATCGCCTCGTCGTCCTGCGCTGGGTCGCCGGATCGCAGCCGCCCTTCGAGTCGCTCGATGGCTGGAGCTCCAGCGACGACCGGGAATCGACCTCGACGTCCTTCTCGTACGCCGGTTTCCTGGCCGCTCGCGACGAGGTGCGCGGCAAGGCGGACGTGTTCGGCTTCGCCGATCTCTATCAGGTTCACGTCGGCGCCGGGTCCGAGCCGCCGCAAATCGCGACCGGCCAGGTCGTCTCGGGCAACTATTACAGCGCGCTTGGCCTGCGGCCGGTGGTCGGCCGCTTCATCACAGTAGAGGACGACCGGCCCGACGCCGAGCCGGTTGCCGTGGTCAGCCATGCCTTCTGGACGGCGCGCCTCGGGGCGCGGCCGGATGTCTCCGGCCTCGTCGTACGGATAAACGGTGTTCCTACGACTGTGGTCGGCGTTGCCCCGAAGGGCTTCAACGGCACGCGACAGGTGGGCGAGACCTCTGATGTGTCGATGCCGCTCGCGCTGCGCGACCGATTCGTGCGTGAGCCTGGCGATCAACGAGCGCAAACTGATCCGCAGTGGTGGTGGGTGATCATGATGGCGCGCGTGGCCCCCGGCCTCGCGCCGCCGGCGATTCAGCCCGCGATTGAGGCCGGCGTCAAGGGGACGTTCGAGACCCACAAGAACGCGGCCGGTCCCTTCCGGGTGGAGCTTCTCGATGGCTCGCGCGGCATGCCCGAGGAACGGGCGTCGCTCGTCGAGCCCATCACGATCATGGCGGCGATCGTCGCGCTGGTCGTGCTGATCGCGTGCACGAATCTCGCGAACCTGCTGCTGGCGCGCGGCGCAGCGCGCGATCGCGAGGTCGCGCTGCGCCTCGCGCTCGGCGCCTCGCGCGGCCACATCGTGCGCCAGCTGCTCGTCGAGAGCATCATCATCGGTCTTCTCGCCGCCGCGGCGGGCGTTGCCGCGGCGATGTGGCTGGCGAGCGGGCTCCTGCCCGCGCTTCAACTGGAGGCGAATGGTCTCGAGCTCGCGACCAACGGCCGCGTCCTCGCATTTGCAGCGGCGTGTGCTTTGCTCTGCGCGGTGCTCTTCGGCGTCGCGCCGGCCTGGCGCGGGTCCGGCGTTCAGCCTGTGCGCGGACTGAAAGAAGGGTCGGCCGGCAACCGCGTGCCGCGGCTGCGGCTCGCGCGCGTGCTGCTGGTCGCGCAGGTCGCCCTTTCGGTCGTCATTCTCGTCGTGGCTGGCTTGCTTTGGCGGACGCTCCATAACCTCGAACAGGTCAGTCCGGGCTTCAACGCACGCGGCATCCTGACGTTCCGCGTCGACCCGACGAAGAACGGCTACGAGGAAGGCCGGATCCGGACGCTTTATTCCACGCTCCTCGAACGATTGCGCGCGTTACCCGGCGTGGAGCGTGCCTCCTTTTCGCATCACGGCCTTCTCTACGGCTGGTCCTCGCGATCGTCGGTCGAGACGCTCGAGGGCCGGAAGCTGCCGCGCGACATCGACGTCAACCGCCTCATCGTCGAGAAGGATTTCTTCGACACCGTCGGGATTCCGATCATTGCGGGACGCAACTTCACGGCGCTGGAACAGAAATCCGATCTGCGGCAGGTGCTCATCAGCCGCGAGTTCGCCCGGACCGGTTTCAACTTGGAAGCGCCGATCGGCCGCCAGTTCCAGCTCGGCACGCAACCGGACGCGCCGAGATACGAGGTCATCGGTGTCGTTGGCGACGCACGAGTCGTGCGGCTGAAGGATCCTGCGCCGCCGACGGTCTACTTCTCATACAGGCAGGAGATTACGTTCGCGGTGGTCTTCGTGCTGAAGACGAGCGTGGCGCCGGAGCGTCTGTCCGATGCGGTCCGCACGACCGTGGCGATCATCGACCCGGATCTCCCGGTCGCGCGCCTGCGCACGCAGGAGGCGCAGATCGCGGCCTCGCTGCAGCGCGAGCGCTTGTTCGCCAGGCTGGCGGCGGCGCTCGCCGGGCTCGCGCTCGCGCTGGCCTGTATCGGTCTCTACGGGTTGATGGCGTATGCCGTGTCACGGCGCACGCCGGAGATCGGCATCCGGATGGCGCTCGGCGCCGCGCGAGGGCGTGTCCTGCGCATGATCGTCGGCGACGCGTGTCGTCTGATGGTCATCGGCCTCGCGATTGGCCTCGGCGCTGCGGTCGCGTTCGGTCGGTATCTCGAGAATCAGCTCTTCGGGTTGACGCCGTCGGATCCGTCGACGCAAGCCCTCGCGATCGCGCTGCTGGCGATGGTGTCCCTTGCCGCAGCCTATCTGCCCGCACGCCGAGCCTCACGCGTCGATCCGTTGATTGCGCTGAAGTCCGAGTAGCGCAGCCCTTCAAAGCTGCCTGGCGGGCGGTTCGCGAACCGCCCTACACGCCTTCGATGACGACCATGTCGCCCGTCGACGTGGCCTGTCTCAACGCTTTCGCCGGCGCGTATTCGGTCGACGCCCACCACTCGCGCGCGCGTGCGGCGTTTGGAAACTCGAGGATCACGAGCCGCTTCGGCGTCCACGACCCTTCCAGCACGTCGCACTTGCCGCCGCGCGCGACGAAGCGGCCGCCGTACTGCTGAATGCTGGTCGGCGACATTTTCTTGTAGTCTTCGTACCGGACGGGATCCTTCACGTCGATGTTTGCGATCACATAAGCTGGCATGGTTCAGGATCCTATCGCGATCCGGTTGACCGGTTGACAGCGGGCGCGCGAATATGTGACCGTATGGTCACATATGGCCCGGGACCTCGACCCGATCTGGAAGGCGCTCGCCGACCCGAGCCGCCGCCGCATCCTGGATCTCCTGCGCGACGGGCCCCGGACGACATGGGATCTCTGCGCGTCGTTCGAGTCCTCGCGCTTCGCCGTCATGAAACATCTCCGCGTGCTCGAGCACGCGAGGCTGATCCTCGTGCGGCGCCGCGGACGCGAACGCTGGAACTACCTCAATCCGATCCCGATTCAGTCGATCTACGAACGCTGGCTCACGCCTTATGCGGCGTTATGGGCCGGCGAGCTGCTCGACTTGAAGCGCACCGTCGAACGCCGGGAAGACAAACAGAAAGCGAGGAAAGATGACGCCCGGGCCGAAGCTCGAACACGTCTTTGAGATCCAGATCAAGGGTTCGATCAAGGCGGTGTGGGACGAGATCACCAAGCGCGGCGCGGTCCAGCGGCCGCTCATGGATACCGTGCTTGCGACCGATCTCAAGCCGGGCAGCCCGTTCCGGTACCTCACGCCGAATGGAAAGTACTCGCTCGTGCACGGGAAGATCCTCGAGGTCGATCCCCCTCGCCGACTCGTGCACACCTATCAGTTCAACCTGCATCACGACCCTCCTTCACGCGTGACCTGGGAACTGGAGCAGGTGGGTCCCGACGTTCGCGTCCGGCTCGTGCACGACCAGTTCGAGAGCGAGACGAAGACCTACAAAGCGGTCAAGGGAGGCTGGCAGCAGATTCTGCAGAACCTCAAGTTGTGGATCGAAACCGGCGACATCGCGTTCGGCACAAAGATGCAGTACGCGATGTACCGCGTGATGATGCCGTTCCTGCCGAAATCGTGTCGCGTCGATGAAAGGACAATATGACGTCTATCAACTGGGGTCGGGTTCTGCTCGGCGGATTGCTCGCCGGTCTCGTCATGAACGTCAGCGAGGCGGCGTTGCATGGCGGGATGCTCGGCGCCGATTCGCTCGCGCTCTTTCGCAAGTATGGCGTCCCTGATACTCCACAACCGATCTATCTGATCTCGCTCATCGTCATGACATTCGTCCTCGGCATTGCGTCGGTCTGGCTGTACGCCGCGATCCGCCCTCGCTTCGGGCCGGGCGCGGCGACCGCGGTCTGCGCCGGTCTGGCGGTCTGGGTAATCGCACACGTGTGGTCCGGGATCTATCTCTGGGCAGGCTTTGCCGGCCTCATCCCCGCGAAGCTGGCGCTGCTCCCGGTCGCATGGGGCCTCGTCGAAGCGCCGCTGGGAACTGTTGCCGGAGCGTGGCTGTACAAAGAATAGATCCGTGTAATCCGTGGTTAAGATCGGGCGGTGCCTGTCACGCGCCACGCGATCGACAAGTTCCTTCCGCCACCTCGCCGGGAGCGCCAGGGCACGGCGCTCTGCCTGTCGGGCGGCGGGTACCGCGCCGCGCTGTTTCATCTTGGCGGTCTGCGGCGGTTGAACGAGCTTGGTGTGCTGTCCCGCATCGACGCGATCTCTTCAGTGTCGGGCGGCAGCATCATGGCCGCGCATCTTGCCGATCGCGTGCGGCCGTGGCCGGAGGCAGGGGATCGGCTCGACGCGTCCGAATGGAACAGCCGCGTCGCTGAACCGTTCTACGCTCTCGCGTCGCGCGATCTTCGCACGTGGCCGATCTTGAAGCGGCTGCTTCCGTGGAACTGGTTCCGCACGACGACCGCGGTCGAAACGCTGGCAAGCCTGTACGAACGGCACCTGACGAGACTCCGTTTGCCGGATCTGCCCGACCGGCCGCTGTTCACGCTATGCGCGACCGACATGGTGTTCGGCGTGAACTGGATCTTCCGCAAGGACCAGATCGGCGACTATCAGGCCGGTTATGTTCGGCCGGCTCCTGACTGGCCGCTGGCGCGCGCCGTCGCTGCATCGTCCTGTTTCCCGCCAATCTTCAATCCGATGAAGCCGGGTCTGGAGCCGGAGCAAGTGCGCTTTGGAAAAGCGACAGGACCGCATCGCGACGACTGGATCCGTGGGTTGAGGCTCACCGACGGCGGCATCTACGACAACATGGCGCTCGAGCCCGTCTGGAAGCGGGCCGCCACCGTGCTCGTGTCGGACGGTGGTGCGCCATTTGATGTTCGACCGGATCAGGGACTTCGAAACCGGCTGTTCCGCTACACGCACATCCAGGGACTGCAATCGCAGACGTTGCGGAAACGCTGGCTGCTGGCCAGCTTTTCGACCGGCACGCTCACGGGAGCGTACTGGGGGGTTGGTTCCTGCGTTCACAACTACGACAAGCGGTTCTGGGGCTATTCCGGCGAGCTTTCGGACGACGTCGTCTCAGAGGTCCGGACCGACATGGACGGCTTTTCGACCGCCGAGATCCAGGTGCTCGAGAATCACGGGTACGCGCTCGCGGAGGCGGCAATTCAGAAGCACGCGCCGGAATTCATTTCAGCGGACGCGCCGCCGTTTGCCGTGCCGCATCCGGAATGGCAGGACGAACGCAGGGTCAGAGACGCGCTTCGTCAAAGCCATCGGCGTGTGCTCAGATGGTGGTTCCGATTGTGGGGTGCGTGATCAAGAGGACGATTCGCGAGGGCCTCTGACTTCCTTCCAGCCCTGGGCTTCCCACGCGCGGTGCAGTTCGTGCTCCCTATGCAGGACCTGTGGAAGATCCTTGAAGTGCTCGATGCTCTCGGTCCCGTCCGGCCGGACGATGAGCAGCTCGTACCCGTCGCGGTCTCCCGCCAACCGCACCTCGCATCGAAGTTTTTCGGTCCCTTTCTCGTAAAACCACAGCATCGCTCCACAGTATCCCTCAGTTCGCGGCTCCAGGGAGCCGTAACTGTGCGCGCCGCACACATCGAGCGCGGCGAGCGAGCAGGGCGTACCCGATCGCCGCGCTGAGTGCCGAGGTGACCGTTAGGTGGAGCGCAGATTCTTGTTGAAGAACTCCATCGTTCGCTGCCAGGCGAGCTTCGCGGCGGCCTCGTCGAAGCGTGGCGTCGTGTCGTTGTTGAAGCCGTGCTGCGTACCCGGATAGATGTATGCGGTGTACTTGACGTTGTTCGCTTTCAGCGCCGCTTCATAGGCCGGCCAGCCTGCGTTGATCCGTTCGTCTTTTTCCGCGTAGTGGATGAGTAACGGCGCCTTGATGTTTGGAACGTCCTCCGCGCGCGGCTGACCGCCGTAGAAGGGAACGGCCGCGCCGAGATCGGGGATGCGCGTTGCGAGCATGTTGGCGATGCCGCCGCCGTAGCAGAAGCCGACGACGCCAATCTTGCCCGTGCAATCGGGACGGCCTTTCAGGTAGCCTG
>DATAEE010000164.1:0-34440 GCA_036258175.1 Vicinamibacterales bacterium
AAGCACCGGACGATCAAAGAGACGCTGATGGCTGGCGAGATCGGCAAACTGATCTCAGTCGACTTCCACTGGTATCTCGACGTCTATCACGGCGCGGACTACTTCCGCCGCTGGCATCGTCTGCGTTCGAAGGGTGGCAGCCTCTGGGTGCACAAGGCCACGCATCACTTCGATCTCATCAACTGGTGGCTCGCTGCCGATCCGGTCGAAGTCGCGGCGAATGCGAGCCTGAGCGTGTACGGCAAGAACGGGCCCTTCCGCGCCACGAACTGCCGTCCGTGCCCACATAAGTCAAAGTGCCAGTTCCATTACGACATCACGACCAACGCGAACCGGATGAAGCTCTACGTCGGCTGCGAGGACGTCGACGGCTACCATCGCGACGGCTGCGTCTACAAGGAAGACATCGACATCTTCGACAGCATGTCGGCGATCGTGAAGTACTCGAACGGCGCCATCATGAGCTACTCGGTGAACGCGTTCATGCCGTTCGAGGGCTACCGCCTAGCCTTCAACGGCGAGAAGGGCCGGCTCGAGATCCGCGACTACGAGCGACAGCCCTGGAACGTCGCCGAAGAAACAGAAATTTATCTGACGAAGAACTTCGGGAAGCAGCAGAAGATCCCGATTCAGCAGTCGACGGCGGGTGGTCACGGCGGCGGTGACACGCGGCTGCGCGACCTCATTTTCCGCAAGGCCGACGCACCCGAACACATGCGGCTGCCCGACTCGCGCGCCGGTGCGATGTCCTGCCTCACCGGCATCGCCGCGCGCAAGAGTGTAGACGAGAAGCGCCCGGTGAAGATTTCGGAGCTCATCGCGCTGACGTGAGGCGCCCAACACTCGTTGTCGGGCTACTCCTGACCCTGTGGAACGACCCTTCAGGGTCGTCATCTCTTACCAGCCCCGGCGGCCGGCTTCGCATAGACATCTCCAGCCACGACGCAGCCCCAATCTCCTACCGTGTTTCGATCGGCAACAAACCCGTCATCGAGCCCTCGGCGCTGGGCATCCTCGTAGATGGTGTGGATCTCGGGAACGGCGCTGCGCTGCGCAACATTGAAAAGTATTCGGTCAACGAGCGATACGTGTGGCGCGGCGTGCATTCGCAAGCCGTGAGTCGCGCTAATGGAGCCCGGTTCTCATTCGAACACCGGCAGAGTGGGACGAAGTACGTCGTCGACGCGCGCGTCTTCGACGACGCCGTTGCGTTCCGGCATATGGTTCCAGGCACGGGACGCCGTGTGCCCGATGCGGCGACGAGCTTCAGGCTCCCGAAAGACACGCTAGTCTGGTCCCACGGCCTGCGCGACCACTACGAGGCCGTGTACGACCGGCGCGCGGTCCAGGAGATGAAGGACGGCGAGTGGGCCGCGCCACCCGTGACGTTTAAGCTGCCGGACGGCGCGGGATACGGATCGATCACGGAAGCCGATCTGCGCGGCTACGCGGGTATGGCGCTGCAGTCGGACGGTGCCGGCCTGCTTCGCGAGCGGCTCGGGCACGCGCACCCGCCGAGCTATCCCTTCACGCTTCGGTTCGGGGAGGAGGAAGCGAAGCGACTGTCGCAGCCGGCAGCGATCGACGGCGCGATTACGACCCCGTGGCGCGTCGTGATGATCGCTCCCGACCTGAACGCGCTGGTCAACAGCGACGTCGTGCCCAACCTCGCAGCGCCGCCGGATCCAAAGCTGTTTCCGCAAGGGATCCAGACCCTATGGATCAAGTCGGGCCGGGCCGTCTGGCGGTACCTCGACGGCGGCGAGAACACGCTCGACGGGATCAAGGAGTTCTCGCGCCTCGCGGGCGAGTTGGGCTTCGAGTACCAGGTTGTCGAGGGTCAGTGGCAGAAATGGACGGGCGCCGAGCTGCGTGACCTGGTTCAGTACTCGAAAGAGAGAGGCGTCGGCATCATCGTTTGGCGTCACCGGCGAACACTCGGCACGCCCGAGGATCGCCGGAAGCTGTTCGCGTCGCTCCGCGACGCCGGTGTCGTCGGCCTCAAGGTCGACTTTCTCGATCATGAAGCCAAAGAGGTCATCGACCTTTACCAGGACATCCTGAGAGATGCCGCCGAACACCAGCTACTGATCGACTTCCACGGCGCGAACAAGCCGGCCGGCGAGGCGCGAACGTGGCCGAACGAGATGACGCGCGAAGGCATCTACGGGCTCGAGCACCGGCGAATGGAAGCCTGGGCGCAGTTCAACGCGACCTTCCCGTTCACGCGGATGCTCGCGGGACACGCCGACTACACGCCGGTCGTCTTCGGCGAGCGCCGGCGCGAGACGAGCATCGCACATCAGATCGCCAGTGCCGCGATCCTCACCTCTCCCCTGCTGGTCTACGGCGGCCATCCCGCATCGCTGCTCGCGAGTCCAGCCGTCGAGATCATCAAGAGCATTCCCAGCGTGTGGGACGAGACGCGCGTCCTGCCGCCATCCGAAATCGGCGAGCTGGCGCTCTTTGCGCGCCGCAGCGGGACGACGTGGTTCGTCGCCGCGATGAACGGAACGGCGTCGCGGGCGGTCAAAGTGCCGCTCACGTTTTTGCCCAAGGGCCGCTATCAGGCGCTCGTCGCGCGCGACAACGCCGACGATGCAGGTGCGGCCGTCGTCGAGCGCATGGCGAAGAACGCGGGGGACGTACTCGAGATTCCGATGCGTGCGGGGGGCGGCTTCGTCGCGAGGTTCACCCGCTGAAGCAATCAGAAAGGTGCGCTATGTCAGACAACCTTCAATTGACCCGCCGAGGGCTCCTCGAGTTGCTCGGTGGCGCCGCAGTGCTTCAGATGGGTTCGGCGTGCGCGCAGCCGTCGGAAGCGCCGCCGGCAGCGACCGGTGATTCCAAATCCGCTTCCCAGGATCTCGACTTCGCGTCGGCATTGCAGGCGGCCGAAGCCATCCGAAACAAGCGAGTGTCCTCCGTCGAGCTGACTCGACGGACGTTCGAGCGCAGCGACCGCCTCAATCCTCAGCTCAATGCCTTTACCTATCAATTAAGAGATCAGGCCCTTGCTCAGGCCAAAAAGGCGGATGACGCCCAATCCCGCGGCGAATCGTTCGGCGTGTTTCACGGCGTCCCGGTTCACGTGAAGGAGAGCTTCGGTGTGGCGGGATATCCCTGCACGTGGGGTCTGGCCGCGCTGCGTGACTCGAAAGCGCCACGACATTCCCATGTCGTGGAACGCTTATTGGGTGCAGGAGCCGTTTTGATTGGCGCCACGAATGTGCCCGTCCAGCTCATGGACTGGCAAAGCTACAACCCGATTTACGGAACCACGAACAATCCGTGGGATGTGAAGCGGACGCCTGGTGGATCTTCAGGGGGCACGGCGGCAGCATTGGCCGCAGGTCTGGGGTACTTGAGTGCGGGCAGTGATATCGGCGGATCCATTCGGGTTCCAGCGCATTTCTGCGGCATCTACGGACACAAACCCACTCTGGACCTCGTCAATCTGGACGGCCACCAGCCGAGCGGCGGTCCCATCCTGCCGGGCTTCTCTACTCTGTTGGCTGTGGCTGGACCAATGGCGCGCAGCGCGGAAGACCTGCTGGCGGCCCTCAAGGTAATGGGAGGACCGTTCGCATGGGATGCCAAAGCTTGGAAGTGGGATCTGCCAGCCAGCCGCGCCCAAACGCTAAAAGCGTTTCGAGTGGGCTACGTCCTCGACGATCCTTCCGCGCCTCTTGGCGCAGAGATCAAGGCAATTCTGGAACAGGTGATCGAAACTCTGGCTCACGCCGGCGCCACACTGAAAGCGGGATGGCCGACGGGATACCGTCACGCGGACCTGCTGAGCAATTACGTATTCCACTTGTGGGCCTTCCTGTTCAGCGTCTCTCCTCCGGAGGAGCAGGAAGAATGGGCGAAATCCGGAGGTCCCAACACCGCCGGACTGACGCCGTTCGCGCGCTGGCAGACCGAGAACATCCGCCGCCTGGAATTCCGGGCGCAATGGCAGTCATACTTCGAGGACGTTGACGTTTTTCTCTCGCCCGTGGCGTATGCCGAAGCCTTCCCGCACGATCACAGCGAGCCGCAGGAGAAGCGAACTATCGTGACGTCGAGCGGTCCGCGACCTTATATGGACCTGCTGAAGTGGATCGCGCCGGCCACATTAACTGGCTGCCCCGCAACTGTCGCGCCTGTCGGTCGAACGCGCGCAGGACTTCCGGTCGGCATCCAGATCATGGGGCCTTTCTGGGAAGACGCCACCCCGATAACCTTTGCGCGGCTGCTCGCGCAGGAGATCGGCGGGTTCACGCCACCCCATGCTTGACCCCAACCCACGTCGGATCTAGAGTCGGGGGCCACAACTCATTTCAATCGGAGGGCCTATGACATCCCGGGTCCTCGGCGTCGCGCTTTTTGCGGCGGTTCCCCTGCTCGGCTCGGCGCAGGCGGGCGCCCCCTCGGACTGTCCGACTGGCAAGCCCGTCAAGGTCCTTCCCAGCGTTATCCCGGCAATCGGACAAAACCCGTTCTGGGCGGCGACCGGCGGCAAGCCGATCGCGTGGGGCGGTCCGGGCGAACCCGTCAGGGTCCTCTGGCTCCGCGACGTCGCCGTCAAAGGCGCCGTCCTTCTGTCCGGCAAGGCCCGCACTGGAACCGCGAAACCGACCTTCGCGGCGAGCATGTACGGGAACCGGGAACTGCGCTTCAAACTCGACGGCCTCGGCGACAAACCGAAGGGCGTCAAGGACGCGGACCTGCTGAAGTACGCGTTCCACTGGACCTTCGTCTGGTTTCCGGAAGCGGGCTGCTACGAGATCGCGGCCCGCGTCGGCTCGCAGCAGTCGCTCATCTATTTCGACGTCGTGTCGTCCGGCAAGAAAACCACGTGAGCTGAAGAGGCAGTCATGAAAGTCTGTCCGGCGCCAATCGCGGCGGTCACGCTCGTGGTGTCACTGCTCTCGGTGGCAGCCGAGCCGCAGGAAAAAAAGCAGGAGCAGAAGAAGCTCAACCCGCAGGAGTTGAAGCGGATGGCCGCCGACGGCGACCGACTCATGGCCGAAGGGAAGATGGCCGACGCCCGCAGGCACTTCCTCACGGTCCTCGAGCAGGAGCCGGCCAACGTGCCTGTCGCGTTGAAGCTCGGTCGGACGTGCGAGAGCATCCAGGACTGGGACGGCGCCATCGCCGCCTACCAGAAAGTCGCGGCCAGCGCCCAGGGCCCCGAAAGAGCGGAAGGACTCGCGGGCCTCGCCGGGGCCTACGTCAGAACACGACAGTTCAAGGAAGCGGCCGACAGCGCGCGCAAGGCGATCGAGCTGAACCCCGCCGCGGCCCCGGCTCACGTGAGCCTCGCGTACAGCCTCGTGCGGCTCGGCTCCACCGAACAGGCCCTTCCAGCCGCGCGGAAAGCGATCGAGCTTGCGCCGACGAGCGCCGTCGCGCATGCGGCGCTTGGCGAGGCGCTGCTCCGCGACAATAAGGTCGCGGACGCCGAAGCCGCGTTTCGAAAAGCGCTCGAGCTCGATCCAAAAGCCGCCGACGCGCTCGCCGGTCTGGCCGACCTGCAGTGCCGCAAAGCGGACTACAGCGCCGCTGAAGCGTCGGCGGCAAAGGCGCTCGAACTCGATCCCAATCAGGCTCGCGCCTACTCGGTGCGCGGCAGAGTCAACCTGGCGCGCGGGCAGCTCATCCCGGCGCAGGGCGATCTCACGACCGCAATCGCCCGCGACTCGACCGACGTCGAGGCCCAGCTCGCCCTCGCGCAGATTCAGCGCAAGCAGAACAACCTCACCAGTGCCGTGACCTCCTACCGACGGGTGCTGTCTCTCGATCCTTCGCGCGGGCCGGCGTATCTGGAGCTCGGAGAGATTCTCGTGAGCCAGGGCGATCTCACCGCGGCGCGCGATCCGCTCGAGAAAGCCGCCGAGCGGATGCCCGACTCGGGACGCGCGCAATATCTGCTGGGAGTCGTCTACGAACAAGGCAAGGATCTGGAACGTGCGCTCCAGGCGTACAGCCGCGCCGCGGAGCTCGATCCGAACCTCGCCGAGGCGCACCACGGGCGCGGAAGGCTTCTTCGGGAGCTCAAGAAGGATGCGCCAGGGGCTCTGGCGAGTCTCGAAAAAGCCGCGGCGCTGAGCCCGGACAACGGCGACGTGCTCACCGACTTCGGCGTCGCGCTCTATGATGCGAAGCAGGTAGACAAAGCGGGCGACGCGTTGAGCAGGGCCGTCAAAACGGCGGACTACCGGAATCCCCTCGGATTCGGCGTGTACGGGCTCGTGCTCAAGGACAAGCAGAACTTCACCGAAGCCGCAGGCTGGTTCGAGAAAGCCGCGGCCGGCTCACCGAAGTGGTGGATTCCTCATTGGGGCGCGGCCTGGTCGTACTTCGGCCTCATCAAGAAGGGCTGCCCCTGCGGTCCCGAAGACGAGGAGCGCGTGAAAAAGATTAAAGAGCACTTCGATCAGATGATCGCGCTCCAGGGGAAGGATCCAGCGCTCGAGCAGCGCGTCGACGCGCTCACGAAGGGACAGAAGGTCAAGTAGCGACGCTTACGTTCCCTTCGCGATCACCACCGTCAGATCGTCCTCCTGGACCTTCCCGCTGAAGCGCGTCACCGTCTCGATCAACGTCTGGACGAGCGCCGCTGGGGCCATGTCGCGGTGCCGGCGCACCAATTCGACGAGCCGCTCCTCTTCGAAGAAGTTCCCGTCGTCATCCATCGCGTCGGTGACGCCGTCGGTGTAGAGCACGAGCGTGTCGCCTGCACGGACTTCCAGCTCGCCCGTCGTGCAGCTCCACTCGTCGACGAGTCCGACGACCGGGGCCGTCGGCTGGAGCCAGCAGGTCGTGCCGTCTCGGCGCATGACGAGCGGCGGGTTGTGGCCGCAGTTCACGTAGTGGAGCCGGCCTGACGTGTCGTCGTAGCGCCCGAAAAACAGCGTGGCGTAGCGCGAAGACGGGCTCGACTCGAAGAGATAGGCGTTCAACGAGCGAAGCAGCTCCGGCAGATCTTCACGCGCGAGCGAGAACCGGCTGCGGACGTACGCCTGGAGGTTGGCCATCAGCAGCGCCGCCGAGATGCCCTTCCCGGAGATATCCGCGAGGACGAGCCCGAGCCGGCCATCGCCAAGGTCGAGGAAATCGTAGTAATCGCCGCCGACGGCGCGCGCCTGCTGGCAGGCGCCGGCGCATTCGAGGCTGGCGAGCGTCGGCGGTTGCTGTGGCAGGAGCCTGCGCTGGACTTCCTGCGCGATCTCGAGCTCGTGCGCGGCACGCCGCTCGGCTTCGCGCCGCTCCGCGATCCGTTCTGCAAGCCAGATGCTGTCGAGCGCCAGCCCCGCCTGATTGCAGACCGTCGCAAGCAGACGGCGGTCTTCGCTGGAATACGGCTCTTCGGAGAGCCGCGGCCCGAGGGCGAGCAACCCGGCAATCCTCTCGTCGCGGCCGATCATCGGCGAGAGGCATTCCGCTCCGAGCGCGTCGAGCGCGCCAAATCCCTGGACTGGCTTCGCGTCCGGACGGCGGACGACCGGACCTCCTTCAAGAGCGATTTCGTCGAGGTCCGGCAGGTTTCGCGAAATCTGCCTCAGCGATGACGGCGGCGTACCGTGAAACGCTTCGAGGCTGTCGCTGTCGCGCTCCAGATAAATCGTTTGCGATGCCGGGTGCAGCGCCTCGTCTATCGATCGAGCCAGGAGGGCAGCGAGCTCCTCGCGTCCTGCCGCACGCCCGGCCCGGACCGCCAGATGCTCGAGGACGCGGCGCGCGTCGTACGCGTTTCGGAAGAACGCGCGGTCGATGCGTTCGGTGAATCGCCGGTGGAGCCGTGCCCCGCCCCACGCGAGGGCGACGCCAAGCCCCGCCCCCGCGAGGAGGCCAAACGATTCCGGTGCCCGGATGCGCGCCGGCAGCAGCAACGGCAACTCGACCGCGAGCACGACCGTCGCACCGGCACTCAGAAGAAACAGGAGGACGACGAAGCCGCGCTGGACGAGCAGATATCGTGCGCTGCGCTTCAGCAGGACCGGAATCTCGAGTACGCGATATCTGACAACGGCGTACGCGAACGAGATCGGAATCAGGAACAGCGCAAGCACACAGGTCGCCCAGATCCAGAACGGAACGCCGTCATATGGATCGACGTCGAGTAAGGCCGAGATCGTGTGGAGGATCGAAATCGGTGTGAGGCCGAGGACCATTCCCCACGCGAGAACGCGCGTCCGCCGCCGCGATTCGGCGTCCGGTGCGCGGCGATCGTTGAGCACCAGCGATCCGAGACCGAGGCTGATCGTGACGGTCCAGTAAAGGATGATCACCGGGCCGAGAACGGGCCAGGCGGGCCATTCCGTCACGCGCCGTATCGGCACCAGGCTCTCCGCCCTGCCGACAATCACGACCAGCACGGCGATGAGCGCGACGGCAGGCCAGAGCAGCACGTGCTTGAGCCATGGCGCCCGGAGATCGATGGGCGACCGGGTCGGAAAGACCGCGAAGAAGAAAAAGACGGCGGCCGGCAGCAGGCCGCCCAGCATCTTGAAGCCGAACGCGAACGGGCGCATCGCCGGGTGGATCAGATCCCCATCGATGGGCGCGGCGGCGATCAGGACAATGAAGAGCGTCGCCAGCAGCCAGGCGGTGCGATCCTGCGGCCGCTGCAGCAGGACGGCCGCCGCGACGATGAGAAACGCCGCAGGATAGAACCGGAGCAGCGAGAGGACGAACACGCGCGGTAACGGCTGCGGCGGATTCGGGGGACGCGCCTCGAGCGTCGCCTGCGTGGTAAACGAGCGATCCGGATCCCGCTCGACTCGCATGGTGACGCGATCGCCCGGCCGTCCGCGGGTGACCGCATCGTAAAACGGGTTCGGCGTGTCCAACCGCCGGCCGTTGATCTCGAGGATGCGGTCGCCCGGCTGCAGGCCTGCACGCTCGGCCGGAGTGCCCGGCTCGACACTGACCAGCAGCAGGCCGCCCGTCGTCGCGCGATGCTGTGGATTCACGCCGAGGCGCGCGACCGGCTCACGGCCGGCGTAGTACATCCAGGCGACGCTGTAGACTGTCGCGGCCGCGATGACGACGACGGCCAGAAGCAGCGCGACGCCTCGGGGCACGCGGGGCATGGCTAGGCCGCATTATCCTTCACCTATTGTGATCAGCCGACGGGACTTCCTGATTCTGTCCGCATCGCTCGTTCCGGCCGCCCGGACATCTGCCCAGCCGCTCGATCTGGCCGCGATCGATCGGACGCGGATCCTCACCGCCGCGGACCAGTACCTGCGCGAGTCGCCCGTCACGATCACCGCCACGTCGAGCCCTCGCAGCGCCGGCGGCACGCACGACTACTTCTCAGAAGGTGACTACTGGTGGCCCGATCCGGCGAACGCGGACGGCCCGTACATTCAGCGGGACGGCATGACCAATCCCGACAACTTCGTCGGGCACCGGCGGGCGCTCATGCGGCTCAGCTTGCATGTCCCGGCACTGGTGGCGGCCTGGTCAATCACGCGTGACCGCCGTTACGCGGACCACGCCGTCCACCATCTGCGCGCCTGGTTCATCGACGAGAAAACTCTGATGAACCCGCACCTCCTGTACGCGCAGGCGATCAAAGGGCGCGTCACGGGACGCGGCATCGGCATCATCGACACCATCCATCTGGTGGAGGTCGTCCGCGCCACGACGGCGCTCGAAGGCGCAGGCGTGATGTCCGCGACCGACCGGGACGGCGTCCGGAACTGGTTCCGCAGGTACCTGGCGTGGATGACGACGCACGAGTATGGAATCGCGGAGAGGGACGCAACGAACAATCACGGAACGTGTTGGGTGATGCAGGTGTCCGAATTCGCGCGGTTCACCGGCCGCGCGGATCTCACCGAATTCTGCAGGACGCGCTACAAGACGGTGCTCGTGCCGAACCACATGGCGGCGGACGGCAGCTTTCCGCGCGAGCTGGGACGCACAAAGCCCTACGGGTACTCGCTGTTCAACCTCGACGCGATGGCGATGGTGTGCCAGATCCTGTCGAGCCGGAGCGAGAACCTGTGGACGTTCGAACTGCCGGACGGCCGCGGGATGCGGAAGGCGCTGGCCTTCATGGCGCCCTACATCGCCGACAGGAAGGCGTGGCCGCACAAGCGTGACGTCATGTACTTCGACGACTGGCCGGTGCGCCAGCCGTCGCTGCTGTTCGGTGGCCTCGCGCTCGACAAGGCCGACTATCTCGCGTTGTGGCGGACGCTCAATCCCGATCCGACGGCCGAAGAAGTCATCCGAAACTACTTCATCAGGCAGCCCGTGTTGTGGACGAGTTAACGAAAAGAATATCTGCGTTGATCTGCGTTCATCTGCGGTTTGACATCTTTACCGCCATTCCTCTCGTCTAACAGCTACGAAGATCGCGGGCGATTGCGCCGTCCGAATTCGAACGATGTCTGCAATCGCTCATTCGGCGCTCGCCCTCGCGTGCTTCCTGTGGATCTCGCCCACACTCCCGCCGAACATCCGTGTGGATTCCGCGCTGACGAACATCGTCCATGCCATGCTGATCCACTCACCGATCTTCCGTGGACAGTGCGCGCGGCTCCAGAGAGTTACGCGTGTTCGCATCCGGCTCACGGTCGACCTTCGAGGGATCGGTCAACGCACGTCCAGCCGCGCGGAGTCCGAGATGAAGCGGTACCAGTATGGCTTCGTCGATGCGACCGTCCGGCTGCGATCGATTCCCCAGGCGGAAGAACTGATCGCGCACGAGCTCGAACACGTGCTCGAGTACATCGACGGCGTAAATCTTCGAGCGGCTTGGCGGCGGGATCCACGCGAGGTCTGGCTGGGCGCGGACGGCCGGTTCGAGACCGCGCGCGCGATCGACACCGGCCGTCGCGTGGCGGCCGAGCTTACGAGAAGCCGATCGGCCCGGTTGACCGAGCCCCGTTAATTCGTCCGGAGCGCCTCGACAGGCTCGATGTGCATGCCGCGGCGTGCTGGCAGATATGACGCGACGATGGCGACCAGCAGCAGGACGATCGCGGTGACGGCGAACGTCCACGGATCGAGCGGCTCGACTTCGTAGAGCAGACGCTCAAGCAGACGCGTAAGCAAGCCCGCCGCGACCAGGCCGATCGCGACGCCTGTGGCCACTAAACGCAGCGCCTGACCGAGCACGAGCCGGAGGACCGACCCCGCGCTCGCGCCGAGCGCCATTCGAACACCGATTTCCTGCGTCCTCTGGCGCACGGAATACGCCATGACGCCGTAGACGCCGACCGCTGCGAGCACGAGGGCGACGAGGGCAAAGACGCCGACAAGGACGGAGATCGCGCGCGGACGCGCGATCGTGGCGCCAACGACCTCCTCCAGCGTGCGAACGACGACCGGCGCTTCCGACTCCATCGCGTGAACGACGCCCGCCACGCTGGTCGCGAGCAGCATCGGATCCTGCCCGGTGCGCACGAAGAACGTGATGCCGCCGCCGGGACGCTGCGTCCTCGGGACGAAGATGGTCTGACGCACCGGCCCGTCCAGCGATGACTTGGTGTTGCCCACCACTCCGACGACCGTCCATTCCACGTCATCCCTGCCGTTCGCATGGTTGACGTTGACCCGGAGGCGCCGCCCCAGCGGGTCTCCATTCGGGAACTGCTGCCGCACGAGCTCCTCGCTGACGATCGCGACGGGCGCCGAGTCCACGGTGTCCGACTCCGAGAAGTCGCGGCCAGCGACCTGCGGAATCCCCATCGTCCTGAAGTATCCGGGAGTCACCGGCCGGACCTGGCTGCTTGGCGTCTGGCCATCTGGCGGCTTTGGCAGATCGACGCGCCAGAAGCTCGTGCCGATGCATGCGAACGGCACGGGCAGGCACGACGCGCCCGCAACGTGCTCGACTCCCGGCAACGCCGCGATGCGCGACAGAGACTCGCGGAAGACGCTGCCAGCCCTTGGAAGGTCGTATCGCGTGCTCGGAAGCTGAACGCCCGCGGTGAGCACGCCATCAGTACGGAAACCGAGGTCGCTGCTCTGTAGCTTCACCAGGCTTCGCATCAGCAAGCCCGCGCCAGCCAGCAGCACGAGGGACAGCGCCACTTCGGCGACGATGAGCGTGCTGAGCGCGCGACGCAACCGGCGTCCGCCGCCGTGGCGCCCTCCTTCTCGCAGCGCGTCGGCCGCGTGGCCGGTCGAGACCAATGCCGGAACGAGGCCGAAGAGAACGCCGGTCGCAACTGCAGTGATCAGCGTGAATGCAACGACTGGCAGGTCCAATGCGACCTGGTCGAGACGCGGAATCGGAATGCGATCGCCCACCAGCGCGAGAAGCCCTCGATGACACAGCGCGGCGATCGCCAGTCCGGTGACGCCGCCGGCGGCGGCGAGGACCAGGCTCTCGAGCAGCATCTGCCGCACCAGCCGGCCGCGCCGCGCGCCAAGCGCCGTGCGCAGGCCGAGCTCGCGCCCCCGCGCCGCACTCCGGGCCAGCAGCAGGTTCGCAACGTTCACGCAGGCGACCAGCAGGACCAGCGCGACCGCGCCTATCAACGCGAGCACCGCTGGCCGCAGGTCGCCGACCATCTGTTCCTGTAGAGAGAAAAGCATCACTGTCCGTCGCGCGTTACGCTGCGGCTGCTCTTTCTCGAGGTCGGCGAAGATCGTCCGCATTTCGCCGTACGCCTGATCGAACGAGACGCCTTCGCGCAACCGGGCGATCGCATATGAGCTGCCGCGCCCACGCACCTCGCGAAGCTGGTCCAGCGTTTGGCCGTATGGAATCAGGAACTCGAATTTCTGACCGACGATCGTGAAACGGGACGGCATCACGCCGATGACGGTCCGCGGTCCATCGTCGGTCGTGAGCGTCACGCCGAGGATATCCGGGCGGCCGGCGAGGCGCGTCTGCCAGAACTCGTAGCTCAGCACGATGACCGCGTTGCCGGTGTCTTCCTCCGCCGTGTAGGCGCGGCCAAGCGCCGGCTGAACACCAAGCGCGCGAAAGGCGTCGGACGAAACCGTCAGACCCTGGATGTCGAGCGGCTGACCGTTGACAACGATGGCCCTCGAGCCAGGCCCGACCATCCCGAGGTGGTCGAGCGTTCGAGAGCGCTCGCGCCATTCGACGAAGTTGGAGGGGGCGATCACGTTCCGCTGGGCGCCACCGCGGGTGGTTTCCCAGATCGTCACGATACGGTCTGGTTGATGGTACGGGAGCGGCTCCAGCATCACGGTGCGCACCACGCTGAAGATCGCGGAGGTCGCGCCGATACCAAGCGCGAGAGTCAGCAGAGCCGCGGCGGTAAACCCGGGCGAGCGCCAGAGCCCGCGCGCGCCGTAGCGGAGATCGCGGACCGATTCTTCGACCATGCGTCTTAGATGCGCCTCAGGCGCTCATTGGTTTGGGTCGAGCAACTAAGTTGTAATCTCTTCGAACGTCCTCACGACCTGGTTGGCGTCCGGCCTGGCCGGCGGGTCCGCCGGCGGCCGCACGCACAGGAGGGTCTGAAAGCCGGCGGCGCGCGCGGCGTCGATTTCCTTCGTGACGTCGGACACAAACAGGATGTGGCCGGGCCGCGATGCGACCTGCTCGGCGATGCGCGTGTAGCTTCCCGCTTCGATCTTCGGACCGACCGCGGTATCGAAGTGCCAGCTCAGGAACGGCGTCAGGTCGCCGGCATTCGAGTGGGCGAAGAGCAGTTTCTGCGCGAGCACGCTGCCGGAAGAAAAGATGCCGACGCGGACGCCGGCGCCGGTCCACCGGCGAAGCGCCACCGGCACATCCGGATAGACCTCCCCCTTCAAATCGCCGCGCCGGTAGCCTTCTTCCCAGATGCGCCCCTGCAGATCCTTCAGCCATCGCGACTTGCGATCTCTGGCGATCAGCCATTCGACATAGGCGACCGCCGAGTCGAGCGTCGCGGCCGCATCGTCGGGCCACGGGGGCGGCGGCTGACCTGCGGCTACATCTACTGCATGTTCTGAACGCAGGCCGCTGAGAATCTCAACGGTCGCGGCGTCTGCCGAGGCCCCGATACGCGCGGTAAGGTAGTTGCGGACCTCGGCGCGCGCGAAGCTGAACAGCGTTCGATGGACGAATTCGATGGGCGTCGTGGTCCCTTCGATGTCGAGCAGCACAACGCCGACGCCCGCAGCCGCGAGGCTGAAGGTCACACGTGCGAGGTGATCGGCGCGACGTACGACGGGCCGAAGCAGATCGGCTGAAAATCCTTGTCGACGCCGCTGTCGGTGTAGCGGGGCGTCCAGCCCGACTGGTCGTGGAACAGCCGGATCGCACGGATCCGCCGCTCGGCGCAGAGGTCGAACCAGTGCTTCGTGCCGCGCGGCACGCGAATGAGGTCGCCCGGCTCGACTTCGATCACGAACACGGGGCCCTCGTTCGGGTGGATGTGGAAGAGTCCCCGTCCGGCGATGATGAACCGCACTTCGTCCTCGTCGTGCCAGTGCTCGCGGTTGAACTTGGCGAGCATGGTGTCGAGGTTCGGCGTATCCGCCGTCACGTCGATCACGTCGGCGGTGACGTAGCCGCCGCGCGCCTTCAACGCGTCGACCTCGCGGGAGTACGCCGCGAGCACGGCTTCGGCGGGCGCATCGGCGGCGACCTCGTGCGCGGGCGTCCACCGCTCGAAGTCGATTCCGCAAGCCGCGAGGTAGGCGCTGACCGCCGCCTGATCCGTCAACGTGACGTTTTCCGCCGGGACCTTGATTACCGCCATGACTGGTGCTCCTGAGTGCGCTCTACTCCTCTGCCGCAAGCCATTGTCTGGCCGACTGCCTGGAGGAGGAATTCGAGGATTTCGACGTGGCGGCGCGCTTCTTCGATCGTCGCGCCCCACGTATACAAACCGTGGCGAACGAGGAGGAACCCGTGCGCCGCGGGATGCCGGGCAAGTGTGCCGGCGACGACGCTGGCCAGGCGCGGCATGTCCTGATCGTTCTCGATGATCGGCAGCCACTCGCCGTGCGCGTGTGTCGTCACGCCCGCGAGCCCTTTCAGCATCTCGTAGCCTTCGATCAGGAGGCCGTCCTCGGAGGCGTGCAGATCGGACAACACCGTGCCCCAGACCGAATGCGTGTGAAACACCGCGGCCGCCTGGTGCGCCTTGACGATCTCGACGTGGAGCAGCGCCTCCGCGGACGGCCGCGCGTCGCCGCCCACGACCGCACCCTTGGCGTCGATCTGCAGAATCCTCTCCGGCGTCAGGTCACCCTTGAACGCCCCGCTCGGTGTGATCGCGAGCGTGAGGGGATCGCGTTCGACGACAGCGCTGAGGTTCCCGCTCGTGCCGAGCACCCAGCCACGCGCGTCGAACCGCCGGCCTGCCTCGACCAGTGCCTCCGCGAGCCGCTCGAATCGTTCGCCTTTCATCCTGGTCCACAAATTATACGCCCCCGCCTCTACCCGCCCGGCTCATCGGCGGTCGGACCGTAAATCGGCGGCCCCGTCGAACCCATGGGTCGCAGATACGTCGAGAGCTAGCCGCGGTGATGAATCATGTCGAAGAAGAAGCCCCACGCCTGATCGTACCCGGAGGCCGAAAACACCTCCTGCCCCTGGAACCGGAACGGCAGCTGCCCATCCCACCGGGCGACTGGAGCATTGCGCATGTTCCGGGTGCCCACATCGTGGTGGCGGTCGTACACCTCGAGGATTTCGGCGATCGTCGCCGGCGCCGGAATCTCGGCCCAGTCGAGCGCCCCTTTCTCGAAGCCTTCGCCGAGCACGACCTCTTCCCGCACGATCAGCCACGCAATCTCGCGCGCCGTGCGCGCTTTTGGATCCGGCCGGTACTCAGAACCCTCAGGGATGCGCGAGATGACCTTGCGCGTGGCGGGAGCTTCCTTCTCCCAGAACTTCAGAAACACCGCCTTCTGGTCCATGGGCACCCTCCTTCTATTAAGGATGGGGACTATAGGCGAACATACAGCGAAAGGTCTATGGCAGTTTAACGGGCGGTTTCACCGACTTCTTCAATGACTGCGCGTGACTTCGGTGACTCCGCTTGAACGAAATTTTGGCGGGAGTGAAGAATGCCCGGATCTAGCGCTCCTGTGGCTTGAACTCGATCACGATGTTCCGCAGCGGCAGCTCGCCCACCGTCTTCACGACATGAACCACCGGCGGGTTGAACCGCACGTCGTCTGGAATCTGGTCGCGGAAGATCTCCGCTTGCCCGTCGGGCCACTGCTGCAGCCGCGTCTTGTTGAGGACGATGATGACGCGCTGGCTGTGGCTGTGTCGGGCACGCGTGTCGCCCGGGTCGAGCTTCTCCTCGAAGACAAAGAAATCGCGGCCGTCATGAAGGATCGCGTTCTTGTCGGGCGCGATCCGGACGCCGGGCGCGCTCGCCGGCGGATGGCCGGGCTTGATGACGACCTCGAGGAAGCGTCCGGCCGGCGCCCCGTAGCGCTCTCCCGTCCGAAAAACCGCGATGTCACCGCGGTTCATCTTTCGTCCGTCCAGCTCGATCGGACCGAGCGCGACCAGGATGCGATCCTGGCACTCGTCGCCGCCATCGCCACAGGTGGTGGTGTCCCTGGTCGTTCGGACGTACTCGTTGTCGAGGGCCGGCGGCGGCGACTGGAGCAGCGCCAGCAGCAGAAAAACAGACGGCATGAGATCAGCCTCGGATTGTGGTAGAAGGTTGCCGTGAAAAACCGACTTCCCGTCGTCGTCGGCCTAGTCGCCACAGCGGTGCTCGCACTCGCCGCGGATGCGCTGCGCATTCAGGTTATCCCCAATGACGCCGCGCGGCGCGTGGATGTCATCATCGACGGTAAACCGTTTACCTCCTACATCTATCCGACGAGCCAGAAGAAGCCGGTGCTGTTCCCGCTCCGAACGGCGAAGGGCACGTTCGTGACGCGCGGGTGGCCCCTCGAGCCCCGAGGAGGCGAGCGCGTCGATCATCCACATCACGTCGGCATGTGGCTCAACTACGGCGACGTAAACGGCCTCGACTTCTGGGGTCACTCCGAGGCGACGCCGGCTGATCAGGGTGCGAAGATGGGCACCATCGTCCACCGGAAGGTGGCGGCCGCGAAGAGCGGCGCCGACCGCGGCGACCTTGCCGTCGAGGCGGATTGGCTCGCTCACGACGGACACGTTGTCCTTCGCGAACGTACGCACTTCACGTTCCGCGGCACGCCGGAGTCGCGCAGCGTCGAGCGAATCACGACGCTGACAGCGACGGATCGCCGCGTGGTGTTCCGCGACACGAAGGAAGGCATGTTCGGCCTCCGCGTCGCGCGTGGCCTGGAGCAGCCGGCCGACAAGCCGGAGGTGTTCACGGATGCTGCCGGCCGGCCCGAAAAAGTGCCCGCGCTCGATAACGCCGGCGTCACCGGTCAGTACGTGAGCAGCGAGGGCCTGAAAGGGGACGCGGTCTGGGGCACACGCGCGAGATGGGTCCTGTTGTCCGGCACCGTCGAATCGGAGCCCGTGACCGTCGTGATGCTGGACCATCCGGACAATCCAGGCTTCCCCACTTACTGGCACGCGCGGGGCTACGGGCTCTTCTCTGCGAACCCGCTCGGCCAGAAGGACTTCACGCAGGGCAAGCAGGAGCTGAACCTCGCGGTCGAACCTGGAAAGTCGATCACGTTCCGTTATCGCGTGCTGATTCTCGGCGCCTCGACGCCTGAAACGATCGAGCGCGAGTACCGCGCGTTCGCCTCGAGTCCATCGTCGTAATAGTCGCGATTCGTAGCGCAGCCTTTAGGGCTGTTCGCGATTCGTAGCGCAGCCCTTTAGGGCTGCTTGGAGCGTCAGATGAAACGTCTGCTCTGGATTCCTGCCACGGCGGTCGTCCTCCTCGCGAGCAGCGTGACCGCCCAGAATGGGAAAGGCGCTCTCGACGCCATGGCAACCGCGATGGGATCGACCAGCCTCAAGACCATTCAGTACTCGGGCAGCGGGTCAAACTTCGCCGTCGGCCAGGCGCCGAACCCGACCGCGCCCTGGCCGCGGTTCAACGTCACGAGCTACTCGGCCTCGGTCGATTACGACACGGGGACGATGCGGCAGGAGATGGTCCGCACGCAGGGCGAGAATCCGCCGCGCGGCGGCGGCGGGCAGCCGCTCGCCGGCGAGCAGCGGCAGATCCAGGTCGTCAGCGGCATGCATGCGTGGAATGTCGCGGGCACGAACGCGACGCCGGCGCCGGCCGCCGTGAGCGAGCGCGCCATGATGCTCTGGACGACGCCGCACGGCTTCGTGAAGTCGGCGCAGCTGCACAACGCGGTCGTCAAACCGCAGCCCAAGGGTGGCACGAAAAGCCAGCTCGTCACCTTCACCGCGCTGAACAAATGGAAAATCCAGGGCACCGTCAACAGCCAGAATCTGCTCGAGAAGGTCGAGACGTGGCTCGACAATCCGGTGCTCGGCGACATGCCGATCGAAATCACCTACTCGGACTACAAGGATTTCGGCGGAGTGAAGTTCCCGACGAAGATCGCGCAGAAGCAAGGTGGCGCGCCGGCGCTCGACCTCACGATCACGGACGTGCAGCCGAATGCCGCGCTCGCCGTCGAGGTGCCGGCGAACGTGAAGGAGGCGACGCCGCCGCCGGTGCGCGTCGAATCGCAGAAGCTGGCGGAGGGTGTCTATTACCTGACCGGCGGTTCGCACCACAGCGTGCTCGTCGAGTTCAAGGACCACGTCGCCGTGATCGAAGGACCGCAGAACGAGGAGCGGTCGCTCGCGGTCATCGGCGAGGTGAAGAAGCTCGTCCCGTCGAAACCCATCAGGTACCTCGTCAACACGCATCAGCACTTCGATCACTCCGGCGGCATTCGCACGTACGCCGCCGAAGGGGCCACGATCGTGACGCACCAGATCTACAAGCCCTATTACGAGAAGATCTTCTCCAACCCGCGAACATTGAACCCCGACAAGCTCGCGCAGTCGAAGAAGAAGGCGAAGATCGAAGCGGTGATCGGCCAGAAGGTCCTGACCGACGGCACGCGCGGGCTCGCGCTGCATCCGATCCAGGGCAACGCCCACAACGATGGCATCCTGATGGCGTACCTGCCGGACGAAGACATCCTGATCGAAGCGGACGTCTTCACGCCGCCGGCGCCGAACGCGCCGCCCGCGACGCCGAACCCGTTCACCGTCAACTTCTACGAGAACATCGAGCGGCTCAAGCTGGACGTCAAGCAGATCGTGCCGCTGCATGGGCGGGTCGTCACCATGGACGATCTCCGCAAGGCGATTGGCAAATAGCGCCAATCACCATTGTGGATTGGGGATTGCTGATTGGGGATTGATTGGCGATTGACGATTGGTGACAGCGTTCGCCTTGGGGCTTTGCTCGGCGTAGCGTTCGGGGCGTGGAATCTGGTCGCTTCGTGGCGCGATCCGCTTGCGGACGACAGCCTCGGTGCGCTGTTGACCTTCTACGGCCCGATGTTCGCGGCGTGGGGCGTTGCCGGCTTTGTCGCGACGCGACGGAGCGGACGGATCCTCGACGGTCTCAAGGTCGGAGTCACGGTCGCCTTCGCGACGTTCGTGGTATTCGCTCTCGCGAATCTCCTTCGCGTCAACCTGTTCCTCGATGCCATCCGCGACCGGGCAGACTGGCAGAACGTGATTGAGAGGTTTCACGCCAGCGGCGCGAACAGCTTGCGATCGTTCGTGAACTACGACTTCGTGACCGGAATGCCCTTCAAGGTTCTGGTCGCGTCCGCAATCGGTGCGGTGACGGGCTCGGTTGGAGGGCTCGTGGCGATCGTCGGGCGCCGCGCATTATCCGCCGTATCCGTGTCTGAGTAGACGTTTCGCAACCACCTGATAGTACCCGCCTGAGATAGCGGGAACATCCCAGCCCATTGAGTCGGCGAGCTTGTCGTAAATGTTGAACAGGAACGCGACTTCGAACGCGTCCTGAATCGCCTGCTTCGACACGCCCGTCCGCAGCACCGCCCGGACATCCTCGGGTCCGAGGTTGCCGTGATCCAGCGTCATCTTCTTGAGCAGCCCCAGTGTCGCGCGCAGCTTGTCGTCGATCGGCGCGGTCGTGTAGTCGTCCAGGACCTGTCGCACGAACTCGTTGTTGTCGAGGGCGGACGCCGCGACCGCGGCGTGGGCGTTGGTTCAAAAGTGACACTGATTCATGCGCGAGACGAATGCGGCGAAGAGCTCGCGCTCACCGACCGACCAGTCGGAGGGACCGCGCATGACGGCCTGCGTGTGAGCGGAATGCGGCTGTCCCAAAAAGTGCCGCCGATATCGCAGCGTCCGCATGACGTCGGACGCCCGATAGCCGGAGACGGCTCGGATGAACGCGAAGAACAGCCGGAACTTGAGGCTGTCGCCGCGCTCGACGTTACTGAGCCTCATGCCTCCTCCAGCGCGCGACGGGCTGCGGCCAGTCGATCGCTGGCGGCCCCAAACACCGCCGCCGCGATGATCTCGAAGAGCTGGTCCTCGCTGTACTTGCCTCTGAGCGCATCGACATCCTGATCCGTCACCGTGTAGGCGCGGGTGCGGATTTTCTGAACCAGCGTTTTCAGCTCTGGCGGAGGGTTCCCGTCTGCAATCGCCTGACGAAGTTCTTGAGCCGTCGTCGCCGGGCTTTTCAGAAGCGCGGCTGCGGTTGCTTCTCTGAACGAAGCGAAGCGGTCGTCCATGCGCAGCTATTTTACCGGCACTTTCGCCTTCAGTTCTTCGAACCAGTTCTGCACGAGGATGATGCGGGCCGGCGCGGAGGACGCCGGTGCATCGGCGTTCTTGATCATCAGAAACCGCCGGCCGTCGGGCGACACGTCGTAGGTGCGGGCGTTGAATGTCAGGGCCGCGCCGAACAGAAAAGAACTGCCCTCGAACAGCTGAACCGGCGTACCCATCGACCACGTCGCACCTGGTCCGATTGGAACGCTAATCACCGCGCCCTTGGGATCGCGGTAGAACAACTCCTGTCCGTTTGCCGCCCAGCGCGGCTCCGAACCGCCGGCCGTGGACACGAGCCACTGACCGCCTGCCACATCAGGGAACGGGCGCACGTACACCTCGAACGTGCCGGAGCTGTTGGACTGATACGCCAGCCAGCGTCCATCCGGTGAGAGGTCCGCGCTGTGCTCCTCGAACGACGTTTGCACGAGCGGCCTCGGCTTACCGATCCCCAGCGCAGGCGACGGGCCCGGGCGGCCGTCGCTGAGGTCGAGCACCATCAGATCGGATCCACCCACGTTGCCGCTCCCGATGCGGTAGACCAGCCGCTTTCCATCGGGCGAGACCGCATTCGCCACGATCTGGCTGTCGGCTTCGAGCAGCTTTTCGACAGTCCCGGTTCCGTTGGCCGGCTGCCAGAAGAGAGCGTTACGGCCCGTCCGCACGCTACTGAAGATGATGCGCTGGCCGTCGGGCGTCCAGACCGGGGCGCGGTCGGCCGTTGGGTCCAGGGTCAGTCTCGTCTCGGTCGCACGTTGGGAGTCCCGGATCCAGATATCCCACCCCTGGTTCTCGTCGAGGAAATCCAGCGCCAGACGAGTCCCGTCAGGCGAGATCCGGGGATGGGTGTAGGCGCGCAGTGGCGCGCCCGCGATCGCTTCCTCCCGCCCCTGACGATTGACCCACACGAGCGACCTGCGCGGTGTCACGACACTTGTCGCGGGCAGGTACGCGAGGAACCCCTCTGCCGACACTGCAAACTGAAGCGGTGCGCTGAGGGCCCCCATCTGCCGTGCGACGCCATCGACGATGGCGACCGGACCGCCCCGGACGCTGAGAGACGCCGGGTCGAACGGGACGGCCATCAAGGCGTTGCGCAGCCCGTACACGAGATGTCCGGTAGGCAGGTATTGACCGTCGGTGCCTCCGGTGATGATGGTCTGGCGCGCGCCGCTCTCGAGCGACTGCACGACAATCTCCGCTTCGTCCCAGCTCGCGGTGCGCGCGAGCGTGAACAGCACCGTTCGACCGTCCGGCAGAAGCTGAGGGCCATGCGCGCGCTGCCCGTCTTCGACGGTGACGATTCGCTCGAGCGATCCGCCGTTGCCGGATACACGAAAGATGCCGCGTGGACCATGGCCGAGGAGGATCGTGTTATCGGGCGTCCAGCTCGCGCTGTACGGCGGCGGCGAGATCGCGCATAGCGTGATCGGCGCGCCGCCGCTGATCGACACCTTCTTGAGCAGCCCGGCCTCCCAGAAACCGATCCACTGACCGTCAGGCGAAAAGAACGGGACTCTCGCGCTTGCGAACCCGGGACTTTCCACGCCGACGACGGGGGTCGCGTCGAGCTGATCGAAGGTACGCAAATAGAGCCGCGCGCTCGCCGTGTAGGCCATCCGCGTGCCGTCGCGAGAGATCGCCAGCGGCGCGGACGGCCCCGGTGTAAACACCTCGTGCTCGGGCATCGTGATCGCCAGTCGCATCACCGGGCGCGACGGTGCCGGTCTCAGTCTCCAGCCGGCATAGCCTGCCGCCAAAGCGACGAAGATGACGGTGGCGGCGACGGCGGCTCTGCGCCACAACGGAACGCGCGCGACCCGTGGACTCGAGCCGGCTGCGGAAGCCAGGTGTGCGCGATGGTCGAAGACGAAGAGGGCCGCAGACAAATCGGCGACGCGTTGCCGCCGATCTTTCGTCAGGCAGCCGGCGATTACGGTGCGTATGGGAAGCGGGACATCCGCCGGGAGTGCCTTCCAGTCCGGATCGCCACGCAGAATCGCCGCGAGCGTGTCGCTCACGTCTTCGCCCTCGAACGCACGCCTCCCGGTCAGCATCTCGTAGAACACGCACCCGAACGCCCAGACGTCGCTCCGCTTGTCTGCCGGTCTCCCCTTCGCCTGCTCCGGCGCCATGTAAGCGGCGGTACCGAGGATGACGCCAGCCTGCGTCATCGCGGGTGAGGTAATCGTCGGCAGCTGCGAGCCGCTCGACGAAACGCCTGCCACTTCCATTGGCTTCGCCAACCCGAAATCCAGCACCTTCACGGTGCCATCATCCCGCACCTTGACGTTGGCCGGCTTCAGGTCGCGATGGATGATCCCCTGCTCGTGCGCGGCCACGAGCGCCTCCGCAATCTGGCGTGCGATCGGCAGCGCGTCGTCTAATGGAATCGCGCCGCGTGCGATGCACCCCGCGAGATCCTCACCCTCGACGAGCTCCATCACGATCGCCGTGACGCCGTCGGTCTCCTCGAGGCCGTGAATGCCGCCGATGTTGGGGTGATTGAGGGACGCGAGCGTCTTGGCCTCGCGCTGGAACCGGGCGACGCGTTCCGGATCCGCGGCGAACAGGTCGGGAAGGATCTTCAGCGCGACGTCGCGGCCCAGCCTGCTGTCTCGCGCGCGATACACCTCACCCATGCCGCCGGCGCCGAGCGCGGACACGATCCCGTACGGGCCGATACGTGCGCCTGGACTCAGAGCCACGGGATGTCGCCGATTATAAGGGCGGCGGAAACATTGGAGATTGGGGATTCAGTCGGTTCCCCAGGGATTGTCGATCACGAAGCGCCACGAGCCGTCTGGTTGACGACGCAGAACATCCCCGTTGCGGCCCGTCAGTGTCACGGGTTTGCCATCTGCTCCGGTTCCGGTGAATGACCAGACGCCAGCAACGAAGGCCAGTCCACCTGCCTCGAGGACGCGGGTGACTTTGAGATCGAGCGTGCCCTTCATCGCAATGAAGGCGGCCAAAGACTCACGAACACCAGCCACGCCGTGAGCGAGACTCCCAGGCTGAGACGCAAACGCGGCTTCAGGCTCATACAGAGACATGAGGGCCTCGAGATCCCCGGTGTTGATTCCATCGACGATCGATTTCAGGAGTTGCTCAGGCGTTTCTCTGGACATGACATCCTCACTCTCATTTCCCGCGAATATTTCAGAGGCACTGTCTTGGTGCGGAATTGGCGACCGTGGATTAATGCCGGATTGCTAATTGGTGCGGCGGCTGCGTCCGCGCGACCTCCTTGCGGACTTGGTGCTGACGTACTTGTGGGCGCCGACGATAAGATCGCGGAGCGCGTCGGTGCTGATGCGCGACAGCCGTGCTAGCACACACGGATAGTTCACGTAGTGCTCTTTCAGGTAGTAGGTGTCGGGGTCGTCCTCGACGAGCGCGTCCCGATCGGCGAAATCCATCATCACGACGAGCGTGTTTGGTTCCGCGGACTTATGGGATGCGCCGCAGACGAACATCTTCCCGCGCACCTTGAGGGTAGGTTGCCCCCAGGTGGTCGTCACTTCCACGCCCGGCAAGGTACGGCCGATGGACTCGATCAGCTTGAAATACCTGTTGCGCGCCATCGCGTCACTCGATATCAGGGAGGGCGACAGGAGCTGCCATGGATTATACGGGCTCAATACGGCGGGCCTCCCCTGAAGACGCCGCCGGAATCGCCGCGGTGATCGAAGTCATCGCGGCGGAGCGAATCCATTCTGCGATCGATCGCGCGTGGCGCGTCGAGGAAGAGCGGCGCTATCTGGAGTCGCTCTCCACGCGCGAAGCTGTCCATGTCGCCGTGGACGACGTCCAGGGCATCGTGGGACTCCAGGCACTCGACCTCTGGTCACCGGTCCTCGACTCGATGGCGCATGTCGGTCAGCTTGGAACGTTTCTTCTGCCGCGGTACCGGGGCCGGGGCGTGGGCCGTCAGCTGTGGAGCGCCACGCTGGCGTTCGCCCGCGACGCCGGGTATCGGAAGCTCGTCATCCAGGTTCGCGGCTCGAACAAACCGGCCCAGGCCTTCTACCGTCAGCTCGGGTTTCGCGAGTGTGGTCGGCTGGCGCGGCAGGTCATCATCGACGGCGTCGAAGACGATGAAGTGATGATGGAGTTGCTCGATCTCGCGTAGCGCAGCCCTTCAGGGCTGCCGCCGCATCAGCAGGCCTAAAGGCCTGCGCTACGTTGGCGTGCACACGACGACGCGACCGCCGTGAGCCGGCACGGTCATCGAGACCGGACCTCCGTCGTGCCGGCCGCGATCTTCGTTGGTCCAGAGCTCGCGAAGACGATGCGGACCCTTCAATGAAAACGACAGCTCTCTGGGTGCGTCGTCCCAGTTGAGCAGGCAGGCGACGCGCTCGTGCTTGAGATCGACCATTCCGACGCTGAGCGAGTCGTCTCCGAACCGTGCCGCGATCGCCGTCGGCGGCTGCAGCTTGCGCAGCATCTCCCACCGCGCGGCGTCGATCGTCGTCAGATCATCGCCCGAGAGGATCATCCCGCCGGTGGCATAGATCGCCGTCGCATGGAAGCGGAACTCCTCCTCCGGGAGGTTGCCGGTGAGGACGACGGCATCCGGATCGTTCCACCAGAGCCGGCTGTTCTGCCAGTTCCGCATCAGGTTCTGCCGTGCCGTCGTTGCGATGCGCTTCCAGTCGCGCCGGATGTCGTTCGAGCTGCGCGATCCGTGAATGAGGCCGAGCGACGGCCAGATCGGATGGTTGCAGCCGAGGATGAACGCGTCCCCGGCGCCTCGAAGGATTGCTTCCATGCCCCGGCGGTACGCCTCGATGCGGGTCGCACGCGGATCGTGGAGCCGGCCGCCGTGGATGGCACCCCAGAAGTTCGCGTCCAGCTTGAAGTAGGTACAGCCCCACTCCTTCCGCATCGTTCGGAAGACATGTTCGAGATGCGCGCGGGCGCCGGGATGCGTGCCGTCGACGGCGTACCAAGGTCCGCGGCGCCAGCCGCCGAAGGTCACCGCGCCCGAGCGCAGAGGCTTGCCCTCGGCATCCTTTACGAACCAGTCAGGATGCTCTCTGAAAAGCCGTGACTCCGCCTCCGCGATGAACGGTGCGACCCAGATGGCCGGCTCGAACCCGCGCTCGCGGATCTGCCGCAGCACGGTCTGAACCTGACCACCGAATGCGGATCCGGTCTCGAGCCAGTCTCCCATCGCGGGCTGGTACCCGTCGTCGATCTGGATGTACTTCAGACCCGGCGCGTGCGTCGCGATCGCGTCGAGGTTGTCCAGCACCTGTTGCGCCGTCACGCGCGGGCCGAAGCAGTACCACGAGCACCAGCCGGACGGCGGCGCCGCGAACGCGAGCCTCGAATGGTTTTCGTTTATCCGGCCGGCGACGGCTGCCAGCAGCGCATCGCGAACCGGCCCCACGCGGCAAAAGAACTCCTCGAGCGTCCATTGCTCTTTGGGGCCGAGCGCCAGCCCTTCGGCATCGACGACGACTTCGAGGCGCCCCGGTCGAACGTAGAACTTGCCGCTGAACCGGCGGCACGAGCTGAACGCGGCGACTGCGTCCTCGAGCGTGATCAGCCCGTAGGTGGCACGCGCACCTTCCGGCTCCGGCAGCCTGTAATGCTTCGGGTCGGTGTAGTTTCCGAGATCGATCGGCTGACCGAGCGTTCCGCCCGTCTGGGTCAGCATCTGGAAGCCTTCGCCGTACAGCGGCGTGTCGGGCGGGAGATTCAAAGGAACGTCGAAGAGGACGATCTCCTTCAGCCGGACCGCACGCGGCCCTTTGTTGATGACTTGCGACCGGCACAGCGGGCCGGTCCACGTGCGATTGACGCGGATATTCTCTGCGCCGGATTCGCCATCCATCAGAACGACGCGCCAGGCCGCCGAGCTGAAGGAGGATTGTGAAAGAGCCCCACCGATAAATCGGTGCGCCACCGTGGCCAAGGTCATGAGCCGAAGCGTCTCTCGACGCGAGATCACCAATCGTCAATCCTCAATAGTCACCAATCGCCAATCGTCAATCGCCAATCAATCGCCAATCGGCAATCCCAAATTGTCAATGCAGGGTCTGTACAGTGTCCCCGTCTATTTCCACAACGATCACCGTCGCCATAGGGTCGTAGATCGGACGCTCGATGTTGAGCAGCGTCTTCGCGCCGTCCTTCTTGACCTCGATCGGCGCGCCGTCCGCGAGGCGGTAGGCGCGCTTCACGGTGTTCTTCATCGCGGGAAGCTCGAACGGCACGCGCGGCTCGACGAAGAAGGTGATGAACAGCTTCCCCGGCTTCGTCGTCACACGCCATTCGGTGCGGGCGAGCATCAGCGGCTGGCCGCGGAGGTCTTTCGCGCCCTTCGAGCTCGGCTCGCCGAGCTCGTCGCCGAACGGGGTCGGGCCGGCGCCGTAGACCGCCTCGCCATTGACCTTCAGCCACTCGCCGGCGGCGCGCAACACGTCCTGGCTCGGCTGAGGGATGACGCCGTCGGCCATCGGGCCGACGTTCAGCAGGTAGTTGCCTCCCTTGCTGACGATGTCCACGAGCTTGAAGATGATGTTGCCGGGCTGTTTCCAGTCGTGGTCGTACGACTTGTAGCCCCACGTGTGGTTGATTGTCGCAGGCACTTCCCACGCGGTGCCTTGCACGTCCGGCGGGATCACGTTGTCGCCGGTCGTCACGTAGTCGCCCGGGATCCCGAGGCGGCCGTCGATCAGAGTCATCGGCTGGATCGAGCGCACCATGTCGACGAACCGCTGCGCGCGCTCCTGCGTCATGAACCGTGGCGTGTCGAACCAGACGAGCGCGACCGGGCCGTAGCCGGTCAGCAGCTCGCGGATCTGCGGCTCCGCCTTCTCGCGCAGGTACTTGTCGTAATCCTTCTTCTCATCGGGCCCGAAGTCCCAGGTGTTGCCGATGCCGTTCGGATCGTGCCAGTCCTGCGACTGTGAGTAGTAGAAGCCGAGCCGCATCCCCTGCTTCGCGCACGCGTCCGCCAGCTCCTTGAGGATGTCCCGTTTGAACGGCGTCGCGTCCACGACGTCGTAGCTGCTCGCCTTCGACTGATAGAGCGCGAACCCGTCATGGTGCTTCGATGTGATAACGATGTACTTCATCCCGGCGTCCTTCGCGAGCTGCACCCACGCGTTCGCGTCGAACTTCACGGGATTGAACTGCTTCGCGAGCTGCTCGTACTCGCGAACCGGCACGGGCGTGCGGAACATGATCCACTCGCCGATGCCCGGGATCCGTTTGCCCTTCCACTCGCCAGCCGGGATCGCGTAGAGACCCCAGTGGATGAAGAGCCCGTACTTCGCCTCGTGGAACCACGCCAGGCGCTTGGCGCGGTCAGGATCCGGTGCAGACTGCGAACCCTCCGACAGGACGGGACGTGTGGCGGAAGTCGAGAGGCCCACGGCAAGGGCGCACAGCGTAAGCGAGATTCTGATCATGCGCTCTCTCCCTGCGCCGCGGCGCCGCTGACGACAACGAACCTCGGCACGTACGCACCCTTCGGGACGTGGATACGGACGTTGGCGTCGGCCAGCTCGGTGGCGTAGACCTCGTCGAGCTTCTGGCGCAGCGCATGCGCGCGGCGCCGGACGCTCGAGTCCTCCTCCGTGGAATAGGCCATCGGCCGCCCCATCGCTTCCACGGCGATCAGGTACTCGTGCAGCGCGGCGGCGCGGCCGGCGAGCTCCATCTCGCAGATGTAGCGCAGAAAGTTCCGCACCTGTCGGGCGCGGGTGAAGGTGGCGCTGCGGAGCACCTGCTCCAGCGCCTGGCGCTTGTCGGCGTCACGGACGGTCTGTGCGGCGTTCATAGGCTGCTCTCCGGCAGAAAGTCTTCACGGACCGGCGTAAAGATGTCGATCAACACGACTTCCTCGTCGAGCATCGTGGCGCCGTGCTCGACGCGTGAGGGAAAGTGCAGCACGTCGCCCTGTGACGACACGCGCTCGGTGCCGCCGACGACGAAGCGCACGCGGCCGCGCTCGACGATCGTGATCTGCTCGTGGGGATGCGAGTGGACGGGCGTCACCACGTGCGGCGCAAGCCGCAGGCGGCACACCATCAGGCGCTCGCCCCAGATCAGCTGCCGCTCGATACCGTCGCCGACCTGCTGAACGGGAATCGTCGACCAGTCCCGATGCTGAAACGTCCCGGGATCGCTCATGGTCTGTCTCCCGGCTTCCTGTCCGCACCGGCGCGACCGGGATCGAGCCCGGATCCGCCCGCGCCGAACCCCGGCTGGACGTTGACGACGCCGAACTGTCGGTCTTCGCGCTCGCGGTGCGCCGCCATCATCCAGAGGAAGTTGATCGATCCGCCGGGCGCCGCGACGTTCGGGTGGTAGCCAGCGGGCATGAGGACGACGTCCCCTTCGTGAACGATGGTCGCCAGCTCCGGCTCGGTCGCATTCGTGTACACGAGCTGGACGCCGAACGCCGGCGGCGGCATGTCGATGTAGAGGTACGCTTCCTCGAGCATCGCGGCGTGCTCGTGGGGCGGCCATGACGTCCAGTTGCCCGGCGCGCTGAAGGTGACGCCCGCGAGGATCCGTTCGGCCTGAATGTTCTTGCCGAACAGGATGTTGAGGTCGCGCTGGTTGTTGGGGCCGCCGGTCCTGAAGTGCAGGGCGGGATCCTGCTGGACGTCCGCGAACGAGACGAACTGGACAGGATGGCGCGTCGTCACGGGCGCGGCGATCTCGGCGAGATCGCAGCCGTCGCTGGCAGATGCCCGCTCGATTTCGACCGACGAATCACGAGGCACGTAGAGCGCGTCGTATCGATGCAGGTCGACCGTCCGCCCTTCGACCGTGATCGCCGCGGCCCCTTTCAGGCAGACGAAGCCGGTCTCCAGCTCGTTCGTGTCGAACCGGAGCGGCGCCGTGGCGCGATCCAGGATGATCCGCCCGTAGTGCAGGTGTCTGGACGCCGTGCGGCCAGGCGCCACCGATATCGTGCGTCCACTGCGCCCGCCCGTGTTCCGCACGACGCAGCGCTCCGCGCTGATCGCCTCACTGGGAATGACCACTTCGTACCTCCAGTCGCACCGTCCAGCTCTTCGTCTCGCCAGCTGGAAGCTGAATATTTTCTGCCGCGAAGATCAGATGCTGCGGGATCGCCATCCGCGCGCCGCGTCCGTTCGGTGTCGATCCCGAGGTCGACGTGCGGCTCGTGCCGTACGGCCAGTCCGCCTGCGGCACCGACACTTCGAGCACGCCTTCCGGACCATCGAGGACGTCGGTCCGGACCGTGCCGGCTGTATACGTCAGCCATCGCGTCCCGGTGGACGGGACGATGACGCGCCATCGACGGATCGCGACGGGCCGCCGCGCCGTCAGCCGCTCGACACGGGTCAGACGCGTCCCTTCGAGCCGCCACTCGACGTCCGCATCGAGGCCCGGATCGACGAGCTCGCCCGGCTTCGCGCCGAGCTGCGCCCATCGCGTCCAGCACGCGCGCACTCCACGGCCGTCCGGCGCGGGCTCGATCGCGTCCGCGCCATCCGCCGCCACGACCGTCCGTCCGTCGTCCAGCTCCAGAAACGGCGTCAGCGCCGCCACGAGCTGTTCGACGGGCGCCGCGAAACCAGGCAGGCCGTGGGGCGCCGGCAGATAATCGGCGACGCCCGGCCGTGTGGCCGTGGTGATCGGCAGCGCGAATCGGACGTGACCCTGCCGCACGAGCCAGACGCCCGCTTGGCGGGCTCCAGTCCGAAAGAATTCGAAGCGCGCGACAGGCGGCAGCGTGGGGACGTTCGGCGCACGTGAGAGCCGAGCTGACCGCGCACCGGCCAACAGCTGGACGTGCGCGTTCGCGAGCTTGCCCAAGAACCCCGTCGTCTGCTGCCATTCGCGATCGCGGCGGATGTAGCCGAAGTTGCCGCGTCCTTCGTCGAAGATCGACAGCAGGTGCGTGTCGTCCTTGAAGTCCTGCCGCAGCCAGCGCCAGGCTGCGCCGTAGGCGGATGCGAGCTGTTCGAGGGGCGCCGGTTGAAACTCTGGTTCGACGGCGAGAAAGCCGGCAACCTCGAGCGTGTCCATGTAGCTGATGGCACCGACGCTGCGTCCCCACGTGTAGCCATACCCATCGGGCGAAACGAGGTCCCACCAGAGCCGCATCTGCGCGCGAAGCGACGGCCGCAGCGCGTCGAGCAGATCGCGGCGGCCCGCGATTTGCGCCGCTTCCCAGACGTAACGCGCGTATTCGTTTGAGTACCGATCGTACCGGCCGGCAGGCACCGCATCGTCTGCGTACAACGCCCCCGCGGTGAACTGCTGCGCGGCCCGATCGAGGAGCGCATCGAGAAGCGCGCGATCGTCGAGGAGCTTCACCTCCCACGCGATCGCGGCGATGCGCGCCGCGACACCAAGATAGTTCTCGGGCAGGTTGATCGGCTGACGTCTGACCGGATCGTAGAACTGCGTGACGTCCAGGAGCCGGGTCCAGGTCTTGCGCTCGGCGGGCGTGAGCGACTGCCACACGCGGTTGGCCGCGAGGTCGGTGCCGAAATGCCGGAGCGACAACGCCGCATACAACTGTGAGAACCGGGTGCCGCCGAAGCGCGCCTCGACAAGCCCGATGTCCGCGATCGTCCGTCCAAGGTCGCGTCCCTCGAGGTTGGCCGCGCCCGAAAGCTGCGCGTAGGCCGCGAGCGCCCGCATGAACGTGCCCCAGGTGTACTCGCCAGTCGTCAGCGCACCGTGCACGCGCTCGACTGGCGGGTCGAGCGATGTGACCGCCGCCAGATGCGCCGCGACTTCGCGATCGAGAAACGATCGGACTTCGCGATCCAGGTCAGCGACTGCGAAGCCGTCATTCGGCGACACACCGCCCGCTACCATGGCCGCGGAGAGCGTCAGAAGAAACGCGAAGCGAAGCATCATCGACCGTTCTAGGCAACTACTGGCGCCGCAAATGCCGGCGCAACCACCAGGGCGGCGGCACCACGGAGCCGCGGGTAATCACCAGCCGCCGTCGTGCGGAGTTCCACCGCGCCGGCCGCCGGCGTCAGCGCCCGCTCGGCGAGCGCGGCACGCACGGTCCCCTGGATCAGATCCCACGCCGCGGTGATCTCGCCGCCGACGTATACGCAGTCCGGATCGAGCGCGTTCACGACGCTGGACAATCCGATGCCCAGGTATCGTCCGGTGGCCTGAATCGCCGTCACGGCTTTCGCGTCGTGCGCGCGCGCACGCGCGATCAGGTCTTCGATCGAGAAGTTCTTCTGCTCGGCCGGAACCGGGTCGCCAGGCTCCGCCGAGCGTCCGAAGTACCGCGCGAGCGTCGCACGATTCGACACATAGGCTTCCCAGCAGCCCATCGCGCCGCACGAGCAGCGCGGCCCGTCGAGCGACAGCGGGACGTGCGCGAACTCGCCGGCGATGTTGTGCCGCCCGCGCATCAGCTCCCCGCGCACGACGACGCCAACCCCGACGCCATCCGACACGCTCACGAACACGAGATCCGCCGTCGTGGCGGCCACGTCGTGCAGCGACCAGAGCTGCGCGAGCGCGCACGCCCGCCCGGAGTTTTCGATCTGCACCGGCAATCCCGTGGCCGCTGCGAGCGGCTCGCGCAGGTCCACGTCGCGCCACCCGAGCGTCGGCGCATGCAGCACGCGCATCGTGGACTGCTCCACCATGCCGGGCACGACGACGCCGATCCCCTCGCATCCGGCGGCGCCGCGATGATCGACGAGCAGGGCCTTGATCCGCTTCGCGAGCGTCGTCACGAGCGCTTTGGGATCTCGAACGGTGGGGAAACCGGCCACGCCGCCGAGCGGCTTGCCGAGCAGATCGGCCGGCATGACGAACGTCTGGCTGGCGCGAATATCGACGGCGACGACAGTGCGGCGGGCCGAGTCGATGTAGAGAAACGTCGGCTTGCGGCCGCGCTCGGCTTCGCCGGTCGCGCCCTCGACGACGACGCCTTCGCGAAGGAGGTCGCCGATGATGAGGCTGACGGCGCTGCGACGGACGCCCATGGCGCGGGCGAGGTCGGCGCGGGAGATCGGCTGGCGGGCGCGGATGAGATTCAGAGCGATGCGGCGGTTGATGGCGCGCGAGGTGCCGCGCGTGGCGACCTGAAACCGGCCCGGGTCGATCTTGCGCATTCGACCACCCAAGAGACAAATTCCGCTGAATTGCGGGTGTTTTTTGCCTGATTGCGCCAGAACTTGAGCGTTACAGTTGGCCTATTTGGCCCACGTTGCGACAAAATAGACCCGCGGCCGACGCGTGTCAAGGGCTTCGCGAGGCCACGTGTACACTGAAGTCCTCCCTCGCCGAGCTCCCATCACCATGTCCAGCTGGTTCAGTCGAGCGGCAGGCATTGGCCTGCTCGCAGTAGCGGCGGCCTGCGGTCGTCAGCCGACCGAGCCCTCACGATCCGACCCGGGCCCGGCCGTGCTCGTCGGCGCAGGCGACATCGGTTGGTGTGGATCCGACGGCGCCGAAACGACCGCGCGGCTTCTCGACGGACTCGAAGGAACGGTCTTCACCGCGGGCGACAACGCCTACCCGCTGGGCCGCCGCGAGGATTTCGCGAACTGTTACGCCCCATCGTGGGGCCGGCACAAAGGCCGGACGCGGCCCTCGCCCGGCAACCACGACTACGAGTCAGCCGGCGCCGCGCCGTATTACGAGTACTTCGGCGAGAGCGCGGGACCAGGCGGCCTCGGCTACTACAGCTTCAACCTTGGCGCCTGGCACATCGTGTCGCTGAACAGCAACGTCTCGATGTCGGTCGGTTCGCCGCAGGAAGCCTGGCTCCGCGCGGATCTCACGGCGAATCCCGGCGAGTGCACTCTCGCCTACTTCCATCATCCGCTCTTCAGCTCCGGCCAGCATGGAAACGATTCCCGTTCGATAGACATCTGGCGCACGCTCTACAGCTTCCGCGTCGACGTCGTCATCAACGGGCACGATCACCTGTACGAGCGTTTCGGGCCCCAGACGCCATTCGGCATGCCCGATCCCGCGCGCGGAATCAGACAATTCACCGTTGGGACTGGCGGAGCACCGCGTTATGAATTCCCGACGGTGCGTCCGAACAGCGAAGTGCGGGACAACGGGTGGTTCGGCGTGTTGAAGCTCACGTTGCGCGCGCGAGAGTACGAGTGGCAGTTCGTCGCGGCGGGCGGCGGGGTGCGCGATTCCGGAACGGCGGGTTGCGTCGAATGATGAGGTCCGATCCGGCGGCATCGGATTGACTCGGTGGACGAGCCACTCGGTGCCGCCGGCTTGAACGACCTCATCCCTTGCGCTGCTGTTCGGTTCCTTGCCCGATTTCAATGCGGCGTCCACGCCGCACTTCCTGCGACGGCGCCTGAATCGCAATCTCCAGCACGCCATCCTTGAAGGTGGCCTTGGCAGTGTCGGGAAGCGCGTCGTCCGGTAGCGGGATCACGCGGTAGAAGCTGCCGTAAGCCCGCTCGCTGTGCACGACGCCTTCGCGCTCCTCCTCGTGGTCGTACTTACGCTCCCCTCTAACCGTCAACGCATCGTCGCCAACCTCGACCGTCAAGTCGTCGCGCGACAGCCCGGGTATTTCCGCGCGGACGACGAACTCGTTGCCGCGCTGGAAGGCTTCGATCGCGGGACTCCAGTCGATGTCGAATTCCCTGCCCCGCCGCGACAGGCCGCGGCTCGGGCCGAACCCGCTGAACAGACGATCCATGTCCTCCTGCAGGCGTCGCATCAGCGCGAAGGGCCCTTGTTGCCAAAAGGCATCGAACGGATCGCGGCGCGCCAGGCTGCCGCGGCTCTGTTCTGGTGAGCGTTGAGGTGTACGTGCTTCCACACCGGTAGTGGGTTTG
>DATAEE010000165.1:0-38616 GCA_036258175.1 Vicinamibacterales bacterium
AGCCCGCCGGCAAGAAACGCCAGGAAATCCGCCCACCCGCAGCGCCGGTCCCGGCGGCGGAATCCCGGACGTTGCGGCCGCGGACCGCTCGTCGTCATTCGCAACGAACCGCTCACGACCGGCACGACCGGCGCGTAGTCATTGGAAGCGTCCATGAATCGAATCAATCGTCGCCACTTCCAAATGGAGTGCCAATTGAGAGGAGTCGATCGCAACTGACGGAGTGCGAGGGGTTTGCGCGATGCTCACGTCATTCGAGCGCGGTCACGCACGCGATGAAGCGACGCCGGCGGGTAGCATCTGCCCGCGGCACGGCTAATGGAATGTTTGGAAGCTTGGGTCGGGCCTACCCAGCGTTCAGCCGCGAGTGCCAGTGTCGCGCGGCATATATAAAGGTGTCGGGATGGTTCGCGTCCTGGCTCCCGGCAACAACGAATCCGCGCACGCGCATGGAGGAGTCCACCACGGGCGCGCCGCTGGCGCCCGGGCTGACGACGGCTCGAATCTGCAGCAGATTCGTAACCCGTCCAATGGGGTCGACGTTCAGCTGAGTATCCGATCCCCTAACGACCGTCCCTGTTGAAAGGCCAACTCGTTCGCCGGCAGCGACGGCCGTGTGTACCGTCTCGCCAGCTCGAAGCGCATCTGTGCTGAGCTGCAGACCGGTGGATTGCAGGTCGGGCGGCACGTCCAGCACCCACGGTCCAAACGGATGGCTGGAAACAAGGTGCCTCGCCCGCGTTGTGGTGCGGCGGCCCGAAGACATGAGAATCGTGATCGCGTTCGGATCGAACTGGCCGGTATTGCCGGAAAAGCCATCCGTGACGATGACGCGCGGGTTGGCGAGCACGAATCCCGTCATGATCGGAGGGCCGCCAGCAGACGCCGCCAGGCCGACGGAGGCGGCGATCAGGTCGTCCGTCGTGAGCGTCGCCGCGGGCGGCGCCGCACCGCCCCGCATCCGCGGCCGGGTCGGCCGGCTGTCAACGCCCACACCAAGACCATCCGCAAGCGCCGGGAACACGCGCTCGAACGTGACCTCAGGTCCTGTTACGGCGCGTAGCGAATTCAACCCGGCTAGCTCCGTCGGCACTGCGGAAGGCGCGATGAACCAGATCGCGCCGCCGGTCTGCTCGACCAGCGCTCGAATGCGGTCGTCACGCAGACTGCTTCCGACGACGATGAAGTCACGCGTATTGAGGAACGGGCCCAGCGTGCCGTGGACATCGTCGATGTACTGCTGCATCTCCGCAGGCGTCCACGCCATGAAGCGATGAAACAAATCGCCGTGCAGCTTCACCACCTTGACGCGAGGACTCCGCGACGACAGCAGCCACCGCAGCCGATCCGCCCGCAGCACGCCATTAATCAGGAGCAGGTAATCGCGGCGTCTCATCCCTGCGGCGACAAGGGCATCATCCAGTAGCGGATCGAAATTCGTCGTGAGGACGATGTCGAAGTAGGCTTTCTCGCAGAGTTCAGCCAGCGCGCGGTATCCCGGGGTGACTTCGAGCGGATCCTGCGTCTGAAGAAACTCGGACAGAAGGCGGTACCGTTCGTTGTCCGTGCGCGCCTCGATGTAGGGCACGAATTCCTCGAAGCCCGCGACGCCGCAGAATCGATACAGGGCGTCCATCGTCGGCACGCCGGCTCCTGCGGAGGCGCCGGCGCCGAGCAACACCACGGGCGGCGCCTCGCTGAGGCGGCGTCGATCGGCGAGGTCTTTGATCAGATCCTGCAGGCTTCGCGTGACCATTCCGGCCGGGTGAGCGCAACCTGGAGGATTCTATCGCCCCTCCACTTCAATCGCCGCATCAAAACTGATCGCGCCGCGGTACCGAATCCCCGTGCGTCCGCAAATCGATGACACGTGACAGCGGACGATCGTGCCCTTGATTGAGCTGGAGGGTGACGGGCCAACGAGATGAAGAACGACGGCCGCGCCGGGATGAAGCCGCGCCGGACCCTCGACGAGTACCCCGCGCTCGCACAGATTAATCAGGTTGGCCTCGCGACCCGGTCGCATGCGGACGGCCGTCCAACGAATCGCCTCGACCGGCAACCGGGGCGATCGCCGGCGCTCGACTACTTCTCCATCCATGTCGACGAAGTCCGGTTGAATTGAAACACCCGCGTTCTCCCCGTCGTCCCCAGCACGCGAACCGCGTATTGCGACCGGGTCCGGCCACAGAGGTACAAGGTCGCCGACGTGGCGGTCCCGCTCGGCGTCAGCGTGAGGATGTCGGACACTCCGGCTCGGACCGGATCACCATCGCTGGCGTCCTCGCCCATCGCGGGAACACCTTCGAGAAACCCGAACCGCACGCCGGGAAACGATGTCGCCACACGTTCGACAGGTTCGACGAGTCGGTCGATTCCGCGATCGATGTCAGCGGTTCGAATGCCGTCCCGATCCCCATCTTCGTACCCGCCGAACACGTACTCGTCCCCGACCCGCTCGAAGCGGAGGCCTATTGTTCGGGATCTTGCCGCAGCCATGGCCCGCGAAAGGCGGATGCGGGCGGCCAGATAGCGTGCTGCATTCCGCGTCCTCGTTTCCTCGAGCCCTTCGAGCGTCGCGGGAACGGCGATGCCGACGAGCGTGACCGCTAAGGCGATCACGAACAGGGTTTCGACGATCGTGAAGCCACGAAGGTCCCGAATCGGGACGAACGGCCGGCGGGAGGCGCGATCCCGCCGGCCGCAGCCGCCGGCGCCCATCAGAGGGGTGCGCCGGTCTTTTCGGCGCGCGCCGCGCCGACCGTCAGGCGATCTTTGATCTTCAGAAAGCTCTTCTCACCGATTCCCTGTACGTTCATGAGCTCTTCGACCTTCTTGAACGCCCCATTCTTCTGCCGGTAATCGACGATCCGCTGTGCGGTCTTCGCACCGACGCCGGGCAGCGACTCCAGTTCCGCCGCGCTCGCGGTATTGATGTTGACTGTCGTCGCTACCGCCACCTTCTTGCCGTTCTTCTCACCCTCCTCCTTCTGCGCGGCCGACGCGGCGGATGCGAGCGCCAGCGCCGCCAGAAACCCCAGACCGAACATCACTCGATTCATGCCTGCCTCCTCTGATCGCGGCAGCGTCACGCGCCAGCCGGGAGGTTGCCGGCTGGCGGTGCGCTGCGCGCGGCTGGCAGGCGGAAGGCAACCCCGCGGCCAGCGGCGCGCCACCGATCCCGACGTCGCATCGCGTTGATCACACGACAGTTGGCGAGCGGTGGCGGGTTACGCGCGGGATCGGCGACGGCGGGGCGGCACAGACTGACAACCGACGTAGCCGCTGCGATAGTTACGCGAACGGGGCTCCTCGGGCGCGAATTCGAGCGCGCCACCAAGCCTTGATTGGCTGATAATCGGCGCGGGCGGTAGGCTCAGCATGAGAACTCGCCTCTTCATCGCAAGTCTTGCCGGAGCGCTCATGACAACGTTCCCTCCAGACTCGCTGAGAGCGCCGCAGCCTGAGCAGAGCGCGGCTCCGCGAGAAAGCCGTATCGCGGTCGGCGATACGTCACTCTATTCCCGAGAAATCGGGCGTGGCCAATCCGTCATCGTCTTGCATGGCGGCCCGGACTTCGACCACGGCTATCTCTTGCCCGACTTGGATCGATTCGCCGATGCGTTCAGGCTCATCTACTACGATCAGCGGGGACGTGGGAAATCCGCTGAACGAGTGCAGCCCGAGGACGTAACGCTGACATCCGACCTTGATGACCTCGATAAAGTGAGGCAGCACTTCCAGCTGGAATCACCAGCGCTGCTCGGGCACTCCTGGGGCGCGGTCCTTGCCCTTGAGTACGCGCTCCGACACCCCACACGCGTCTCTCACTTGATCCTGATGAATCCCGCCCCCGCTTCCGCAAGTGACGTCGCGGTGTTCCGGAAGGCGTACCTGCAGAAGCTCGGCGCCGACATGGATCGACAGAGGCAGATTGCGGCGAGCGCCGCCTACAAAGAGGGAGACCCCGCGGCCGTCGCCGCGCGCTATCGACTTCACTTCAAGGCGGCACTGAAGCGAGCCGACGACTACGAGAAGTTGATGGCCACGATGAAGGCGGGGTTCGCCAGCCAGGGCAAAGAGGGCATCTTGAAGGCTCGAGCCATCGAAGATCGGCTGATGCGTGACACCTGGGAGGTAGATGGATACGATCTATTGCCCCGGCTGCGGAACCTGGCTATTCCGACCTTGGTCATCTCCGGCGATCACGACTTCATTCCTCCCGAGATCGCCCAACACATCGCGCGTGCGATTCCAAACGCTCGCCTGGTCACGATCAGAAACTGCGGACACTTCGCCTATCTCGAATGTGCTTCTGAGGTTCGCAAAGCGTTGGACGACTTCTTTCGGCGGACGAGGACGACCGAACGGCCGTACTAACCTTGGCTACACGGGAGCCAACGGTGCTGCGTTTGACGCGAACGCCTCTGCCGATCGCGCTCGTGTCCTGGCTTGTCGCCGCCCAGCCGCAGGCGCCGGCCGGCAACGGTGTCGTCTACGAGATTTTCGTGCGGTCGTTCGCAGACGGCGATGCCGACCCGAAGCGGATTGGCGATCTGAACGGTCTCGCAGCGCGGCTGCCCGACTACCTGAACGACGGAGACCCAGCGACCGACAGCGACCTCGAGGTGGGCGTGATCTGGCTGATGCCGATCTTCCCGGCGTCGAGCTACCACGGGTACGACGTCACCGACTTCCGCAACATCAGTACGGACTACGGCACGCTGGACGACTTCAAGGCGCTCATCGCCAAAGCGCACGCCCTGGGAGTTCGCGTCATCGTGGACGCGCCGTTCAATCACACCTCCGCCGACCATCCATGGTTCAGGGAAGCGCTCGCGAATCCCGCGTCGCCGAGGCGTGCGTTCTATTTCATCGAGCCGGATGCCGGTCCGCGCGGTGGGGCCTGGCACGCGGTCACGACGCCCGCCGGGGAGTGGATCAGGTATCTCGGCGTCTTCAGTCCGCGAATGCCTGACCTGAACTTCGACAACCCGGACGTGCGGCGCGAGGTAAAAGAGATTGCCGCCTTCTGGCTCGACCTCGGAGTGGATGGCTTCAGGCTCGATGCGGCGAAGCACGTATACGGAGAACGCCTCGACCCGCTGGCCGAGATGGACATCCTGCGGAACAACGAGTGGTGGCGGGAGTTCTCGCATTTCGTCTACCGGAAGGCTCCCGCTGCGATCCTCGTCGGCGAGGTGCTCGGCGATTCCGAGATGCTCCGCCGACACGCATGGGGACTGGACGCGCTGCTCGACGAGCCGTTCATGAACGATGTGCGGACGCAGATCGCGGGCCCCGCGGCAGGGCTCACAGGCCGTCACCGGCAGTTCGTCGAGCAGGCGCGAGAGCTGAACCGCACGGCGCACGACCCCTCACTGCCCTTCCCCGACCGCCCGTTCGAGTCGTTCGCGTTCGTGGCGAGCCACGACAGGAACCCGCGTCTCGCGTCGGACATCGAGGAGATGCGGCGGCGCGGCATGTCGTACACCGTGGAGGAGAGCTACCGGCTGGCGATGTATATGCTGCTCACGATGACTAGCCACCCGGTGCTCTACGCGGGCGACGAAGTGATGCAGCGCGGCTGGAAGTGGAACGGCAACCCGCGGGACGACGCGGGCAATCCTGGCGATGGGTCCGGCATCTTCGACGAGACGCTCCGCGAGCCGTTCCCATGGTCCGCTTCGGGCTCCGGGCCGGGTCAGACTGCGTGGTTCCCGCCGCGGTTCGACTTCGCGAATGACGGCGTGTCGGTCGAGGAGCAGGCACGGCCCGGCGGGATGCTCGATCTCGTTCGCGCACTAACCAACTTGCGGACGCGGCATGCCGGTTTCGCCGGCGGCGAGATCGGCGCCGTGCTCTCCGATTCAGACGACTGGATAGTCTTCGAGCGGGTCGGTACGGAGGCACGCTATCTCGTGCTTATCAACCTTCTGTCCGCCGGGCACGACTACCGGTTCCACGACGCGTGGTACGGGCAGTACCGGGGCGCGGACCTGTTGTTCTGGAGCGACGGCAAGCTGAGAAAGTGGGAGAACACGAGCGGCACCGGCCAGCGGATCGGCGATAGCGTGTTCGTGCCGCCGATAGGCCTGGCTGTGCTGCGCCGGCGTTAGGGAGTGGACCGGATCCCGAAGGTCCCACGCCGCCGGCCAGGTAGCGTCGGCCGCCACCGCGGATTGCGCGCGAGATATGAGTTCGAATCGAGGCTGAGCAAGCCGAGGAAGCGGACGACGGCGCGCACCTCATCCGAATTGCCGACGAGGAACGGCCAGTCGATCGGTTCGGAGTGCTGGCGAGCGCCGTGCGAGCGCCACGTGGGGCGCAGTGATTCGACGGCCACAGTTCCAGTCGCTGAGGTTTCCGCAGGACGAAACGGAAACTGCGATCCTTTGGGGAGCGTTGGGGAGACATGCCACCGGAACGACCCTCGCGGTCACGAGTCAAGCTCTTCTATGATAAGCATTTACCTGCTGAGGGCTGGTATGCGTGAAGACGCTGTTCGATGAAGGCGACATCCGTTATCTGGCTCGCGATCGCGGTGGTGCCGGCGATGATCATGCGGGTCCAGTCCGACCCGCATCGGGCGCCGACGCTCGAGGACGTTCTCATCCGCGCCGCGGAATACGTCCTGCGCTTCGAACGCGTGATCCCTTCGGTCGTCGCAGAGGAGCACTACCGTCAGAGGCTCCTTTTCATCCAACCGCCGGCGCCCGGAAGCCGCGGATCGCGGCCGGCGGACGACGCGCAGCGCACCGAGCTGAAGTCGGATTTCCTGATGGTTCGTTCGCAGGACACCGACATGTGGATCCCGTTTCGGGACGTATTCGAGGTCGATGGCAAACCGGTCCGCGCGCGCGAAGAACGCCTGACCAAGCTTCTCATGGACGCGTCCGGCTCGTCGCACGATCGCGCATGGCGCCTGACGGAAGAGGGCGCGCGCTATAACATCGGGCCGGTGCAACGCACGGTGAACGTGCCGACCCAGGCGCTGCAGTTTCTCTTGCCGTCCAATCAACCGAAGTCGGTGTTCCGCCGCGCGGGCGTCGACCGCGTCGGCCACGTGCCGGTGTGGGAAGTGCGTTTCGAGGAGATCGGTCTTCCGACCCTGATCCGCACGACTGGCGGCGCCAGCCTTCCGGCGACCGGGACGTTCTGGATCGATCCGACCACTGGCGCCGTCCTGCGCTCGATGATTCGGACGAAACAACCATCGTTTCGATCCGAGATCGTCGTCACCTTCGAGACCCACGATGCCGTGAACGTGCGACTGCCGGCCGAATTGAAGGAGAAGTACGAGGGGAACGGCTACGAGCTCGACGGCACCGCCACGTACTCGCGTTTCAGGAAGTTCCGCGTGACGACGGACGAGGTCGTCAAGTAGTCGAGAGCGAAGCGCGATACCACTCGAGAGTCCGCTTGAGGCCTTCCTCCAGCATGACCGTCGGCGTGTATCCCAGCAGCTCCCGCGCTTTCGTAATGTCCGCCTGCGAGTCGCGCACATCGCCCGCGCGCTCGGGGCCGTAGATCGGCTCGACCGACGATCCGGTCAGCGCGCGCACGGTCTGAAAAAGCTTGTTCAACGAAATCCGTCCGCCGGTCGCGACGTTGATCACCTCTCCGCTTGCCTTGGGCGCCTCGCACGCGCGGAGCACACCGTCGACGACGTTGGCGACGTAGGTGAAGTCACGGGTCTGCTCGCCGTCGCCGTAGATCGTCGGTTGGCGTCCTTCGGCCAGGGCGGAAATGAAAAGGGAGATCACACCGGAGTACGGTGACGAAGGATCCTGCCGCGGGCCGAAGACGTTGAAGTATCGAATCGTTACGGTCTCGAGCCCGTAAAGATTCGTGAACAGCTGCATGTACTGCTCGCCGACGAGTTTCTGCAGCGCATAAGGCGACAGAGGACCGGTCGGCATCTTCTCGTGTTTCGGCAGCGTCTCGGTATTTCCGTAAGCGGATGACGAGCCGGCGTAGACCACGCGCTTCACGCCGGCGTCGCGCGTGGCCACCAGGATGTTGAGCGTCGCATCGATGTTGGCGCGGTTCGACGTGATCGGGTCCTTCACCGATCGCGGGACCGAAGGGATCGCGGCCTGGTGGAGGACGAACGCGCAGCCCTCGACCGCGCGCTTCGCGACGGACAGATCGGCGAGGTCTCCCTCGATGAACTCCACGCCCCTCAGGTGATCGAGATTGCGGCGCTTACCCGTGATCAGGCTGTCCACGACGCGGACTGACGCGCCGCGGCGGGTCAGTTCTTCTGCGAGATGCGATCCGATGAAGCCGGCGCCGCCGGTGACGAGATAGCGAGTCATGTTTTTCCTGGCCACAATACAAGGCCGGGTTAGTTCGTGAGCCCGGTCCGGGGCAACCCTTTCACGAGCTTCAGCGCGTTGCCGGAATATAGCTTCCGCAGCACCGGATCCGGAAGGTCCAGTCCATACAGTTTCCAGAACGCGTGATAGTCGCGGTAGTAGTCGAAGTACTCGTCGGCGGTTTCGAACGTGCGCCAATAGTACGGGTACTCGTCAGGCTGGAAGCTGTCTTTTCCGAACAGCAGCCGATCCTGGTACTTCTCGAAAAACGCCCGCGCTGTCCGCGGCTGGCGCCCGAGCTCCGCGAGGATGGCGCCGACCTCCGAGTAGACGTTCGGCAGCCGGTCGAACAGCCGTCCCAGGCGGCCCAAATCGTTCGCGTGGTACGCCATGTGCGCGGCGATGAAGGTGGTCGTCGCATGCTTCGCGAACATCCGATCCCGTTCACCGATCAGCTCCTCGAAGCGCGGATTCGACGGGTCCTGATAGCGCCGCGATCGATGGAGCGCCATTTCGAGCCAGCGTTCGTTCGTGAAGTCGATCGGATCGAAGAACGGCGCCGGATCCGCCGTGTGTATGAGAACCGGGACGCCGAGCCGGCCGCACGTCTCCCAGATCGGATCGAGCTCCGGCTCGTCAATCTTCAACCGTGTCCCATCCGCTTTCCGAATGCGCAGGCCGAGATCCTTATAGATCTTCAGACCCAGTGCGCCCGCCTTGATGTCCGCCTCGAGCTGCTGAGCGGCTTTCTGTCCGAAACCCGGGCCGACATTCGAGAAATCGACGTTCGCAAAGAGCACCATCCGGTCATGATGTGGGCTCGCCCGCAGCGCGTTCAGATAATTCCGAAGGCGCTCGCCTGAACCGCCGCTCAAGTTGACCAGGACGCGGAGGTTATTTGCATCCATCGCCCCGACGATCTTGTCGAACTGCTCCGCCGTCGGCACTTGAAAATGGTGACTGTGGATGTCGATGACCGGGAACTTCGCCTTCGGCCGCGGGTGAGCGGGGACAACGAGCGTCGACTTCGGTTTGTATTCGGTGATCGATGGCGGCGGCCACTCGGGCGTTTGTCCCTCGCCAGGACGCGGCCGAAGCTGTGTCAGCACCGTCGCGAGCACGACCGCACCGATGATTGGGATTGGGCGCATGGCGATCATTCTACTGTGCGCCCGGAGAGGTTCCGCCGCAGCCGGCCGTAAGCCGAATCCTGTTCCCTTTTCAGGGCGACAACCATTCCTCTGGTCCCGTCATCGCTGACGGGCTCGAGCGGCCTACCCGGAGGCATCGGACGGGCCGTCCTGTCGCCTCCCTATTTGGCCTTGCTCCGTGCGGGGTTTTGCCTGCCACCCGTGTTGCCACGGGCGCGGTGCGCTCTTACCGCACCTTTTCACCATTGCTTGCTCGAGGCAGGCCCGAAGGCCTGCGTCACGAGCGTCAGCTGTGTGTTTTCTGTGCCACTGTCCTTCAGGTCACCCTGACCGGGCGTTACCCGGCGCACTGCCCTGCGGAGTTCGGACTTTCCTCTGGCGGAAACGATCGCCAACGGTTGCCTGGCTTGCTGCGGCGGAATGTCAAAGATCATGTGGAACCAGCCTTCAGGCTGGCCAGCTTCAGCCGTCGGTTTCCTGCTTGATCCCGTACTGTTCGAGCTTCTTGTACAGATTGCTGCGCGGTGTATCGATGACCTCGGCGGTCTTCGAGATGTTCCAGGCGTTCTCGCGGAGCTTCTGAACGATGAACCGGCGCTCGAACGATTCCTTGGCCGCGTGCAGTGTGCCGGGGCTGTCTTCCTTATTATCCGGGGTCTGAGGCCGTGCTTCAAGCCTCAATACCTGCCGCACGGCGTCGGCGTCGATCGTCTCGCCCGGCGCCATGATGATCAGCCGTTCGACCGTATTGCGGAGCTCCCGGACGTTGCCTTTCCACCGCTGGCTCTTCAGCATATCGAACGCCTGCGGGCTGAACTTCGGCGGCCGTCGATTGTTCTCGCGCGCGAAGGCGTCCACGAAGTGGCGGACGAGCAGCGCGGTGTCCTCCGGCCGCTCCCTGAGCGGCGGCACCGAGATCGGGATGACGCTCAGCCGGAAATACAGGTCCTCCCGGAAATTCCCTTTCGAGATTTCGTCTTCGAGATCCTTGTTCGTCGCGGCGATGACACGGACGTCCACTTTGATCGTTCGCGCCGACCCGATCCGTTCGACTTCCCCCTCTTGCAGGACGCGGAGGACTTTCGCCTGCGTCTTGGCGCTCATGTCGCCGACTTCGTCCAGGAAGATCGTGCCGCGATCCGCCTGCTCGAACTTCCCAATCTGCTTCTCGGTCGCGCCGGTGAAGGATCCCTTCTCGTGGCCGAACAACTCCGATTCGATCAACTCCTCCGGGATCGCGGCGCAGTTGACCTGGATGAAGCGCTCGCGGCTCCGCAGGCTGTTGCGATGGATCGCGCGCGCGACCAGCTCCTTCCCCACGCCGCTCTCGCCGAGTATGAGCACGGTCGCGTTGGTCGGCGCGGCGCGCTTGATGGCGTCACCGACCTGCCGCAGCGCCGCGCTCTCGCCGACCATCTGATGGCGCGCGTCGAGCGCCCGCCGGAGCGACTTGTTCTCGTCGCGCAGGCGTTCCTGCTCGAGCGCGTTCTTGACCGTCACGAGGACCTGCTCGCGACCGAGCGGCTTCTCGATGAACGCGAAGGCACCGAGCTTGTGCGCTTCCCAGCCGGTTGACGCGGTGCCGTGCCCGGAAATCATGACGACGGGCAGCGCGTCGTTCGCCGTTTTGATCTTGGTCAGCGCCTCGAGACCGTCTATCCCGGGCATCTTGATGTCGAGGAACACGAGATCGGGCGGCTCGCGCTCGACGAGCGTCAGGCCTTCCTGGGCGGTCGGCGCCAGGATGCACTCGTAGCCTTCGTATTCGAGGATCATCCGCATCGAATCGCGGATGGCCGCCTCATCGTCGATGACGAGAAGCCGCTGTTTCACTAGTCGAGTGACAGCGCAATGATCTCGCGCTGACGCAGGCGCGGGTCGAAGACGTAGAGGGCGATCGCGTCGCCGGGCCGAATCGTCGAGACGATCCGCTCGAAGTCGCGGACGCTGCGGACCGGCTGTCGGTTGATCTCCATGATCACCTTGCCGCGCGAGAGCCCCGATTGGAAGGCCGGCCCTGCTGCTTCGATCCTCGATACGATCACGCCCTCGACCGACGAGGGCAGCGCCGCACGCCGGACGAACGCATCGTCGAGCTCTCGCACGGCGATGCCCAGGCGCTGTTCGGGCGTCTGTTGGAGGCCGGCGCCGTCCGCCGGCGCGGGCGGCCGCGGTTCGCGGCCCTGATGATTGATGACGTCGCCGTCCTCGCGCCCGGTGGGGCGCTCGGCAAGCTTGACGACGACGCTCCGCTCGCGGCCGTCGCGGAGGACGCGCAGCCGTGCTGCGCTGCCGGGCGATCGCGCCGAGATGTCGCGAATCAGCTCGTCGTTCGTCCAGATTTCGCGGTCGTCGACCGAGAGAATCAAGTCGTACGGACGGATGCCGGCGCGATCTCCAGGCGACCGCTCGCTGACATCCTGCACCAGCGCGCCTCGCGTCGTCGGGAGCCGGAGCGAGCGCTGCAGGTCGGGCGAGACATCGGTCAGCGTGACGCCAATGAAGCCGCGCGACACGCGCCCCCTCGCCTTGAGCTGCGGCAGGATGGCCGCAACCTGGTTGATCGGCACAGCAAAGCCGATGTTGCTCGCGCGCGAGCTGATCGCCGAGTTGATGCCGATCACCTCGCCGCGCGCGTTGATGAGTGGCCCGCCGCTGTTGCCGAAGTTGATGGCTGCGTCCGTCTGAATGTAATCGTCGAGGCTGGCGTCGAAAAGCTTCCGGCCGATGAAGCTGACCACGCCGACCGTTACCGAATGCACGTATCCGAGAGGATTGCCGATCGCGCAGACCCACTCGCCGACCCGCAGCCTGGTCGAGTCGCCGAGCGGCGCCGGCGGCAGGTCGTCGGTTGCCGGCACCTTGATGAGCGCGACGTCAATCGCGGGATCCGCGCCGACGACGGACGCGCGGAACGTCCGGCCATCACCCAGCGTCACGATGATGCGCTCGGCGCCATCGATAACGTGATGATTGGTCAGGATGTGCCCCTGCCGATCGATGATGAAGCCGCTGCCGGCTCCCTGCCGTCCGTTATCGGAGTCCGGGCCCAGCGGTCCTTCGAACCAGTCATCGGGTCGCCGGCGGCGGCGTGGCTCGCGATCTTCTCCGGACGGCGACGAGGCGTCGATGTTGACCACCGATGGATTGATGCGGTCGGCGACGTCGGCGAAATCGATGACGCCGCCCAGCGACGGCACTGCCACGTTTGCCGCGGTGCGGACCGCGGGCGGGTCAGGACGCGTCTCCGACCCGGCGCGGGAGGGCACGAACGACCCTGCCACGATCAGGCCAACCAGGAATGTGACCGTCGAGGTCAGGCCAACGGTGAGGAAGGTGAAGCGCTTGGACAAATCTCTAATCCCTGGTCCTCAGTTCCCTAGTCCCTGGTCCCTAAATCCCAACGTCTTTCATTATAAGGGCCTTGAACTCGTCTTCAGTGAGGATCGGGACACTCAGCGATCGCGCTTTCTCAAGTTTGCTCCCTGCGTCAGTCCCAACGACGAGATAACTCGTCTTCGCGCTCACGGAACCGGCCACTTTGCCCCCTCGTCCTTTGATGGCCTCGGCCGCCTCGTCGCGGCTCATCGAGGCCAGCGTCCCGGTCAGGACGAACGTCTTGCCCGCGAGTGACCGATCGGCGCCGGCCACGTCGACGACCGCCGACGTCATATTGACGCCGGCGCGCTGCAGCTTCTCGATGAGTTCCCGATTGCGCGGCTCATCCAGAAACGATCGGACGGCGCGGGCCACGACGGGACCCACGTCCGGCACGGTTTCGAGCGCTTCGACCGGCGCGTCGAGCAGAGCGCGCATCGAGCCGAACCCGCGCGCGAGCGCTTGTGCCCCTCCCTCGCCGACGTGGCGAATACCGACGGCGTATAAAAGCCGCGACAAATCGGCCTTGCGGCTGCGGTCGATTTGCTCGGTGAGTTTAGTCGCCGACTTTTCCCCAAATTTTCTGACGAGCTCTTTCCCTTCGCGAAGCGTCGTCGCCGTCAAGGCCGCCACTGTCTCGATGCGGAGCGCGTACAGGTCCGCGTAGTCCTTCACCAGACCCGTGGTGACGAGTTGATCGGCGAGCGACTCCCCGAGCCCTTCGATGTTCATGGCCCTGCGCGAGGCAAAGTGTTCGAGGCTTCTTCGGACGCGCGCCGGGCAGGAAATATTCTCGCAGCGCCAGACGACCTCTTCCTCGGGTTTCTGCAGCGCGCTCTCACAGAAGGGGCAGACGGTCGGCATCGTCCACTTCGGGAACTCGCCTGCCGGGCGGCGGTCCACGATCGGCTTGACGACCTTGGGGATGACATCCCCTCCCTTTTCGATGAGCACCCAGTCGCCGGGCCGGACGTCCTTCCTCTGAATATCCTGCTCGTTGTGCAGGGTCGCCATCGAGATCGTGGTGCCGCCGAGCCTCACCGGCTCGAGCACGGCGTAGGGCGTGGCGGCCCCGGTACGGCCGACGTTCACCCGGATCTCCTTGAGGAGCGTCGTCGCCTGTTCCGCCGGGAACTTGAACGCAGTGGCCCAACGAGGGAATTTCGCCGTTGAACCGAGCCGGTCCCGCAATCCCCGGTCGTCCACCTTGATGACAAGGCCGTCGGTGTCGAAGTCGAGCGTGCGGCGGCGCTCAGCCCAGTCGCGGCAGTGCCCGAGCAATTCCTCGATTCCCACGCAGCGCTTTGCGTTCGGCTCGACCGGGAGACCCCACGACGCCAGCGCCGCGAGCGCGTCCCCATGCGATGCGGGCACCGCATCCGGGCGGGTCGAGACCAGCAGCACCTCGTAGACGAATGCCCTGAGCCGGCGCCGCGCGACTTCCGCCGCGTCGAGCATGCGCATCGTCCCGGCCGCCGCATTGCGCGGGTTCGCAAACACCGGTTCTTCACGCTCCTCGCGCTCGCGATTCACCCGCTCGAATGCCACGCGGGACAGGAAGATCTCTCCGCGAATCTCGAGGCGGCCGGAGGGTGCGCCGGCGAGCACGAGCGGTATCGCGCGGATGACGCGGACGTTCGCCGTGACGTCCTCGCCCTGGAAGCCATCGCCCCGCGTCGCGCCGCGCACCAGGCGGCCGTCCTCGTAGGTAAGGGCGATGCTGAGCCCGTCGATTTTCAGCTCCGCGATGTAGACGATGTCGTCGACCGCAAGGCCGTTCCGCACCCGCTCGTCGAACGCACGAAGCTCCTCTTCGTTATAGGCGTTGTCGAGGCTGAGCATCGGCGCCGCGTGCTGGACGGTTTCGAACCCTTCGACCGGCCGGCCGGCCACGCGCTGCGTCGGCGAATCGGGCGTGACCAGATCAGGATGATCTATTTCGAGCCGCTCGAGCTCGTGCATCAGTTGATCGAACTCGGCGTCGGCGATTTCGGGATCGGCGAGGACGTAGTACCGCTCTTCGTGGTGGCGAATCTCCGCGCGGAGCCGGGCGATGCGTTCGGCCGGGTTCACCGATCGCGCGAGAGGACGTACTCGGGGAGGGCGTAGAGCGCGTCGCGTTCGGCGGAGGGGGCAAACACGTTCAAGCAGTGCTGCGCGGCCGAGGCAAAGTCGACCGCTTTCTTGAACGCTGCGTCTGTCGCCCGACACTCAGCGAGGAGTTGCTTCACCTCGCCCCAGGCCTCGGGCGTCACGCTCCGCTCGCGAACCACCTGTCGTACCAGGTCGTTGGCGCGGCCGTCCGCGCGCTGCAGGAGATAGATGACGGGCAGCGTGACCTTCCCCTCGCGGAGGTCGCCGCCGATCGGCTTCCCGAGCACTTCCTGATCCGCGGTGAAGTCGAGCAGGTCGTCGACGAGTTGAAACGCGATGCCGAGGTTGAAGCCGTACTCACGAAGAGCCTCTTCCTGCTCGCGCGAAACGCCGCCCAGCTTCCCGCCAATCTGCGCGCACCCGCTGAACAGGTAGGCTGTCTTGCGGCGGATGATCTCGAAGTGCTCGTCCTCAGTGATGTCGACGTCGCCGGTCTTGGTCAACTGATACAGCTCGCCCTCGATCATCCTGAGCGTCACCTCGCAGAGCAGCCGGATCACATCGAGCGAGTCCTGCGTCAGGGCCATCGCCATCGACTTGATATACAGGTAGTCGCCGAGCAGAACGGTGATGTCGTTGCCCCACCGCGAGTGAACCGCCAGCCGCCCGCGGCGTAGTTCGGCGTCGTCGATGATGTCGTCGTGGACGAGCGTCGCGGTGTGGATGAACTCCACGACCGACGCATAGAGGACGGCGCGATCGCCGGTATAGCCCGCGAGCCGCGCCGCCATCAGCAGCAGGGCCGGCCGCACCCGCTTGCCGCCGCTGGTCTGTATGTACTTGCCGATCTGCGGGATCAGCTCGACGCGCGACTCGACGTGCCGGAGGAACTCCCGCTCCACGGCGTCGAGATCGGCGCGGATCGGCTCGAAGATCTGGCCCAGATCGAGTGAGGAGGAATGCTGCACGGCGGCTGCCCTCACGATACTGGAGAGCGCGCGGGGTGTCAACGCGTGAGCCGCGCTAAGCAACTGACAGGATTAGTGATCCGGTCACCGCGGGGGGAAGAGCGCCACGAACGCGCGCGACGAGGAAGCGGCAAGATTCTCGACCGGTTCCCCCCGCGCGGCGGCGACCGCCTCGACAACGAGCGGGACGAACGACGGCTCGTTCCGTTTCCCGCGGTGCGGTACCGGCGCGAGAAATGGCGCGTCCGTTTCCACGAGCAAGCGGTCGAGCGGAGTCTCGCGAACAACCTCGCGCAGCTCTGATGCTTTCGGGAATGTCACGATGCCGGAGAACGACAGGTGAAAACCCAGGGCGAGGGCTGATTGCGCTTCGCGGCGGTCGCCGGTAAAGCAGTGAAAGACGCCTCGAACTTCCCCGTCGCCCTCCTCGCGAAGGATCGCGATCGTATCGTCCGTGGCGTCGCGGGTGTGGATGATGATCGGCAGGCTCAGCTTGCGCGCAAGCCGGATCTGCTCGCGGAACACGTTCTGCTGGACGTCGCGCGGCGAAAAGTCATAGTGATAGTCGAGCCCGATCTCTCCTATCGCGCGGACTGCCTCCCCTTCGCCGAGCGACCGCCGGACGGCGGCCTCGGCCGCGCCGGGCGTCGCGAAATCTTTCGCCTGATGTGGGTGCACGCCAGCGCTGAAACAGGCGCCGGGCCAGATCGCCCGCAGCCTTTCGGCGCGAGCCGCCTCCGCGGCGTCGCCGGCGGCCAGGATACAGAGCGCGGACCGCACGCCTGCCGTTTTCGCCCGATCCACGACGGCGTCGAGGTCAGCTTCGAATGCGTCGTCGGCCAGATGACAGTGGCTGTCTATCATTCATTCAGTTTGCGCTGGGGCCCCACCCCCAGCGCCTCCACCCCTCGACTCGCTTCGCTCGCTCGGGGCGCTGCTCCGGGCGTCTGGCCGTCAACGGAGCATCTCACCTGACGCGCGTTCCGGGCGGCGGCGGTTCTTCGAACGTCACGAGCGTCGGCTTGCCGCCTTCAGGGCTCGCGGCGAGGACCATGCCGTTCGACTCGATCCCCATCAGCTTCGCGGGCTTGAGGTTGAAGACGATAGCGACGGTCTTCCCCACGAGCGAGTCGGCTTCGTACGCTTCGGCGATGCCGGCGACGAGCGTTCGCCGCTCCGAGCCGACGTCCACCTCGAGCTTGATCAACTTCTTCGAGTTGGGCACTCGTTCGGCTGCGAGGACCTTCGCCACTCGCAGCTCGATCTTCATGAAGTCGTCGATGGAAATGCGATTGTCGGCAGGCACCGGCGCAGCGGCGGCCGCAGGTGCAGCGGCCGGGGCATCTTTCTTGATCTCTTCCACACGAGTCTCCTGTTCTCCCAATCTTGGCCACAGCGCGCCCGCCTGCGCGATCACACGATCTCCTTCGTTGCGCCAGGCGGCGTCGGCCAGCCGCAAGGCGTCCGCGGCGCGCGTCTCCCCCACCCGACGGAGAATCTCGGCCGACGACCGGGGCATGATCGGCCCGATGAGCAGCGCGGCAATCCGCAGGGCCTCGGCAACGTCAAACAACACTGACGTCAACCGGTCTGCCTGTTTGGGATCCTTCGCCAGCGTCCAGGGCTCTGTTTCCGCGATGAATTCGTTCGCGGCGTCGACGATGCGGAACACGGCGGCGACGGCTTCGTGCAGTGCGTACCGCTCCATGGCGCTGCTGTACGCGCCGCGCGCGGCATCGGCGACTGACGCCAGCCGGCCTGGTGGTAGCGCCGACGCCGAGAGCCTTCCCTGCCGGTATCGGTGGCTCATCGCCGACAGACGATTCACGAGATTGCCGAGGTTGTTCGCGAGATCGACGTTGTACTTTTCCTCGAACCGATCCCACGAAAAGTCGCCATCCGATCCGTACGCAATCTCCTTGACGAGATAGAGCCGCAGCGGGTCCGCACCGAGCCGCTCGGCCGCGTCCCATGGGTCGACCACGTTGCCGAGCGACTTGCTCATCCTCTCGCCCTTGAAGTGCACCCAGCCATGGCCGAACACCTGACGCGGCAGTGGCAGGCCGGCGCTCAGGAGCATCGCGGGCCAGATCACCGTGTGGAACCGGGTAATGTCCTTGCCGACGATGTGGAGGTCGGCCGGCCACCAGGTTTTGAAAAGCTGATCGTCGGTTCCCAGGCCGACCGCGGAGGCATAGTTGATGAGCGCGTCTACCCAGACGTAGATGACGCTGTCCGGATCGTCAGGCATCGGGATGCCCCACGACTGTCCGGCGCGGCTGACCGAGATGTCCTCGAGTCCCCCTTCAAGGAGCCGCAGGATCTCGTTGCGCCGGCTCTCGGGCTCGAGAAACCCGGGTTGGTTCCTGAAGTGCTCCAGTAGCCGGTCGCGGTACTTCGAGAGCCGGAAGAAGTAGTTCTTCTCTTTGATCCAGACCGGCTTGCGATTGTGAATCGGACAGTTGCCGTCGATCAGATCTTTCTCAGGCTTGAACGCCTCGCACGATTCGCAGTACCAGCCCTCGTAGACACCGTCGTAGATGTCGCCGGCGGCAGCCATCCGGCGGACCAGCTCCGTCACGCCGGCACGGTGACGCGGCTCGGTCGTGCGGATGAAGTCGTCGAACGAGATGTCGAGCTTCTTCCAGACGTCGCGGAACTCGCGTTCCATCTGGTCGCAATAGGAGAGCGGCTCGAGTCCCAGCTCGCGCGCCTTCCGATACACGTTCTGCGAATGCTCGTCGTTCCCCATGAGGAAGCGGGTCTCGACGCCGGCGAGCCGTTTGTAGCGGGCGATCACGTCAGCCGTGATCTTCTCGTACGCCGTCCCCAGGTGCGGGCGGCTGTTGACGTAGTCGATGGCGGTGGTGAGGTAGAAACGCACGGCTACTGGCTTGCCCGGTACGCCTGAAGCGCCAGCGCCTGGACCTCTTTAATGGGTACGCCCTGCGCGTGGGCGATCCGGACACAGTCCTCGAACTCCGGCTGCGCGTTGACGATGCGGCCGGCGCGCCGGGCGACTTTGACGCGGATCTCTCCCAGCGGCGTCGCGACGTTGACCGTCTCCCGTTCCAGCCGTTCGCGCGACATCTCCTGCCAACGGACGCCGATAGTGGTCGTCTCGTGGAACAGCAGGTCGGCGATGGCCTCGCGGCGATCCGGAGGCGCCAACACTGTTACGAGCGTACCCGGGCGGTTCTTCTTCATCTGGACCGGCGCGTAAAACACGTCGAGCGCGCCCGCTGCGTGGAGCCGGTCCATCAGCGGGCCAAAAATCTGCGGGTTCATGTCGTCTATCTCGCACTCGAGCGAGACGATTGTTTCAACCTGTGCGGCCGTCGACACGCGTTCGCCGACGAATACCCGCAACACGTTGGGAAAGCCGGCCGGATCGCGGTCGCCGGCGCCGTAGCCGATGCGGTCGACGCGCATCGGCGGCATCGGACCGTATGCCTTCGCGTACCCCGTCATCAACAGCGCGCCGGTCGGCGTGACCAGCTCTCCGACCGCGCCGGTCGAATAGGTCGGCACACCTGTGAGCAGGCGCGCAGTCGCCGGCGCGGGAACCGGAAACGTGCCGTGGGCGCACTGGACCGTGCCGCCGCCGACATTGAGCGGTGATACCGCCACATCGTCGGTGCCGAACCATTCCATCGCAAAAACAGCGCCGACGATATCCACGATCGAATCCAGCGCGCCGACCTCGTGAAGGTGGATCCGCTCCACCGGAACCTGATGAATCGCCGCTTCGGCTTCGCCCAGCCGTCTGAACAGCTCGATGGCTTTCTGCCGCCCGCTCGATGACAGCGCGGAACGCGCGATCGTGCGCTTGATCTCTTTCAGCGAGCGGTGCTCATGAGGGTGCCCATGGTGCTCATGGTGCTCATGGTGCTCATGGTGCTCATGGTGCTCATGGTTTCCGTCGTGATCGTGGCTGTGCAGTGTGAACTTGGTGGCCGATACTCCGGCACGCAGCACACGATCCGCGTGGACGTGCCAGCGACCTTCGATCGCGAGGCTGCCAAGCGCGCTGCGGAGATCGTCGATCGGCAAACCAGCGTCGAGCAGCGCTCCCAGGACCATGTCGCCGGAGGCGCCGGCGAAGCAGTCGAAATACAGCGTACGGCTCACAGATATCCGTCTTCCTTGAAGCTCCGATAGGAGTTGTCCGCCAGAATCACGTGATCCACCACATCGATGCCCATGAGCGCCCCCGCCGCCACCAGCCGCGCGGTCAGCGCGACGTCATCCTTGCTCGGCGTCGGATCGCCCGAGGGGTGGTTGTGGAACAGCACGATCGCGGCCGCGCCACCGACGAGCGCCTCGCGATACACGGCGCGGGGATCCGCATGGCTCGCATCGAGCGTACCGATCGACAGCAGCCGCGCGCGGATGACGCGATGCCGAGTATCGAGCAGCAGCACGCCAAACCGCTCCACGGGTCCCGATCCGAACTGCGGTATCAAGTACGCCGCGGCGTCGCACGGGTTCACGATCTGCGTCCGCCGCTCCACGCCGCGCAACAACGTGCGCCGGCCCAACTCGACCGCCGCAACCACCTGGGCCCCTTTCGCGGCGCCCAGGCCGCGGACGCGCCCGAGCTCATCGCGCCGCAAGCGGGCCAGCCCATGCACACCGCCGGCCGCCTCGAGAAGCGTGTTCGCGACGTCGAGCGCGCTCCGCCCGCGCGTCCCGTGCCCAATCACGATCGCGACGAGCTCGTTGTCGCCGAGCGCGCCCGGGCCGATGCGGTCCAGTTTTTCGCGCGGACGATCGTGCGGTGCGAGCGTTTTCATCGTATCATCGAAACCCCGATGCTCAGGGCGACGCTGCCGATTGCCGTGATCGCGATCGCGGCGACGATCGCCTGCTCCGAACCCCCCAACAAAGAGATGCATCAGGCGCAGGGGGCGATCGACGCCGCGCGGGCGGCTGGCGCCGACCTGTACGCGCGCGATGAGTACGAAGCGGCGCGCGCCGCGCTCGCGCGATCCGAAGAAGCCGTCCGCGCGCGCGACTACCGGCTCGCGCTCAGCCACGCGCTCGACTCGAGCGAGCGTGCACAGGACGCAGCGCGGGAAGCGGCCAATCGGAAGGCCGCGGCCCGCAGCCAGGCCGAGCGCGCTCTGCTCTCGGCCGACGCGGCCGTCAAGCGCGCGCAAACGCGTCTCGCCGCCCTAGCCAAGGCACGTCCGCGGCGTCAAGACATACCCGACATTGATCACGCAATCGATGTCGCCAGTCAGCGAGTGCAAGAATCGCGCGCAGCGCTGGCGAAGGAAGACTACCTGGCCGCCAGCAAGGCGCTCGAAGGCGTAGAAGCGCGTCTGGAGGCGGTGCTCCGCGGTCCCACGCCGCCGCCACGGCAAAAACCCAGAAGCAGACAGTAGGCAAGAATCTCAACGTCCGGTGACGCGCAAGGTGGCAGAACCCGCCTGCCCTGAGCTCGGGACGACCCTGAGCAACGTCGAAGGGTCGAAGGGCCTAGCGCAGCATCCCGCCGAACGCCAGCAGCATCGCGGTGATGAGCAGGAATCCGACCAGGTCGAGCGCGAATCCGTACCGCATCATCACATTGATGGGCACGTGCCCGGAGCTGTAGACGATGGCGTTGGGCGGTGTCGAGATGGGCATCATGAATCCCATGCTCGCGCCGAGCGTCGCGGCCAGCGCGGGGATGACAGGATCGACGCCTGATGCCTGCGCCACGGCGATGGCGATCGGCACGATCATGTTCGCTGAGGCCGTGTTGGAAGCCGTCTCGGACACGATGATCGCCACGGCGGTGAAGAGCAGCGTGAGCGCGACGGGTCCGCTGACCGGCAACATCGCGACGATTCCTCTCCCCAGGCGTTCAGCGAGGCCCGTAGAGAACGCCAGCTCCCCCATCGTCAGCCCACCGCCGAACAGCAGGATGATGCCCCAGTCGATCCGCGCCGCGTCGTCCCACCCGAGCGTGAATCGCCGCTGGCGCCAGCTCACGGGCAGCAGGAACAACAGGATGGCGCCGATCATTGCCGCGACCGACTCCGGCACCACGGCGCCGTACGCCCGCGCGAATGGCGTCGAGCTCATCCCGATGATGGCGAGCACCCCCGGCAAAAGCCAGAGCACCACCGTGATGCCGAACGCCACGAGCACGTTGCGCTCCCCTTTGGTCAACCCGCCGAGCTTGGCCAGCTCGGACTTCAGCGGGTTCGCCGCCGACGCATCGAACTTGACGCCTTTTACGAGGGTCGTTCCGAAGTACACAACCAGAAAGGCAAACAGGATGATCGTCAGCGGCACGCCGAAGACCATCCACGCTGCAAAGGACAGCCTGTAGCCGACGAGCCGCTCGAGCATTCCGAGGCCAATCAGGTTCGGGGGTGTGCCGATCGGCGTCGCCATTCCGCCGACAGAAGCGCCGAACGCCGTAATCAACATCATTGCCATGGCGAAACGGCGCGTGGCGGGATCCTGGTTGCGGCCCTTGGTGACGTGAGCGACGATCGACAGCCCAATCGGAAACATCATGGCGGTCGTCGCGGTGTTGCTGATCCACATCGAGATGAACGTCGTGACGCCGCCGAACACGATCAGAATCCGCCACGGGCTGCGGCCCACGGCTGGCGACGCGAGCGCGGTGTAGGCGATGCGTCTGTCGAGGCCATGCACGAACATCGCCTCGGCGAGCATGAACCCGCCGATGAACAGAAAGATGATCGGATCGGCGAACGGCGCGAACGCCACGCGGGCCTGCGCGACCCCGAGCAGGATTGCGAGCACCGGACCGATCAACGCCGTGACCGCGAGCGGCAGTGCCTCCGTCACCCACAGCACCACCATCATCGCGAGGATCGCGCCGAGCCGATGCGCAGGCGTCGGAAGCGGCAGCGGCGCAACAAGGAGGATGAGGAAGAGGGCTGGGCCTGCGAAAAGGCCTACGGTCCGGCGGCGCCGGTTGAACTGTTCCTCCGCGGGCGAGTAGACCTCTACGGCCTCGGCCGCCTCGTGGTACCTACGCATGCGCGACCCAGGTTCCCTCACAGATCAACTCGGCCCAGCCCGTCAGGAAGAGTCCGGCATCGGTCCACGCGACGAGCTGGCTGCCCCCCGGCGAGGTCACTTCGACCTTCCGCGCAGCGCCGCCGTACGCGGCCGCAGCCACCGCTGCCGCGCACGCGCCGGTTCCAGACGCGAGCGTCGGACCGACGCCGCGTTCCCAGATGAGGATGCGAACGCGATCGGGCGCCTCGACGTCGGCGAACTCGACATTCGTGCCGGCCGGAAAGTACTGGTGATGGGTCAGCAGCGGACCCAGCCGGTTCAATCGTTCCTCGGACACCTCGCCGAGCACGACACACTGCGGATTTCCGACACGAAGGACGACCGCTCGAACCTTCTCGTCGCCCGCGTCGAGATCGACGACACGAAGATCCTCCGGCTTGCCCATCGCCGCGCGAAAGGTCTGGCGCGAGCCCTTGCTGGCGAGCCGCGTCAACCTTTTCATGCCGGCATCCGTCTCTATTCCGATTTCGCGCGTGCCCGGCCGCTCGTACGTCAGCAGCGCCGCGAGGCAGCGGATGCCATTGCCGGACACCTCCGAGGCGCTGCCATCGGCGTTCAACAGCCGCATCGAGGCGCCAAAGTCGGTCGTTTCGAACAGGATGAGCCCGTCCGCGCCGATGCCGGCGTGACGGTCGCACATCGCGCGGGCGAGCGCCGGAACATCGACGGGGAGCTTTTCGTCCGCTACGAGGAGAAAGTCGTTGCCGTATGCATGCGCCTTCACAAAGCGGACCATCCGGCGACTCGTGCGAATCAATCGATCCATCATTTCCCAGGACGCCGCTTCAACGACGACAGAAGGCGAGCAGATGCCAGCCGAACCGGCCGACCAGCGCGCGCGGCAATGCGTTGAACGTGCCGACGAACAGACTGTTGTAGAGCGTTCCCTTCCATCCACCGTGAAGGCGCGACTTCACGGGAAACCGCTCCGGGACGATCCGCACGTCGCTGAACCCGGTGAGGAGACGGCGGAATTCGCCGAGGCTGTACTTGCGAAGGATTGGCGCGTCCTCGTGCTCGAGTCCGACCTTCATGAGTTTCGAGAGCACGTTCAGCCACGACACGCGGTTGTACACCTGAAAAATCGCGCTGCCGCCAGGCTTCACGACGCGCCGGACTTCACCCACGATTGCCCGATCGTCGGCGGCGTACTGCATGACACCGTGCGCGAACACGAGGTCGAACGATCCATCCCGGAACGGAAGCTCGGCGCCGTCGGCTTCCACGATCGACGCGGGCAGCCGCTGCTGCGCCATGTTCGTCGCAGCGAGCCGCGTCGCGCCGTGAGCCACGTCGACTCCGACGCCGCGTGCTCCGCCGCGCGCGAACCGCGCGAGATCGACGCCCGCACCGCAGCCAACGTCGAGCACCCGCCGATCGCGCTGCCCATCGAAATCGACCAGCCGCAGGAGATGATGCAGTTTTTCGAAGTGATATTGATCCAGATCCGCGAAGAAACCGGGCGTGCCCGGCGCGTGCTGCGAAATCTCGAGATCGTGAATGTGCTGGTCCCAGTACGCGCGAACGCGCGGCGCAGAACCGTGGGGCGGCGACACGACGCAGTAATATACGTCGAATGACGCTCGCTCGGGATCCCGTGCGGCTCGGCGTCGCTCCCGTCGACCTGCTCGTCGTCGGCGGCGGGGTGCACGGCCTCATCGCCGCGTACGATGCCGCCGCGCGCGGTCTCAGCGTCGCGCTCGTCGAGCGCGGTGATTTTGGCAGCGGCGCGTCGTTCAACCACCAGAAAACCGCGCACGGCGGGCTGCGATCGCTCGGCGGCCTGCGTCTGCGGCACGCGCGCATGGCGATCCGCGAACGGCGCGCGCTGGCGCGCATCGCGCCGCACCTGCTCCGTCCGATCCCGTTTCTCGTCGGGACGTACCGCTCGGTGAGCAAGGGCCGGCTCGCGCTTCGCGCGGGATTCAAGCTGGACGCGTGGCTGGGGCGCCATCGCAACGACGGCATCGAACCGGAACTGCGTCTGCCGCCTGCGCGACTCGTTTCGCGGACTGCCACGTTGAAGCTCTTCCCGGGAATCCGCGACGCCGGGCTGACCGGCGGCGCGACGTGGTACGACTACCAGATGGTCGAAGCCGATCGGTTGACGATCGGCTTCGCGCTCGCCGCCGCCCGTAAGGGCGCAATCCTCGCCAACTACGTCGAGGCGATCGGTGTTCTGCGGCAGGACGGCCGTGTCGCGGGCATGCGCGTCCGCGATCGGCTGACCGGTGCGGAGCACGAGGTGCTGGCGCGCGTCGTGCTCAACGCCGCCGGCGGCGAGGCCGGTCAGGTCATGCGGCTCTTTGGCGACGAGCGTCCCTTTCCTCTTCTCAAAGCGTTGAACGTCGTGACACGCCGGCCCGCCGGCGATCTCGCTCTGGCCGCACAGGCGCCAACCGGACGAATGCTGACCATGACGCCGTGGCGCGGCCGCGCGCTCGTCGGCACATGGCAGTCGCCAGCGTTCGCGAACCCGCAGGACGCCGGCGTGTCGGCCGACGAGCTCCGGGCGTGCCTCGCTGATGTGAACGCCGCGTTCCCCGCTTTGCACGTGACGCCTGCCGACGTGACGCTGGTGCACCGGGGTCTGGTGCCTGCCGTCGAGGGACGCCGAGGGCCGGAGCTGAGAGCGCGGCACGCCGTCATCGACCACGCCTCGAACGGCGCGCCAGGAGCGCTGACACTTGTCGGCGTCAAGTACACGACCGCGCGCCTCGCGGCCGAGCGCGCTGTCGATCGAGTCATGAGGCTTGCCGGCCGATCGGCCGGCCGCTCGACGACTGCGCGTGAGACGCTCCCCGGCGCCGGGATCGCCGATCACGAAGCGCTTGCAATCGAAACGGGCCGAGCCGTTGGCGTGGAGCTCGATCCCGTGGTCCGGTCGCACCTTGTCGCGACGTACGCGGAGCGCTGTGCGCCGATTATCCGCCTGATGGGAGAGCGCCGCGATCTCATCTCGCGGGTTTCGGATCGTATGCCGGTCACCGCGGCGGAGATCGTCCACGCGATCCGCGCCGAGTCGGCCGTCCGGCTGAGCGACGTCGTCATGCGCCGGACACCGTTGGGATCGATGGAATACCCAGGAGACGACGCTATCGAGCGCGTTGCGGCGAACGCGGCGGCGGAGCTCGGGTGGGACAGCGCCAGGACGGACGAGGAGATCAGGCTGCTGCGCGCCTGCTACCCTACGGGACCGTAAAACCGCGGAAGACCCACGTCACGCCGCCCGTGAACCCCCAGCTCGGGTCAATCGACGTCAGACCGATCAAAAGCCCGCCATCAACGCGTACGGCGCCTCGCGTAAACCTCGTGCCGAAACGCAGCATCGAGCGGGATTCCGTTCCGACGGGCGGATCATCCCGCCACGTGGCACGGCCGTTGATCTCACCCACGACCTCGAAACCTTGAGCGATCGCTCGCGCGATCGAGAAACCATACGTCAGCGCATTACTCTGACTATCGCCCCCGGTCGGGTCTTCGAGAAGCGCGAAGCCAGCGTTCCCGACGATGCGGGTGGACTGGACCGTTTTGCCGACGAGCGCCGACACGTTGATGTCAGTCGTGTCGAGGCCGAGACCGCTCTCGTTCGACGCGAGCGGCACCTTCGTCGCGAATCGAACGCCGAGCGCCGGCCGGCCAGCGGCCTCCGACAGAAACCGCAGCTTGGTGGCGACGACCATGTCGTCCACGTCGGAGGTAGTGTCCCCGTCGAAGTCGAGGTGGCTCGACAGAGGCGCCGGCACAAGCCTGTCGACCGCCAGGCGCTGGTACGGCGCCCAGTCAACCTGGATCTCGACGATCGAGCCGACGCCGAAGCTGGCACCGACGGTCGGCCACCGGAGCAAGTCGCCCGTCAAGCCCGAGGCGGGATACTCCACGTCCTGCGCGTAGTCGAGGCCAGCCTCGATCAGGATGTTTCCGGAACCAATCGTTTCGGGGTCTTCGGTCACCAACGGCCGCTGTTGGGCGCCGGCTGGCGTGGAAACGAGCAGAAGCATGAGCGGCAGTACCGACCACCCGGCGACGCTGAACGCGTTCGGCCTTCGGCATTCGTCATTCGACATTGACACCACTCAGAAGAGTTTTTTGCTGTCGAGAAGAATCGTCACGGGCCCATCGTTGACGAGCTCGACCGCCATCCGCGCCTGAAACTCGCCGGTCGCGACCTGAAGCCCCGAACCACGCAGATCGCGCACAACGTCCTCGTAGAGCGCACGGGCGAGCGCCGGAGGCGCCGCCGAATCGAATGACGGCCGGCGCCCCTTGCGCACGTCGCCGCACAACGTGAACTGGGAAACCACAAGTACGCCGCCCGCAGTCTCCACAACGGTCCGATTCATCTTTCCTGCGTCATCATCGAAGATCCGCAGATCGCGCACCTTGCTCACCATGTATTGGACGTCGGCGGGCGCGTCATCGTCTGCTACGCCGAGCAGGACGAGCAGGCCCGGTCCGATCTCGCCGATGGTACGGTCGCCAACTCGCACGCGTGCGCCCGCGACGCGTTGCACGACGGCTCTCATTGGCGCCTAGTGCCTGATGGTCAACGGCAACGTTCCAGTTGGCAACGAGGGCTCGGCGTCGGGCGTGGATCCGAACCGCCGATCGAGCAGATGGCGCGGCTGCAAATTCGCGGCCGCGCGCAGCATGGAGTTCTTGATGTCGGGGTGTTCGACTTCCAGCTCGGCAATCAGTCGCTTGACGCGTTGACGTTGGAGACCGAGATCCCCGCAGGCCGGACAGCAGCATCCGACGATTGGCAGGCCGGACTCGTTCGTGTATTGCCTGGCCTCTGATTCGCTGACGTAAACCAGCGGCCGGATGACGATGTGGCGCGCGTTGTCCGACACGAGGCGCGCCGGCATCGCCTTGAGCGATCCCGCGAAGAAGAGATTCATGACGAGCGTCTCGATAACGTCGTCGGCGTGGTGGCCGAGCGCGATCTTGGTCGCGCCGACTTCGTCCGCGAGCCGGTACAACACGCCGCGGCGCAGCCGGGCACACAGCGAACACGGCGTCGCGCCGTCTTCGAGAATGTCGTCCATCACGTCGCCAATCGACGTCTGCTCGACGACGACGTCCCAGCCGCGTTCCGCGCAGGCCGATTCGATCAGATCGCGTCGATACCCCTCGTAGCCCGAGTCTACGGTCACGGCGATCACGGTGAACGAGATGGGCGCGCGGCGCTGGAGCACGTGAAGCACCTGCATCAGCGCCCAGCTGTCCTTGCCGCCCGACAGGCCGACCATGATCCGGTCGCCGTCCTCGATCAGTTTGTAGTCGCCGATCGCCTTTGCGACTTTCTTGGCAACCCGCGCTTCAAGGGGTGTTCGATAGGACATGCGTCAATTGTACTCGCTCGCGCATCATCGAAACTCCGGCTTCAGCGTGATCCGGGCGCCGAGGTACCGGCTGTCGCTCGATGGCGGCATCTCGAGGAACGGAACAAACCCGTTCGTTGTCGTGAACGTGACGACGTAGACGTAGCTGGTCGGGGTCTCGTAGGGCCGGTATGGAACGCCGCGCGGCATTTCCAAAGTGAAGGTCTGCGGCACGCCCGGCTCCAGCCTGATGGTGCGTTCATCACGACCTGTGTCAATCGTGACGACGTTCGCGATCGGCGCATCCACGCGGATCTCGAGGCGTCCAATTCGCCACCCGCGCCATCCTCCTTCTGGCAACTCGGCGAGCGGCGCCCGGAGAATGACGTCCGCGCGCGATTTGCCCCGGACCCAGAAGGCCTCGCCCTCAGGCGTATACGCATTGTCGTCGGGGAAGTACGACATCACGCCGCCGGACAGCAGCCGCCGCGATCGATTCGGATCGGCGTTGACCGGCAGATCGTTCAGCATCGTCAACTCGATCGGCAGAAGACGCAGCGGTCCTGATTTGACGTGCTCACCGGGCTTGAACGAGTACCACAGCGGATTGACGAGGAGTTTCGCGGTGAACAGCGCCCCGACGGCGAGCGCGACGAGCGGCACCCGCGGGCTCTCGATCGCCGGCATCAGAAACAGCAGCAACGGATAGAAGCTGAGGAAGTACCGGTTCCCCACCGGGCCGCCACCGCCTGACCAGGTGAACGGCGTAATGAACAGGATGGCGCCGATTGCCGCCACGGCGGCGCCCAGCAGCAGCCACTGCCATAACTGCCGCTCGCGTCGAGACGCGAGGAACAAGGCCAGGGCGACAACGCCAGGAAAGAAATACGGGATCAATCCCGAGTGGCGACCGAGAAGAAAGTACCAGACGTTTCGCGCAAAGACCTCGAGCGTGTGCTGATTGGCGAGCGTGTCAGCCAGAATCTTGTCGCGGCCGTGTACCGGCGCGATGCGGTCGAAGGTTTCCCAGGTGTTCGCAAACGGGAACCCGGTCGTGTGGTAGAACGTCTTTCGATAGCCTCCCTGGTAGTTGAACTCGCCGGTGATCCCGAAGTTCATCAGATAGAGACCGCCGGCGACTGCTCCGAAGACAGCCACGAGCCCCACGGCGCGGCTCCACTCGCGCCGCCACGCGGCCAGCAGGACAAGCGGCGCGATCAGCACCGCGTGCGTTGGCTTCGAGAATGTGAGTATTCCCACGAGAACCGCGGCGAGATACTCGTGATTCGTCCGCCACAGGTACGCCGCATAGAACACCAGGGAGAGGTTGAACAACTCCGGCGTGATCCAGACGAAATACACGGGCGCAACGGAGCCCACCAGAAACACGACTGCGAATGCGGCAGCGAGCGCTGGCGACGTTCCACGATCGGCGAGCCACAAGTAAGCGACGAGGATGTCGAGCGCAATCAGCAACGCATGAAGGACGAGGAAGCCGTTCGTCCCGAAGAGCCAGAGGAACGGCGCGGCGACGAGCGGATAGATGAAAGACTTCCCGAAGTACAGCCGTGTCTCGGACGGCTCGTCTGTGGAGATCCGGCGGAACCACGGAAACGCGTCTGTCGCTTCGACGCGGTTCGTCTTGCCCCGCTTCAAGAACACTCCCTCCGGGCCCGCGGTGTGTTCCTCCCAGACGCGAATCAGATCGTGACGCTCGTAGGTAAAATCGAAGTCCCGGGCGAGACTGTGCCCGAGCATGTAGTAGGTGGCCTCGTCACCTTTGAAGCCGTGCTCGGCGCGGGGGAAGTCGATGGACGCGGCAACGCCAAGGAGGATCAGCGCGACCGCGGCTGCGGTGGCGACTCCAGGGAAAAGCCGTCGCGCCGACTGGACCGGCGCGCTGTCGGCGGCGACTACGCTCACGGGATCAGGAGCTCCTGTACGGCTCGGGGCCACGACATTCCGTCCGCGACGCGCTTCGCCTCGGTACCCATTCGCTGCGCCGCTCCATCATCGTCGATCAGCCGCCGCATCGCCGCCGCCAGTTCCCGCGGCTCGGGTGCGCAGATGAGTCCATGCCGTCCGTCCACGACGAGCTCAGTCGGACCGCCGCTGTCGTGGCACGTGATGATCGGCTTGCCTGCCGCGAATGCTTCAACTGTCACGAAGCCGTAGTCCTCTTCTAAAGGAATGAACACGACCGCGCGGCAGCGCGCGAGGTGGTTCACGACACCTGAGCTGTCCAGCCGTCCGATCATCTGCACGCGATCCGCCACGCCGAGCTGCCGTGCGAGAGATGCGAGACTGTCGCGCTCCTCGCCGTCGCCACCAATCACGCACCGGATGCCGCGGGCGGCAGGCTCGGCAAGCGCCCGCAGCAGCAGGTCGAATCGCTTGAGCGGCGCGAGGCGTGAAACCGCAAAAAAATAATCGCCGTACCCGTCGCATCGGTAGGCGCGCGCGGGCGGTGGCGGATACAACACGGTTGACTGGATGCCGCCGAGAACTTCCAGGCGCTTCTGGATCGTGCGCGACTGCACGAAGAGCCGATTTACATTGCGCTTGAAAAGATAACTGTCCGCGGCATGGATGAGCCGCCGGCGGATCTGTTCCTTCACCTTCGTCTTCGCGCCGAGCGTCGCGCTGAAGCGCGGCCAGAGATCGTAGTACTCCCGCATCGTGTGGTTCAGCCAGCACACGTGACGCGGATGACGCACCGCGTAACTGGGAAAGCGCATGCTGATGACCTGGTCGACGGGCCGGCCCGCGCCGTCGAAGCCGACGTCGGTCATCCAGGTTGCGAGATAGGCTGAGGCCTGCCGTCCGAAACGGTTCTGCGGCGTCGTGACGAGATCCGCCTCGTGCCCCATCGCGCGCAGCGTGTCGACGATCTCGCGGGCGATCACGAGGTGCCCGCCTTCAGTGAGCGGCGGGCTGGAGGTGACGACGGCGACACGGCTCACGCCATCGCCCCACGCGCGAGGAAGGACAGATCTGCCTCAAGGACGCCACGCCGGCGCGTGCGGCGCGACACGTCGTGGAGAATCCCGTACAAGCGCTCCATTTTTCTGACAAACGTTGCGATGTCGTATTCGCGGCCGGTTTCGCGCGCCGCGGCTGACAGTCGCGCGCGCTCCTGCGGGTCGTCCATCAAGGCGACGATCCGGGCAGCAAGCGCCTCAGCATTTCGCCGGGGGACGATGACGGCGTCACGGCCGGCGGTCAGGACGTCGACGAGGCCGTCGGCGTCCGTCGCGACAATGGGCTTTCCCGCAGCGAGCGCCTCGAAGACGGTCAGTGGCGTGCCCTCCCAGAGCGACGGGAACACGCTGAGATCGAATGCCGACAGCACGGCGGCGACATCGCGGGCGAACCCGTGAAAAACAAACCGATCCCCGAGGCCGAGCGCCGCCGCCTGCGCTTCCAACGCGCCGCGCAGGGGACCTTCGCCGACGAGGAAGAACTTTGCCTGCGGCCGCGAGTCGAGCACCCGCCTGGCCGCCTCGACCAGGTACTCGTTCCCTTTCGAATCGTGCAGCCGCGTGACGGTTCCTATCGCGAAATCGCCAGGCCCCACGCCGAGCTCGCGCTTCACCGCGGCGATCTCTTCGGCCGGTCGCGGCTTCGCGAACTCGTCGACCGGCGCGCCGAGATAGACCACCTTCACCTTCTCCGGCGGCACTTTCCGCGCCTCCACGACGAACTCGGCGGTGCTCGTCGACACCGCGATCGCGATGTCGGTGAACCGCTCGAGCGCCACATCCGCAACTTTCTGGAACCAGGGCGTGTCGGTCAGGTTGGCGTGCTCGTGCAGAATGGCGGGCAGACGCCGCATCGCGCCGGCCATGCGCCCAAAGGTGGTGGCGCCGTAGCCGTGAAGATGGAGGATGTCGACTTTCTTCCGATCGATCACTTTCAGCAGCGCGGGAAGCGTCGAGGGGTCGAACTTCGACTTGTGGAGATACGTGATGTCGACGCCGAGCGCGTCGAGGGTTTCCTCGGACAAATCTCGCTTGCGCAGGCTGACGAGCGACACGTCGAACCGGTCCGGGTCGAATCGGGGAATCATCCACGCAAACAGGCGCTTCACTCCGTGCATCCGCGATCCCTCCCAGCCTAGGTGATCGCAGACCTGAAGGACGTTCAACTTCCGGGTGCTCACGGTGCTCCGGGTGCTCACGGTGCTCAGGGTGCTGCCAGAATCCGCGCCGGGATGCCTACAGCGGTCGCGCCATCGGGAATCGCCTCGCGCACGACGGCGCCCGCGCCGACGATCGCGCGCGCGCCAATGGTGACGCCATCCAGCACCTTGGCGCCGGCGCCAAGCCAGGCGCCGTCGCCGACGCTGATCCCGACCGATCGACGCTCCTGTTCCAGAACCGGGCGCGACGGATCCGCCGCCTCGTGGTCGCCGCCGATCAGATAGCAGTACGCCGCCAGCAGCACGCTCCGGCCGACGGTCACGCGGCTCGCGGAAAAGATTTCGCAGTTGAACCCGATGTTCGCACCGTCCGCAATCTCGATGTCCCCGTTCTTGCACGACAGGATCGTGTTCCGGCCGATGAACACGCCGCTGCCGATCCTGATCCCTCGGTTGCCCTCTCCCTTCGCATCGATCAGGCAATGGTCGTCGATGACCACGTCATCGCCGATCTCGATCTTGTGCGGATGGCGCAGCACGACGTTCTGGCCAAACACGACGTTCCTCCCGGTTCGGCCGAGCAGCAACGGGTACAGTGTCTTCCGCAGGACCAGGCCGACCGCGCCCGGCGTCTCCTGGGCCGCGAATGTCACGAACTCGTGTTTGAGGAGCGCGGCGATGCCTGGCCGCCCGACGACGAGGGCGGAGTACTTCTCGCGGGCCGACCGCCGGCGATCGAACAGCTGCTCTTGCGCGCGCGGGATCTCAGTCATTCAGCAATCAGCATTCAACAATCAACAATGGGCTAGATCCACCCCTGCTCGCGATACCACTCGAGCGTCCTTCGCACTCCTTCGCGGACACCGATCTGCGGAGCGTAGCCGAGATCGCGGCGTGCCCGCGTAATGTCGAACGCCCGGCTCTTAGTGAAGAAATCCACTCGCCGACGGTAGATCGGCGGCTCGATACTGAACGGGGCGCATACCGCCTCGCACACGGCGCCCGCCAACCAGAAAGGCCAGACCGGCAGCCGCAGCCACGGCCGGCTCACGCCCGCTTCGTCCGCAATGATCTGCACCAGCTCCTTCAGCGTTGTCACATCGGGACCGGCGAGGATGTAGGTTCGCCCGACGGCCTGCTCGACCTCGCCGCACAACCGGAAGCCCTCGACCAGGTCGTCGATGTGCGTCAAGTGATAGTAGATGTCGCCGCGGCCGAGCGTTACGAACCGGCCGCGCGCCACGCCGCGAAACAGTTTCAGCAGCCGCCGATCACCAGGACCGTAGATGCCCGTCGGCCGCGAGATGACCAGCGGCATCCCTGTTCTGGCGGCCGCCTCGCGCGCGATCGTTTCGCCCGCAACCTTCGTTTCCTGATAGACGTCGCCGGGGCGAAGCGGCGCGTCCTCGGTCGCGGGGGGATGCTCGACGTCGCCGTGCACTCCGACCGTGCTGCAGTGCACGACACGGCCGACGCCCCCACGCGCCGCCTCTTCGATGATGACGCCGACGGCCTCGGCGTTCACCGCTCGATAGGCCGACTCCGGCAGCGACGCTTCGCGATACAACGCGGCGATGTTGTACACGATCGAGGCGCCGGCCATCGCCGCGGCGATCGACGCGCGGTCCGTCAGGTCGCCTTTCACCACCTCGATCCCGTCCGCGGCGAGCGCCCGTGCGGGCGGCGCGTTCGGATTGCGGACGAGCGCCCGGACGCGCCGTCCGCTCCTGGCAAGATGGCGAGCCAGATGCCCGCCGGTGAAGCCGCTCGCTCCCGTGACCAGGCTACTCGACACGCTCGGCGACGATCGTCACTGGCGATCCCGCGAGCCGCAGCAGGCCGATAGCCGCGAGGGCGCCCTCGGCGTGCGTCGTAAACGCACGCGACCCAATCGCCTTGTGGAACGTGATCGGCAGCACGAACTGCCGGTCGATGCCGGCGATCCTGAAGCCGCGCGATTCCAGAGCCGCGCGAATGACCCGATCGCTGAACACGCGGTACGCTTCGACGCGCCTGCCGGCGAACGCCAGACCTCTGCGCCCCGCGGCTTGAAGCGCGGCGGCGCTCGCGAGCGCCGGGTAGTCGATCACGACGCGCCGGCGTGCCACGCGGCACAGTTCGCCGATCACGCGCCGCCAGTCGGGCGTGTGCATCACCACGCGCAGGCAGACCGCCGCCTCGAACGATCGGTCGGGAAAAGCCAGTGAGTGAGCGTCGCCTCGCGCGAAGGTGAGCGGCAGCTGCGGTTCCGCCTGCGCGCGGCGCGCCGCGACGGTCAGCATTTCCGCCGACGCGTCGATCCCGGTGACGCGCGCGCCCCGGCGTGCGAGAACGATGGCCGCGCGCCCCGTGCCTGTTCCGACGTCGAGGATTTCCATCCCGGGGACGGGGCTGAGGAAACGCATGAGGACGCGTTCCTGCGCTTCGGCAATCAGCGTCCCAATAGGACCGCCGAATCTCGCCGCGTCGAATCGCTCCGCGGTCGCGGGGTCGGCGTAGACGGCGTACGAGTAGTGCTCGGCGTCGATCACGCCACTCCTCCGGCGACCTGCCGGGCGGCAGGCACGCCGAACAACCGGTCGCACGCCTCACGCGTGCGGTCGAGGTAGGCGTCGTAGCTGTACTTCGTCGCGGCGAGCGCCAGCGCCCGCGCGCTCAGCTGGTGCGCCCGGGCCGCATCCTGGATCGCGGTGAGGATGCCTTCACCGAACGCCACCGGCGTCGCCTCGGTCAGCAGCGCAACGTCATCGTCGAGAACCTGTGTGTGCGTCAGCAACCGCGTCGCGACAATCGGCCGCCCGGACCGGAGGTACTGATAGATCTTCAGCGGTGTGTTCGTACCTGAACTTCGCGGCGATACGAGAACATTGGCCGCGTCGAGGAAGTGCGGAATCTCTTCAGGCGTGCGCCGTCCCGCAAAAACCGTGACGTTGCCTACTCCCGCTCGCCTCGCCTCCGCGCGCGCATCTTCGACCTGCGCGGGCTCTCCACCAGCGAGCACGAGCCTCGCGTCCGGGCGGATCATCGCGACGGTGCGCATCGCGGCAAAGAGCAGATCAAGGCCCTGATACGCTTCGAAGGTTCCCGTGTAGAGAATGAGCGGCGCTGCCGGCGCGATGCCGAGCGCGTCGCGCACCGCTTTGCCGGAGCCAGGATCGGGGTCATCCCCTGAGCCTGGCGCGTTCTCGATCAGAACGGCCGGCACATCCGCGTCGATCCCGCGCACGGTCTCGAACAGGTGTTGGCAGATGACGATGACGACGCGGGAGCGGCGGATGACGAGACGCTCGGCCCATCCAAACACCGCCGCAAGCAGTCGCGACCGGCTGAAGCCGAAGTTCGTGAGCTGCTGCGGCAGGCTCGAGTGCATGTCATAAAGATGCGGAACGCCGAGAACTGCGGAGAGAAGCACGCCAATGACGGCGCCTTCCTCGTGCGAGTGAATGGCGTCGTACTTTTCCGAGGCCGCGCGGCGGCAGGCGGTTGCGGCGAGCAAGAGATCGAGCGGGACCTTCGCGAGCGAGGGACCGATCCTCACGCGCCGGATGAACGGTGGCCGGAGCGAGCGAAAGATGCGCAGCCCCGGCAGCTCGACGTCACGCCCGAACGGATAGGTGACGAGGTCAACCGTATGGCCCAGGTCGAGGAGCGCGCGGATCCGGTGATACTCGCTGAACGGCGTCCCCCGGGGCTCGAAGAACGGCTCCGGCGCAATCATCAGAATGCGCATGTGGTGCGGCACGGCATTGTACCATCTGATACACTCGCGACTGCCCGAATCCGCGTGAAACTCCGTTCACCTCTCGCGGTTCTCCTCAAGGCCGTTCTCAGCGTCGGTCTGGTCGCGCTGCTCCTCGCGCGCAGCGACGTTGGACGGCTGTGGGATCTTGCGCGCGGCGCGAACGTGGCCTGGATTGCCGCCGCGATCGCCGCGTATGCGGCAATGATCGGCGTCAGCGCGTGGCGCTGGGGCAGGCTGCTGCACGCGCAGGGCGTTCGCGCGACGACGAGTCGCCTCGCCGAGTCGTTTCTCGTCGCCACGTTCTTCAACAACTTTCTTCCGAGCAACATCGGCGGCGACGTGGTCCGCGTGACCGATACGGCTGGCGCCGCCGGCTCAAAAACGCTCGCCGCGACGGTGGTGCTGGTGGACCGCGGTCTCGGCGTCGTGGCGCTCGGTCTGATCGCCGCGGCAGGTGCGACGCTTGCCCGCTCAGTCGGACCGATCGGCGCACCGATCGTCTGGACCGGTCTCGCGCTGTTTCTCGCGCTCGGCCTCGCCGTCGTCCTCAAGCCGTCAGCGGTCGCGGCGATGTGCGCGCCGGCACGGCGAGTAAAAACGGAATGGGTCGACATCCGGCTCGAGCGGCTCACCGGTGCTCTCGAGCGATTCCGGGATCGGCCCGAGGCGCTCGCGCTGGGGTTCGCCGGCGCGCTCGTCGTGCAGGCGCTGCTGGTGTTGTTCTACGCCGGCGTCGCGCGATCACTCAGCATCTCAATCGGCCTGTCGGATCTGGCGGTCGTGGTCCCGGCCAGCCTGCTCGTGCAGATGATCCCGGTGTCGCTCAACGGCCTTGGCGTCCGCGAGGCGACGTTCGGGTTCTACTTCAGGCGCCTTGGGCTTCCTTTGGAGTCGGCCCTGCTCGTCTCGCTTGGCGGAGCCGGCCTCGTAATGGCGTTCTCGCTCGTCGGCGCTGGCCTCTACGCGGGGCGCCAAAGAACGCGGAAAAACCTGCAAGTTCTTGACAGTCAGGCGTCTGCTTCCTATTCTAAGAACTCCGGCTAACCGAAGCTCCCCAACAGCCCGCGCCTCCTGTAAAGGGGGGTGTGTTCCGCGCCGATGGGTGTCCGGAAGCGCCCGTCGTTTCCCCCGGCCTGGAGGCCGGTACAGGTTTGCCCATGGCCCGCACCCATTCCCGTCGGCTTCTGATATCTGTGGCGCTGACCGCGGCCGCCGTGACGGCCGCTACCTGCGCGAAAAGCGAGAAAAGCGAAAACCCGTTGAGCCCCTACGTCGCGGGGCCGATGCCGGGCGTCGAAATCACGCTGCCGGTCCTGCTGGAACCGGGCCAGGGCTGGAGGCTCAAGAGCAATGAGCAGCCGATTACGCTGCTCGTGGAGAACGCCGCATCCAACAGTCCACGTCCGCTGTTGTACCGCTTCGAAGTCGCAGCAGACGGCGGCTTCCGGAACATGGTTTACGCTCGCGAAGGCATCGCGCAGGGCGAAGGCGGACAAACCGGTCGCACGGCGCTCCGCCTCCCGGATGCTCTTCAGAACGGCCGCGTGTACTTCTGGCGCGCGCGCGCGTACGACGGCGCCAACACCGGGAATTTCGCCGTCGGACTAAATTTCGAAATCCAACTGCCCTCGCAGTTGTTCGACCCGCAACTGCTGGAGCCGGTCAACGGACAGACGGCTGAGAATCAGCGGCCCCACTTGAAGGTGCGGAATTCACCGCGGCTGGGACCGATTCTCAATGTGAACTATGCCTTCCAGGTTGCGAGGGATCCAGGGTTTACGCAGGTGCTCGCGCTCGGCTCGGTGCCCGAGAACACGGTGACAGGAGAGACAATCTGGCTGCCGAACGCGGAATTGCCTCCTCAGGCGACGGTGTACTGGCGTTCGATGTCAAGCGACGGTCAGGTGAGTAGCCCCTGGGCAGTATCGTCGTTCCGGACGCCCGCCGCTCCTGGGCCCGGGCCCGGCGGACCGCCGACGCCTGTCTCCTGCGGGTCGCCAGCGACGCACTATGACGTCGTGGCGTGTCAGCGAAGCGCGTACGGGACGCCCGTAGGCCACGACAATCTGAACAGGCTGATGCGCGCGATTGCAGCGGACCTCAATCGGCGTGGATTCTCCGGAGGACCGTTCGGGGTCCTCGTTAAAGCCAGCGGGGCGAACTGCGGCGGCATCTCCTGCGACATCATCTGTGCAGGGAATGGAAGCGGCCAGCGACAGTGGGATGTCTTGATCGACGGCGAGGGCGCAGCTGCACCGACCTGGAGCCCGGTAGGTACGCCCAACGTTCGTCCCTGCGAGATTCAGTAGCGGCCGACTAACTCCAGTTAGAACCGAACGCGCAGGCCGCCGACGATCTGGAAGCCGCCGAGGGTGATCGAATCGGCGATGCCGTCCACGTCGGCGGATCCCCAGACATAACGGATCCCGCCGCCCACACCGTAGCGC
>DATAEE010000166.1:0-13203 GCA_036258175.1 Vicinamibacterales bacterium
ATGACGTCGACGGGTCTCCGAAACCGGTCCCGGTGGGACGTAGACGGTCCTACCGCTCACCGGCAGCCGAGTGCGCTCTTCACCACGCGTCGGACGATCTTCGTCACGTCGTCGGGCGTGGCTCCGAGCACCCGCTCGCGCAACAGTCGCAGCCGTGGGACGAAGTCCGTCCCGGCCATCAGAAAACTCATATCGATCGCGTCGTTTCTGACCGGCGTGATGCGGGCGCGGTCACAGACGAGCGTCTTTCCGCAGACAGTCACGGTTAGTCCGTTTGTGAGAGGCACCAAGTCTTCGATCGTCATGGCGTGTGACCTCCAGCGATTGCGCGGCAACCCGGCACGCGCAGCAATCAACCAGCCCATCGTAGGATGGAATTGAGGGCCCCGCAGTCGCGAACCACACAGTGAACAATGAATTCCATGATAAAGGACTTGATTCGTCGCGCAACTGAACGGGGGAAGGAGGAAGCCCGACGGCTTCCTCCTTCGGTGCGAGCTTCGCTACCGAATCATCGCCGCGACCAGCGGGTTCAGAGTCTCAACCTCCTGCTGGGAAACGTCGACGAAAGTGGGGGAGGGAAGCGTCAGGTCCGCAAAGGCGATTCCTGCACCGTCCTTGCTCGGGCAGAAGAACTGTTCCACCTCGCTCACCCGCACCGTGACGATGATGTTGCCGGCCGGCCCACGGAATCGCAGCAGGTAGTCGTAGCCAGGTGACGGGCTCCGCTCCACTGTGCAGTGCTGGACCAGACCACTCACGTCGGCGGTGGGTATGCCCTGCGGAAATCCTTCAACACCCGACAGCAGGGTTGGCAGGCGAACGCCCGTCTCGGGATCGGGGATAGCCTGGCGATCGGTCCCGCCGAATACGACCGCGTCGAGACCGGGCCCTCCGATAAACGCTTCACTTCCATCGCCAGGCGCCCAGAGATTCACATCGTTGCCCGGCCCGCCGAACATGATGTCGCTGTTCGGGGGGCCTCCGGGTGCCGCGCCGCCGTCCGGTCCGCCGAGGATGATATCCAGACCGGGACCGCCCTCGATGACGTCGTTGCCGTTCAGTCCGAATATCACGTCGTTGCCCGGCCCGCCGTCGATGATGTCGGTGCGGTTGAGGGACTGGTTCGCCTGAGCACCGGCCTGAATGTCGACGTTGTCGATATTGTCGTCGTCCCGTCCAATCAGAAGCTGAGGCCCCTTGCCACCTTCAACGAGTGCGGCTTGGGTGTGATGCGCCGCGCCCAGGAGCAGGACTACCATGCTTGCAGACAGCGCGGACAGACCGATCGCTGATTTCTTCACCATTTTCTGTACCATTGCCTTTCTCACTTTTGCTGATTGCGCTTGCGGGAAGAGCGCTAGCGCGTCGGGTCCTTGTAGAAGAAGTAATCGGCCGTGTAAGGCACGAAAGCCTTACGACCGACGTCTTTGAGCAGGGCACAGCCCGTCGCGGGCGCCACGCCCCCTTCGGTGTTCAACCGCTGGACAAAAGTTGTTCGGGCTAACGTGTCGCCGCCCGTTGGTCCCGCCTGGACCCCGGCCCTTTCAAGCTTCACCCAGGGAATTGCGCCTGGACTGACGAAGTTGGGATCCGATGAGGAAGCGACGGCCCGGCCCCAGAACGTGCTCGTGTCCCGGGAGTCCTGCCAGGCCGCACGTACGACGACATTGCCTTCGACCGGGTTGGGCCCGAAGAAGTGGGTCGTGAGCTGCTCGTCCAGGTCGCCGAACAACGTGGCCTGCGGCGTGAACAGTGTCCAGGCGACACGCCCGAGAGAATCGGCAGGCTGGCACACGTAGTTCTGTGTGCCGGTCGCACGGCCGAGGAGGAAAGCCTCGTTCGGCGCTGCGACCTGAATGTCGGTGGGCACAGGTGGCGTTGTGACACTCTGCGCGTGAGCCGGGCGCGGCAGCGCGACCGTGAACGCGATGCCGAGAGCAGTGATGTAATTCTTCATACCGTTTCCTTTCTGCATGTGAAGTTCGGAACGTGACGACTGCGTCGCGTCTCATGCGGCGAGTATGGGATGTCGGCGGAGCCGGCGACACCCACAGCGCTCGTACAGAACTCGTACGGCGCCCATACAGCCGTAGCGGTAAGATGGAGGGTCCATGAAAGCCCGCGCTCCGCAGTCATTCGGTGCGCAGCTCAAAGCGCTCCGCGAGGCGGCGGGCTTCACGCAGGACGAGCTGGCGACGATTGCGGGCATCTCGGTCCATGCCGTGAGCGCGCTGGAACGCGGGGAGCGACGGCGGCCCCACGCCGAGACGGTGCGTGCGCTGTCTGCCGCCCTCGACCTGACGGGTGCGACCCGTGACGCGCTCCTTGGCAGCGCACGGGCCCCAGCACACCACGCGGCAGTCGGTGAACTGAGCGGTGTCTCACTGCCACTGGCTCTTACCGCCCTTCTCGGCCGCGATGCTGACGTGCAGACGCTGCGGCACTGGCTCGCTGATCCCGCCGCCCGTCTTGTCACGCTCACGGGGCCGGGAGGCGTCGGCAAGACGCGTCTAGCGCTGGAGCTTGCGCGCGCGATAGCGGCAGAGGGCGCAATCCGTGTGGCCTTCGCCCCGTTGGCCGCCGTTCGAAATCCTGCGTTCGTCGCCTTGGCGATCGCCGAGGCTCTGGGGCTGTCGGACGTCACGGCGCTCGACTTGCCGAGACGCGCGCGGGTCGCGTGCGACGATCACCCCACGTTGCTGGTGCTCGACAATTTCGAGCAGGTAGTGGACGCGGCGCCGCTCGTCGCCGATCTCCTGACATCGGTCGCGCCGCTGCGACTGCTGGCGACCAGCCGCGCGCCGCTCCATGTGCGGGGAGAGCGGGAGTATGCCGTCGGACCGCTCGCGCTGGAGGTGGAATCGAACGCGAGGCCGTCCGCCGATCTGGCGCGCTCACCCGCAGTGCGACTCTTCGTGGACCGGGTTCGGGACGTGCAGCCCGACTTTCGACTCACGTCGGCGAACGGCCCCACCGTGACGGCGATTTGTCGCCGGCTCGATGCGCTGCCGCTTGCCCTCGAGCTTGCGGCCCCGTGGATCAAAGTGCTGACCGCCGAGAATCTGCTGCGCCGGCTCGAGCAGGACGTCCTGCTTTCGACCGTCGGGCCACGCGATCTCCCGGAACGCCAGCAGACGATGAATGCGACGGTTGCTTGGAGTTATCAGCTGCTCGACCCCGACGAGCAGCGCACGTTCCGGCGTCTCGGCGCATTACCGGGTCGTTTTCCAATAGAGGCAGCCGCGGCCGTCCTTGCCAGTCGTGACGGATTTTCGGTCAGAAGCGAGGACGCACTCAGCGCAGTGGCCCGCTTGATCGACAAGAGCCTCCTTCTGCGAGCCGAGAGCTCAGTTCCGAACCGTCCGCTCTATCACATGCTCGAAACGGTGCGGGCGTACGCGGCTCTCGAGCTCACCGCGGCGGGTGAGCGCGACGATGCCCTCGAGGGGTTAGCGCGCTATTGCGCCAGCGAAGCCGCCCTTGCCGCGGAAGGGTTGATTGGACCTGCGCAGGCCGAATGGCTGGATCGCGTGCGTGCGGACCTCGAGAACTACCGCGCCGCGCTGACGTGGCTCATCGAGCGCGGCCGTCCCGCCGAAGCGTCCGACATCGCGTGGGGACCGTTCTTCTTCTGGGTGATCCGAGGGCATGCCGCGGAAGGCCTCCAGTGGTATGAACAGATCCTGACCCTGCCATCTCTGCCGCCGGCTGCCGAGTCGAGAGCACTCTTCGGAGCGGCAGTCATGTGGTACACGCAGGGAGAGCTCGCGCGCGCACGCACCGGGCTCACGCGCGCGCTTGCGCTCGCCCACGGTGCCGGCGACAGAGAGATGGTCGCGCAGGCTGACAACATGCTCGGGCACGTCGAGCATGCCGTTGGCAACGTGGACGCGGCCCGAGAGCGGTTCCTTCGCAGCGTCACAGCGTTTCAGTCGCTGGCGATCCCCTGGGCATCCGGGAATGCGCTGAGCGGCATGGCGTCGGTGTGCCTTGTGACCGGCGACGTCGGACAGGCGGAACGCTTGCTCGATGAGGCCACATCGGTGCTTCGAGAAGCCGGTCCATGGTTTCTGACATTGACGCTGTATGTTCGGGCCATTTTGGCGGTGCGGCAGGGAAACCCCGATGCGGCGATGGCCGTGGTGCGTGAAAGCCTCACACGCATCCAGACGCTCCATGACAAGTTCGCGTTCGTGTACGTGCTCATCCCTCTTGCCGCCGCGGCGGTACTCAAGGGCGACGACATCTGGGCGGCCCGGATTCTGGGCGCTCGGGACGCCGCCACCGAACGCACAGGTGCCACGGTGGTCGACAAATCGCTGGACGACCTTCGAGAACAGGCGGAACGAGACGCGCGTGCACGCCTCGGGCCGGACCGATGGGCCCGGGCATATGCCGCAGGACGCAGTACGTCCATCGATTCATTAATCAAGGATATCGACGCCATCTTGAAAGCCCGCCGCACAAGCACGTAAGGGTTCAACGCGCTGGGCCGCACGCGGACGGACCGGCGTGCTACTCGGATCGAAGCGCGACCATCGGATCGATCCGCGATGCGCGATGCGCGGGCAGATAGGCGGCAACGCCAGCCACGAAAACGAGCAGGATCGTCGCCAACGAGTACGATGCCGGGTCCATCGGATTGACGCCGTAAAGAAGCGACGCGACGCTGCGGCTGGCGGCAAACGCCAGCGGCAATCCAAGCGCAGCGCCGATAGCCACCAGGGTGACCGCCTCGCGGACAACGAGCCAGGCAACCGTACCGCGGTTGGCGCCGAGCGCGATGCGCACGCCCAGCTCCGTGGTTCGGCGCGCGACACCATAGGAAATTGTGCCGTACAGTCCCAGACACGCGAGCATCAACGCAACCAGGCCGAAAGCGCTCGTGAGGTTGGCGATCATCCGATCGTTGGTGAGGCCGCGAGTCAAGCGTCGATCGAGCGGCACGATCTCGAAAATGGGAAGGTCCGGCTCGACCTCCGCCAGTGCCTGCCGGATCGTGGACACCAACCCCGACGGCGCACCCGACGTCCGGATCTCGATATTGCCAAGCACGTCGACGGGCGTCGATCCTGACAGTCGATACACCATGTTCGGCGTTGCGGCGCGGACATCTACGTATTTGGCGTCCTGCACCACGCCGACGATAACCGGCGAGTCGGGTTCGAGAGGATCGGTGTTACTCCATCGCTTGCCGACGGCCCCGCCCGCCGGAAAAAACCGCCGCGCCATCGCGCGATTGACGATTGTGCTCCGGCTGCCCGGGCGTGCATCGTCCGGGGTAAACCCGCGGCCTTCGATGAGTGCGAGGCCGACAGTCCTGAAGTAGTCGGAGGTGACGATCTCTGCGTTGGTGGTGAGTTGTTCGTTCGCGGTGGGTGTGTAGCCTTCGACGCGCAGGCTGCTGCCGCGCCACGAGGTGCCGAGCGGGCCGTTGAGCGAAAGGCTGGCCGATTCGACGCCCGGGATGCGTCGAAGCCGTTCGAGGACGCGATCGTACAGCGCCTGCCGCTGGGCGTCCGAATAGCCGAGACTGCGAACATCCATCCGCGCGACCAGCAGACGATCTCGGTCGAACCCAACGTCGCTGTGCATCAGCGACTGCATGCTGCGTACGAAGAGACTGGCCACGATCAGCAACAGCAGGCAGAACGCGATCTGCGCCGCTACGAGCGCCTTGCCGATCGCCGCGCCGCGCCAGCCGCCGGCCGGGCCGACCTGCCGCGCCTGCGCCTTGATCGCGTCGGTCGGCGCAACGCGAGTAGAGCGAATCGCCGGCAGGATGCTGGCGGCGAGCCCACACGCGATCGTTACCGACACGGCGAACGCGAGCACGCGCCAGTCGAAGGTCGTGTCGAGATCCATCGCGGCCGCGGAGCCGGCGAACATCGACAGCAGCAGGTCCCGTCCCCAGGCCGCCCCGAGCAGGCCGAGCGCGCCGCCGGCCGATGAAAGCAGCAGCGTTTCGACGAGCAGCAGCCGGATCACGCGCCATGGTCCCGCGCCGAGCGCCGTCCGCACGGCGAATTCACGCTCGCGCGCACTCGCCCGCGCGACCAGCAGACTTGCGACGTTACCGCAGGTGATTGCCACGAGGACACCGACCATCGCCAGCAGCACGAAGAGTCGCGAGGAAACGCTGCCGCGCAGGAATGACACCCCGCGCCCGGCGCTGGACAGCACGATCCGCTCCCGCTGACGCTGCGCCAGATCCTCAGCGTTCGACGCGCCGATCCGGCTGGCGGCGTCGCGGTGGTAGGCGAGGGTCAGCGCCGACGCGACACCTGCGGCACTCGCCGTGTCCGGCACGCGAGCAAAGAGCGACAGCCACTCGATTGTCGGCTGCGACGCCCACGGCTTCGAGCCCTCCGCCTCTTCGGCCATGCTGGCGTTGAACGCGTAGCGGACGTCGGCCTGCATCGTGAGAGGGATCCAGACGTCGGGGTTGCGAAATGCCAGGAATGGACCGAAGAAGCCGGGCTCGGCGATGCCGATTACCGTAAGGCTCGCACCGCCGACGATCAGCTCGCGGCCGATGATGGCCGGGTCTCGTTGAAAGCGGCGCTGCCAGTACGCGTCGCTGAGGACCATGACGGGATTGGCACCCGCGTGGGTCGTGTCTCGCGGCTCAATCAGGCGGCCCGCCTGCGCGTGCTGGCGAAGACTGTCGAAAAAACCGCCGGAGACGAGCTGCACCCTGCTGCGTTCCGCTTCGCTCGCCTCGATGCGCTTTGGGATGCGCACCTGCAAGTCAGTGGGGGGCGTCGCGGCGAAGAGCTCCGCACGATCCTGGAGCTCCTGCTGGGCCTGTTGTATCAGCGGCCACGAATAGCGCGCCGTGACGGCTTCCGCGTTGCCTTTACCCGCTGCGAAGAGTTGTTGCGGGTTCGGCACCGGAAGATTCCGGAGCACGATCGCGTTGAGCACCGTGAAGACCGACGCCGCCCCGCCGATCCCCAGCGCCAGCGAAAGGACTGCGACCGACGCGACCAGCGGGCTTCGAAGCAGCACCCGGGAGGCGTAGCGGATGTCCTTGAGCATGACTGACGAACAGCACTCCCCGTGCCACCGCGCGGCGGTCAAGCCCCGTAATTACGGGCGATTGGACAGGGAGCGCCGGGCAGCGGCGTCCGATATCGAGAACCGCGTGTCCGCCAGAGGACGGGGCTGGAGGGCGATGGCGCCGAACAGAAGGCCTCCAATCAGGAACGTTGGCCACCAGACCAGGTTCAGACCGACCGTCGGCGACCAGCCCCAGCACGCCTCGCAAACAAAGCAGGAAGGCGGCGGCGCATGCCATGCTCCGAAGGATTCCGCGCGGGATCCGCTGACTCCACTTCTGGATTGGAGCGAGCGCGACGAAGATCGCCAGCACGCTCAGTCCGACGACGGCGGCGTCGAAGTAAAGGCGCCAGGTCGTCATCATCAACTCATGCCCCGCCGCGCCGCCCGGGAAGCCCGCCGGCACACCGAGCGCCCACCACAGATGGGGCGCAGCGAAGAGCACAGCCCACGCGGCGGCCGCGTAGTAGATCCAAGTCCGAGAGCGCATTCCGCCCTCGGTGCGGTAGCGGAAGATCAGATGATCGAGCGTGAATGCGTCGGGCTCGCGTTGCGAAAGCAGAAACGCACAGGCCGACGCCGAGAAGACTGATGCATAGAGTGCCGACCTTACGCCGGTCCCGGCGGTCATGCCGATCGCAAAAGCCAGAAGCAGCGCGCCGCTGGCGACGGCAACGCGCCGGACCTGGAAGCCGGCGATCAAACTCAAGCCCAAAGAGTTTCCGCAACGGTAACGACCCAACTCAGAAGGGGAATGACGTTCGAGGGAAACCACGGATTGAGCTGGGCCGCATAGGCCTGAAAGTGCTGCATGTCACCCCACGCGACGGTCGGAGTTCCGGGCGGACCGTACTGGCCGAGCCGATCCGCGACCGCCGTCAGGAACGAGGCTGCGAGCGCGAGCCGCGCAAACAGCGCGACGATGTCCCGGCGTCGCCGCACCCGAAAGTCGGGAATGCTCATCGATGCCTCGTTGTGCGGCAGGGATGCAGTCGGTGCATTGAGTCCTGTGCAAAAAGGAACAGCGCAGGGGTAGCTCCAGCAGTACTCTTTGTTACCTTTCTGACGCCGCGTCCGGCGCGCTGAGGCTTGCGGGGTGCGACCTTGAAGACAACACACGACTCCAAGGAAATCCACGATATCAATGTCCGTCTTGACCGGTTGACGCTCGAGATGAGCAACCTGAGCGCGTTTCTGGACACTCAGTTCAAGCGGATCGCGGCACTCCAGGCTGAGCTCGACCTCCTGCCGGCTGCGCGTGCACGCCGCGAAGAGCTACGCAGGCAGATTCCGTCTTTCCTTGAGCGTCCCGGCGGGAACGGCCAAAGCTCCCGGGTAAGAAGCCGCTAGGCCCGCTGGCGGCGGGCCGCCGACCCGATGGCACCCTGATAGCTTTCCCGTTGGATGTTCGCGCGCTCGATCGCTTGCCCGTACCAATCCGCCCACAGGAGCGCCGATGCCGCGAGGTCAGCGTTCTCGGTCGCCAGTCTGGCGTTCTTGTCCAGCGCGTTGCGTAAGCTGCGCGTCAGGAATCGGACCGTCATCGAGCCGGTCATCGGTCCGTCATTCCGGGTTCGCACAAGGACCCAGATGATCTCGACGAGCAACCGCTCCGGCGAGCAGGGCTTCACGAGGACCGCCGTGCACCCCGCGGCTGTCGCCTCCGCTATCTCGGTTGGGTGGTCCCGCGCCACGGCGAGGATCGGAATGCTCTTGGTGGACGCTTCGACGCCCAGACGACGGCACAGCGCAATCCCGTCCAGGCCGTAACTCAGGGCCAGATCGGTGAGGATGACGTCGGGTCTGAGCGCAGTGGCTTTGTCCAGTGCCTGTAGAGCATTGTGAGCGTGTTCGACGCGAAGATCCGCCGCCGCGGCGCACAACGCGTACGGCTCGCGGCTGTGACGATCCGGTCCGACGATCAAAACGAGGGGGCTGCTAAGCGCCAAGGAGCCCGCCATGTCCGCCATGAAGTACCTCACGCCGCCGAAACGGGCGCCGTCCCGATTCGCAACAACGGGTTATCGTCCGCGCGATCAGGTCCCGGTCGGCTTCCTGAGGCGCGGTCACCTCGGAGCGTACCCGCCGCGCCGTCGGGCGGTCTGTGCTGTTTTGCACACCTCGCTGCAATCAGCTCGTACCGGCCCCACCCGCACGCGACCGGCCGCATGCCAGCAGAGGGCGGAGCGCCACCCGTTCCGACCGTATCACTCACCTCCTGTTCGTGTGCGACGACGCAGCAGAAGGGCAGCTCTGCCTGAGAAGACTCGGAGAGGCGCACTTTGACATCGCGGCGGATGTCGTCATGGACATCGCGAATTACCTGGAACGACTCCATCAGGTCGCCTACGATGCCGTGATCTCCTGTGGCTCGTTCGACACCGGCGTTCCTCTGCGCGCTCTGGACCTGCTCAAGAAGGATGCGCCCGACGTTCCGTTCATTCTGGTCGCGCAGGACTCGCAGCCCGGGGTCGTCGAACGGTTCATCTCTATAGGGGCGTTCGACTGGGTTGACAAGAATCAGATGGAACTGCTGCCAGTCTCGGTGGCGGTCGCTCTCGAGCACCGGCGCGCGCGCGTGGAAGAGGATCGGGCCTTGAAGGCGCTGAAGGGTACGCAGGCGCTGCACCGTGCGCTCGTCGACAACCCGACCTATGGCATCTGCCAGTTCGATTCAGAGGGGCCGGCTGCTGGACGTCAATCAGGCGCTGGTCGACATGCTGGGCCACGAGTCCAGGGCCGAGCTAACGCAGCTGAACATCGCGTTGGATGTTACGCTCGACCGGCGACAGGGGGCCCAGCTACTCGCGGCGTACCACCGCACCGGCCAGGTCGCCACCCGGCAAATGGTCTGGAAGCGGAAAGTGGGCAGGCCGCTCGTCGTATCTGTGCCAGGCTAGCCCGAGACCATCAGGAGCTCGCCTGTCGGTTGGCATCGCCGTCTATCCGCATGACGGCGTATCCATGCAGGCACTCCTGCGGGCCGCCGACCTCGCCCTCTACACGATGAAAGGGGAGCAGTGTAACCAGGCTGTCGCCAGCACGACGGCGCGATCAATCGCGAAGCGCCACCGTCGGCGCTGAGTTGTCGATCCTCGGTTCCATCGCCGTTTGCTCGAGGTCACCGTGGATTGCACGGAAGGTCTCGAGGTACTCGAGCGTGGTCATCTCGTCGGCGGTGTACCAGAGATTGCCACCTTTGCCGCTCGCGAGCTTGGCTCCTCTGGCCACGGCGTACTGCACATTCCACCCGCTTCCCCGATAGACGAGTGACAGGCGGTCGCCTCTCGCACCGGTGACGATCAAGAGCAGATGCCCGTCCGAAACCTTCGATACGACCACGTCATTGAGCTCAGGCGTGCTTCGCGTCGTCATGTGTGACTTCCCTCGGCGCTCGGATTGCCGCGTGGCAAACGCGGTGTCGGTGCCATCCCAGCAGGATGAGCCAGAGCGCGGGAGCCACGATACCGAGCACGAATAACAGGAAAACGCCCGCCCCAACGGTCGCCGGAGGCTGCAGCACCCCGACGAGCCCAACGACCATCACCCAGACCGGAACCATCAACCGTCGCGTGTCGAGCTTGATCACGATCGCAGCTCCATGAATCACGATACCTGCTTGCGCGCGTGACTGCTGTACACAAGAGCACAGACACGCTGCGGCCACGATGTCACGATGGCGTGGTCGGATCAGACGTCCGTTCGCGCCGATGGAGAGACCTGTGCGGAGACTGGTAGACGCCGAACTCCCATCTCGACTCATCCGGGAGCTGATCCGTACTGACCCTGGCACCGATTGGGCTGAGGCGGGCCGCGTCCTCTCGACCGGCGACGGCGTCGCGCGCGTCATGGGCGTGGAGCGCGCCATGCTGGGAGAGATGCTCGAATTCCAGGGCGGACTATTCGGCGTCGCGCTCAATCTCGAACGGGACGCTGTCGGCGTCGTTCTGCTCGGCGCGGGTAGAGGCGTCAAAGAAGGCGACGTCGTCCATCGCACCGGCCGCATCCTCTCGGTGCCGGTCGGGAACGCGCTGTTGGGGCGCGTCGTCAACGCCCTCGGTCACCCGCTCGATGGTCGAGGGCCTATCGCCACGTTCGAACGAGCACCGATCGAGCGGCTGGCGCCGGGGATTGGCGATCGGCAGCGTGTGCGGGAGCCGCTACAGACGGGGCTGAAGGCTATCGATGCGATGATCCCGATCGGCCGTGGTCAGCGCGAGCTGATCATCGGCGACCGGCGAACGGGCAAGACCGCTCTTGCGCTCGATGCCATCCTGAACCAGCGCGATGCAGGCGTCGTCTGCGTCTACAACGCGATCGGCCAGAAGCAGGCCACGATTGCGCAGGTGATCAAGACGCTCGAGCAGGCGGACGCGATGCGCTACTCGATCGTCGTCGCCGCCGCGGCCTCCGAGCCGGCGTCGCTCCTCTATATCAGCCCGTACGCGGCCACGACGATGGGGGAGTATTTCCGGGACTCTGGGCGCCATGCGCTGTGCGTCTACGACGATCTGTCGCGGCACGCGCAGGCGTACCGCGAGATCTCGCTGCTGCTCCGGCGCCCACCCGGACGCGAAGCGTATCCCGGCGACATCTTCTATCTGCACTCGCGGTTGCTGGAGCGCGCGGCGAAACTGCGCGACGAGCTGGGGGGCGGTTCGCTGACCGCTCTCCCGATCATCGAGACCCAGGCGGGCGATCTGTCCGGCTACATCCCCACGAACGTGATCTCGATCACCGACGGCCAGATCTTCCTCGAATCCAGTCTGTTCAATCAGGGGGTCCGGCCCGCGATCAACGTCGGAAATTCCGTGTCGCGCGTCGGCGGGGCGGCGCAGGTCGCAGCGATGCGCCACGTGGCGGCGACGCTTCGTCTAGATCTAGCGCAGTACCGGGAGCTCGAGGGGTTCGCGCAATTCGGCACCGATCTCGACAAAGCGACACGCGCCCAGCTCGATCGCGGCGAACGGTTGGTCGAGCTGCTCAAGCAGAGGCCACACGAGCCCCTGCCCATCGAAAAGCAGATCGTCATTCTCTACGCCGGTACGAGAGGATGGCTGGATGGGTGTCGGACCGCCGACATCGGCGTTTACGAGGTCGAGCTCTACCGGTTTCTCGAGACAGTGCACCCTGCACTTCTTCACATGCTCAAGGGGAATCCGAAGCTCGACGATCAGGTCGCGGCCGCGGTCGATGCTGCCCTGAAGGAATTCGCGTGGATCTTCCAGGCGCCGCCGAGGCTTGCCGCGGCCTGACGTGCGCTGCTCATCTGGTCGCGAGCGCGAACGCGAGCCAACCCAGGAGTCCCGCCCCAACCAGGGCGGTTACATAACGCATCCGTTCGCTCAACCGCTGGTCGCGAATGGCGCCCTTGGCCAACCACTGAGTCCAGCGCTCCTCGGCGGTCTGCGCGTCGGATGCGATGGCGGCCGAGTTCCGAGCGTCGCAAGGCGCTCCCGACGTCATCGGCCCACACTCTTCAGCTCTTCAGCATCGTGGAGCACGTGCGCCACGGACCGGGTCGGCCGCCCGGCCCGCATGGCCATCAGGGTCACGGCAACTATCCCGACCACGACGGCGCTCATCCATCCAACGGTCGGACCGGACATCCACCCGGAACCGAGCCCGACCCAGAGGACGAAAGCCACTACTACGGGGATTCCCAGAGATAACCAGGACGTTCGCGGTATGAGCATGTAAGCCTTCTTTTAGGTCTGATCTGAGGACGTTTCCGAACCACGGTACCAGACGCGGTGGAACGACGCTGTTCACTGTTGAACACACCGGACTTTCGGTGTAAATTCGTTGCCAGACACCCGCAGTCGACTGCCGGTCAGCCGCGCGCAAGATAACCAATGGCCCGACCGAAGCAACCGCGTTCGTTCGACGCCCAGAAGTTTCTCGACTCGACCGGCGTTGCGAAGAGAGCTGTCGATTTTCGCCCGAAGGCGACGATCTACGCCCAGGGCGATCCTGCCAACGCCATCCTGTACCTCCACAACGGGGGCGTGAAGTTGTCGGTCGTCTCGAGCACGGGCAAAGAGGCCGTCGTGGGCGTGCTCGGGCCGGGCGATTTCTTCGGTGAGGGATGCCTGGCGGGGCAGTCGGTCCGGATGGGAACGGCGACCGCGATTGTGC
>DATAEE010000167.1:0-6373 GCA_036258175.1 Vicinamibacterales bacterium
CGGAGCGCGTCCACGTGCCGCTGCGCCAGCACGGCGCGCAGCCAGGTCATCAGGCTGCTGCGTCCCTGATAGTACGTGAAGAGCGATCGACGCTGCCCCTCGCGCGTCTCGAGGCCGTAGAGCTCGGCGTACAGCGAATCAGCGAGCTCGCGTCCCTGATCGGGACCGGCGATCGCGCGCGCCGCCGCGTACAGGCGCGGCCGGTACTCCGCGACGAACCGATCCCACGCTTCCGGCGATCCTTCCGCGCACGCACGCGCGAGCGCCAGGTCCGCGTGATCGGTCACAGCTGATTATCCGTTATGCGACGGTGCAAGAATTTCGGTCCTCGTTGCGCATAACGGCGGCGCGCTCAGCGCGCCCGCGAGGGAGCGGCGCGGGGCATAGGGGCCCCCGCGAGCGACCGAGCCGGGGTCCGGGGCGGAGCCCCGGTTAGTTTTGACGGGAAGAAAGGGACGAGCGGCCGGCCCCGCCGAGTCCGTTCGGAGGGCCTTCCCTGCCGCTCGTCAAGTTCGAGGCGAGAACTAGCGGGTCGAACCCTTGCGCTCCCGGCGCTTTTTCCAGTACACGAACCCGATGGCGATGGTCGTCGCAGCGATAACGTAAAACATTCTGCCTCCCCAAGGCCGGGCTGGGCGCAACCCACGTGCCGCCAGGGGGTTTTCCAAGGCAAGTGGCTGGTTACCAATATGTTACGGGGGCTACCACCAGCTAGCCGCCTGCCGATCCGCAGCCAAACTCGTAAGCGGTCTTTCACTTCTGCGGGCGCCGGACCGTGCGCTTCGTCGGCGTCGCGGTCCAGGGGTCTTCCGGCCACGGGTGTTTGGGGTAACGCGCCCTAAGCTCTTTGCGCACTTCCGGATAGGTCCGGGCCCAGAAACTGCGCAGATCGCGGGTCACCTGCACCGGCCGGCCGTTTGGCGCAAGCAGCTCGAACACGACGGGCTCGTGCCGTGGCCCGAGCCTCGGCGTCTCACCGAGTCCAAACAACTCCTGCAGCTTCACCGCGGCACTGACCGATCCGTCATCGCGATAGTCGAGCCTGACGGTCGAACCGCTGGGAACGACAAGACCCTCCGGAGCGAGGCGGGATAGATCGCTGAGGACGGATCGCGAGAGGGCGGCCGCCGGATCGATTTCGTCCAGCCTCGCGGCCTGCGCCGCCGCCTCGCGAACGAGCGCCTGAAAATCGATCTCCCTGTCCGCGAATCGCAGACGTCTGACGAGCCGCTCCGCGGCGAGCGGCAGCGGACGCGCAAGGTACGCGTCCGCCAGCATCTGGGCGGCGATTGCGGAATCCGGTTGGCAGGGATGCTCCGCGAGCACGAGCGCGCCGTAGCGTTCGACCCGCGCAGTGCGCACCGCGCCCAGCTGTTCGTCGAACACGTGGACCAGTTCTTCCGCGTCGGGCCGCAGCCAATCGCGCTCGACGCGGCTCGCGACGCGAATCCGCGCTTCCGATCCTTCACCTTTCCGGCCGGCGGTCACGTCGATGGCGACGAGATAGTCGCCATCCCGGACGCCGCTCTCGGAGCCAACGACAGCACCGTGACCGCTCGCAAGCAGCACGCGCGGCGAATTCGGACCTCGCCGCTGCGCGATGCGATCGGGGTAGCCCACAAAGAGCCATCGCCGGAATTCTTGCTCCGCAATAGGTTCGAGGAGGTTCGAACCGGTTCGAGGAGGTTCGAGAAGGTTTGCGATCTGCGCCGCAACGTTCTTTACGTGAGCGGGAGCGTCTCGCCAATGATCAAGAGCTGAAAGCAGGTCGGATGTCGTGGAGGCACTGCGTGGCGCGAGGTAGTGCCGCTCTGAAAGAAGAGCGCAGGCCGCGGCCGCCGCGCGCGCGCCGTTCGATTCGATGAGGATGCGAGCGAGGCGCGGATGAAGCGGCAGGCGGCGGAGCTGCTCTCCAAGTTTGGTGACCTTGGTTGTGGCACCAGGCTTTCGCCTGGTTTCAACCGCACCCAATCGCTCGAGCAGCGCGATCGCTGCGTCAATCGCTTCAGACGGCGGCGCTTCGAACCACTCGAACGTCCGCGCGTCGCCACCCCAGGCGATGAGCTCGAGAATGGTCGACGCGAGATCGACCCGCGCGATCTCGGGCTCGCGATGGGGCCGCAGACGATCGCGCGCGTCCCACAGACGCCGCACGACGCCGGGCCCGAGCCGGGCTGCGCGACCGGCGCGCTGCTCCGCCGAATCGGCCGTGATGCGCTCGATCTCCAGGCTGTCGATCGCCCGCTCAGGGTCGTACCGGGCGACCTTGTGGAGGCCGGTATCCACGACGGCGGTGACGCCAGGAACCGTCAGCGACGTTTCGGCGATATTCGTGGCCAGGATCACCCGGCGCCGGTTCGACGGTCGCAGCGCCTCGTCCTGCTCGGCCGAGTCGAGCGAGCCGTGCAGCTCGATGACCTCGATGTCCGGTCCAACGCGCGCGCCGACGTCCGGCAGCGCGCGCCTGATCTCGGGCGCTCCGGGCAGAAACGACAGCACGTGACCAGGGGAAGCATCGAGCGCTACCGCGACCGCGGTCGCGAGCGCGTCCCCTGGGTGATAACTGATGTCGATGGGATGGAGACGGCCGGGCACGTCGACGACGGGACAGCCGCCGAGGAAGACCGAGACACGCGACGTATCCAGCGTTGCCGACATCACCACGATTCGGAGCTCGCCATTTGCGAGCCATGCCTGCCGGCCGAGCGCGAGACCAAGATCCGCGTGAATGCTGCGCTCGTGAAATTCGTCGAGGATGACCGTGCGAAAGCCGGACAGGAGCGGGCCCTGCTGCAGCCGCGCGGTCAGGATGCCTTCGGTCGCGAGGAGTACCTGCGTGCGAACGCCGAACTGCCGCTCGAAGCGGACGTGCCATCCCACCTCACGTCCGATCGTCCAGCCCTGCTCCGCCGCGATGCGTCGTGCAATCGATCGCGCGGCGATCCGGCGCGGCTGCAGCACGATCACCGGCCCATCCACCGCAAGCGCCGGCGGCACTCGCGTCGTCTTGCCCGCGCCGGGCGGCGCAGCGATCACGAGCGCGCGATCCCGCCGCACGGCGGCAAGAATGTCTGGCAGAAATGGATCGATCGGGAGAGCCTGCAACCCCTTTAGACTATAGCGATGACCGAGCGCACGGTCCCCCGCATCGACTCCAAGCTCCCCAACGTCGGGACGACCATCTTCACCGTCATGTCCCGGCTCGCGCTCGAGCGGGGCGCGATCAACCTGTCACAAGGGTTCCCCGACTTCGACTGCGATCCGGCGCTCGTCGAGACCGTCGCGCGGCACATGCGCGAGGGCCGGAATCAGTACGCGCCCATGCAGGGCGTGCCGGCGCTGCGCGACGCGATCGCAGCCAAGTTCGCCGCGCTGCACGGACGCCGGTTCGATCCGGAGTCGGAGATCACCGTCACCTCGGGCGGCACCGAAGCGATCTTCGACGTGATCGCCGCGATCGTCCGTCCGGGCGATGAGGTCATCGTCTTCGAGCCCTGCTACGACTCGTACATCCCGGCGATCCAGATCAACGGCGGGGTGCCGGTCGTCATCACGCTGAGCTTTCCCGACTACGCGATCGACTGGGACGAGGTCCGCCGTGCGATCACGCCGCGCACGCGGATGCTCGTCCTCAACTCACCGCACAATCCATCGGGATCGATTCTCAGCGACCAGGACATCCGGCGGCTCGAGACGATTGTCGACGGGACCGATCTGCTCGTCCTGAGCGACGAGGTGTACGAGCACATCATCTTCGACGGCCGGCGGCACGAGAGCATGGCGCGCAGCGAAGCGCTTGCCTCGCACAGCTTCATCATCGGATCGTTCGGGAAGATGTATCACACGACCGGATGGAAGATCGGCTACTGCGCGGCGCCGGCGCCGCTCTCGACGGAGTTCAGGAAGGTCCATCAGTTCGTGACCTTCTCGTCCAGCACGCCGGTGCAGCATGCGTTTGCCGACTTCCTCGCGCGCAAGGAAGGGTATCCGGCGCTCTCCGGTTTTTATCAGGCCAAGCGCGATCTCTTTCTCCGGCTCATGGAAGGTTCTCGCTTCCGGCCACTGCCCTGCCGCGGATCGTACTTTCAGCTGATGGACTACTCGACGATCACGCGCGAACCGGACGCGGAGTTCGCAATGCGATTGCTGGAGGAGCACGGCGTGGCGTCGATCCCGACCTCGCCGTTTCTGACGAAGTCCGTCGCGCCTCTTGTCCTACGGTTCTGCTTCGCCAAAAAAGACGAGACGCTCGCGGCCGCGGCGGAGCGGCTGCGGTCGGTGTAACCGGACGATGCTCCGAACGACCGCGCTCCTGTCGGTCGCGTGCTGCCTCGCCCTGGCCTCGGTGCCACCGCCGACGTCGTCCATTCACGAGTGGCCCTTCTACGGTGCCGATCAAGCGGGCACCAAGTACTCGCCGCTCGCGGACATCAACAGTGACAACGTCCGCGGTCTGAAGCTGGCCTGGGAGTGGAAGACGAACGAATCGCCGATTGAGGAGTACGGCACTCGGCCGGGCGCGTTTCAGAACACGCCGCTGATGATCGGGAACGTTCTGTACATCAGCACGCCGTACAACCGCGTCGTCGCTCTCGATGCCGAAACGGGGTCCGAGCTCTGGCGTTTCGATCCGAAGGCGTACGAGGACGGCCAGCCGCCCAACGGCACAGGGTTCGTCCACCGCGGCGTGGCGGCGTGGCGGAACGGCGAATCGCTTCGCATCTTCATGAACAGCCGGTACCGGTTGATCTGTCTCGACGCCGCGACCGGCAAGCTCGTCCCGACCTTCGGCGACGGCGGCATCGTCGATCTGAGCCGCGGCCTGGTCTGGGGCGTCAACAAGAAGCACTACACGAACACGTCACCGCCGATCGTTTACAAGGACCTCGTGATCGTCGGAAACGGCGTCGCGGATCGATTGGTCTACCGCAACGACCCTCCCGGCGACGTCCGCGCATTCGACGCGCGCTCGGGCCGTCAGGTCTGGAGCTTCCGCCCGATTCCACAGGAAGGCGAGTTCGGCAACGACACGTGGGGGAACGGCTCCTGGAAATTCACCGGCCACACGAACGTCTGGGCCCCGATGACGCTCGACACCGCTCGCGGGCTGCTCTATCTGCCAGTGAGCACGCCGAGCAACGATTTCTACGGCGGCCGCCGGCCCGGCGCCAACCTCTTCGCGGAATCGCTGGTCTGCCTGGATGCCGCCACCGGCGTGCGGAAGTGGCACTACCAGATCGTCCACCACGGACTCTGGGACTACGACTTGCCGTCGCCGCCGAACCTCGTGTCCATCGACGTTGCCGGCCGGCGGATCGATGCGGTCGCTCAACTCACCAAGATGGGCTGGGCCTTCGTGTTCGATCGCGTGACCGGCGATCCAGTCTGGCCGATCGAAGAGCGGCCGGTGCCGCCGAGCGATGTTCCCGGTGAGCAGGCCTGGAAGACGCAGCCGGTCCCGACGAAACCACCCGCATTCACCGAACAGGGGATGACGCTCGACGATGCGTTCGATTTGACGCCGGCGCTGAAGGCCGCCGCGCAGGCGGAGATGCAGAAGTTCAGACTGGGGCCGCTATATACGCCGCCGACATTTCAGGGCACGCTCATGCGCCCCGGCCTCATCGGCGGCGCCAACTGGGGCGGCGGTGCATTCGACGTCGAAACCGGTGTGTTGTACGTGAAGACATCCAACCTTCCGCACCTCGCGCGGCTCGCTCGACCGGACCGCCCGGCGTCGGATCCGCGAGCGGCAGAAGTCGACGCCGACTACGTAAGAGAAGGTGAGACGAACGCGGAGTTCATGGACGGTCTCCCGCTGAACAAGCCACCTTACGGACACCTGACAGCGATCGATCTCAACCGCGGTGAAATTCGGTGGCGGATTACGCTGGGTGATACTCCGGCGCTTCGCGCCCATCCCGCACTGAAGGGTGTGCGGTTGCCCGAGGCGCTCGGCGCCTCAGGCCCGGCCGGCGCGATCGTGACAGCCGGCGACCTCGTGTTCGTCGGTGGCGGCGACGTCGCGTTTCACGCGATCGACAAACTCTCCGGTCGCACACTGTGGAGCGCTCTGGTCGGCCGCCGCACGGGCGCCACCCCCATGACGTATCGATCGCGCGCGGGTCGTCAGTTCGTCCTCATCGCCGTCGGATCGGGACGCGAGGCAAGCCTTATGGCTTTCGCGCTGTAAGTGACCGACGGGTACTTCCGATTTAGCGAAGTACTTTAACGACCCACCAACGCAGGCCGACGAGCAGGAATCGCCAGTCGTGGAAGAATTCCGGCGGTTTCCCCTCGACCGCATGCCCGGCGAACTGCAGAATCCAGCCGATGATGAAGATCCCGAGCGGAATCTTCCAGAACCCATCGA
>DATAEE010000168.1:0-3562 GCA_036258175.1 Vicinamibacterales bacterium
ACTTTCCGGCGCGCCGCGCCGCCGGCCTGGATGCGAGTCAGACACTGCGGCTGTAGGGCGGTTCGCGAACCGCCCCTATTCCGCCCTCAGCGCTGACACGACGTCGACGCGCAGGGCCTGGCGTGCAGGGATCACGCACGCTAGAATCGCGGTGACTGCCAGTAGCGCGGCAACGGTGACGTAGGTGATCGGGTCGCGCGCCGTCACGCCGAACAGCAGGTTGGCCATCAGGTTCGAGAGCAGGAACGCTCCGACGAGCCCGACGACGATGCCGGCCACGACCGGTTTCAGGCCCTTCAACAGGATCAACCGCAGCACCCGATCGTGCGTGGCGCCGAGTGCCATGCGGACGCCAATCTCGGCCGTCTGCCGCGACACGGAGTAGGACATCACACCGTAGATCCCGACGAGCGCGAGGATCAGGGCGAGGCCGGCGAACGCCCCGAGCAGGATCAGCGTGAAGCGTCGCGACGCAGTCGAGGCCGCAACGATCTCGTCCATCGTCTGGATGTTCGACAGCGGCAGCGAGGGGTCGATACTTGACAGCGTCGCCCGCAGCATCGGGGCGAGCGTCTCTTTCGGCATCGTCGTGTGAATGGCGAAATACATGCCGCCGGGGCCCGAACCATAACTCGGAAGGTATACGGCCAGCGTGGGCGGCTCCGAGAGCCCGCGCTCGCGCATGTTGCCCACGACGCCGATCACTTCCGCCCGATTGTCGCCCTGCCCCCTCCAGAGAATCGCCTGCTTGCCGACCACCTCCTCACCCGGCCACAGAAGATCGGCGAGCCGCTGGCTGACGACGATCCGCCATGGCTTCCCGATGATGTCACGCTCGTCGAACGTCCGGCCCTTGAGCAGCGGCACGCCCATCGTCTTGAAGTAATCCTTCGTGATGAGCCGCCAGCTCGCCCACGGAATCTCCTTCGAGTCGGGACGCTCGGCCGCCACGATGCCCATGCCCGTGCTGCCCGAGCTCAGCGGACGACCACTGACAGTGCTCACCGCCATCACGTTCGGCAGGCCCCGCAGACGCGTTTCAAAGTCCTGGACGAACTGCTCGGAGCGCTTGCCTTCGTTCTCCCTGTACGACGGTGGCAGGCTCACTCCGACGACAATGCGGCGCTCCGTCTGGAATCCGCGATCGACATTGAGCAGCGCCGAAAAGCTGCGGAGCAGCAGGCCGGCGCCCACGAGCAGCGCGAGCGTGAGCGCGACTTCCGCCGCGATCAGGACGGCGCGGACACGCTGCTGGCGCGGGGAGCCCGCCACGCTGCGCTCCCCTTCACGAAGCGCCGGCGCGAGATCGCTGCGCGCGGCCTGCAGCGCGGGCACTAGACCGGTCAGCACACCGGTGACGACGGCAACGCCGGTGGTGAACGCCAGAATCCATCCGTTGATCTCGATCTCATCGAGTCGAGAGATGCCCCACGCCCGGCTCGTACGCAGGAGCTCGAGGCTCCAATAAGCCAACAACAGACCCAGCATCGCTCCCGCGATCGACAGAACCAGCGACTCCGCGACGAGCAGCTTGACGATGCGGCCCCGGCTGGCGCCGAGCGCGGCGCGAAGCGCAATCTCGCGCGACCGGCCGGCCGCCTTGGCGAGGAGCAGGTTCGTCAGATTGACGCAGGCGATGAGCAGGAGGAATCCAACGGCACCGAGGAGAACCCACAGCGCGCGCCGCGTGGTGCTCCCGGCGACGATTTCGCTGAGCAAACCTACGCTGCCCGACATTCCCTTGCTCGAATCGGGATAGCGCTGCGCGAGGGTGGCCATGACCTGTTGCAGATCGCTTCGCGCCCCCTCCAGCGTCACGCCCGGCTTCATGCGCCCGAGGCCTTCCCAGATCCAGTTGTCGCGCTCCGCGTTCGCGACGCGAATCAGTGGACGGAAGACGTCCGCCCAGTCGACATACGGTGTTCCAGCGGGAAGAACCCCGATGACTTCGTGTCCGACGCCGTTCAGGGTGAGCATCCGACCTACGACCGCCGGATCGTTGCCGAACTGCCGGGTCCAGAAGCCGTACGAGAGAATCACGACATTCGGGTTCTGTCCGGGTTGGTCCTCATTGGCACGCAGAAGGCGACCGGCCGCCGGCGGCACACCGAGCACGCGGAAGAACCCGGCGTTGACGCGAGCAGACTCGAGCAACACGGGATCGCCAACGCCCGTCAGGTTCATCGTCCCGAAATCCATGGCCCCGAGATCCTCGAAGGTCCGGACCATGTCGCGCGCGTCCCAGAAATGGCCGGGAGCCCAGGACGTCTCGTCGAGCCCCCGTTCAGGAAACGTCATGGAGACCCGGACGATGCGGTCGGAGTCCGGGAAAATCAGCGGCTTGAGCAGTACTGAATAGATGACGCTGAAGATGGCCGTGTTCGCGCCGATCCCCAGGGCGAGCGTCAGAACCGCGACGAAGACGAGGCCGGGCACCCGGCGCAGCGTCCGCAGACCATGGCGAAGGTCGTGGATGAAGGACATCGATCCTCCTGGTGACACCAGCCTTTAGGGCTGGTCCCACATTGATCACACTTAGACGAGAATCAGGCGCCGCGGTTGACAGACCTGGAAGGCGCGGCTAGCGTCTCGCAGATGAAGCGTAACTCAGCCGCGATCGCGCTGTTGGGGTCTCGGTGGTCGGCCTGTCTGCTGTTGAGCCGGGCAAACCTTCCGTTTCGGCGCTGGAAGTGACCGCCTATCGCGCCATCGGCGCGAAGCACTCGGATCCCGCCGTCCGAAATGGCGATTCGCTGGCGGAGCGGTTCCTGGGACCCGACGAACGCGACATTCTCAAGAAAGGTGGATCGGAGTCGATCCTGGCTGCGCTGCCGCTGGGGACCGAAAAAGCCTGGAACAGCCTCGGGATCCGGAAGCCTTTCGCATTCGCGGTGCACGCCCGGACGCGCCACATGTCTGGCGATCGGCTCGAACGTGCCGATGAAAGACTTGCTGCCGCGCTACCTGCCGCAGTCGCAGCTCGATGACTTGCAGGCTGTTGCCAACGCGCGCGCGTATATCTGCACCGCCGTCGTGCCCGAAAAATAATCACTCACTCCTCAGCGCGACGGTCGGATTGATCGCGAGCGCGCGCCGGGCCGGCACGAAGGACGCCCCGAGGCTGAGAGCGGCGAACACCAGGGCGGCGAGGCCGAAGGCAATCGGATCCGCCGCCCCAACCCCAAACAGCAGCGACGCGAGCAGCTGCGACGAAGCAAGCGCGAGCAGCAGACCGACGACGAGACCGCTTGCGGTCAGTACTGCGCCCTGCCGGAACACCAGCCCCAGCACGTCGCGCGGCGTCGCACCCAATGCCACCCTGATACCGAACTCCCGCGTCCGGCGCGCAACCGAGTAGGCGGTCACCCCGTAGACGCCGAGTCCGGCGATGAGGATGGCGACCACGCCGAGCGCGCCGGCGATCCCGCCAGCGAGCCGCTGCGGGAGGAGCGCGATCGTCGACATCGAGTCGAGCGTAAACGTACCGATGACCGGCAAATTCGGATTCAGTTCGGCCACGATCGCGCGCACCGCTGGAATCACAGTCGGACCGGATGTCCGG
>DATAEE010000169.1:0-5385 GCA_036258175.1 Vicinamibacterales bacterium
AGCCTCCTGGAAGGGAGCTGGCCCATCGCCATCAGGGCGTCGAGCAGCCGAACCGCGGCATCCGCGCGGCGGACCAGGCACCTCACGTCGAGATCCCGCGCGAGCAGCTCGCGCACCACCTCGCGGCCCAGAAACCCGGAGGCGCCGGTCACGAAGATCCGCTTCGTCATGTCCGTGACGCGACGCGCCCGATTCGGGAGCCATGCTGCTGGTCCAGAGCCTCGATGACGTCATCCATCAGCACCGACACACGGTGAATGTCGCACGGGGTGATCGGAGGCTGGCCACGCTGAAGGACCGCAGCGTAGAACGAGCGAACGAGCTTCTGCATCCCGGCGAAGTAATACAGATCCCCGCGCAGCAGCCGGACCGCGTTGCGCGCGAGGGTCCGTGTGTCCTCCAGTGCGCTCGACCAGGGATGCTGGATCTTCGTGAGAAGCGACGGCAGCGACGATGCGGACCGCAGCCGCGTGGCGCGTGCATCGTAGTCGACCTCGAGCCAGCCGGCGGTTCCGTAGACCCGTACGTAACTCGCCGCGGGTCGCGGACCCGTGATGAACGTCAGCGTCGCGGACACCTGCGCGCCGCGCACGAGGACCTGGAGCTCGGTCTCGAAGTCACTTTGCGTGCGGGTCCACGACGTGGCCGACACGACGGGGCGCTCATCCGGGATGAGGTCGGCAATCGTCGCGAGGGCGTGGGGAATCGCGTTCTGAAACAATCCTCCAGGGAGCTGCCGGACCCAGTGGCGGTCGTCATTGGCCACCATCCGGCCGAATGCGCCGTCGAGATCGTAGGCCTGGAAGACGTCGGCATGTGTCACCGTGCCAATTGCGCCGTCTCGTATGCGTTCCCGGCACTCCAGCCAGGCGGGATCGAAGAGCCGATCGTGTCCGGCGCACACGAGCCTTTCGTGTGCCTCCGCCATGGCCAGCATGACGCTCGTCTCGTGCGCGGTGAGTGCAAATGGCTTTTCGACGTACACATGCGCGCCAGCCTCGAGCGCGCTCTCGACGAGACGGCGATGCGTCGCGGGAGGTGTCGCCACATGGACGGCGTCCGGCCGCGTGCGATCGAGCATGCGATCGATGTCGGAGTCCCAGTACGGCACCGCGAAGCGGACGGCTGCCTGCCGGGCGAGATCGGCACTCCGGTCGCAGACGGCGGCGATCGTCGCGAGCCCGCTGCGCCGGGTGGCCTGCAGGTGGGCGTCGGCGATCTGTCCACATCCCACGATCGCGACTCGAATGGGCGGCATGCTAGCTCGCTTCGCGCGCGGCGTTGGACGACTTGCGGTGTCGACGGTCAGCAAGACAGGTGCCTGGCCAGTCCGCCCGATCTGCGTCCCGGAGGAATCGCCCTGCGCATGCTTCTGCCATTCAGTGCCTGTCGGCGGACCAGAAAGAGCAAGGAATGATCTACTGGCGCGACGAGCTGATGGCAGACGGCCGGATTAATGTTGAGCTATCGGTGCATGTCGCCGAGCAGAGTCGGGATCAGCTCCGCGACCGTGGGGTGGATTGGGACCGAGCGCTGCACCACGTCGTATGTGACGCCGGCGTTCATGATGTAGAGCAGGCTGTGGATCGCCTCGTCGCCGCCGGTGCCGAGGATCGCGGCGCCGAGGATCTTCTTCGTCTCGGCGTCGGCGACGACTTTCATGAAGCCCTGCGTCTCGCCCTTTTCGATGGCCCGTCCGACGCGGGTCATCGGTCGTGTGGTCGTCAGGAGGGGGCGGCCGCTCGCGCGCGCCTGGGCGTCGGTCATGCCGACGCGGCCGAGCGGTGGATCGATGTAGAGCGCGTACGACGTGATGCGGTCGCTCACTCGTCGCTTCTCGCCGTCGAGCAGGTTGGCCGCGACGATCTCGAAATCGTTGTACGCGGTGTGCGTGAAGGCGCCGCGGCCGTTGCAGTCGCCGAGTGCCCAGATGCCCGGGACGTTGGTGGCCAGCGTCTCGTCGACGATGATGTTGCCGCGGGGGTCGGTCGCGACGCCTGCCTTGTCGAGGCCCAGGTCGTCGGTGTTCGGGCGCCGGCCGACCGCGAGCAGCACGTGCGATCCGATCGACTCGCGCGGGTCGTCGGCGCAGTCGACCCTGACCGCCACGCTCTTCTCGTGCCGCGCGAGGCTGATGCACTTCGCGCTCGTGCGAATCGTGATGCCTTCGGCTTCGAGGATGTTCCTGACCGCGTCGGACACATCCTCGTCTTCGCGGCCTATCAGGCTCGGCCCCATTTCGACGACGGTCACTTCCGCGCCGAAGCGGCGATGCATCTGCGCGAACTCGAGGCCGACGTAGCTGCCGCCGACCACGATCAGATGCCGGGGCACGCGGTCCAGCGCGAGGATGGAAGTATTCGTCAGGAATGGAACTTCTTTGACGCCCGGCATGTCGGGCACGAACGCGCGTCCGCCGACGTTGATGAAGATGCGCGGCGCCGTCAGCCGGTCCTCTCCGACGCGGATGGTGTTCTCTGACTCGAACTGCGCGTGGCCCTGAAACACTGTGCAGCCGGCCATACCGCGCAGCCCCTTCTCGACGCTGGCACGCGCGTTGGCCGACACCGTGTCGGCCCGCGCCTTCACTCTGGGCATGTCGATATGGAAACCGCTGTTGAGCGCGATGCCGTAGTCGGTGGAGCGGCGCGCGAGGTGCGCGGCGTACGCGCTGGCGACGAGCGTCTTGGTCGGCATGCAGCCCGTGTTCACGCAGGTGCCGCCGAAGAGGTGCCGTTCGATGAAGGCGACCGTCATGCCGGCCTTCGCCAAGCGTCCTGCCAGTGAAGGTCCGGCCTGTCCCGCGCCGATGATGATGGCGTCGAAGCTCGTCACCGGCCCAATCGTAATCGAGCCCGAATCGAAAGGCACACGAGGTGCCTTTCGATCGGGCTCGGTCGTCCGGTCAGTTGCTAGGCGACGACGTTACATCGGCTTGCATTCTCCGGGGACGGCCTTCACGGCCGCGATCTCGATTTCCGCCAGTTTCAGGTCCTGGCCCGCCGGATCGACGCCGCCGCTCGGCGCGCCGCTCGCCGAGCGCTCGGCGGCCTTGGCCTTGCCCGTGATCTCCACGCGCTTGCCGACGTACTGCGCCAGATCCCCTTCCTTCGATCCGGTCACCTCGTACGCCTGGGCTGCCGCGCCGGTCGTGCCGGCCGTTTCTGCGGTGCTCGGAGCGGCACCCGCAGGCTTCACGCTGATGATCACAAACTCGTTGCCGACGCCGGCTCCGGTGCCGACGGCGCCTCCCTTGCCCATGCCCTTTGCTTTTCGATAATCCTCCTCGGACTGGACACAGCCGGTCAGCGTGATCGGCTGTTCCGCCGACGCCGAAGGCGGGGTCGCCGGCTGCTGAGCTGATGGTGGCTGAGATGGCGCCGGCTGCGGCTGAGGCTGCTGCGCGAACGCAGCCAAGCTCAGCGCGAGTGCCGCTGCCGTGCACATTCCGGTAGCTAGTGACTTCATACCTTTCACTCTCCCTGTGTGATTGCTGTCCTTTCAACGCATGTGCAATGACCGAACCGTTTCTGTGCGGAGTGAGCAGCTGATCGTCGTTCCAGCTGAGTCGGCTGTCGGTGGAGTCACCAAACCGACATCATTATTAGAAGGGCGATCCCGGTTAACGCAGTCGTCTCCATCGCGGCCTATCGGCCGCAACGGCCAGCAGCGATCCGACGGCAGCAAGACCCAGCATCGCAAGCGCATGTGACCCGATAACGTGAGCCGGATCGGAGATCCAGCAACTGAGCCGCCATCCCGCATCCGACAGGAGTCCTGCGGACAGCCCGCAGAGACCGCCCGCGATCGCCGGCCGCGTCGGGAACGCGCGCACGGCCATCAGCGTCGCGACGATCATGAAGGGCGCTCCGATGAGCGTCGGCCAGATCACGCACTCGGTCCAGTCCCGCCATTCTCGTCCGGCCGGCACCACGGTGGCGCTGGCGGCGTTGGTCAGAACGGTGATCGAGACCACGAGCAGGCCGCCCAGGATTGCTGCGAGCGTGAGCGCGCGCCCCGAGATGTTGCGGCCAGGCACCGCCTCGCGGAAGCCAAGCGAGAGCAGCCACACACCGAAGAGCGATTGGAGACCGGTCGCTCCCCACGTGAGCAGCGGGGAGTAGGCGCCGAGATCGCCGCGGCTCCCGTGCAGGAGCGGCGCGGTCGCTGCGAGCAGAAGGCCTGGCGCGGCGAGTCTCCACACCCGCCGCGATGGACTCGCCAGCGCGCGCACCGGGACGAGACTGCCGATGATCTGCTCGCGATATGTCCGAGTCATCCCGTTGTCACTCATCGCGGCTCCCACCCAGCAGCGCTCGCATGAAAGTAGCCGCGCGGCTCGATCGGATCTTTGCCGCGCCCGCCTTGATCCCAAGCCTCGCGCCCACCTCCCTGAACGAGAATCCCAGGAGATGATGCAGCAGAAACGCATGACGCCCGTCTCGGGGAATCTGTCGCAGAACGGATTCGACCTGCCGCCGGGCGTGCAGCCGCTCGATCTCGGTCGACACCGCTCGCTCCGCTCCGGTCTCGTATGACGACGCGAGCTCGTGCCGTTCGCGGCGGCCGGCGCTCCGTCGATACATCAGGAACACGCGCCGGGCGATCGCAAACACCCACGGCCTCACGGGCTCGCCCGGCGTGTGCACCGCTCGCGAGCGGTGAATCTGGAGGAACGTTTCCTGAAGCAGATCATCCGCGCGCGTGGGATCGCGAGCGAGCGACGTCAGATACGCCTTGAGATCGGGGGCGAGCGCGTCGTGCAGGCGGTCGAACGCCTCGGCGCTGCCGGCCTGGTACTCAGCCATCAGAATCCTCAGCGCCGGATCCTCGCCCGCGCGCTTCTCAACGTTCTGCATCAATCGCCTGAAAGCTCGCTCCCTCCAGTCTAGCGGCGCCGCGGTTCATAGCACGGTTCTCAGCAGGTACGAGACCTTGACGAAGAGCGTCCGTCCGTTGCGCCTGAATCCAGCGTCGATCGTCGCCAGGTCGTTGTAGCCCGCGTAGATCGCCGTGCCCGGACTCGGTGTCCACCCGAGGAGGTACTGTCCGCGGAGCGTGGCGAGCGCCGAGTCCCAGTCGGTGCGAAGCCGCAGGAACGCGAAGCGCGTGAACTGGTACGTCGTGCGCCAGCTCACCAGCGTGGCGTCGTACGCCGTCCGGCCGTTGTCGTTCCGCACGAGCGTACTGCGGCTCGCCTCGAGGGAGGTATGGAGCGCGTCGATCGGCCGCCAGGTCATATCCCCGCCTATGCTCTGAGATGCCGCAGGACCGGGATCGAGCGGTGCGCGCGGATCCAGGAGCGCAGCGGGGCTGACTCGGGGAAACTTCGGACCGGCGCCGAAGTCGTAGTCGAAGACGTCCCAGCTGTTCGAGAGGGTCACC
>DATAEE010000170.1:0-1621 GCA_036258175.1 Vicinamibacterales bacterium
CGATTACGCGGCCAAAGAACCACAGCGGCCGTTCGCCGGTGGAGTATAGCTGAGTTCGCTTCAACCGGCCGTCTCCTTGCGGGCGGGTAAGTCCACGCGATCGAGCCACTTGCACCGCGTGCTGTGCGAAAACCCGGCCGAGCGCGTGTCTCCGGGAAACTGGCCGATCGACGCGGTCGGCGGACGCGTTCGCGTCGGGAATCTCAGCCCAGTCGGACGGCGCACGATGCCCAATCTCACACCCGTTGAACAGCGCCCGCCGTTCAGGCAAACTCCCGCCATGGACCAGTTGCCGCCCCCGCTTGCCTTCTTCCTCCTGATGTTCTCTGGCTGGGTCAATCGACATCAGCAGGCGGTCATTGACTACCTGCTCGAAGAGAACCGCGTCCTCCGCGTGGTGAACGGTTCCCGACGACTGCGCCTGACCGACGACCAGCGACGCCGTCTCGCCGTGAAGGGCCAGGTACTCGGCCGTCGTCGCCTCGAGGCTGTCGCAGGCATCGTGACGCCCGACACCATCCTGCGTTGGTACAGGAGACTCGTCGCCGCAAAGTACGATGGTTCGCAGACGCGGCGGCCCGGTCGCCCGGCCACCAAACTGGACATCGCTACGCTCGTCGTCCGCATGGCGAGCGAGAATCCGACCTGGGGCTACACGCGCATCCGCGGCGGGCTGAAGACCGTCGGTCACGACATCGCTCGCAACACGATTAAAGCGATCCTCAAGGATCACGGCATCGAGCCCGCACCGGAGCGGCGCACGAAGACGCCGTGGACGACATTCCTCGCCGCTCACTGGAACGGGCTGGCAGCGGCGGACTTCTTCACCGTCGAGGTGCTGACTTTGGCCGGATTGGTCCGCTACGTCGTCCTCTTCGTCATGAAGCTTAAGACCCGCACCGTCGAGATCGCAGGGATCACACGTCAACCGGACGCGAGCTGGATGATGCAGGTCGCACGGAACTTGACCGACGCCGATGATGGCTTCCTCCGCGGCATGGAATACCTCATTCTGGACCGAGACCCGCTCTACACCGCCGCCTTCCGGGACCGGCTGCGGGACACTGGTGTGAAGCCCTTGCTCCTGCCTGCCCGGAGTCCCAATTTGAACGCGTTTGCCGAGCGGTTTGTGGGGTCCGTCAAGTCCGAGTGCCTCGACCGAATCGTGCCACTCGGCGAGCAACACCTCCGAGCCGCGGTCCGTGCGTTCATGGATCACTATCACGAGGAACGACCGCACCAGGGTTTGGGCAACGAGCGCATCGCGCCGAAGACCACGTTACTCGGACCGGGCGCAGTACGGTGCCGTGAGCGGCTCGGCGGCGTGCTTCGGTTCTACTACCGCGAGGCCGCGTAAACGCCATCGGCCGAGTTTTCGCACAGGACGCCATCTGCAGCGCCATAGGGTCGTTCACGAGCGGAGCTTATATCAGGCCCGGCAGATGTCGGCCGAGAAATGGAACACTACACGATGCGAGTGGCATCGTTCAGGCGCCGCGCCTTGACCTTCCACTCGACATAGAACGCCAGTTGCTTGCGCAGGAAGAGATTCTCGGCGGCGAGGCGTTTGTGGGATGAGCAACCCAGTGCACGAAGTGCAGCAGATCACGAACGAGCAGGA
>DATAEE010000171.1:0-13797 GCA_036258175.1 Vicinamibacterales bacterium
CTGGGCGACGGTCAAGCCGCCCGCCCGTTTGACCTCGCCAAGACCGGCCGTTCCGTCGTCGCCGCCACCGGTCCCAGCACGATCGCCAGCACCCGCGATCCGTAGGCGCGGGCCGCCGACTGAAAGAGCGGATCGACCGCAGGCCGCAGGCCGTTGACCGTCGGACCCCGCGAGAGCGCCATCCACCCGTCTACCAGCATCAGATGTTGATCAGGCGGTGCGACGTAAGTCCGGCCGGACTCGACGGGATCACCGTGAACCGCCTGCACCACGGGCAGGCGACTCGAGCGCTGAAGGATCTTCGGCAGAAGGCTGTGGGTCCGGCCAAGGTGCCGGACGACCATCACGGCTGACGGAAGCGTCTCCGGAAGACGTGCGATCAGATCACGCAGTGCTTCGACCCCGCCCGCCGAGGCCCCGATAACGACGATGTCGCGACCTGGCACGACGCGCCGCCTTCCCTGCCTCGGGCTTGTGCATACGGCGTGCTGAAACGCCGAGCTAGATGAGTTTGCGCATCAGCGCGGCTGGTGCGTCGTAGTACCACCAGCCGCAGCCGTTGGAGCATGGACGGTAATAGGTGTGACCGACCGACAGGCGGACGACGCCACTTGGCTTTAGGGTCGTCGCGCAAACAGGGCACGCGCGCGCGATGACTTCCACCACACGGTTCAAGGCGGCGGCGGCACGGGCCATCGCGTCGCGGGCGCGCAGGCGAACGAGCATCGCCTTCTCGCGGAGATCTCGGCACGCCTGCAGGACGCCGCCGACATCTCTGACGAGCGTCGCCGGAAGACACGGCTTGATGCGGACCGTCGTCGCCCCGGCCGCCCTTGCCCTCGTAATCGCACTGAGTGGTTGATCGAATCCGGCAAGCATAATGAACGGGACGTCGCGCGTCGCGACATCCGCCCGGAGCGCGTTCAGAAGCACGAAACCGTCAATCTTCGGCAGGACGACGTCGGCCACGATCACGTCCGGAGTGGCGGTGCGCGTTTCGTGCAGCGCCTCTTCGCCGTCGCCGCTCTCGCACACGTCGTAGCCCTCGGCCCGCAACGCCACGGCGTACATCTCCCGCTCGTCCAGCGCGGCGTCGACGAGAAGGACACACTCGACGCCGGCGCCGCCCACAGAATGCAGGTTCATCTTCTCTCCCCCGCCGAAGTCTGCCAGTTCGTCGCGAAGGCGGACGAGCCTTCAGGATCTGCGTCTGGCAGCGAGCTGTCGTCGCAGCGCGTCGAAGCATTCCCGGAGCTGCGTCATCAGGGCGCGCTGCTGTCTGACGGACCCGCGAAGGTCGTCGAATCGCTGGATCAGCAGCTCGAGCTCCTCGCGCTGGCGCCGGCTGCTAGCAAAGCGACCGTCGAGAGCCGCGAGCCCCGTCTCGATGCGGTCGACGAAACGTGCGCCGGCTTCGAGTTCGGCAGTGAGGTCATCGAGCTGCGCCCTCGCCGTCGCGACCGTCTGATTCACCACGCCTGACGAACTCGTCTGGCTCACGAGAAACGAGTCGGTACTCGATGGAAGTGCGTCGGCATTGGTGAGGGACTTACACGGAGACCATAGGCCTCTACGGTAGGAGTGTCAAGGGCGACTTCGAACACGAAACGTCCACCACAATTCCGGATTGCCGGTCGCTCCCTTGAATCGCTTCACCCGCACACCCACCTGGACGCGTGTGCGCTCGCGAGGTCTGACCGACACGACGCGCAACTCGGCTCCCGAAAGCGCGGCCGAGCGGTCCTGCAGCACGGTCAAACGCACACGCGCCTTGGGGAGCCGAGTCCGCACGACGCTCGGTAAGGCGAGGGCAGTGGATCTGTCGGTCTGTGGAGCCATGGCTACGTAATGTTATCCATGTTGCAGAGACCGAGCGAACATTCGAACCTGAGCCGTGAAATGTTTCCGTACCGGATTCTTGACGAGGTCGCTCATCGTCCGTACCCGATGCCGCCAAGGCCGTGGGTCATGACCCAGAGCTGGCACGATCTCCTCTTCGCCCACTGGCCGGTTGGTGCCCACGTTATGCAGTCGAGGCTGCCGGCGGGTCTCGAGCTCGATCTGTGGGATGACCAGGCGTGGCTGGGGGTAGTCCCTTTTCACATGACGAACGTCGCGCCGCGCGGCGTCCCCGCGATGCCGTGGCTGTCGGCGTTTCCAGAGTTGAACGTCCGGACTTATGTGAGCGTCGCCGGCCGGCCCGGCGTGTATTTCTTCAGTCTGGACGCGGGCAACCGGCTCGCGGTCGCCGCCGCCCGCGCCCTGTTCAACCTGCCCTACTTTTCAGCGGCGATGAGTGTCGAGGAACAGAACGGCTGGATCGTGTATGACCATCGCCGAACCAGCGACGCGCCGCCAGCTGAGTGGAAGGCACACTATCGCCCGGTTGGAAGCGTTCACTCCGCGGAAACCGGCTCGCTCGAGTACTTCCTGACGGAGCGCTACTGTCTGTACACCGTCGGCCGTTCGAACCGCGCAAAACGCCTCGACATCCATCATCCGCGGTGGCCGCTGCAGCACGCGGAAGCCGACATCGCCGTCAACACCATGGCGGACGCTGCCGGCATCCGGCTACCGCAGGCCGCCCCGGTTCTTCACTTCGCAAAGCGCCAGGACGTCGTCGCCTGGCTCCCGGTCGAGGCGAGCCCGAACGCTGGTTAGTCGCTGCGCGTGATGGTATCGATGGCCTGATCGCCCGCGCCCTTCACCGAGTCGGCGGCGTTCGTGACCCGCTCCGCCGCGTCGCGCGCCAAGTCCTGCGCCCGATCGACCATCGCGTCGCGGGACTGTCCCATCAACTCGTTCTCGCGCTCCGTTTCAGGAAGCGCGAAGCCGATGGCCGCGCCAATGCCGGCCGCGATCGCCCCCACTGCCAGCGGATTGGTCCGCATCGCGCTTTGAAACCGGTTGCCGGCCCGCCGCGACGCGCGCCGCACGCTGTCGGCTGCGCCGCGCGACCACCGTTCCGCCGCTCCGCCGCCGCCGCGCCACGCCTCCCGTTGGGGCTCGAGGGTATCCCGCCACTGGTCGGACCGAGACTCACCAGTCTGGCCGGTAGTTCCCACCGCGGAGTCGTAATCGCTTCTGTAGTAGCCGCGGCGGTAGCCGCGCCTCAACGCTGGACCGGTCTCGGCAAACGCCAGCCATGCCACGCCGAACCCCGCGATGATCGCAGGCACGGGGTTTTCGCGGATTCGCTGAACCCATCCTGACTCGAGCACGTACTCCGCCGCCCCGCCGGCCGCCTCGCGTGTCTGCGACGCCGCTTCACTCATCTTCTCGCCTGCACTCGTCGCCATCTCTTTCACCTTTCCGACCGTCGCCTCCTTGACCGTCTCTCCCGCCTGCGCAACCAGGTTGCGCGGCCGGAGGCGTTCCTGAATGGCATCGATAGTCTCTGAGAGCTCATCGCGCGTCTGCTGAATGTCGGCGCGGATGTCCCCGCTCTCGACGTCGTCGTTCACGCCTTCTGGCCTGTCACCCATTTCGCATCCTCCTTGATGCTCTCGATCGCGCCTGCCGGGACGATGCTGGTGCGGGTCACCCGGGCCAGGCCGGCCCTGACGATCAGGTATCCGACGGCGAGTGTGCCGGCGCCCACGATGAGCGCCGCGAGCGAGGGATCCATTCCGAGCGCCGCGAGTGCGAGCACGAGCGCCGCGAGCACCACGAATAGCCCTCCCAGCGCGAGCGATCCTCCGGCCGCCACCATCCCGGCGCCGCGTCCCGCCTGGCGGACCCGGCTGCTGAGATCCCGTCGTGCGAGCTCCATTTCCTGCCGGATCAACCGGCTCAGCTCGTTCGTCAACTCGGCGACGAGGTCGCCGAGCGAACGGTTATCGCCTCGTTCGGTCATCGCTCCCTCTCCTAGCCGGAGTAGCCTCCGGCAGAGCCGAGTTGCGCGCCGCCGCTGCGTTCCCGTATCGCGCGCTCCTGCGAGCTTTTCAAGAATCTGGCCGTCAGCAGGCCCGCCGCGAAGCTGAGGCCGACGAAGATCGCGGGCTGACGCCGCGCGAGGCGTGCCGCTTCGTCGACCAGCTGCGTGACGTCCTTTTCGCGCAGCTCGGTCGATAAACGCTGAAGCTGGTCGGCGGTCTGCTCGACGAACCGCGCAGCGGTGTCGTGCTTTTCGTTCCGCAGCGTGTCGGTGGTCTTCCTCACGGCCTCGGCGACCGTGTTGAGACCTTCGGTTGCCCGGTCCTTCTGTGCCTCAAGACGTGCTGTCGCCCCCTCTTTCACGCGGTCGATGACTCCGTGCGACCAGCCGTCCGTCTCGCCCTGATGCCGAACGCCGGTTTCCCCGGTCCGACCGAAGTCCTCAGACCGTCCGCGTGTGCCAACCATTCCGGTCGCCGACTCTCGCGCTTCGTCACGCGTTCGCGACGTGGATTGCCGCGACGTCGAGCGCGGCTGGCCGGCGGTTGAAGTCCCACTCCTTGACGTCTCGTCCATAAATGCGCCTCCCTGGCGAATGCATGCTGCAGCTGCGCATGCACTGGAAAGTGCGTGCCATCGACGGCCCGCGACCCGCTGCATGCAACGCAAGGGCTCATGCGGCCATCGTCCCCGCATGAGCCCTTCGGTCGAGCTGTCTGATTACTACACGCGTCCGTTTGTGTTTGTGTATGTGAGTCGGACGCGGCCGCATCCGCGACTAACGCCTGCGGCCGCGCGAGCTCGACGACGTGACCATTTCTTCTTCGTCCTCGCCTGACTGCATCAGCGCATCACGGTTGACGCGCGAGGTGGCAATGGTCGTCAGCTTTTCGTCGGCTGCCTTCTCTTCCCCGAGCGTTTCCCCGAGAAGGCTCTTGGCCTTGCTCTCGCCCAGCAGGTCGGCGAAGTACGCCAGCGTGCCGTAGCTGGCAATCTCATAGTGCTCGACCTTCTGCGCGCCGGCGATGAGCGCGGCATCGAGCAGGGGACCCTCGTCCAACTCCTCCATCGCCTTCTTGCCCTCGTCGACGATCCCCTGAATGCCGTCGCACTTCTTGCCGCGTGCCGCCTCACCCAGGCTCTTGAACACCTGCTCCAGGCGGGTGATCTGGTTCTCGGTTTCCTCGAGGTGCGTCTCGATCGCTGTCTGCAGCTCCTCCGATTCGGCCGCCTTGGCCATCTTCGGCAGGGCGCGCGTCAGCTGTTTTTCGCCGTCGTACATGTCACGCAGTTCTTCAATGAACAGATCCCTCAGGGACTTCACCGCCATACTCGCCTCCTCGAAAGTTTACGTCGTGGTTCTCAGGACACCACGCTCGTACACGCAAGGTGCGGGCCGTCGCCGAGCGGTCGTCAAACGCGGGAGAACAGTCGAGGTCAGCGGGTCCAGCCGTCGATCTTCCAGAGGCCCCTTTCACGAACCACCGCAAAGGTGATAGTCGTCTTCGGGTGCGATCGACCGTGCACAGTCACGATCGCCTCCGCGATGTTCGCTTTCAGCTCGAGCGGTTCGGCCTCGATCCGGGTGACGCTGCCACCCACCGAGCGCTCAAGCTCGAGGGCGAGTGTTTCGAGCTTAGCGATATCGGCGGCAACGGCTGCATGTCGGCTCAGCAAGGGCCGCGCGCGATCGTAGCGGCCGGCGATCAGCTGTCGGACAAAGTTCCCCGCAACGGATTCGGGCGGCGGAACAAACGTCCGGCGATCACCTGCGGCGACCACAAGCGCGAGCGCCGCCAGGATGGCGACGAGGACGGCGATCTTCAGCGCGAGATCCGCCACGGTCGGTCACCCGCGCGCCCGGCCGGTCAAGGATCCAGCCTTGACCAGACCCCAGATCCCGGTGCAAAGAAAGAGCGTGCCGGCGGCGACGACGAACTGCGAGGCCGCGACTTCGGCCCACACGAGATCGTCAACGAGGTCACCAAACACCAGCGCGAGCACGAAGTCGCTCGTCGCCCCGTAGGCGATCGTCTGCTTGCCGGAGAGGCGGACCATCACGAGAAGGAACACGTAGGCGAAAACGGCGCGCACGGCGATCCGCAGCGGATCCATCAATCCTCTCCCAGCGCGTGCGGCGAATCGGTCTGCTTGCCGGGCGGAGGCTTCTCCCGGCCGTCGAGCGCTTTGTCTCTTCGTCTCTTGTACGTCTCGTCGACATCCGCCTTGTCCGCCGGCGCGGCCCAGTCGTGCTTCAGCACGCTCACTTTCCCGTCGGTTTCGACGATCGCCAGGTGCACCTCGCGGATATCCTGAATGCCGGACAGGCGAAGCATCCCCATCACGTCACGCTCGTTCATCCGTTCCGCGCGCATGCCGTCCCGGTCGAAGGTGCCGTCTCGCACGATGACCGTCGGCGTGCCTTCTAGAACCCTCTGCATTCCACGGCTCGCGTAACTCACCCACGAATCGGCGGCGGCCAGCGCTGCCAGCGTCACGATGGCCACGGTGCCCTGGAGAAAACGGACGTCGCCGTAGATCATCTCGTCGACGAGCTCGCCCAGCATCAACGCGATGAGCAGGTCGAACGCGGTGAAGTTGCCCACGGTCCGCTTGCCGAGCAGACGAATGACGATGAGGATGAGGGCATAGACCGCGACCGCTCTGGCAGAGGTAAGAAGTAGCTCGGACGGGTCCATACGCGTCTTGCACAATGAATGCCGAATGCCGAAGGCCGAACACCCGGCTTTCGGCATTGAGCATTCGGCATTCGGCATTGATAAGATTCGCCGCGTGCTCGCGGTCGAAACCCTCGGACTGACTCGGCGGTTCGGCCCGTTCACCGCCGTCGACAATGTCGCTCTCGCCGTTCCGGCCGGAAGCTTTTACGGGTTCCTGGGACCGAACGGCGCCGGCAAGTCGACCACGATCAAGTGCCTGACCGGCCTCCTGCGCCCCTCGAGCGGCCGCATGGCGATACTGGGGCTGGATCCCGTGGTCGACCCGGTGGGCGTGAAGCGCAAGGTGGGAGTGGTTCCGGAAGATCTTGCGCTGTTCGAGCGGTTGAGTGCGGCCGAGACGCTCGACTTCATAGGCCAGGTCCATGCGCTGGATCCGGCCGTCGTCCGTGAGCGCACCGACGAGCTCCTGGCGCTCGTGGATCTGACCGAGGCGGCCGACAGCCTCGTCGCTGATTACTCGCACGGCATGCGCAAGAAGCTGTCGCTCGCCGCCGCGCTCCTGCCGGGCCCGCGACTGCTCTTCCTCGACGAGCCGTTCGAAGGAATCGACGCGATCGCGTCGCGGCAGATCAAAGATCTCCTCAACTCGTTCGTGAAGCGGGGCGGGACAATCTTTCTGACCTCGCACATCCTCGAGATCGTCGAGCGGCTCTGCGATCACATCGGCGTCATCGCGAAAGGCCGGCTCGTGGCACAGGGACCGATCGGCGAGCTCGGTCACGGCGCCGGCCGCACGCTGGAAGAGATCTTCCTGGAACTGGTCGGCGGCGGTGAGATGAAACCGACCCTCGACTGGATCTAGGCGGCAGATTCGCGCAGATACCGCAGATGGACGCACATTCACGCAGATGAACGCAGATCTCGTCCGCTACTTTCGCGCGCTGACGTGGCTGCGATGGCGCATGCTGATGCGGACGCTCACGCGCGGACGCGGGCGGGACATCGTCGAGCGCTTCTCGCTTGCGGCTCAGACGCTCGTGCCGATCGTCGCGATCGTCCTGATGGTTCCCGCGGGGCTCGCGATCGGGGCGGTCGGGTTTCTGGCAGGCTACTGGGCCGGTCAGCCGTCGGGTGCGACGCTCGCGACCATCGTTCAAGTCATTCTCATGGGCGCGTGCGGCTTCACGTTGTTCGCACCGCTCGTGTTCCCGGCCGGCTCCGAGGCGGCCGGTCAGGTCCGGCTGCTGCTGTTACCGATTCCACGCGGAGTCCTCTACATCGTGCAGACGCTCGGCGTGCTTGTCGACCCGTGGCTCGGTGTCCTGCTTCCGCTCTTCGTCACCGTCCCGCTCGGCTTTGCGCTGTCGGGCCGATCATTGGGCGCGCTCGTTACGCTCGTCGCCGGCATCGGCATGCTTGCCTTTCTCGTCGGCCTGGCGATGGTGTCCGCGTCGCTGCTCCAGCTGCTGCTCAGAAACCGCCGGCGCGGCGAGCAGGCGATGGTCGCGGCGATGCTCGGCTTCATGCTGCTGTCGATGCTGCCGTCGTTGCTGATGCCGGACCTCGACGATCGTAGACAGAGACGCCGATCGGAACGGACCGAGCGGGTGCAGGACGACAGCAGTGACGGCGAACGGCGGGTCCGCCGCCTGGTCTCGCTCGTCGGACTCGCCGTGCCGCCCGGGCAATTTGCCGCAGCGGCCAGGGCTGCCGCCGCCGGCCGGCCCGTCGCGGCGGCAGGCTGGACCACGGCGATCCTCGCCGCCGCCGCTGCGCTACACGCTATCGGGTGGCGCGTTTATCGCCGGCTAATCGAAACGCCGGCGTCGAGCGGCGCGCGCCGCATCCGCGACCGCGGCGCCCCTGCGCGCCGGCGACTGCCCGGGCTGAGCGATGGGGCGTCAGCGGTCGCCTGGGCGTTCGCCCGGCTCTGCTTCCGCACGCCGCGCGGCAAGATCGTGATGTTCAGCGTTGTCCTGACGCTGCCACTCCTGTCCGTGCTGATGATGCGGGCGGGCGAGCTTCCCTTTCTCTTCGCGACGCTTCGTCCCGGCCTGAGCCTGGGGATCTTCGGCCTGGGGATCACGCTCCTATCCCTGGGGCCGTTGTCGCTGAACCAGTTCGCTTCCGACGGCGCTGGACTGACACTGCAAACGCTCGCGCCGATCTCGGACCGCGACTTGCTCGTCGGCAAGGCGGCCGGCGGCGCGCTCGTACTCGCCGGACCCGCGGTTGTCGTTCTGGGGATCTCGATCGCCCTCTCGCCGTCGGCGCCGTTCGGGTTGTGGCTGGCGCTCGCCTTCGGCGCAGTCGGAACCTACGCGGTGCTGGCGCCGATCAACTCGGTGTTGTCCGCGATTTTTCCGCGCAAGGTGAACCTGTCGAGCATCGGACGCGACAGCAATCCGCACCAGGCGGCGAATTTTCTCGGCTTCGCCGCCATGCTCGTGGCGGCCGCGCCGGCCGCACTCGCCGCCGCAGCGGGCCTGATGTTCTTCAAGAGTGAGTGGGTGGCAGCGCTGCTCGTTGCGGTCTGGGCTGCCGTCGCGATCGGCATTTCGTCGGTTGCGCTGCGCCTCGTCGAACGTCTCGTCGCCACCCGGCGAGAGAATCTCCTGTTCGTCGCGCAAGGCCGCTGACGCGCCTACGACGCGCGCTCAGCCCAGAGCCAGACCGCGATTGTCGATAGCAGAATCCCGGTGGCCGCGACGTAGGTCGGCAGATCGCGCGCGAGCCGTCCCGCCGCCAGTTCCGCCCCTTCGCGCATCAGGCGGCCCGCATCGGCACCGACCGCGGCCACGCCGCTGATGTTCGCCAGCAGCCACAGCCCCGCGGCTGCCAGCACCGCGCACGCCACGACGATCAGGTTGAACCAGCGGTCGAGCGACTGTTCCGACTCCCACCGCTCGCGGCGTACGTGTGCGGCGATCATCTCGGCGAAGCGCGGAGGAGCGGCGTACACGGGCCGCGCCGCGAGCAACCGCTCGATCTGGTGCGCGCGCGCGAGCGCCGCCTGGCACCGCACGCAGCCGTCGAGGTGCGCTCTCGTCTTGTCGGTATGCGGCTCGTCGCCGGCTGCCAGCGCTTCGATCCGATCGTCCAGTTCGTGGCAGGTCATGAGGGGTCGTCCAGGTACTTGCGCAGCATGCGCTTGGCCCGGTGCAGGTGCGTTTTCACCGTGCCGATCGGAACACCCACCGCCTCCGCCAGGTCTTCGTACCGCACGCCCTTGAGATAGTGACCCGCGACGAGCAGTTGATAGTGCTCCGGCAGGCGCGCCATTGCCTTGTCGAGGCGATCTTTCAGTTCCAGCTCGGCGAACGATGCGTCGTGTGATGCGACCTCGCGTGCGGGCCGGCCTTCTTCTTTCGCATCGAGCGACATCTCCGGCCGGCGGCGGAACCGCGCTTCGGTCGCCAGGTTTGCGACGATGCGGTAGATCCACGTGCCGAGCCGGGCCTCGCCGCGAAAGTACGGCAACCCGCGGTGCACGCGCAGGAACACCTCCTGCGCAAGATCCTCCGCGAGATCGCGGCTCCCGGTCAGACGGAACGACAACGCAAACACGAGATCCTTGTAAGCGTCGACCAGACTGGCGAACGCGGACTCGTCACCGTCCCGGCAGCGCCGGATGATTTCGCGTTCGTCCGCCTGGTCCATCCGCTGCCAACTCTATTAGAGGTTGCGGTCCCGCATATTGTTTCAGGACATCGGCCCCATCGTGCCTCGGGCCTCGTGCTGCGTGCCTCGGGCGGTACCTCGTGCTGCGTGCCTCGTGCTGCGTGCCTCGGGTGGTGCCTCGTGCTGCGTGCCTCGGGTGGTTGCCTCGCGCGCCGTACCTCGGTGTTGTTCCGAGGTCCGAGGCCCGAGGCACAGCCCGAGCCCCGAGGAACGAGGCACGGACCGAGCCCCGAGGAACGGGGAACGAAACGAATGGGTGGCCTGAAACAATCCACGGAAGCGCCCAGTCTAATCAGTTCAACGGAGGTTCAGTGGAACCCGAACTGGTCCTGATGGCTGTGTCGTTCGCGATGATTACGGGCGCGGTCATCGTGTTCATCATCAGCGCGATCCAGCGCGGCAAGCTGCGCGAGATGGCGCACCGCGAACGGCTGGCGATGATTGAGCGCGGCGTCGCGCCGCCGCCGGAGGTCGATCCGGGACGGTTCGAGCGCGCGCTGGGCCAGCCCGCGTGGGACGAGGAGGTTGCCGCGCGCGCGGCGCGCTACCGCCGCATCGGCGTCATCTTCATGGGTCTCGGCGCCGCGCTCTGGTTCATCATCACCTTCGCCGGCGACGCGCCCGAGGAAGGGTTCGGCGTCGGCGGCGCCGTCGTCGTGCTCGGTGCAGCGCTCTACATCAACAGTCAGCTCGAGCTCAAACACGCACCACCGCGGCGGTCCAGCACGTCGAAGAACACTGGAACCCTGGAACCGTAGAACCTTGGAACCTTGGAACCTCTGGAACCTTCATCGTACAAGACAAGGCAGGGAGCATCGTGCGCTCCCTGCAGCCTGGTGGCAGGCGGTAGTGGCAGGGCGTTTTCCCCAGCGGAACGCCGGAGAGTGCGGTTCGGAACGCTTGCGCGTCCGACAGCTCTCTTAAGAGCAACCCGGGTGCCAGGAATTCCCGGCCCGTGCCGGAGCGACCTGACCGACGAATGGGTCGCCGAAAACCCCTTGTGTTTCGCGCGCTACCTACACTGACACGCGCGGTGTCGCGGCTGCAGGCACATCTTCCGGCCTGCGGCGCCTCAGCCGTGCATAGGCGGCCGTGAACTCCGCGCCGTACAGCAGAATCACCGCCGACACGTACACCCAGATCAGAAACACCACGACAGCGGCGATCGATCCGTGCACGCTGAAGCGACTGAGATCGCGGACGTAGATCGAGAAGAGCGCCAGCGCGCCGCGCCACAGCAGCCCCGTCAGGATTGCGCCCACCCAGACGTCGCGGAATCGCACTTCGGCATTGGGAACGAAATAGAAGACGAGCCCAATCACGAGAATAAAAAGGAGGGTCGTCGCCCATCGGACCGCAAAGCTCCCGAGTGCCATCAACCACGGCGTACGCTCGACGACGTCGGAGAACCAGGATGCCTGGACAACGCTGACCGCGCTCACGAGCAGCAGTCCGGCCAGAAGCAACAGGCTCGACGCGACGAGCATGAGGAGCGAGATGAGCTTGTGTTTGAAGTAACTCGGCTGACGCTCGACGCCCCAGGCGTGATTGATGGCGGAGGTCAGAGCGCCGAATACGCCCATGGCCGCCCACGTCATGATGATGCTGCCCGCGATCCCGAGCGGGACGGTCGACCGCCTCAAGGCATCGAGCTGACGGGCGATAAAGTCCAGCTGACGCGGGAAATAGCGCAGCACGAAGTTGAGGGCGGCCGAGCGATCCGCTTCGTCGGCGGTGACCGAGCCGAGGATCGAAAACGCCAACAGAAAAAACGGAAACAAGGACAGGAGGGCGTAGTAGGCGATCGACGCCGCGAAGGTCAGGTCGTCGCTGTTGTAGAAGCTGGTGAAGCCTCGCCAGAACGACAGCAGGGTCAGCTTGACTTCGGCCCGTACGCGGGCGAGCGACCGCCACGCCACGGGAGCATCATACCAACCGGGCCTCGTGCCTCGTGCTTCGTGCTCGTGCCTCGGGCGGTGCCTCGGACCTCGTGCCTCGGGTCGTCCCTCGGGTCTCGTGCCTCGGGGCGTTCCTCGGAACTCGTACCGCGGTGGTTCTCTGAGGCCGCCGCCGAGGAACGAGGGACGAAGAACGATCCGAGGACCAAGAAACGAGGAACCGCCCGAGGCACGAGGGACGAGCCCCGAGGCCCGATTGTGTTAGAGCCGTTCCCCGCCCGGATTGTAGCCGCCGGGCGAGCCAACGGTACCTGTCGCGCCGAAGGACTCGCCAGCGCGGGACGCCGTCTCGCCAGCACGCGACGCGGTGGAGCGCGCGCGGTCGTACGCCTCGCGGCCTCGATCCACCATCTGCGTCACCTTGTCCGACGCCTGGTTGTAGGTCTCCGACGCGGTATCCCGCAGCTTGTTGGCCTGCTCCGAGAGCTGGCTCCTGAGCTCGGATCCCGCCTTGGGCGCGAACAGCATTCCGAGACCCGCGCCGAGAACGGTCCCGGCCAGCAGGCCCATCAGGAACGCGCCGCTGCCCTCTTCACGCTCGATGCGATCGTATTCGTACGCCATGTGAACGAACCTCCAATGTGCTTAATCCGGCGCGCGCCTGGGCGCGGCTGGTCGATCTCAAGCGCGCGCTTCCGTTTCGTGCCGACCGAACAGGCTGGCGACGACGGCGAGCACGCCGCGCGCGACGGCGACCACGTGATCGACCTTGTCCCGGACTGCGTCTTTTACGCCGGACGCCGTCGAGTCGACCTTGGCCAGCGTGCCATGTATGGCATTATCGACCCGAGCCGCCTGCGCCTGCATCCGTCCGGTCACCCCCTGCACGTCCTCGAGAATCGCGTTGACTTTCGCCGTGAGCGGCGCGACGTGACGCTCCTCGAGCTCGTTGACGAGCGTCGTGACCCGCCGGTAGAGCATGAAGCCGCCGACCGCCAGGCCGATGATGAGCAGCCCTTCGAGCACGCTCACCGCGGCCATGATGCCGAGCAGCACGTTCGTCGTGTCCAGATCCACGTCAGCCTCTCCCCGTTATTTCGTATAGCGACTGGCGCCCTTCGTTCATCGCAAACTGGGCCTTGCGGACAGTGCCCCGAAGGCGCTGCACTTCGCCGACGAAGTTATCGAGCCGCGGCTCGATTTGAAGGCGAAAACGGCGCCCGCTCTCGGTGAGATACAGATATCCGTAGATCGCGCCGGCAACCGCCCCGATGAACGACGCCATGCAGACACGTCCCCGTTCGTCCACGTCCGCCTCCTAGAGTCGAATCTGATCCATAGACCATGCCACCCGAGTGGATGAGTTTCGCAGCCGGGCTATCACGCGCCGGCGCGTCGGGCGTTGCCGCCGCCACCCTTTCCCGGATCCAGGATCGCGTGCTTCTTCATCTTGCTGTACAGCGTCGGCCGGTAAAGCCCGAGAATCTGAGCGGCTTCCTGCTTGTTCCAGTTGGTACGCTGTAACGTCTGCAGAATGGCCATCCGCTCGATCTCGGCCAGGGTGCGATGCGGCGGGATGACGAACTCCGTTGTCGTCGCGTTCTCGGTTCGAAGCGACTCCGGCAGATCGTTCACCGTGATCTCGCTGCCCTTTGCGACCA
>DATAEE010000172.1:0-17032 GCA_036258175.1 Vicinamibacterales bacterium
TGCACGCCAACACGCACGCGCTCGGGCGTTTTCTGAAGCGTGCCGGTCAGCACGTATTGCACCGCCAGCGCGCGGCCGACCTCCTGCGCGTCGGCGTCCACGCGTTCGTACTTCGCGACGGCGCTCGTCGGCCGGATGGCAAGCTGGCCGGTCGATGCGAGCCGCGTGATGATCGCGTCCGGTATCCCCATAGAGAGGATTGCCGCCTCGTCGTCCGCCGGGATCGCTTTGAGCGGCAGGATTGCCAGCGACGCCGGACTCGTGGCTGACCCGGAGGGTTCAGCGCGGCGCATCAGCCGCCACGTGAGTCCGGCGCCGAGCAGCACGAGCGCGAGGAGCGCCGCCACGATCGGGCCGCCGCCGGCACGCCTTCGCGGGCGTGATGCGGTGGCAATCGGTCCCGACGTGCTGTCGTGTGCCGTCAGGCGGCGCAGATCCGCCCCGAAATCGCGCGCCGACTGGTAGCGCATCTCCGGGTCTTTTTCGAGCGCCCGCAGGACGATGGCATCGAGCGCCGGTGAGATCCCGGGCTGGAGAGACGACGGCGGGGATGGCGGCGACTTCAGAATCCCGTCGAGCAGTCCGGCGACCGAGGGCGCGTCGAACGGCCGGCGTCCGGTCAGGAGCTCGAACATAACCACTCCTGCCGCGTAGATGTCGGCGCGTTCGTCGAACGGCTCTCCGCGCAGCTGTTCAGGTGACATGTACGGCCACGTGCCGGTCATCCCCTGCTCCGTCGCGCTGACCGTGACGTCGGCCGGCTCGATGCGCGCGATTTGCGCCACGCCAAAATCGAGGACTTTGAGCCGTCCATCCGCGGCCACACTCAGGTTCGCGGGTTTCAGGTCCCTATGTACGATGCCGTGCGCGTGGGCAGCGGCCAGCGCGTCGGCCAGTTGCATGCCGATAGCGATGACTTGCCGCTCCGGGCGAGGTGTGCCGCGCGGCCGGCTATCCAGCGAGGCGCCCTCGACGAGCTCCATGGCGAGGATGTCGATGCCGTCGATCGTGTCGAAGTCGTAGATCGTCGCGATGTTGGAATGGTTGAGCCGGGAGAGCGCCAGCGCTTCCTTCCGGAAGCGCCGGCGTGAAGCTTCATTCGTGATCGTGCCCGGCGTCAGGACCTTGATCGCGACGTCGCGCTCGAGCCGCTCGTCGCGCGCGCGGTAGACCTGGCCCATGCCGCCGCTCCCGATGAGCGCGAGGACGTGATAGCGCCCGAGCCGTCGTCCTACCATCGCGCTAGATTCTAGTGGAACAATGAAAAGCCATGCGCTCAGGCTTTGCCCACCTCCCGCGACCTCACGAAAGACGCCCGGCGAAGTGAATCACGCGGGCGACCGCGAGGCGTTCGATCCGCGTCCACTTGTGTATGCGGGTCGTACGGCGGCGAAGGTGGATTCGGCAGCCGTTCAGGACGGCTACCAGCTCTCGCCCGGACGAAGTGTCGGTGCTTGCCATGCCGCGTAGCAGGTGGTACGAGGCTTTAGCCTCGTCGACAGCGTTTGACGACCCTACAGGGTCGTGCCACATGCGACGACGGCGTATTCCTTGCTTTGGGCTGCACTCGCGTGACGCACACGCAGAGGAGTGCATCGATGGCCGACAACATCCAGGACCCGAACGAGGAGCCCGACCGCCAGAATCCCGAGAACCCGCGGCCCGAGGGCACGACCGGACGCGAAGAGACGATGCCGCGCCCGGACGAGGACGTCCCGGGCGAACAGCGTGAGCGGGATGTGATGCGGCGCCCGGACGAGCGCCGCGACGAGTCGGAATTCGGCGGCGACACCGAGGCAGAGGGCTAGTCGAACGGATCCGGAGCGAGGCGAGCTACTTCGTCTCGCTCCAGATGACCTCGGCGTTGGCCCTTACGCGCGCCGACATCGGCTGGCGCGCGAGCTTTTCGTACGCCTCGGGAGTCACGTAGCCCTCTTTCAGGAACCGTTCCGACACCTTCCACGTATTGACGACATCGTCAATCGTCTTGCCGGCCTTCTTGGCCGCCTGCACGGTCTGGACGAACTCACCGATGAACTCACCGTAGGTTTTCAAGTCGGCCATTGTCAACGTCGTCGCGCTGTGGCCGCTGATCAGCGTGTCGATGTTCGTCAGCGCGGCGGCCCTGGCGAGCGTTTTCGGGTACTCGACGCCGCCGCCGCCGTTGTTCGCGTCGATGATCGGGACGACCTTCGTCCCGAACGCGTCACCAGTGTGCATTGCCCGGAGCGCCGGGAAGATGATCCACGCGTCGCCTCCGGTGTGGGCGCGGCCGAAGTAGCGCAGCTCGATTCGCTCGGGGCCCGTGCCCAGCGTCAGCCGGTCCTTGAACGTCCGCTTGGGTAAGCCCGGGCCCGTCCCGCCCTTGAAAACGTCCGGCTGCGCCGGGCCGCCGGTGACCGGCCGCATTTCCTTCATCAGTGCCGCGGTGTTCTCGTGAGCGACCACTTCGACCGTCGCGGGGAACTCCGGGTTGCCGCCGACGTGGTCGAAATGCGTATGCGTGTTGATGACGGTCGTAACCGGCTTGTCGGTGAGCTCTTTCAGCTTCTCGATGATCGGCTGTCCCCAGCCGACGAGCTTGGTGTCGACGAGGACGACTCCGGACGCGGTGATGAAGGCGGCGGTGTTCCCACCGCCGCCCCGCAGAACGTAGAGGTTGTCTTTGAGCTTGTCTACTTTAATGTCTGCCGCCGATGGGGTCGGCTGCCCACCCTGGCCGGCGACGCCGTCCACGGCCCGCACAGTCATCAGCAGCCCACCGACCATCAGGAGCGCGCCAAGCACAACCCCACGTCTCGTCCGTCTTTTCATAACGCCCGGATTCTAGATCAGAGGAGTTGACATAGAACTCTACATAGATAGAATCCTACGCCGTGAACCTGACCTACCCGACGACTCTGGTCCTGCAGGCCCTCGCCAACCGTTTTCATTACGGGTTCGACGTGATCGATGCGACGGCGCTCCCGAGCGGGACGGTCTATCCGATCCTCCGGCGGCTCGAACGCGAATCGATGGTCCGTGCGCGCTGGGAGAAGGCAGAGGTCGCGCATCGCGAGCAGCGTCCGCCCCGCCGCTACTACGAGCTCACGCCGGAAGGGGAGGCGCTGCTGGAGACGGCGCTCGCGCGCTATCGAGCGCCACAGGCGATCGCCGCGCGTGCCCGACGGCTGCGACCCGCAGATTAACGCAGATGAACGCAGACGCTTCCCGACCCCGCCGGCTCTGGCTCGCCATCGCGCTGTGGCTCGTCGCTGTGGCCTCGCGGCTCGTGCCGCGCGCCGAGCGCGCCGAGTGGCGCGGTGAGTGGGAGGCGGAGCTGGAGCACCGGTGGGGATCGCTGCGGCGCCGCCGTGAACTGAGCTGGAGGACCAGCATGGACCTCGTTCGCCGCGCGTCCGGTGCCCTTCCCGACGCCGCATGGATCCGGCGCCAGCTGACCGCGGACGCCGATGTGATACACGACGCGCGTCACACCCTGCGACTGATTGCGAAGGCGCCAGGCGTCACGGCCATCGCTCTCCTGGTCTTCGCGCTGGGCATCGGCGCCACGACAGCGATCCTCAGCCTCGCCGACACGCTGCTGGTGCGGCCACTGCCGCTGCCCGAAGCGGAACGGATCATGACGCTGTGGGAGCGCAATCGCGCCACTGGAGTCGAGCGCGAAGATGTCGCTCCGGGGAATGCCATCGACTGGACCGAGCGCCTGCGCTCGTTCCAAGCGATCTCCACGATCGAGCCGTGGAGCATGGATTACACCGGCGGCGACGAGCCCGAGGTCCTGCTGGCCGCGAAGGTGTCCGAAGGCTTCTTCGATGTGCTGGGCGTCCGCATGCTGCACGGCCGCGCGTTTCTGCCCCAGGAATACCGCCGTGGCACCCAACGAGTCGTCGTGCTCGGCCAAGCCGTCTGGGAGCGTCGGTTCGGCGCCGATTCCCGCCTCATCGGCCAGGCCGTCCAGCTGGATGGCGAGCCGTACACCGTCGTCGGCATTCTGCCGGCGGGCATCGAACTGCGAGCCTTTGAGCAACGCGGCGAGCGCGCGCTGTGGATTCCGAAGTACTTCGAAGATTACGAACCGAAGATCCGGACGACCGGGTACTGGAACGTGTTCGGCCGGCTGACACCGGGCACGACGGTGGAGCAGGCTCGCGCGGAGCTGGAGGCATTGTCGGCTCAGCTCGCGACCGAGAACCCGCGCACGAATCAGAACACGGTCGGACAGGTCATTCCGCTTCGCAGCCACCTGGCCGGAAGCCTGCACTCGCTCGTGCCGCTGCTCGTCGGCGCCGCCGTACTCGTTCTCGTGGTAGCGTGCGCGAACGTCGCGAACATCTTGATCGCGCGCGGCGTGATGCGCGGCCGCGAGTTCGCGGTGCGGCAGGCGCTCGGCGCCGGACGTGGGCGGGTCATCCGTCAGATGCTGACTGAGAGCCTGATGCTCGCGACGTTCGGCGGCGCGCTCGGCCTGCTCATCGCCCGGCTGAGCCTCGATCTGATTGCACGGCTGCGGCCCTCGGACGTCGCCGGCGTGGATCAGATCCCGCTCGATGCGCGGGCTGCCGCTATCACCATTGCGGTGACGGTTGTCGCGGCGGTCGTCGCCGGCCTTGCGCCCGCGGTGCAACTCTCCCGGCCCGCGGCTGCGACCGCGTTGCGCGAAGGGCAGAGCGGCGGGGCGCGACGCGGCATCCGGGGGATGCTCGTTGTCGTCGAGGTCGCCCTTGCACTGTTGCTCGTCGTCGGCGCCGGCCTCCTCGTACGAAGCTTCCTGCTCATACAGCGGGTCGATCCCGGCTTTAAGCGCGATCAGGTCCGTGTCCTGCAGGTTTTTGCGTACGACCGTTCGAACCAGAAACCGGAGGCACGCGCGCTGTTCGTACAGCGCGCGCTCGAGGGCATGCGCGCATTGCCGGGCATCGCCGCGGCAGGTGCGGTGATGGCGATGCCGTTCATCGAAGCCAACATGAACATCCAGGGCCTCATGGCCGTCGTTGGCCGGCCGCCGGCGCCGCCGGGCGAGGACACGCGGATTTTCCTGAACGTTGTGACCGGCGACTACTTCCAGGCAATGCGCATTCCGCTGGTGCGCGGCCGGCTGTTCAACGATCGCGACCTGGCCACGTCGTCCAAGGTCGTGCTCGTGAGCCGGGCCGCCGCGCGCAAGCACTGGCCGGACGGCGATCCAATCGGATCAAAGGTCAAGTTCCGGTTCCACGGCACGCCGTACGAAGCCGAAGTCGTCGGCATCGTTGGCGACGCACGGCACGACGCCCTCGACCAGCCGGCCAGGCCGGAGCTGTATCTCGCGCACCCGCAGGCGCCGACGGGCGCCATGACGTTCGTCGTGCGCTCGCGCACTGACTCGCCGGTGACGATGGAGGATCTGAAGAAGCAGGTGTGGGCGCTCGACCCGCTCGAGCCGTTCTATCGCACGGCCACGCTCGATGAGCTCATCTCGCGCACGCTCGTGGGGCGCCGGTTCAGCCTCGTTCTGCTTGTCGGGTTCGCGAGCGTGGCGCTGCTGCTCGCCGCGGCGGGGTTGTATGCAGTCATCAGCTCGTCGACGAGCCAGCGCACGCGCGAGTTCGGCGTGCGCATCGCGCTCGGCGCCGGCCGGCGCGAAATCGTCGGCCTCGTGCTCCGCGAGGGGCTCGTGCTGGCGGCCGTCGGGTTGCTGGTGGGCGTCGGCGGCGCGTTCTGGCTGACGCGGTTCCTTCAATCCCTTCTGTTCGGCATTACCGCAACCGATCCCATGACGTTCGTGGCGGTCGGCAGCGTCGTCCTCGCGATCGCCATCATCGCGTGCTATATCCCCGCGCGCCGCGCGATCAAGGTCGATCCGCTGACCGCGCTTCGGACGGAGTAATCACGTCATTATTCCCTGGAAAAACAGCCAGAGCTCGAACAGCAGGATGAGCACGATCGTGAGCTCGAGGATGTGCCCGCGCGTCATGTTCACCTGCTCGACGGTGAAGCGATAGATGTCGTCGAGCGTGTCGAGTTTCTCTTTGACCGCGTCCTTCCAGCCATCGAGACCCAGGCGGGTGCCGACGAGCTGAAAGAGCCGCGCCGCGTACACGTCGCCGACGACCTTCAGCGCGTTCTCAGTTCGGTCCGTGATCTCGTTCACCTCGATGAAGAGCGAGTGCAGATGCGTGGCGGCACGCCCGAATCGCCCGCCGATCAGCGTGTCGTACCACCGCCGCCGCTGCAGGACCGGATAGATCCGTCCGAGCTCGGTGTCCAGCAGGTCGTCGTAGTAGCGGAACTGCAGCAGCTGCGAGTTCGCGAACTCGATGATCTCGAGCGCCGGCTCGACGCCTTCGGGATCGTAGACGAATGCGGCGCTCCAGGTGGGAACGATGAGATCGTCGGCGAGGTACGAGATGCGGTGCCGGAGCACCTCGTTGATCTCGTCGACGCTGAGCGGCTTTCGCTCGCCGCGGAGGAGGCGCGCGATGTCGGCGCCGCACGACTCGAGCAGCTGTCGCGCACTCATCGGGTTGTGCATCCGCGTCACGCCGTACACGAAGTAATCCTCTGACAAGTACGTTGGCCGCAGACCCACCGTCGAGCCTTTGATCTTGTCCACGACGCGCGTGCAGGCCGCTTCGGCGGCACTCTCCATCAGATTGTTGTCGGTGAGCTGGTGCGCGAGTGCTTCGAGGTCCGCCCATGACCCCTGGAAGTCCAGCGTCAGCGCGACCGACACGACCCCGTATTCGTAGATCTTGAACGCGGCCTTGAAGCCGTCGATCGTCTGCATGCCGAGCGCGGAGCCGCTCACCGTGACCGGCGGGGGCTGGTACTCGACGTACGCGGGCGCTCCGGCGCGCGTCGTGAAGCGAGTACTCGAGGTTCCCAGCGTCGTCAGCGCTCTGACTTCGTCGAGCCGAATACTCTCGGACACGTCGAACAGAAAGAACGCGACCACCTGTCCTGCGTCGATCTGCGGCATTGGATGGAAGTGTACAATGCGCTCGCATTGGGCACCATTACCCGCCGCGACTTTCTGAACGGCGTGGCGGTCACCGCGGCCGGGCTAGCAGCGGCGTGGCGCGCCGAGTTCCAAGGCCTCGCGCAGGCGCCCTATCCGCCGTCGCTCGTCGGGATGCGCGGGAGCGATGACGCGTCGTACGCCACGGCGCACGAGCTGCGCGACGGCGCCTTCTGGAAGAACGGCCGCGCGCCGGTCGACACCGGCGAACGCTACGATCTCGTCGTCGTCGGCGCCGGAATCAGCGGTCTCGCCTCCGCGCATTTCTTCAGGCACCGCGCCGGGTCGCGCGCACGTGTCCTCATTCTCGACAACCACGACGACTTCGGTGGACATGCCAGGCGGAACGAGTTCTCGGTCGGCGGCCGCGTGCTCGTCGGGTACGGCGGCACTCAGTTGATTCACAGCCCGCGGCCGTACAGCCGCCAGGCACGCGGACTCTTGACGACGCTCGGCGTCGATCCTGCCGCGCTCGAAGCTCGTGCCACCGACACGAACCTCTACGACTCCCTCAAGCTCGGCAAAGCGGTCTTCTTCGATCGTGAGACATTCGGCCGCGACTACCTCGCCGTTGGAATCGGCGAGCGACCGTGGAAGGAGGTGCTGGGGTCAGCGCCGCTGTCGCTACAGGCACGACTCGAGATCGAACGGATCGAGACGGCATCGACCGATTACCTTCCAGGGTTGTCGGTTGCTGCCAAGAAGCGGCGGCTTCGCAAAATCAGCTATAGCGACTATCTGACGAAGATCGCGAAGGTCGGTCCCGAGGCCATCAAGTATTACCAAACGATCACTCACGACCTGTACGGCGTCGGCATCGACGCGGTTTCGGCGATCGAATCCTGCGAGTTGGGCTATCCCGGTTTTCAGGGGCTTCGGCTCGGCGCGACGTCCGAATCCGAAGAAGCCGAGAAATACCGTTTCCATTTTCCGGACGGCAATGCGTCCATTGCGCGCCTGCTCGTGCGCGCGCTCGTCCCAGCCGCGATGCCCGGAGGCAGCGTCGACGACATCGTCGCATCGAGGGCCGACTACGGCCGGTTGGACGACGCGGACGCGCCGGTCAGGATTCGCCTGCGGAGCACGGTCGTGCGCGTGCGGCACACGGGTCCGCAGGAACGAGAGGTTGAAATCGCCTACGTCCGCGACGGCCGGCTCGTGTCCGTTCAGGGGGGCGCGTGCGTTCTCGCGTGCTGGCACTCGGTGATCCCGCACCTGTGCCCCGAACTGCCGGCCGCACAGCAGGACGCGCTGCGCTACGGCGTCAAAGTTCCGCTGATCTATACGAACGTCGCTTTGCGGAGCTGGTCGAGCTTCAAGAAACTCGGGATTCGATCGATCGAAGCGCCTGGCGGCTTCCACAACGCGGCGTCGCTCGACGATCCGATTCGCCTCGGTACGTTCGCCTCGGCGCGGGCGCCCGAGGAGCCGATCGTTCTGCACCTCCTGCGGACGCCGTGCAGCCCAGGCAAGGGGCTTTCGTCCCGTGAGCAGCACCGTGTCGGACGTCTCGAGCTGTTGTCGATGCCGTTCGAGACCTTCGAACAACGGACGCGCGATCAGCTGGGCCGGATGCTAGGCGCAGGCGGATTCGATCCGGGGCGAGATATCGCAGGCATAACCGTGAACCGGTGGGCTCACGGCTACGCCTACGAGTACAGCACGATGTGGGATCCCGACTGGCCCGAGGCCAAGAAGCCCTGCGTCCTGGCGCGAAAGCCCTTCGGGCGCATCACGATTGCCAACTCCGACGCCGGCGCCCACGCGTACACCGACAGCGCCATCGATCAGGCGTGGCGCGCGGTGAACGAGCTCACTGCGTCCTCGGCTCCGAAGACGGCGGCACGATTCCCTTGAGCCGCATGTAGGTGACGAGATTGCCGTAGTGCTCGAAATCGTGATGCGTGTTGAATTCGAGGATCGACAGCTTCGCCATCTCACCGGTGAAGAACTTGATCATCGCCGCGCCGGCTGTATCGGTCATCCCGGCGTGGACCTTGTCGCAATACGTAAACGAGTCGGCGAGCGCCTTCTCCAGATCGGCCTTGGTGGTCTTTGTTTTCTCGACGCTGACGGCGTCCGGAGCGAATCCGCCCGCAGGAGGCTTCTCGCCGGCGACCGCGGAGCAGAACCCGTAGTTCGCGTCCGCAATGTGGCCGACGATCTGGCCGAAGCTACGGACGTCTGGCGTCGGCTTGAACGCGTAGTTCTCCTCCGGCATCTTCGCGGCCGACTTGATGAGGTAGCCCTTGATGATGTCGTATGTGCGCTTCGCGCTTGCACTCAGCGGGTTGGCCGGCTGAGCATGCACGGTCGCGACAGTGACGACGGCTGTGACGAACGAGACGATGATGATCTTCCTCACAACTGCTCCTTCTCGGACGCGCCACAGAACCATCTGGTGAGCGTCCGCTCATCGGATGCGAGCCACTCGGACGGCGCGCACCCGGCAAATGACCTGAAATCGCGCGTGAAGTGCGCGTGATCGTAGTAGCCGCACGCCAGCGCGACGTCGGTCCACTGCCGGCTCTGCTTCGCTTCCGCTTCCCGTACGGCATGGCGGAAGCGAACGAGCCTCAGGTATAGACGAGGGGAGACGCCGGTAAGATCCAGGAAAATTCGCTCGAGCGTTCGCGGCGACAGACCGGTGGCGGCGCACACGTCGTCAACGGTCAGAAGGCCGGCGCACTGGTCGACGAGCCGCAACGCCTCCAGCGCCCCAGTCCGCGGCGGGCGCAATCGATCCGCGTCGAGGGCGCCCACGAGCGCCTCCAGCAGGGTCTCGACAGGGACCGTGTCCGAGAGGACCGAAGCGAGACGGTCCGTGAGTTGCCGATGCACAGCATCGAGCGGGGTAATCGTGTCAGTCAGCAGGTGGTGCGGCGTTTCGAGCAAAGCCCGCGCACCGGGCGGAGTGAGCCGGATTGCGACGGTCAGGACGCGACGGCCGGGCTGCACGCTGATCGCGCGCGTGAGCTGGCCTGCGATCAGTGCCCGAGCCTGAGTAATCCCGCTCTCTGCTTCCCGAAAGGGATCGGCAAGATGGAAGATGATTTCGGCGCGTCCGTCCGGGAGAATCCGCTGAGTCTGGGGCTCGTGACTGTGCGGCTCATCACTGGAACCGTCGAGAGCCCACAGGCACGCCACGAAATCCGCGAGCGCGCGCGGCGGTGCCGCCTGCACGTAGCGCACCCCGATAGCATATTCTACGGAGCACACCTCGCCATCGGAAAGTCGATCCCGCGTGGCTGGCCGTTCATCGTCCCCTCGATCCGGGCCTTCAGCGAGCCGTCCGGCTGACGCTGATAGATGATGCGGGTGGGGAAGTCGTGCGTCGGGTTTTCGAACACCATTTCGCCAGGTTTGACCGCGGCGAGCGTGAACGTCGCCTCCTTCTGTCCTGATGGCAGCGCGACGTACGCGAGCGTGCCGTTCTGTTCGATGATGCGAAGAAACTCGTACTCGCTCGTGCGTCCTTTCGCGATCGTCCGGCTCATGCCGAGCATCGTGCCGCCAGCCGGTTTCATCCAGTGTTCTTCGGTCGAGCGGTCTCCAGCCTGACGGCTCCAGCAGCCGGCGAGCCAGTTCGCCTGATCGATAGTCGCCCCGGGCTGAGGAGCAACGGACACCCATGTCGCAATCAGAATGGTGAACATGCGGGCAGTCTAGCGCGGTCGACAGCCCGCAGGCTTGTATGAATACGACAGTCACCATCAGGCGTGACGGGTCCGGCGGACCAGAAGCATGCGGCTGGCGACAAACGCGATTGGGATGCCCACGCAGAAGATGTGCGCGGTGACCAGATTGATGAAGCCGGCATTCAGCGCAAACGGTGCCCTGCGGACGAGCGACAGCGGCACGACAACTCTGTTCACGACGACCAACACGACGAGGCCGTAAATCGGTCCCCAGAGGAACGGCCGCCGGAGAAGCGCCGGGAGTTGCAGGCTCGCGACCACGAAAACCGCCGCCGCGCCGGTCGCGATGACGAAGTGGAAGAACAGCCCGAGCGCCGCGGCCGCGGCTCCGCACTGGAACGAATCCTGTCCGAGAACGCCGCTCGCGATGTACTGCAGCACCCGCACGGGGGAGCCGCCCCGGAGGGCCGAGAAGATGAGTGCGTCGGCAATGTCCAGCACGCCCGCAACCAGGCCGGCGAGGAGGATGGCCTGAATCACACGGCGGCTGTCCGAAACGCCCGGGAGGTGGGTCTCCCGGGCGTCAGACGACAAGGCGTGATCGGGTGCGGTGCTCACGGAACGCAGAGCTCACCGGTGATTGTAGTCACGACGTGCCCGTCTCTACTGAAGCCGCTTACGAAGAGGTGGCCAGTGGTTCCAGTCCATCCGCCGGTCGCGTCGATGACCTTCTGAAACGCGGTCACGGCGCCGCTCTCCGGATTCCCCTGCGTCTGGTTGACCACGCCGGTTTCACGCATGACCAGACTGCCGCGATCGGTCGTATATTCGAACAGGCCGCTGTAGCTGACGAAGCCCGGCGACGTGCTCGGACCCGCCGCGCCGGCGTCGGCCCTGAAGTAGGTCGTTCCGCGAAGCCCATGATTGCCGTCGACCTCGCCGAGAAAGCAATTGGGGTGCGTGGGCTTGCAGCCGACCGTCGAGAGATTCTCCTCGAGGTCGGCGTGCACCGGTTTGCATTTCGACTGCGAAGGCGCTTCCTGCGCGCCGGCCGGTATCCCGAAGTTGGCGATTGCAAGCAGCGCCAACAGGAACAGTCTACGTTTGAACTGCATCATCGGAACTCCGTCAGAAACCGACGACCATCCCCAGCCGCAGGATGCGCGGGCTGAGGTTCTGCGCCAGCGAGTTGAAGCCGGGCGACAGAATGTTGTTGTTTCGCACGAGCGCCGTGTTCGCATTGAACACGTTGAACACGTCGCCTATCAGCCTGACGCGAAGTCCGCGCCCCGTAAACTCCCGCGCGATGCGAAGATCCGTGTTCCAGAGGTTCGGCAGCCGCAGCGTGTCGATCTCTGGCGTGACGAGCACCTGCACGCCCGAGTCCGCTCCCAGCGACTGCGATCGGAACAGCGGGAACGGGTAGCCCTGGCGCCCGAACACGTTCGCGCTCAGCTCGATGCCATAGGCCGCCTGGTACAGCCCGTTCGCGTTGAACTGCCACTTCGCGTTCATATAGATCGTCCCGGCGCCGCTGCCGCCGCTCTGCGGCGCGAACTGGCCGCCGTCCTTCAAAGGAACGGTGAGCGTCGGCGTGGGATTGCCGGTACCGTTGCGGAGCGCCTGCGGATTGAAGTGCGCGCGGGCATTGTTGTACGAGAACCCGACGCGCCCCATCCACCGGTTCGAAAGGCGTTTGTTCAACCCCAGCTCGATGCCGTGATAGTCCGTCGAGAAACCGTCCCAGCTGTCGAGGACGAAGCCATTTCCGCCCGCGGCCACCTTGGCCGCATTCGGAATGAACGTCGCCACGCTGTAAGACTGACCGTCCGGCAGCGTGCCGGTTAGCGTCGATCCCGGCGCGTAATCCTCCAGGCCGACACCGACCCGCGGCGTCGAGACGAGCGGCACGTTCGTCGTTCGCGTGTAGCTGTAATTGACCTGCAGCGCGAAGTTCGGCATCACCTCGCGATCGGCGCCGACGACGACGCTCGTCGTGACGGGCGCCTTCAAATCCGGATCGATGACGTTGGCGGAGGTCACCGACGTCGGATTGGCAGGGTTGAACCCGCCGCCCGCCGTCAGGAACCGGTCCGTCTGGACTTCATTGCCCTGCGCGAGATGGTCGCCGTTCAGATCGACCCAGCGGTACGTCGCCGAGCCGGCGACCGCGCTGGGATTCCTGAATGCCGTGATGCCGGTGCTGAGCTGCCCGGCGTACCGGCTGATGCTCGCGCGTGCCACCGTGCGCCGCGTGTCGTCCACAGCCCACGTGATGCCCGCTCGCGGCGAGACGTTGCTCCACGTGAAAGGCGAGTCATACCCGGCGAAGTCGATGCCGGGCACGAGTTCTGGAAACGCCTTGTTCGCCTGTGTCTGGCTGGGGAGCGCCTCGCCCCACTGCCGGTCGTAGCGGACGCCGACGTCGACCGTGATCCGGCTGAGCGAGAACGTGTCGCCGACGTAGAAGTCCAGGTAGCTCGCCCGATCCCGGCCGAGCCCCTCGCGGAAGACCTGCGCGCGGAGATCGGTCGCCGAGTTCTCGAGCGCGAGGATGCCGTTGCCCGGCCAGAGCGTCCCGCTCGTCGCGTCGACTCTGCGGAAGCCGCCGCCGAACGTCAGATCGTGCGTTCCACCAAGCGCGCTCAGGAACTTCGTGACGTCGACGTTGGCCGTTTTCTGCGGGCGGATGTTCAGGCTCTGATTCACGGAGCCGAACGACTGCGCTGTGAGGAAGCTGCGGCCCGCCTGCTGATCCATGCCGCCGACGGGATCGAGGATGAAGCCGGTGTTGTAGTAGGCGTACTTCGCCGACAGAAACATGTTCGGCCCGATCACCCGGTCGTCCGCAATCTTCCAGAGACCGTGGAAAGGGTGGTCCGCGTAGGCGCCATCCTGGTGCCACGTCGCCGTTGGGGCGTCGAAGAGGATGCCGGTGATCCCTGGGCTCCGCCCGTCCTTCACCTTGGCGCCGTCGAAGTACAGGAAGCTCACCATGTCGCTCTTCGTCGCCTGCCAGTTCACCTTCACGTTCGGGTTCTTGAGCACCGTGCGATCGATCAGCTGGCCGGCGCGGCGCACGAGCCGCACGTCCTGCACGGAATACGAGTGGTAGAACCACGCGCGGTCCCGGAAGATCGGCCCGCCGATGTCGTAGCCGTAGTCCGAGATCTGCTCGTTGTGATCGGCCGTCTCCGGCGTGACGCCGGTCGACTCGAGCTCCTCCGGCACGTTCGACGCCTCGAACTCGTCGCTCGTGAAGTAGCCGCGGACGCCGCCGTGGAATTGATTGGTCCCGCGTTTCACCACCATGTTGAGACCGATGCCGCCGGTCGGCTGCTTGATGCTCTGGCCAGCCGTCGATACCTGGATCTCGTCGAAGTTGTCGTAATTGAAGTAGGTCGGTGATGCGCCCACCGCCGTCATATCCGTGATGTTCACTCCATCCATCGTCCAGACCGCGTCAGCCGGCCGCGTGCCTTTCGACACGAAGTTCGACTGCTGACCGGTTTCGTTGCCGCCGATGTTCACGCGATCGACGAGCACTCCAGGAACCGAGCGCATGAGCGCGAACGGATCGCGGGAGGTCGGGATTTTCGTGAGCTCGTCCGACGTGAAGTTGGTAGCCGTTCCCGTCGCTTTGGCGTCGACGACAGGGGAGTCGCCGGTGACCGTGACGGTTTCTTCGACTGCAGCGAGCTTGAGCGCGATTGACAGATCGACGTTCTTCCCGACGGCGACGATGATGTTCTCGCGCACGACAGTTGCAAATCCCTGAAGCGCCGCGGTGATGGTGTACGGCCCCGGCGCCAGGTTCAGAAACCGGAACTGGCCGTTCTCGTCGGTGGTAGCGGTCTGGGTTGCATCCACGCCCCGGACCGTGACGGTGACGCCCGGCAGTACCGCACCCTGTTCATCGAGCACGGCACCCGTGAGGTTGCCGCCCTGGAGCTGAGCGAACGCCGGAGCGGCGAACGCCAACAGCAGGACGAGCGCGAAGCGCAGTCCCGTCGATAAAGGACCCTTCATTTGGTGACCTCCTCCTTGGGGGTCGGAAAAAAAGGCGGTTCTGAGCTACCCTAGCGGCTTGAATGGCTCCATGAAAAGAGCCAGTTATGACGTGTTGAATAGGGCCACTTCCCGATGGTGCTTCGGCTGGATGGCATAGGACCCCGATACGCGCAGATCACACGCGCGCTCGGCGGGCTGATTCAGAGCGGCGAGCTCAAACCGGGATCGCGCGTTCCGGCGACGCGTGAACTCGCGCGCGATCTCGGCTGCTCCCGAAACATCGTCCTGCTCGCCTACGAGCAGCTCGCACTCGAGGGATACCTCGTGTCGGAGCTAGGTGCGGGCACGTTCGTGTCACCGGAGCTGCCCGCACCGCGCGCGGCGGCGGCGCCGCTCCCCGACGATGGTCGTCCGGCCGATCCGCTCCCCGCTGGACTCCCCGCCAACGCCCGGCGGCTCGTGGAGATTGCAGCGGAGGCGCGGGAAATCACGCGCGGGCGGGGGAACCTGGAAATCGATTTCGTTTACGGGCTTTGCGAGCCGGACGACCGGGCGGTTGCCCGCATCCGCGCGGCGTTTGCCACCGCCTTGCGAGAGCATCCGTTCAGGTATCCGAATCCTGCCGGCGAATTGACGCTCCGAACTCAGTTGGCCGAACGTCTTCGCGGCGTTCGAGGAATCACACGCACCCCCGGCGAGATCGTCGTGACCAACGGGGCGCAGCAGGCGCTCGACATGTGTGCGCGCCTGCTCCTGACCGAGGGTGATCGAGTCGTCGTCGAGGAGCCGGGGTACGAAGGGGCGACCGCCCCGTTTCAGGCGGCCGGTGCGACGCTTATCCGAGCGCGCGTCGACGCGAACGGGCTCGATCCGGCGTCGCTTCCGAATGACGGGGCGCGGGTTCGGCTCGTTTACGTCACGCCGTCGCATCAGTTTCCGACCGGCGCGGTGATGCCGGTGGCGCGGCGGCTCGCGCTGCTCGCCTGGGCGCGCCGGCACGGTGCCTACGTGATCGAGGACGACTACAACGGGGAGTTCAGATATGCGGGCCGATCGATCGAAGCCCTTACCGCGCTCGATCCCGACGGTCCGGTCATCTACTGTGGCACCCTGGCCAAGTCGCTGTTCCCGTCGCTGCGCCTGGGTTATCTCGTGCTGCCGAAAGAGCTTGTACCCGCGGTGGTTGCGTGCCGGTGGTTGACTGATCGAGGGAGCCCGCTGCTGCTGCAGCGGACCGTCGCGGAGTTGATGGCGACTGGCGAGTACGACCGCCACATCCGACGGATGCTTCGACGCTATCGCACGCGGAGGGAAGCTCTCATCCGCGCGCTGCAAGCACGGCTTGGAGTTGACGTCGAAGTCCGCGGGGGCGCTTCAGGCTCGCATATCGCGGTGTGGCTGCCGCGGCTGCCGCCCGAGCGAGTGCAGGAACTGATCGATCGGTGTAAGTCGCGCGGTGTTGGCGTGTATTCGATCGCAGGCCATGCCGCACTGCCGCTCGAGCGGGCGGGCTTGATGCTCGGCTACGGGCTCCTCGACGTTGAGCGCATCAACCGCGGCGTGAAAGTGCTGGCCGAGGCGTACCGGCTGCTGATCAAGTCTACCGCTGTCGCCGGGAGGTGAATGCGATCGGCACAAACAGCGTCTTACCGTCGCCCCATGATCCGCTGATGGCGATCGCGCCGGGAGGACCCGAATGCGTCAGGATCGCCTGGCCGGTCGTGTTGTCGGCAACCGTGAGCCCAATCATCCCCGGCGCTGCGACGCCCGTGTAGATGACCGACGCGACGCTGTCGGCGGCGATCGCCACCGTGTGCGTCGCCACCGTCGCCCCCGCTTCGTTGACGAGCCGGAGCGTGGCGGTGACGGATCCGGACGTCGTGTTGCTGAGCCGATAGAACGTTTCGTTCGTGCCCATGGTCGTGAACCACGGGCTGTACATCGTCGTTTCCTGGACGTGGATGCGGTACGACTGCTTGACCTTGCCGGTGGAGATCGCGAAGAAGACATCGACGCTTTTCTCTGCAGTGAACGACGCGCGGGCCGACCCGATCGTGCCTTTCACCGCCTTCGACGCCGGCTCCTGTGACTCGGTAAAGAGCGTCGTGAACTCCGGTCCGGTGCACGACTCGAGACGCGTGTTGTCTTCCGAGAACTCGACCCACGGCTGAAGGTCGGTGGGGCTCAGGTTTTCGATGCCGATCGAATACGACCGCCCGGCCTTCGGCGCGAACCGGAACCACCGGAGCTGACCGGCAGCCGTGAACATTCCTGTGTGAAGCGAACCGTCGGGTACCAGAAAAATCGCGCCTTTGCAGGAGGTGTTGTCGGCCCGCGCGGGCAACGGGCTCAGGAGCAGACTGAGAAAGAGGACGACCGTCGT
>DATAEE010000173.1:0-1803 GCA_036258175.1 Vicinamibacterales bacterium
CCCGATCAGCAGGCCGGTGAGCGCCTCCGCCGGCGGTGCAGGCAGGAACGTCGATTCGATCCTGTCGTTTTCGATCACCTGCCCGTCCTCGCCGCGGACAACGACGACGGCCTCCCGGACCCCCACCCGCTGCTGCGAGTCAAGCTCCTTGAGTAGCGTCAGGGCGTTGCACGCGTTGCGGTCATCCTCGAAGGAGACGGCAATCGCGTTGTACGTGCCGAACCCCTCGCGAGGAGCGAGAGCAGGTCGCCGAGCAGATCGGGTTGCGCGAGCCGATCGACTTCCAGTCGGAGCTGCGCCCGCCGCGCCCGCCCTAAGCAGACTCGGCCTCCGCCACCGGGGCCGGCGGCGCCGCGGCGTCCATGGGCGACCAGCTCAGCTCCAGCTTGAGTTCGACATGATCCGCCTTCGATCTCAGGTTGCGCTCCAGGCGCAGCTCATCGGCGAGCGGCACTGTGATCCGCTCGCCCTCGACAGTGAGCTCGAGTCGTCCGCCCGTCGTCAGCGCGTACGCGAGGTCGACGAGGCGCTCGGCGGCCTGCCGGCGCGAGACATGTTCCTTCTCGTTGCGCTGAACGTCACTCATGGATCTCCTTCGGTATCCCCGCCTCGCGTGTACGGCGTCCTAGAGGGTTGCCGCCCGCCTCGGCATGACCCGAAGGACGCGGAGAGTCGCAGCGCGCCGGCCCAACGATTCCGGGCGCGCCTGCGGGGCCTCTCAGACCGAGCGGGGCCGCCTTCGTGGAACCGCGCTGCCTGACGGTCGACTTGGGAGTCAGGACACCGGTTGTGCCACCGGTCAGTGGCGCTTGTCCTTGCGGTTCTCCTCCGCCTCGGCCAACCGCACTCGGGCCTCATGGAGGTAGGGCTCGACCTTCTTGCTGGTCTCCTCGAGCCGGTCGTCCTGCCTGTCGACCGCCTTCTTGGCGTGGTCGGCCGCCTTCTTGATCTTGTCGGACACGTTGTCGGACATGTCGTATCTCCTTTCGTGGCGGTCGCTGAACCGCCACGTCTGTCGGTCCCGGCCGCCTGCTGCGTTGCGTTGACGCTTTGGAGCTTCAGCGACAAATGGATGACGCGTCGTCACGCGTTCTGCGTGATTCGGAAGCGCGCGGCAGCGTGAGCCGAGCCGTCAGGCCGGTTGCTGCTGCTCCGCGGCGTCGGCGGCGGCGATGCGAGCTCTTCTGCCGGCGGTGAGCTCCTCGACGACGATCTGAAGCGCGGCCGCGATGGGCACGCCGATGATCGCGCCGATGATGCCGAAGAGCGCCCCGAACGCCAGGACGCTGACAAGCACGGTGAAGCCGGAGACCGCGGCCGCCTTCCCGATGATCGTTGGCTGCAGGATGTAGTTCTCGATCTGCTGGTACACCACGATCACGATCACGAAGGCGATCAAGGCTTCGACGCTGACCGACAGCGCGACGATCCCGGTGATGACGCCGGCGATCGTCGCCCCGATGGTGGGGACGAGGTCGAGGATCCCCGCGATCACGGCGATGGCGAGTGGGTACGGAAGGCCGAGGATCGCTGCCGTGATGCCGTAGACGGTCCCGCAGATCACCGAGATCGCCAGGTTGCCGAGCATGTAGCGCGAGGTCGTCTGGACGATCCGATCCGTGACCTGGAGGTAGCGCTCCCGCGTGTCTCGGTACAGCAGCCCCCCGATCCAGTCCCGCACGCGCGGTTCGTCCACGAGCCCGAAAAGCGTGAGGAAGATGACCGAGAAGACGAGCGTGACGGCCCCGAAGGCCGAGACTCCGATATGGGCGACGCCGCCCGATACCTTGCCGACCCCGCGGG
>DATAEE010000174.1:0-2431 GCA_036258175.1 Vicinamibacterales bacterium
GTCGCCGCCTTTGCCGACGTAGCCTTGCGTCGTAACGTCGGACGGAGGGAACGATGCGCAAAGGAGCGCTTGTCGGCGCCATCGCCGCGGCAGCCGTAGCTTGCATACTCGGTGGCCCCGCGCTCTCGAAGACTGACCGCGCGACGCCGGCCGTCGCGTCGAGAGGCACCGCGAAGAGTGGGAGATCGCCCGTTGACGATCTCCCGCTCGGTCTCTCAAAAAGAGAGTGCCACCTCCCCCGCGGTGGTTTGCGGAGGGCTGGCAGCAAGGTCAGGAAGGTGCTCCCGTACCCATCCTGCCGCGGCAACGTTTGATGCCTCCGCGCCTGCGGCGTCGTCGTAGACACTGATCGAGACCGCACCACCCTCCGGGGCACGGATGATCTAGTAGGCGCGGAATCCCTCGATGCGCGTTAGGAGATCACGGACCTCGCCCTGGTTCTCGACCAGAGCATCAACGAGCCCTTCGTCCGATGCGTAACTCCGAACGGTCGCGTACACAATTCTCCCTTCCGTTTACCCGCTTGAGAATCTCGCGGAACCCCGGCGAGTCTCGCAGGTGCGGCGTCATGTGTCACGACAAGCCCTGTCTGCGCCGGCGTGCGGGAATGTCACTTGAACGGCGCGGCTAACAGCAGCGTTATGTTCGCTGGTCGAACAGCCTGATGGACCGGTTCCGGGTCCTGCGGGATCTATGACTCGACGAGAATCACGAGCGTCTCGGGCAACACCCCGTCGTGCGCCATCGCGTCGGCGGCAGCCTCGGTCTCCATTGCAGCCATGACGGCGTCCATATCGGGAACGTCCATCACAAGGCCGGTTCTGGTCGGATTCTCCGGATCGACGAACGTTCGGATGTTGGTGACACCGAGGGGGCCGAAGAACTCCTCGCGCTTCGGCGACGCAAGCCAGTGATCCTTGTCCTTCACGTCGTGTTAGGCCATTACCGTTGGCATTGCGCCTCCCGGGTTGGAGATCTGGGCGTGTCGCGTGGAGCTTAAGCCGTGAACGCGGGCACGCGAGCCTCCGTCGAGGATGCAGATAGCTGAGCGACAGGTGAGCCGGCTGCGCCAGTGTTCGGGAATGATGCTCCTATAGCTCGTCAAGTCATGAGCGGTTGTTGTTGCAGTAGTCGGTAGAGGTGGCGGGCGAGGTAGCGCTTGAGGAGGCGTGTTGCGTCGCGTCGGCTTTTGCCTTCTGCGATTCGTTTGGCGATGTAGTCCTTGGTGGTCGTGTCGTGTTGGCGGCGGTGGAGCACGATTGTGTGGAGCGCGCGGTTGAGTTGGCGGTCGCCGCCGCGGCTGAGTCGATGCCGTTTTGTTTGGCCGCTGGAAGCCGGCACCGGTGCGACGCCGGCGAGTCGGGCGAAGCAGGCTTCCGATCGCAGGCGGTCGTGGTGTGACCAAGAGACGATCAGTTGCGCGGCGACGACTGGTCCGACGCCGGGCTCGTCGAGGAGAGCCGGCGCGAGCGCGCGTACGTGGCCGAGCAGTTCGCGCTCGAGCTCGGCGGCTTCCAGCGTTGCCGCCTCGATACGACGGGCGAGGCTGCGCAGCACGAGCCTGGTCGCCAGCTCGTCAGCACTGGCTGAGCGTGTGCGGCGCAGGCGGCTGCAGCGCTCGAGCAGCTTTCCGACCGAGAGCCCGCGCAGCTCTTGTCGGAGCCGATCGGGGGCGGTGACGATCACCGCACGGAGCTGCGTGAGCGCCTCCCGGCGGACGTCAACGGCGCTGCGACGGGCGATCAAAAGCAGCCGCAGCGCTTCGCGCCGCTCGCCCGCCCGCGGCAGCGCCAGCCTGTCAGCCGCGAGCGCAGCCCGCGCGGTCCGGGCCGCGTCAAGGGTGTCATCTTTGCCGCGCAATCGCCGCTCGCCGCGCGGCGTGCGACTGAGCTCGAGCACTGTCTCACCTCGCCGCTTGAGGTGACGGGCGAGACCGGCGCCGTAACTGCCAGTCCCTTCGATCGCCCACGCCCGCCGCGACGGCGCATACCGATCCACGAAGCGAACCGCTTCCCGATAGCCACGTGCCGTCGTCGTTATCGTGCCGCCAGCGACGATCGCGCACGTCGGCGCCGTCAGCACCGCCAACACGTGCTCGTCGCGGTGCGTATCGACTCCGATCACGTAGTCCAGCTCGTCTGCAAGCATCCGACTCGATCCTCCGACCATGTTCGTAGGGTCAGGTGGTGCCGGTCTGATGCGGGGAAACCGCGGCGGCAGGACTGTGATGAGTCACGCCGAGAAGGCGGACAAGCTCCTGATCAAGCCAGCAGCGGACGCCAGACCGGCGCCGCCGCACACACGCGGACAGATCATTCGCAAGGCACGCATCAAGCGGCCAGTCACCCGACGAGTCACACGCGGCACGGCGACAACCAGGCTGGCGATCACCCCAGACAGACCAACCCGACGAGTCTCACAGTCACCCGAG
>DATAEE010000175.1:0-6077 GCA_036258175.1 Vicinamibacterales bacterium
CGGAGGCGTGCGGATCGGCGTTCAGTCCTACAGCTTCCGCACCATGCCGCTCGACGATGCGATCAAGGCCATGACCGACATCGGCATCGGCGAGTGCGAACTGTTCTCGGGTCACGTCGAGCCGAGGCCGCCGCCCGGGGCTTCCGGCGGGCCCGGAGCGCCGGTCGACCCAGCGGTGCGGGCCGCGTGGCGTGAAAAACTCCGCGACTGGCGGTTGACGACGCCGCTCGATCATTTCGCTGCGGTTCGCAAGAAGTTCGACGCCGCGGGGATCAAGCTGCAGGCCTACAACCTCAGCTTCAACGACAGCTTCACCGATGCGGAAATCGACCGCGGATTCGAGATGGCCAAGGCGCTCGGTGCCGGGTTCATCACCGCCTCGTCGACGTTGACGGCGGCGAAGCGCGTCGCACCGTTCGCGGAAAAACACCAGATGACGGTCGCGATGCACGGGCACGCGAACCTCGTCGATCCGAACGAGTTCGCGAAGCCGGAGAGCTTCGAAAAGGCGATGGCGATGTCGAAGCGCTTCGCGGTCAACCTGGATATCGGCCACTTCTTTGCCGCCGGGTTCGATCCCTTGTCGTACATCGAGCAGCACCACGATCGGATCACGAACCTCCACCTGAAGGATCGCAAGAAGAGCGATGGCCCTAACATGCCCTGGGGCGAGGGTGACACGCCCATCAAAGAGGTGCTGAATCTTCTGAAGACGAAGAAATACGACATCCCGGCGAACATCGAGTACGAATACAAGGGCGAGGACACGGTGGCGGAAGTGCGGAAGTGTTTTGAGTATTGCCGGGCGGCGCTGGGCAGTTAGAGTCGCTGAGGTTCCACATGAAGCCTGACAAAGTGAGTCGGCGCACGTTCGTGAGCACGGCGGGAGCGACGGCGGGTTTCATGATCGTCTCGCGCCACGTGCTCGGTGGCCGTGGGTTCGAAGCGCCGAGCGATCGCCTCAACATCGCGGTGGTCGGGTGTGGCGCGCAGGGCGCCAGTGATGCGACGGAGCTCGTCGCGGGCGCGCAGAACATCGTTGCGCTCGCAGACATCGACTTCGGCTTCGTCGACAAGGCCGTAGCCGGCCGGCTCGTCGGCCGCGACGGACAGCCGAACCCGGCCGCCGCGAAGCTGCAGGAGGCCTATTCAAAAGCGAAGCGGTACGCCGACTACCGGAAAATGCTCGAGCAGCAGAAGGACATCGACGCGGTTCTCGTGGCGACGCCCGATCACACGCACGCGGTTGTGGCGAAGGCGGCGATGGAGCTCGGAAAACATGTGTACGTCGAGAAGCCGCTGACGTGGTCGGTCCAGGAAGCGCGCGTCCTGCGCGACACCGCGAGGCGAATGAAGGTCGTCACCCAGATGGGGAACCAGGGGCACTCGAGCCACGACGCCCGCCTCATTAATGAATGGGTGCAGGGAGGCGTGATCGGGCCGGTCAAGGAAGTGCACGTCTGGACGAATCGTCCGATCTGGCCCCAGGGCATTCCGCGGCCGGCGGTGCCCGCCGCGATGACGACCAACGGCGGCGGCAACGGAAACGGGAATGGCCAACCGCAGCCGGCGTTCGGAACCTCGAGGGACTGGAACCAGCGGCGGCTCAATCAGGAAATCGCGAAGACCCTGGCGGCGCAGACCTCGGCGCCGACCGGGATCGAATGGGATCTGTTTCTCGGACCGGCTCCATTGGTGCCGTATCACCCCATCTATCACCCGTTCAACTGGCGCGGCTGGCTCGATTGGGGGACGGGCGCGCTCGGTGACATGGCGGCGCATCTCATCGACCATCCGTACTGGGCGCTCGGCCTGACCTATCCAACGACCATCGAAGCGACGTCGACGCCTTTCGGCCCGGACGATAAGGGGGACCCCGCGAGCTATCCCGCGTCGATGGAAGTGGTCTATCGCTTCCCGGCTCGGGAAGGGCAGCCGCCGGTGACGATGACGTGGCGGGACGGTGGACTCATGCCCCCGCGCCCCGACGTCCTGCCCGAGAGCGTCACGCTGCAGCGGGGTGGAGGCGTCATCATCGTGGGCGAAAAGGGCATCCTGCTGCACGACACCTACGGCAGGAATCCGCGGCTCTACCCTGAAACGCTTACGGAGGCTGCGAAGGCGGTCCCCCAAAAGTATGAGCGGGTCGAGGCGGACGCCCAGAACAACGCTCTCCATCGAATGAACTGGGCCAAGGCGGCCAGGGGTCTTGGGAAAGCCAGCTGTCCGTTCGACTACGCCGGCCCCCTTACCGAAACGATGCTCCTAGGGATTGTCGCCCTCCGAACCGGCCAGGGGCGCCGGATTCAGTACGACGGAGTTACAGGAAACGTCACAAACGCGGCCGAGGCCAACCAGTTCCTGCGGCGCGATTACCGGCTCGGCTGGGTTTTGTAGGGTCGTTAAAAAAGCGCCTAAAGTAACAATTGACACTCACTCCGGCCGGGCGTAGCCTCCCTGCCGGAGTTCTGCGAGATCAGAGAGGGAGTGCCGCAGAAAAGGATGGAATAAGAGGTTCGATCGGGTTTCCCCAGTCGCTGCAGTGCGACATTCTCTAAAGGAGTAAAGCTGTGAGCGAGTCTGTTCGAACAGCTCTTGCGCGCGCACGCGTACTCGCCGTAGGCCTTGTCGCCATCGCCATTATCTCGGCCGCCGCACCTGCGTCGGCGCAGGTGCTCTACGGCAGCATCACCGGCAGCGTGACGGACAGCCAGGGCGCCATCATTCCTGGCGTGACCGTCACGATCACCAACAAAGAGAACAACCTCACGCGTGACACGACGACCAACAGTGAGGGGAACTACACGATCGGCAACGTCCTGCCCGGCGTCTACGACGTGAAGACAACGCTGCAGGGGTTTCGAGAAGTCATTCGCCAGAACGTGCCGGTGAGCGTCGGCCAGGTGAGCCGCGTCGACGTAGTCCTCGAAGTCGGCGCGCTCACGGAAACGGTCACCGTCGAATCGAGATCGGAACTGATGCAGACCGACTCGGCGGACGTGCACACCGAGCTGCGGGGCACGGAGATCACCGCGCTGCCGACCAACCAGTTCAGGAACTACCAGGCGCTCGTGGCGCTGACCCCTGGGTCCGTGCCGATGCGATTCCAGAACGCCGAGACGGACACGCCGGCGCGCTCGCTGACCACCAACGTGAACGGTCAGGCGATCAACAGCAATGCAACCCGCACCGATGGCGCCACGAACGTCAACATCTGGCTGCCTTCGCACAACATGTACGTCTCGCCGGCCGAGACGGTGGACACGGTCAACATCTCGACGAACAACTTCGACGCCGAGCAGGGTATGGCCGGCGGTTCGGCGATCACGGTCATCACGAAATCCGGCACGAATCAGTTGAAGGGCTCGGCGTTCGAGTTCCACAACAACGAGAAGCTGAACTCGAAGCCGTTCTTCTTCGGCACCGGTCCGGCGCCCGACAAACTGCCGATTACGCGCAACATCTTCGGCGGCACCGTCGGCGGCCCGATCGCCAAAGACAAGCTGTTCTTCTTCGGATCGTACGAGGGCTACAAGAGCAAGCAGAGCCTCTTTACCTTCTTCAACGTTCCGGACGAGAGGCTGCGCCGCGGCGACTTCAGCGGGGCGACGAATACCAACGGCTTGCTCCAGGTCATCTACGATCCGAACACGGGCGCGGCAAACGGTAGCGGCCGCACGCCGTTCCCGAACAACCAGATTCCCTCGAATCGCATCAACCCGATCTCGTTGCAGCTCCTGAACCTGCTGCCGCTGCCGAACATCCAGGGCACAGGGGCGGGCGGCCTGAGCAGCAACTATCAGCGCGAGGAAAACCGGACGACAGACCGCCACAACTACGACACCAAGATCAATTGGAACCGGACGTCGCAGCATCAGATCTGGGGCAAGTTCAGCTACATGGACGCGACCGTCGATGACCTGACGAACTATCTGGGCCCCGATCCGAACGCGGAAGGCGACGGTGGGTTCACGAAGGTGTGGCAGTTCACGATGGGCCAGACCTGGACCGTCAGTCCGACCGTGCTGGTCGATGCGACGTTTGGCTTCTCGCGCCAGGATCAGGACGTGCTCGGTCCGGACTTCCAGGCCGGCTTCTTCGGTCTGGACACGCTGGGCATCCCCGGCACGAACGATCCGACGCCGGCTCGCGACCAGCGCTACGCCGGCTATCCCGAGTTTCAAGCAGGGCTTGGCGGAACGAGCCTAAACCCGACGGCGGGGATTGGCAACAGGGACGGCTGGAACCCGATCTTCCGGGACGAGCGCACGTATTCAGTGGCGGCGAACATGACGAAGGTTGCCGGGAAGCACGAGTTCCGCGGCGGCTATCTCGTCAACTTCCTGTATCTCGACCACTGGCAGCCGGAGAGCAACAACCCACGCGGGCGGTTCATATTCGCCACAAATGCCACCGCGCTCCGCGGCGGCACGCAGGGGGGCAATTTCTACAACCAGTACGCCTCGATGCTGCTCGGCCTCGTGGGCACCGCGAGCAAGAGCGTCCAGAACGAACTGATGACCGGCCGCGAGTGGCAGCACGGGCTGTTCTTCCGCGATCGCTGGGCCGTCAACCACAAGCTCACACTGGACCTCGGGATCCGCTGGGAGTACTACCCGATCATGAAGAGGGCCAACCGCGGGATCGAGCGCATCGACCTCGCGACGCTCGAATCGATTCTGGGCGGCCTTGGCGGCAATCCGGACGACGTCGGGCTCGATGCGAGCTGGGACAACTTCGCACCGCGCCTCGGCGCCATCTATCGCTGGAACGACAACACCGTGGTCCGCGGCGGGTACGGCGTGACCTACAACCCGATTCCGTGGTCGCGCGCGCTCCGCGGCGATCAGGCGTATCCGATTACGATTCCGTTCAGCTTCTCCAACCCGGAGCAGTTCGGCTACTACAGCACGATCGATCAGGGTCTTCCGATCGTGACCGGGCCGGACACGAGCAGCGGCCGCGTCAGGCTGCCGGGTTCGGTGACCGTCGCGACGCCCGAGCCAGGCAACATCGATCGAGGCACCATCCAGACGTGGAACCTGTCGTTCGAGCGCAGGCTGCCGTGGGACGTGTCGATGGATATCGCCTACGTCGGCGCGCGCGGCGACGGCGGATACGCGCAGCAGGACATCAACGCGCCGCAGGTCGTCGGCGGCGGAAATGCCAGCCGTCCCTACTTCCAGATGGGGCTGCAGACGATCCCATTGTGGCAGTTCGGACAGCGCCTCGAAACGCGCTATCAGTCGCTGCAGATTGCGTTGAATCGTCCCTTCACGAAGGGCTTCCTGCTCAAGGGCGCGTATACGCTCGCTAGGGCGAAGAACGAGTCGTCTAACGACGAGGACGGCCGCTCGACGCTGTGGTTCAACTCGCCCACCGAGCTTCATCGAAACTTCGCGGTCGCGGGGTTTGACCGGACGCACAACTTCCAGGCAGGCTTCCTCTATCAACTGCCGTGGCAGAGCGGGAGCAGCACGGGCCTGGCGCGCGCGATCATCAACGACTGGCAGGTCAACGGCGTGCTCGGCATCTTCAGCGGATCGCCGTTCACGGTCACCGCGAACGGCGCGTCGGTGAACACGCCGCAGAACCAGCAGACGGGGGACCTCGTCGGTTCCGTGGTCAAGCAGGGCAACATCGGCGCCGAGGGCACCTACTACGACCCGGCCGCGTGGGCGCAGCCGACGGGGGTGCGGTTCGGCAACACCGAGCGCAACCAGTTCAGAGGGCCTGGGGCCTGGAACTTCGACTTCTCCGTGTTCCGGGCGTTCCCGATCGGCGCGTCGCGCCGGTTGGAGTTCCGGCTGGAGACGGCGAACCTGTTCAACACGGAAAAGTTCGCCAACCCGACCGGCGACATCACGTCCGGTAACTTCATGCGGATCACCGCGATTGCCAACAACAACGGTGTCCCGCATTATCCGGAGCGCCAGATGCGGCTCGGGCTGCGGTTCAGCTTCTAAAACCGCAGATCCACGCAGATAAACGCAGATACTGAAACGCTGCGTTCTGAACCAGACGAAGCCCGGTGGGTATATCCCCCGGGCTTTTTCTTTGCCACGGATCCCCGCGGA
>DATAEE010000176.1:0-1912 GCA_036258175.1 Vicinamibacterales bacterium
CGGGGTGCTCGCTTCAGGGAGAGGGAAGCCGCAAAGAAATGAGATCGACCGCGATCGCTCCGATGATGACGGCCCCGGCTCCGATCAGGTTGGCGTCACTTCCACGAACGCGTCGTAGAGGCCGCTTCCGCCGCCCCAGTCGGTCGGCTCCTCCGGAGTGAGGACGTTCACCGAGAGGCGCTTGCCGCCCGCATCCGTGAACCCGCCGAATGGCATCCAGGCCACGCCCGGCCGGACGCGATCCGACACGCGGCAGACGGCGCGCACTTCACCGCTCCCGTTTCGCACGGACACGTACTCCCCGTTGGCGACGCCTCGCGTCCGCGCGTCTGCCGCGTGGATCTCGATGAACAACTCGCCCGCGCGGCGGCGATGCCGGTCCTGATTGCTGTATCCCGAATTCAGGAAGTGCAGCTGCTTCCCCGTGATCAATTGCAGACCGCCGTTCGATCGAATCTCGCCGGGCGATGGCAGCGGGTCGTGCCCGGCCTCGCGCAGCGGCTCGGAGTACAGCTCCGCCTTTCCGCTTCGGGTTGGGAAGCCGCCGTTTGCAAACGGGCGCCAGTCCTCCGGACGGTTCAAGCGCGCGTATCCCTGCTCCCACAACCGTTCGTACGTGATCCCGTCGAGCCACGGATGCCCGCTCGCCAGAGCCGCACGCAGCATGGACTCGTCGCTCTCGAACACGTACGCCTCCGTGCGGCCGAGCGCCCGTGCCAGCCGTCGGAAGAGCTCGGTGTTCGACACCGATTCGCCGCGCGGCGCGATGGCGGGCCGATTCAGCGCCAGATACAGGTGGCCCCAGGCGGGTGACAGATCCAGATGCTCGATCTGGCTCGTGGCCGGCAGCACGTAGTCGGCGTAGAGCGCGGTGTCGGTGACGAACAGCTCGTGCACGACCGTGAACAGGTCGTCGCGGAGCAGGCCTTCCCGAATCCGGCTCTGATTCGGCATCGACACCATCGGATTGGCGCCGTACACGATGAGCGATCGGATCGGTGGCTGCAGGCCGCAGAGATCCTTGCCGAGATCGCGCATGTTCAGGACGCGGACGCCCGGCTGGTGCACCTCGGGCCTCGTCACGCTGTCCATGTCCAGGACCGCGAAGTGCAGCTTGTGCGTCGAGCGGGCCAGGCCGCCGCCGCGAGGCCTCCATGCTCCGGTAAGTACCGGAAGGCAGGCCATCGTACGGAACTGCATCGCGCCGTTGCGATGGTGCTCGGGGCCGATGAGCGGCCGCAGCAGGGACGGCTGCGTCGTCGCGTACTCGCGCGCGAATCGCTCGATATCGTTCGCGGGCAGGCCCACCGTGGCCGCCACGCTCTCCGGAGCGTATTGCCGCACGTGCTCCACGAGCGCCTCGTACCCGACCGCGTACTGCGAGACGTACTCGTGGTCCACCAGACCGTCGCGGACGATGACGTGCATCATCGCGAGCGCCAGCGCCGCGTCGCTGGCCGGCTTGATCGGCAGGTGCCAGTCGGCCGCTTCCGCGGTCCGAGTTCGGACCGGATCCACCACGACGATCTTCGCGCCCCGACGCTGCGCCTCGCGCACGAGCGGCCAGAAATGGAGGTTCGTGACGATCGTGTTCGTCCCCCACAGCACGACGTACCGGCTATGGACGACCTCCTCCGGATCGATTCCGGTGCCGGTTCCAATCGTTGACGTGAGGCCTGCGGAAGCGACCGCGCCGCAGATGTTGCGGTCGAGGCCGCTACACCCCATCGACCCGAACAGCCGCATGTCGAGCGAGGCCTGCTGTATCAGTCCCTGCACGCCCGCCGAGCTGTAGGGCAGGATGGCTTCGGCGCCCGATTCCTCGACGATCGCCTGCCACCGTGACGCGATGTCGGTGAGCGCCTCGTCCCAACTCACACGGACGAATCGACCCTCACCCTTCGGCCCCACG
>DATAEE010000177.1:0-9812 GCA_036258175.1 Vicinamibacterales bacterium
CGTCCCGAGTGGCCGGACGGCCGGCAACCGGCAACCGGATTGCGCTTCCCATCGCGCCGCGCAGCGCCTTCCAGCCGTAAGGGTCGGCCGACCCGCCGCACGCGATGACGCCGGTCGCGCCGGCCGCCTCCGCCGCCCGGATCATCGCACCCAGGTTGCCCGGATCCTGCACGTCGGCGACCAGAAGCACCAGCGCCGGACCTCCTGGCGGCGCGCCGTTCAGCGCGGCCTCGACGGCGGGCGGCTCGTGCGCCGCGATCGCGACCACACCGGACGGCGCCTCCGCCGGGCTCATCGCCGCCATCACGGGATCGCTGACGCTCACGACGCGCGCGCGCGCCCGCTCGAGCCGATCGGCGAGGCGGCGGAGCTCGGTGCCTCGTTCGCCCGCGCGGCGTTCGAGCACGCGCGTCGAGAACGCGGCGATCTCCACGCGCACGCCGACCGCGAGCGCGTCGTCAACGAGGTGTGGGCCCTCCAGCAGCAGTCGCCGGCCGCGCCTCGCGGCAAGGGCGCGGAACGTGCGTACGAGCGCGTTCTGGCGGCTCGTGATGGTTTCCACAGTCTCTATTAGAATCTAGAATCTAGAATTCAGAATCTAGAATCTAGAAGGCTTTTGCCCGAAAGCTCGGATGACCCGTACGCTCTTCCCTGTTACGTCTAGATTCTTAATTCTAGATTCTAAATTCTAGATTCTGTATTCTTCGAGCTTCATGAAGTCTGGCCTTCTGAAGAAGTTCGAGGACGAGATCCAGGCGTTGAACCGCGAGCTCAAGATGGAGCTGCCGAAGGAGATCCAACGCGCCCGCGAGCTGGGCGACCTGCGCGAGAACGCCGAATACCACGCCGCGAAGGAGCGGCAGCGGCTCGTCGAGGCGCGCATCTCGATGCTGCAGAAGCGCGTCTCCGAAATCGCGCTGATGAACCTCGATCGCATCCCGCACGGGAAGGTCGGCTTCGGCTCGACCGTCCACCTGCGCGATGCCGACGGGCAGGCCCGCATCTACCAGCTCGTCATGCCCGAAGACGCGGACGCCGAGAAAGGCTGGATCTCGACGGCGTCGCCCATCGGCCGCTCGCTCCTCAACAAAGAGGAGGGGGACGAGGTGAAGGTCGTGACGCCGAACGGGCCGCGCACGTTCGAGATCACCAAGCTGTCGACCATCCACGACGCCGCCGAATGACCGGCCCGCAATATTCGCCGCGGCGGCGCACCGCGCTGGTGCTCGCCGGGTCCGGGACGGCGGGTGCCTATCATGCCGGCGTCCTGCGCGCGCTCCACGAGGCGGGCGTCCGCATCGATCTCGTCGCGGGACAGGGCATGGGCGCGGCGTCCGCGATGCTCGCGGCGATCGACGGCGCGGCAAAGTTGTGGGAACCGGACGGGTTGTGGCGTGGTCCGCACCCGCCGCGGTTCTATCGCCTGCGAGGCACGCTGCGTGCTGCCGGCTGGCTGATCGGCCTCGCCCTCGTCTGTCTGCTGCTGCCGTTCGGCCTGCTCGTCGCGGCGATGCCGGTGTACGTGCTGGGACTGCTGCTGAACCTGGTGGGGCTGGAGAACGCGGGAATCACACTGACCGGCGGATCGACGAGGCTCCTCGATCGTCTGTTCGCGCCCGACGCGCTCCCGACGGTGATGCCGCGGCTCGTCGTGCTGGCGCTGCTCGCCGGGATCGTGACGCTGGCGATCGGGACACGGCGCGCGATGCGCGGGGGACCGGAGCGTCGTGCGCAGCGCGGCTGGACGGGTCTGCTGAGCGCACCGCTGACGGCGCGTGGTGCCCTGGCGCGTATCCGCCTGACGCTCTGGGATCTGATCCGCGGCGCGGCGCCGATCACGCTGCCGGCGGACACGGAGTTCGGTCAGCGCTACGCGGAGCTGCTCGGCGAAAATCTCGGCCAGCCGGGTTTTCGCGAATTGCTCATCGTCGCGCACGATCTGGACGCGCGCGCCGACGTTCTTTTCGCCTTGCTCGCGGGCCCGCACCGGAAGGCATTCTTCGGAGGGCGCGCGGCAAGGGAAATCGATCGCCGGCGCGCTGAAACAGTGGACCTGGCCGGGGCCGGCCGCGATCACGTGTTCGATGCGCTCGCGGCCGCGTTGAGTATCCCGGTCGTGACCGATCCCAGTCTCGTGACCTTCGCGCGCGAGAGCCACTGGCGCGGCGAGACGCACCGGCTCTGCGATCGCCCGGATGCGCTCCGCCGGCTGGTGGACGAGGCGGCCACGGCTGGCGCCGAGCAGATTATCCTCGCGGCACCGGCTCCGCCGCCGGTCGGCCCGCACGAGATTGCCGTTGCGCGCGGAGACCTTCGGGGCCGCGCGGGCGAGTACCTCGTATCGCTCGAAACCGCGGCGCTCGGCGACGCCTCGCGCGCCGCGCCGATCGTGTTCGTCATCCGGCCGCCGCATAATCCGATCGGCCCGTTCGATTTCGAGGGGGCCTACGACGAGCGGTCGGACCGCCGCTCCGCGCTGGGAGAGCTCATCGATCGCGGGTACGAAGATGCGTACCGGCAGTTCATCGAACCTCGAGTCGCTGCTGGAATAAGTTGAAGGTGAAACCATGAAAGGGCCTGCCACGACCGTCATTCACACAGCCGAGCGGCGGGGGCCGGCGGCTTCGCTCACCACACCCGTCTACGAGACGACGACGTTCGTCTTCGAGACGGCGGCCGAGGTCCAGCAGTACAACGAAGGGAAGTCGGACAAGTATCTTTACTCGCGCTACACGAACCCGACAGTCGAGGCGGTCGAGCGGAAGATCGCTTTGCTCGAAGGGGCCGAGACGGCGATGGTCCTCTCGTCGGGGATGGCGGCGACGGCGACCGCGCTGCTGTCGCTGGTTCGCGCCGGCGACGAGGTCATCTGCAGCTCGGCGATCTACGGGGGAACGTTCCACCTGCTCGCGGATCTGTTGTCGCGATTCGACGTCGTGCCGCGATTCGTGACGCTCGAAGAACTATCAGATCCGGCGAGCGTACTCGGGGAGCGGACGCGTCTGCTCTGGTTCGAGTCGCCGAACAACCCCACGCTCCGGTGCGTCGATGTCCGCGCCGTGGCCTCTGCCTGCCGGGCGCGCAACGTCATCTCGGTGATCGACAACACGTTCGCGTCGCCGATCAATCAGCGGCCGCTCGAGCTCGGCGTCGACATCGTCATGGAAAGCGCGACGAAGTACCTCAACGGCCACAGCGACGTGACGGCGGGCGTCCTCGCGGCGAGCACGGCGCGCCTGGCTGACTGCGTGCGGTCGCGCAAGCTCGTAGGCACGGTGCTCGATCCGTATCCGGCCTACGCGCTCGGCCGCGGGCTGAAGACGCTGGCGCTCCGCGTCGCGCGGCACAATGCGAACGCGCTCATCGTCGCGCGCTGGCTGGAGCGCGAGTCGCGGATCGAGCGGGTTTACTACCCGGGCCTCGAGTCACATCCCGATCACGCCATCGCAAAGCGACAGATGTCTGGCTTCAGCGGGATGATCTGCATCGATCTCGGCGGTGGCCTCGATCGCGCCTCCCGCTTCTACGATCGCCTTCAGATCTTTCAGCGCGCGGCGAGCCTCGGCGGCCCTGAATCACTCTGCAGCCTGCCGGTGCTGACGTCGCACACGGGATACTCGGACGAGGATCTGCGCAAGGCGGGAGTCACCGCCTCGATGGCGCGGTTGTCTATTGGGTTGGAAGATCCGGAAGATTTGATCGAGGATCTCGATCAGGCGTTGCGATAGAGATCAGAAACTCGAGACCTTCTTCTTTTCGGGCAGCGGATGCTCGTGCAGGAACTGCTCGGCCAGCCCGCCGATGCGGGCGCCGATCTCGACCGGTGAGAGCGAACCGAACTTCTCGCGGAAGTTCGCCATGGGCACGACGGCCTTGGCCAGCGCGCGGTGCCCGCCGGCGCTGCCCAGATCCGCAAACACCTTCTTGACGAACTCGCCGGCGTTCCGCGAGTAGCCCAGGTTGCGGACGCTCACGATCAGCTTGTCGCCGACCGTGCCCGAGATGATCGTCCACTTGACATCTTCGAGTTGCAGGAAGAAGTCGGCGGTGTAGGTGATGAAATCTTCGCGCGGCGCCTCGCCGACGAAGGCCGAAAACACCTGCTCGCCCATCGTTCCGCACTCGGTGGCACGCACGACGTACTTCAGGCGATCGAGCGTGATTTCCGCCCCCTCCATCTTTCGAATCAGCGCCGCGTCCGCGAGCGGGTACAAGTAAGTGAAGGCTTCGAGATCCGATCGATTTGTATGGCGCGAGAAGAAGAGAGTGTCTGACTTGATCGCGTAGAGCATTGCGGTGGCCGTGCGTTCAGAGATGTCAACGTCGACGGCCCGCAAATGCTCGGTGAGGATGGTACATGTCGAGCCGTAATCGGCTCGTATGTCCTTGAAGACCGCGCTATAACCTGGCTGCTCCGGATGGTGATCGATTACGAGATCCACCCGGTCGAGCAGACCTGGAAAGTAATGCGGCTGCACGTCGACCGTCGCGATCCGTTCGAACTCGCGGAGCGATGACGGCGAAAGCTGTTCGACGTGAATGTCCAGCAGGTTCGCCATCCGGAGGTTTTCCGGCCGTGTGACGCCCTGCATCGCGCCGATGATGGCGGTCGTCTTCGTGCGGCGGAGAAGGCTGCGGAGCGCGAGACCGCTCGCGAGCGCGTCGGGATCGGGATCGTTGTGCAGCAGGATGAGCACGCGGTCCGCGTCCGCGAGGTACCGCTGGTACTGCTGGACCTTGGCGCGCGTCAACGCGCGGTTGAGCTCCGCCGTCAGCGTCGGCCTGACGAGCTCTCCCATCTCGACGTCGGTGATGTCGGGAAACTCGTCGCGGTAATCCTCGGGCTCCCGGTCCGACTTGACCCCCGCGCGCAATACATAGATGAGCGTCCCGCCCGCGTCCCGGATCGCGCCCAGGATTTTCCGCAGGTTCCGCTTGCCGTTGTCTTCGACAATGACGCAGGTGTTGGGGGAAAGGTCCGCCTTGAGGTAGGTGTCGACGCGGCGCAGATCGCCGGCCGAGATCGGGAGGCCTTCCTCGTGCAACCGTCGCGCGAGGGGGCGGCTCTCGACCAGAAACTCGAGCTCGAAGCCGGGCGCCAGGACGTCCTCCAGCGTTCGAATCACGAGCTCGTCCTGGCAGATGGCGAGCGCCCTCATGCTGAGAACCCCGTATTATACCGTAAGATGCCGATGGCCCTCGCCGCGCTCGTCACGGCGCTGTCCCTCGAAGCGGCGAACCATCTGCTCGCCGTCCCGAATTCCGTCCCTCCGGGAGCGCGCGTGGCGCTCGTCGCGTCCGTCGATCGCGCCGGACAATCGCTCGACCCTGCGGGGCGCCTGGCCGCCGCAGGCGCCGGCGTCACCATCATCGTTGAGCCGCGCGCAACGGACGCCGTCGGCGCGCTGGAGCTCAAACGCGCCCTTACCGAGCTGCGCGGCAGCGCGTCCGACGTCGCGCTCGGTGTGGTTGTCGCCGGGTCCGACCTGCCGTTTCTGGTCGAGCAGGATATCTCTGCGTACATCGACGTGGTTGTGATCGCGGATGCCGACGAATCCCGGATCGAGGAGGCTCGCCGAACGCTTCGCGTGGCGATCTGGACGTACCGACGGATAGGCGCAGATGCCAGCGACACGAGCCTCCGCGCGATCGCGCGGGCAGGGTCGGACGCTGTTCTGGTTCGCCCCGACCAGGATGCGCGCGCACCGTGGTTGCTCGCGGCGGCATCCCGTCTGAACGACGCGCCCGCGGCGGACGTCGCCGAGTCGGTGACGGTCGTCGGCGCGCGCCGGTTGTCGGCCGACGAGATCGTCGCGCGTCATCAGGCGCAAGCGGCGCGTCAACGACAGCTGGTCCAGTCGCTCATCTCGACAGGACACCTTCGCGTCACCTTCGAGGCGCCGGGCTTCAGCGCGCCGGTTCTCATCGAAGCGGACACGACGTCGCTGACGCAGGGCGGGACCGAATACGCCCATCGCCGGATTCGCCTCAACGGCCTCGAGCTCGCGGGCAACCATCTGCCGCGGCTCCCGATCATCGAACCGGAGCGCGTCGCGGCGCCGCCGCTCGAGATCGCATTGACCCGCGCTTATCGATACGAGCTGGACGGCGTAGTGGATGTGGATGGGCGATCCGGCGGACCGGCGTGCAGGTGTTTCGTCGTCGCATTCGAACCGCGCGACAGGCGCCAGTCCCTTTACCGAGGGCGGGCGTGGATCGATGCCGAGACCTTTGGGCTGGTCCGCCTCGCGGCGGCGCAAACGAATCTGCGCGGTCCGATCGTGTCATCCGAGCAGATCGACGAGTACACGCGGTCGGCCCAGCTCTGGCTCCTATCCCGTTCCGACGTGCGCCAGCTCTATGAAGGGCCGGCCGTCAGGACGCCGATCCGCCGGGTGCTCGTACTGACCAGCCATGAGGTGAACCCATCAGACTACGCCGCTCGGCGAGCCTCTCTCCATCGTTCCGATGCCGTCCTGATCCGCGATACTCCCGAGGGGTATCGCTACCTGAAGCCGAACGATAGAGCTGAAGGACCGGCGATACGCAGCGAAACATCCGCTGCGACGCGCATCCCGACCGTGATCGCCGGCGTGCTCGTCGACCCGAACATCACGCAGCCCCTGCCGTTCGCCGGCCTGAACTACACCGACTTCGATCTCTTCGGCACGGGCATGCAGTTCAACGGGTTCTTCGGCGGCGCCTACGGTCAGGCCGCCTGGAGCGTGCCGTCGCTTGGCGGATCCCAATGGCAGCTCGCCGGGAGCGCATTCGCCGTCCTCGCGCGGTACCACGATCGCGTCTTCGTCGACGGGCACGAGCGATACGCCGAGAACCTGCTTCAACGGCCCGCTCGCGCGGAGGTGGCGCTCGTCCGGCCGCTCTCACCACGAGTGAGCCTGCGCCTCGGGTACGACCTCGCGCACACGAGCTTCGACCGCGCCGAATCAACCGATGCGGACTTTCAGGTTCCCGCGTCTCAATGGGCGCATGGCTTTCGTCTGGAATTGAACGCCCAGCGTGGCGGCTGGACGGTTTCGGGCTGGTACGCCCCCGCGCGGCGCGTTGGCTGGAGGCCTTGGGGCCGCGAGGGTGCTCAGGGTGCGTTCCAGAAGTGGGGTGCGAGTGCTGGGCGAACGATCCTCTTGTCGCGGTCGCTGACCGGCCGCGTCGAGATGGTTTACTTGGACGGCCGTGACCTCGATCGCTTCAGCCGGTATGCGTTCGGGACGTTCGACAACCGGCTGAAGGGATATCCGTCCGCGAGCGTCCGGTTCGATCGCGCGGGCATAGCGCGAACGGCGCTCGCATGGCAGGTGGGGAGCCGGCTGCGGCTCGACGGGTTCTTCGACGCGGCGCTCGCCCAGGATCGCAGCCTCAGCCGGCGCGGACGGGGCTACACCGGCATCGGTGCCGCGCTCGAAACGGCGCTGCCATTCGGTCTGCTCGGAACCGTCGAGTGGGGGTTCGGCTTCCACGGTATCAATTCGGATGGTTCGCAAGGCACCCACGTCGTGCGCGTGACGACGTTCAAGATCTTCTAGGCCGATCCGGTAGAATGCCTTCCCACACGACACACATGACCTACGCCTCCGGGTCTCAGATGCCGTACCGCGATCTCCGTCCGCTGCCCGGGGTCGAACGTCTGTTCGAGCGCTTCTTGGCTGACCTCGCCGAACGGCTCGACGATCCTGGAGTCGACCGCAACGACACGTGCCGGGACGCGATCGCGCAGCTCTACGGTGTCCAGCTGCAAGACGGGTGGGTCGAGGACGAGTCGATTCCGCTCGCGACGCGTGCGATGTACGGCTCCTTCGACCCGCGTAACATTACGCTCGAGCCCGAGTATTACGCGGACGTGGACCCGGTGAAGTACGCGAAGGTGAAGCCGCTGACCTGGCTGTGGATCATGTTCGATCGGTCACCGCTCGGTCAGAACGCGTGGCTGGGACATCGTTTTCGCCGGCTGCTCGCCGAGCGGGTTTTCAAGCGCTGCGGCAAAAACGTCAAGATCTGGCACCTCGTCGAGTTCTCCTACGGCTACAATCTCTCCGTGGGGGATGACGTCGTCGTGCACCGCGGCGTGCTGCTCGACGATCGGGGTGACATCGAGCTCGGGAACCGCGTCAGCATCTCCGACTGGGCGAACATCTACTCGCACACGCACGACATCAACGACATCAGCAAGGTCTACCTGAAAAAGACGACCATCAAAGACCACGCGCGCATCACCTATCACGCCACCGTGCTGGCCGGTACGACGGTCGGGAAAGACGCGATGGTGGGGGCGATGGCGCTGGCCACCAAAGACGCGCCGGACTTCACGGTCGCCGTGGGCATTCCGGCGCGGCCGGTGCGTGCCAAGGATCGGCCATGTCCCTATTGCGAAAAAGAGGCGCAGGCCCGCTGATCGTCGGCGGTGCCGCGCTCGCCGCCGTTCTGGCGGTCGAAGGGGCGCGCGCGCAGCAGGTGTTCCGCAGCGGCATCGATCTGGTGACCTTCGGTGTAACGGTCGTGGACAAGAAGGGTACGCCGATCCGGGGGCTGACCACCGACGACTTCGAGATCAGCGAAGAAGGACGCGCGCAGACCATCCGCTACTTCACCGAAGGGGACAAAGGAGACACGCCCCTCCCGCTTCACATCGGCCTGCTGTTTGACACGAGCGGCAGCATGGGAGAGGACATCAAGCTGGCGCGGACGGCGGCCGTGAAGTTCGTCAACAAGCTGCCGCATGCTGAAGACGTGACGCTCGTCGATTTCGACACCGAGGTCCGGGTCGCGCGCTATTCCCGGGCGGAGCTGCCACGTCTGATCGAGCGTATCAGGATGCGAAGGCCGGACGGCTGGACGGCACTCTACGACGCGGTCGGCATCTATATGAACGGCGCGCAGGACCAGGACGGCCGCAAGGTCCTCGTCCTGTACACGGACGGCGGTGACACGCGCAGTTCGGTGAGCTGGGGTGACGTCGTCGACATGCTGAAAGCCTCGGACGTGACCGTGTACTCCATCGGGTTCCTCGAACATCAGGCGCCGTCGAGCCGGGCCGACCAGCGGATGCGGCTCGAGCAGATGGCGAGGACGACGGGCGGGACGGCACACTTTCCTTATTCGGCGGAGCAGCTCGAATCGGTCTACGACAAGATCGTTGAAGAACTGGCCGCACGCTACACGCTCGGATATCTCTCGACCAACGAGCGCGCGGATGGCCACTGGCGCGACGTCAAGATCCGCGTGAAGCGTCCCGACCTGAAGGATTTCAAGATCCGCACCCGATCCGGCTACTTCGCACCCTATCGCGAATCCAGCAGGTAGCGAACCCGTTCGAACCTCCTCGAACCCGTTCGACCCCCTCGAACCCTGTGGTACGATGGCCTGCTAAGCATGCCCTCGACATACGACACCTTCCGCCTCGTCTCCGACTTCGAGCTGCGCGGGGATCAAGCGCGCGCCATCGAGGACCTCGTGGAGGGCCTGAACCGCGGCGACGCGCATCAGGTGCTGCTTGGCGTGACGGGTTCCGGCAAGACGTTCACGATGGCGCAGGTCATCGCGCGCGTGAACCGGCCGGCCCTCGTCATGGTGCACAACAAGACGCTGGCCGCGCAGCTGTACCTGGAATTCAAGCGGTTCTTCCCCGAGAACGCGGTCGAGTACTTCGTCAGCTACTACGACTACTACCAGCCCGAAGCGTACGTTCCCACCACCGACTCGTACATCGAGAAGGAAGCCACGATCAACGACGAGATCGATCGCATGCGGCTGTCGGCGACGCGATCGCTGTTCGAGCGCCGCGACGTCGTGATCGT
>DATAEE010000178.1:0-11668 GCA_036258175.1 Vicinamibacterales bacterium
CAGCACCATCAGCACGCCAGCACCATCAGCACGCCAGCACCTGCACCATCAGCACGCCGGCACCGCAGCACCCCAGCACGTGGTACGATCGGCAGTTCGATGTCCTCGAAGTACGACCGCTTTAATCTCGTCACCGATTTCGAGCTGAAAGGGGACCAGGCGCGCGCGATTGACGAGCTCGTCGAGGGGTTGAATCGCGGCGACAAGTCGCAGGTCCTCCTCGGCGTCACCGGGTCGGGCAAGACATTCACCATGGCGCAGTGCATCGCCCGCGTGAACCGTCCGACGCTCGTGATGGCGCACAACAAGACGCTCGCCGCGCAGCTCTACCAGGAGTTCCGCCGCTTCTTCCCCGAGAACGCCGTCGAGTACTTCGTCAGCTATTACGACTACTACCAGCCCGAAGCGTACGTTCCGGCCACCGACTCGTACATCGAGAAGGAAGCGACGATCAACGACGAGATCGATCGCATGCGGCTTTCGGCGACGCGGTCGCTGTTCGAGCGGCGCGACGTCATCATCGTCGCCAGCGTGTCGTGTATCTACGGCCTTGGCTCGCCAGAGGCCTACTACGGGATGATGCTCCCGCTCGAACAGGGGCAGAAGATCGGCCGGGAGCAGATCCTGCGGAAGCTCGTGGAGATCCAGTACGAGCGCAACGACCACGAGTTCGCACGCGGCGCGTTCCGGGTCCGCGGCGACATCGTCGAAGTCTATCCGTCGTACGAGGACACGGCGGTACGGATCGAGCTCTTTGGCGATGAAGTGGATGCGCTTCTCAGCTTCGATCCGCTCACGGGAAAGACCATTCGCCGGCACGACAAGGTCGCCATCTATCCGAAGTCGCACTTCGTCACGCCGCGCGAGCGCACGCGGCAGGCGGTCGAGACGATCAAAGCGGAGCTCGCGTTCTACCGGGCGCAGCTGGAGTCGGACGGGAAGGTGCTCGAGGCGCAGCGTCTGCACCAGCGGACGATGTTCGACCTCGAGATGATCAAGGAAATCGGGTATTGCCACGGCATCGAAAACTACGCCCGGCACCTCACGGGCCGCGCGCCGGGTGAGCCGCCTCCGACGCTGCTCGACTACCTGCCCGACGACGCGCTGCTCATCGTCGACGAGAGCCATCAGACCGTTCCGCAGGTCCGCGGGATGTACCACGGTGACCGATCCCGCAAGGAAGTGCTGGTCGCCTACGGCTTCCGCCTGCCGTCGGCGCTCGACAACCGGCCGCTCAACTTCCAGGAATGGGAGGCGCGGAAGAAGCAGGCCGTCTTCGTTTCGGCGACCCCAGGTCCGTACGAACTGCAGAAGGCGGCCGGTGTCGTCGTCGAGCAGATCATCCGGCCGACCGGCCTCGTGGACCCGGAGCTCGAGGTCCGGCCGGTGAAAGGCCAGGTCGACGACCTGCTCGAGGAGATCCGGCAGCGGGTCGCCCGGCGCGAACGGGTGCTGGTGACGACCCTGACCAAGCGAATGGCCGAGGACCTGACGCAGTACTATCAGGAACTCGGCGTGAAAGTCAGGTATCTCCACTCGGACATCGAAACGCTCGAGCGCATCCAGATTCTTCGCGACCTGCGCCGCGGCGAGTTCGACGTGCTCGTGGGCATCAACCTGCTTCGCGAAGGACTGGACCTGCCGGAAGTCTCCCTCGTTGCCATTCTCGACGCCGACAAGGAGGGATTTCTCCGGTCGGGCGGTTCGCTCATCCAGACGGTCGGCCGCGCCGCGCGGAACGTGCACGGCAAGGCGATCATGTATGCGAACACCGTCACGGATTCGATGCGGCACGCGATCGACGAGACCGAACGGCGCCGTACGATTCAGGAGGCGTACAACGTCGAGCACGGCATCACGCCGGCCTCGATCGTCAAGGGCATCGATGATGTCCTGTCGAGCGTGTACGAGCGGGACTATGTGACGATTCCCGTTGTGCGGGACGAGGAGGTCGAACAGTTCCGCACGCAGGCAGAGCTCGATGCGCGGATCGCGGCGCTCGAGGCGGAGATGAAGGCGGCGGCCGCGAACCTCGAATTCGAAAAAGCGGCGGCGGTCCGGGACCGCCTCAAAGCGCTTCGCGCACGCGACCTCGGCCTGGCCGGGAGCCGAATCTAGGTGTTCCGGCTCGTCGAGCAGTGGGCGAAGGCCGCGGTCCTGGAAGTGCAGGAGTACCTCCGCCTGGTGACGGCGGTCGGCCGGGCGCTCGTCACCCGTCCCTTTTATCCCCGCGACGTGGTCGAACAGTTTGACGAGATTGGCGTCGGCTCGCTCACGGTTGTTCTGTTGACCGGCGCGTTCACCGGCGCCGTGCTCGCCTTGCAGTCCGGCCTCACGCTCGATCAGTTTGGGGCGCGCTCGATGGTGGGGCGGCTGGTCAGCGCATCGATGGTCAAGGAGCTCGGCCCCGTGCTCACCGCATTGATGGTGACGGGGCGGGTTGGCTCCGGCATCGCCGCCGAGCTCGGATCGATGGTCGTCACGGAGCAGATTAGCGCTCTGCGCGCGCTCGGGACCGATCCGATTCGCAAACTGGTCCTCCCGCGCATGCTCGCCGGCGTCATCATGGTTCCGGTCCTGACGGCGATCTCGGTCGCTGTCGGGATGGTCGGCGGCGCCGTGGTCAGCATCCTGCAGCTCAAGGTCGCCTGGAGCATTTACTGGAACGAGGTGATTGCCGGGCTTTACATGCAGGACATCTGGATGGGCGTGATCAAGCCCTTCGCACTCGGGTTTGTCATCGTGAGTATCGGCTGCCACGTCGGAATGCGGACGACGGGGGGCACGCAGGGCGTTGGCCGATCGACGACGAATGCCGTCGTGGCCGGGTCGGTTGCCGTGCTCGCGGTGAACTTCTTCGTGACGAAGTTACTGATCGTGCTGATGTATTAGGAGGACCGGACGCCCGATGCCAGAGGCCGCGAAACAGCGCGCCGAGCGTGAGCGAGGCGTGGCAGGCGCTGGGGGTGGGGCCCCAGCGCAAACCTGAGAATGGATTACGTAACGACCCGGCGGTCGCCGGAGCTCGACGAAGCGCTGGGCCCGGGCTCGCCGATCATCATCTTCGATCGCGTGTCGCTGGCGTTCGACGAGAAGGTGATTCTCAACGAGGTGAGCTTCACGCTGATCAAAGGCCACACGAAGCTGATCCTCGGCGCGAGCGGTGCAGGCAAGTCGACGATCCTCAAGCTGATTCTCGGGCTGCTGCGAGCCGACGCCGGACGGATCTGGGTAAACGGCGAGCAGATCGACCGCATGAGGGAAGAAGAACTGATGAAGGTCCGCGTCGACCTGGGTATGGTCTTCCAGGAAGGCGCGTTGTTCGACTCGCTGACCGTGCGCGAGAATGTAGGATACAAGCTGTACGAGGAAACGTCGGCGCCCCTCGAGCAGATCGACCAGCGCGTGAAGGAGGTGCTGGGGTTTGTCGGCCTCGCCGAGTACATCGATCGGATGCCGTCAGAGCTGTCCGGCGGCCAGCGCCGCCGCGTGGCGATCGCGCGCGCGATGGCCGCGAAGCCGCGGATCCTGCTGTACGACGAGCCGACAACAGGACTGGATCCGATCACGGCGCTGACGATCGACGACGAGATTACCAAGCTGCGGGACCTCGAAGGCGTCAGCTCCATTCTCGTCACGCATCAGCTGCGCGACGCTTTTTACGTCGCGACGACCACTGCCGTTCGCGAGAACGGCCGCGAGCGGTTCGTTCCGGCGGATTCGAAGAAGGCGGACGAGGCGGAGTTCCTCATGCTGCGCGACGGACAAGTCATCTTCGAAGGGAACGCGTCGGAACTGCGGTCGTCGAAGGACGAATACATTCAGCGCTTCCTCTCCTGATCATAGATATGCCGAGAACTCGATCGCTCGCCTGGTCGGAACTGAAAATTGGGGTGTTGGGCATCATCGCGCTGGCGCTCACAGCGGCCCTCGTCTTCTCCGTTGGCGGGCAGGCCGGGCTCTTCTCATGGCAGCGTATCAAGCTGAAGACGACGTTCGACGACGTGCGCGGGCTGAAGGAGGGAGCGGTCGTGCGCCTCGCCGGTGTCGAGGTGGGCAAGGTCAGCGACGTCAGCTTCGGCGACAAGGGCGTCGACGTCATGCTGGAAGTCAACGACGACATGCAGTCCCGAATAACGACCGAGTCGACCGCCTCGATCGGTTCGTTGAGCCTGCTGGGAGAGCCAATCATCGACATCACGCCGGGGCGCGGCGGAACGCCAATCCCCGACGGCGGCTTCATCAACCCCGGACGGTCACCGAGCGCGATCTCGGACGTGGCCGCGAGCGCCAACCGCGGCCTCGAGGAAGCGACGAGGCTCCTTGAGAGCGTCCGGGAAGGGAAGGGAACGATCGGCAAGCTCTTCACCGACGAGCAGCTTTACCGCGAGATCAACGCGTTCGTCGGCGCTGCCGAGAATGTGGCGACCCAACTCAACAGCGGCCGCGGGACGCTGGGTCGGCTCGTTCAGGATCCAGCTGCGGCCAAGAGCCTCGAGGCGTCTCTCGCGAACCTCGAAGCCATCACGCGCCAGATCAATGCGGGCGAGGGAAGCCTTGGGCGGCTGCTGAAGGATGATGCGATCGCCAAATCGGCCTCGTCGGCCATCAGCAACATCGACACGCTCACGGATCAGTTGAACAAGGGCCAGGGCACCGCCGGCAAACTGCTGAAGGAAGAGGAGCTCTATAACCGCCTGAACTCGCTGGCCGGCCGGATCGACTCGCTGACGAAGGCGTTGAACGACGGCGAGGGAACCGCGGGCCGGTTGCTGCGCGACCAGCAGTTGTATGAGAACATGAATGCCGCGACAAACGAGCTGCGCGGGCTCATCTCGGATATCCGGAAGGACCCAAAGAAATACTTGAACATGAGGGTCAGCATCTTTTAGTGACCCAGCAGGGACTAGGGACTAGGGACTAGAGAGTAGCGGAGTAGCGAGAGGCAACCATGGCCAGAGACGATGGTGGCGGGAGCGTCGTCGCGGCGTTCCTGATCGGAGCGATAACCGGGGCGGCTGTGGCGCTGCTGCTGGCGCCTGCGACCGGCGAAGAGATGCGGCGCATGCTGGGCCAGAAGGCGCGCGAGGGGGCCGACAAGGCGTCCGAGAAAGGGCGCGAGCTCTACGACCGCGGACGCGAGGCCTATACGCGCGCGCGCAGCCGCGACAACATGAAGGAGCCCGTGTGAGCGGCGGCTGGGACAGCGTGTTCCTCGGTGCGATCGCGGTGGCCACGCTCATCATGGCCGGCATCCAGGTGGGCGCGATCGTCGCCGCGCTGCGCGTCGCGAAGCGGCTGGATCAACTGGCGAACCAGGTCGAGCACGAGGTCCGTCCGCTCATCGCGCAGGCGACGGATCTCGCCGAACAGGCGCGCCGGAGCATGGCGCTCGCCAACCAGCAGGTCGAGCGCATCGACCGCATGATGGCGGAGATCACGGGCCGCGTCACCGAGACGGTCGAGATCCTGCAGCGCAGCGTCATCTCGCCGATTCGCGAGGGGTCCGCGGTCATCGCCGGCATCAAGGCCGGATTCGAGGCGCTTCGGAGTCTTCGCCGGACCCCAGCCCGCGCGGGCCGGGTCGAGGACGAAGACGCGCTGTTTATCGGCTAGGCGAGGCGGGGTGCGGCCCCAGCGCAATCAAGAAAATTGACAGCGGCTGCCACTCGGCGGTAGAACTCGCTTCCATGCTGGCCATCCCCCCGCATCGCCAACTGGTTGCCGCTGCGCTCGTTTTCCTCTTCTTCCTTGCGGGTGTGGCGCCGGGCGCGCAAACGGAATCCAAGTCGGCCGCCGCCGCCAAGGAGCTGGCGCAACTCCTCGAAGCCGCCAAGCTGGATAGCGTTGCGAGCAAGGATCCCGCGGAGAAAGATCTGTACGTCGCTGCGCTCTATTTCACCGGCCAGCTGCTCGTCGTCTCTGCCCGCTATTCGGCGCCGGCGCTTCTGGATCAGAAGATCTCGAAAAAGGAATACCGGGACGTCTACATCGACTTGAACAGCGCCGCGATCGCCAACTCGAAGGTCTTCATCGAGGACCTCAACGCCGACGGCCTCCGCCCGAAACGCGACAACGACCAGCCGTTCGACACCGTCGAGCACGGCACGCAGCGGCTCGCGCTCGACGGCGAGTGGCGCAAGCAGAAGCTGACCGAAGCCGACTACATGAAGGTCTTTGGCGAGATGGACGACCGCTATTCCAAAATGCTGGCGGTCCTGCTCGCGGAGATCAAGAAACCCGCCTGAGTAAGATTGGTCGTTTGACAGATTGAAAGAGTGAGCAGATATTCAGCGCTGCACGACCGGCGGAGCGCAGGCCCGAGCTCGGCACGCGTGGTGCGCTGAGGGTCCCTTGACGTGGGGACAGTGTCTCTGCGGAAGGTTGACCGCCCGGCGCCCAACTCCGAAGGGTCGTGTGAGAGCGCCCTTCTTGGCGAGGCAGGTCGCGGTTGGCCAGGCGGTCCGCCACCAGCGCCGCGTCCAGAGCCGTCCCTATGCTAGCCACTGGGAATGGCCGCCCGTCCTCGCACGGAAGGGCGTTTCTGTGTACAATTTGACTCTTCTCTCAGGGTCCGGGCGCTTGGCTCAGCGGTAGAGCATCGCCTTCACACGGCGGGGGTCAGTGGTTCGAATCCACTAGCGCCCATTACCTTTCCATCCCGCAACCTGCTGAACGTCGAAGGCGCGCTTACCGGCGGCGTGTCTCCGGTAGTCGTCGTTCAGACGGGCCGTCGTACACGTGATCCTTCGGATCGATCTGGCGCATCGGAGGATTGCGCTCGCGTTCTTCGAGCGCATGCGCCGCGATCCCGGGAACACGTGAGATCACGAAGAGCGCGTCCGCGACGTCCGGCTTGAGGCCGAGGTCGCCGCACACGGCGGCAATCGCGCCGTCGATGTTGACCGGCGGCGTTTTGCCCGCGGTCTCGGCCTGGCCCTCGTGCGCGCGCTGGAGCTCGAACTCGAGCGCGCGGATGAAGCGGATGTGCTCGCCGTCGAGCTCGAGCTCCATTGCCATCTGGAACAGCCGCGTGGCGCGCGGATCGCGCGAGTGGAAGCGATGGCCGAACCCGGGCGGTGTTTCGCCGGAGGCGAGATATCGCCCCAGCACCTGCGCCGCCGCGTCTCGAATCGGCATGCCGCCGCGGCAGAGCGCCAGCCCCTCGTCCAGGAGCTGCATGCAGGCGGTGATGTCGCCCCCGAAATACCGTCCGAAGCCCAGCACGCCGGCCGCGACGCACGCGCGCAGCGGCGCGCCGGTAGTCGCCGTGTTGCGCGACGCCAGCGTGGACGGAGGCGTCGCACCATGGTCGATGAATGAGACCAGGAGCGCTTCCATCAGCCGGCCGATCGCCGGTGACGGCAGCTCACCCTGGAGCAGCAGATAGATCGCCTCGCCGAACGAGAGCCGTCCCATCATCTCGTCGAGCGCGTAGCCGCGAACGAGGATCTTGTTCGGCTCGATTGCCGTCAGCGCCGTTCGCCAGTTGTCGTCCGGAGGCGGCGTGGGCGCCCGCCGGTCGGCCGGCTGGCTCGCCGGTCCGTCGGGAGAGGGGATTGTCTTGGCCATATCAGGCTGTTCCGTACAGCCGGTCGCCGAAGTCTCCGAGCCCGGGCACGATGAACTTATGCGGGTTGAGCCCGCGATCGATCGCCGGCGTGTAGATACGCACGTTCGGGTGAGAGCGCTCGACCAGTGCCACCCCCTCCGGGGCCGAGACGATGCAGACCATCCGGATGTCGCGTGCGCCCGCCTTCACCAGAAGGTCGAGCGCGGCCACGGCGCTGCCGCCGGTCGCGAGCATCGGATCGATCATCAGCACGAAGCTCTTGTCGAGCCCGCGCGGCAGCTTCGCGTAGTACTGCGACGCCACCGCCGTCAGCTCGTCGCGCTGGAGGCCGATGTGCCCCACGCGCGCGTTGGGCACGAGCTCCAGCACCGCGTCCAGCATGCCAAGACCGGCGCGCAGGACGGGGACGACCACGACGTCCGCGCCGAGACGCCGGCCATCGGCTGGGCCGAGCGGCGTGTCGACGCTGATCGTCTCTCCCGGCAGATCGCGCAGGGCTTCAGCCGCGAGCAGCAGGCTGATGCGGACCGCCATGCGCCGGAACAGCTCCGGCCCCGTTCGCTTGTCGCGGAGCGTCACGAGCGCGTCGTGCACCAGCGGATGCTCGACGATGTGAACCGGCACCAGCGTCAATATACTAGAATCTCGCCGGATGTTGCGCCTCTCGATCGCCTGCGTCGTCGTCGCCGTCGGACTGGCGCAAGGCCCCAGACAGATTTCCCTCGTCGTGACCGGCGGCACCGTCGTGACGATGAACGCGGCGCGCCAGGTCCTGTCGCCTGGGGCAGTCGCGATCGAAACGGGCGCGATCGTGGCCGTCGGCGCACCCGATGCCATCGCCGCCGCATACCGGGGCGCCGAAACGATCGACGCCGCCGGCGCCGTGGTCATGCCCGGCCTGATCAACACGCACACGCATGCGCCGATGGTGTTGTACCGCGGTCTCGCGGACGATCTGGCGCTCATGGAGTGGCTGCAGAAATACATCTTCCCGGCCGAAGCGAAAACGGTCAGCGCGGCGTTCGTTCGAACGGGGACGCGCCTTGCGGCGCTCGAGATGATTCAGTCCGGGACGACCCTCTTTACCGACATGTACTACTTTGAAGAGGAGATCGCGCGGGCGACGAAAGAGGCGGGTCTGCGTGGTGTGCTCGGTCAGAGCGTCATCGGCTTTCCCGTGGCCGATGCCAAAACGCCGGCTGACGCGCTGGCGCGAACGGAGAAGTTCTTTCAGGAGTTCGCCGGCGACGAGCTGATCATTCCGGCGGTCGCCCCGCATTCGATGTATACGCTCGATGCCAAGAGCCTGACGGCGGCCCGCGCGCTGGCGGACAAGTACGGTCGACCGACGCTGATCCACTTATCGGAGACGCGGGACGAGGTGGACATCTCCCGCAAGAAACACAACTTGCAGCCGGCGGCCTACCTTGATTCGATCAAATTCTGGGGACCGCGCGTCCTGGCGGCCCACGGCGTGTGGCTGACGCCGCCAGAGATTGCGACGTTGAAGAAACACGGCGTCGGCGTCTCGCACAACCCGGAAAGCAACATGAAGCTGGCGAGCGGCACCGCGCCGGTGCCGCAGATGCGGGCGGCGGGCGTCCCCGTCGGCCTCGGAACCGACGGCGCGGCCAGCAACAACGACCTGGACATGTTCGAGGCCATGCGTGTCGCGGCACTGCTGCACAAGCTGCAGTCGAACGATCCGCGCGCGATTCCGGCGCCCGTCGCGCTGGAGATGGCGACGATTGGCGGCGCCCGCGCGCTCGGGCTGGGCGACCGCCTCGGATCGCTCGAGGCAGGGAAGCGGGCCGACCTCATCGTGGTCTCGATGTCGTCGGCGAGGCAGACGCCGATGTACGATCCGATCTCGCACCTGGTCTATGCGACGCGCGGCGACGACGTGCGGACGACGATCGTGAACGGACGGGTCTTGATGCGCGATCGGAAGGTTCTGACGCTCGACGAGGCCGCGGTCCTGGCCGACGCCCGGCGCGCGGCCGCCGAGGTGCGGGCGGCGGTGAAGCCTCAGTAGGCTGTAAAGCATCAGTAGCGCAGCCCTTTAGGGCTGCCACTACCGACACGATGGAAATTCTCCTCAGCTCGGACCAGATTCAGACGCGCATCAGGGAGATGGCGCGCGAGATCGACCGGGATCACGCGGGGGGCGACGTCCACCTCGTCGGCGTCCTCAAGGGCGGGTTCATGTTCATGGCGGATCTAGTGCGCGCGATGAACGGCAAGGTGACGCTCGACTTCATGGCGCTCTCCAGCTACGGCAAGGGCTCGAGATCGTCCGGGGAGGTCCGCGTCCTCAAGGATCTCGACTACGGCCTGGAAGGCCGCCGCGTGGTCATCGTCGAGGACATCGTGGACACGGGGCTCACGCTAACCTATCTCCAGGACATCCTGCGCGCGCGGGCGCCGCAAAACCTGCGCACGGCGTGCCTTCTGAGCAAACCGTCGCGCCGTAAAGTGGATGTCGTCGTGGACTACATCGGCTTCACGATCGAAGATCGCTTCGTCGTGGGCTATGGCCTGGACTACGCGGAGCAGTACCGCAACCTTCCGCACATCGCGGTAGTGGACCAGCAGACGCTGACCGCCTGAGGGCGCAGATCGATCCCATGGCTGGACAATCCAGGCGGTTCGACATCATCACCGAAGCAGACGCGCGGCAGCTGGGTATTGGCTCGGTCGTCGAGCTGGCTCCTGGCGGCCACGTGACGCCGCTGGCGCAGGACACGCTTCGCGAGCGGCGCGTGACGGTCGTGCGCGCCGGATCGAGCGATCCATTTTTGCCTTCCGACCTTGCGCCGGCAGCCGACGTGCGGCGCGTCGCGATAGGCAGCGACCACACCGGCGTCGCGCTGAAGCGCGCGCTCGTGCAGCATCTTCGGCAGAAGGGAATCGCCGTCGACGATCGCGGCACCGACACCTCCGAAGCTGTCGATTATCCGGACGTCGCGGCCGCCGTTGCTCTCGCCGTCGCGCGAGGCGAAGCGGACGCGGGGATCGCGATCGACGGCGCCGGTCTGGGCTCGACGATCGCGGCGAACAAGATCCGGGGCGTCCGCGCGGCGATGTGCACGAACGTCACGCTGGCGCGCTACGCGCGCGAGCACAACGGCGCGAACGTCCTCGCGCTCGGCGCGACGCTCATCACGATCGACGAGGCGCGCGAGATCGTCGACACGTGGCTCGCGACGCCGATGCGCGAGGCAAGGTACATCAGGCGACTCCTGAAGATTCGACGGTTGGAGCTCGGATAGCGGATAGGCGTGCGAATCAGCGCGCCGAGCGTAGCGAGGCGTGGCGGGCGCTGGGGGTGGGGCCCCAGCGCGAATCAAGAAAAGAAGACAGGTGACTCAACAGGAGCTCCAGCGCCTCATCGCCATCATCACCGAGGAAGTCCTCGGCGTCGTCGGCGGCGTCCGCCTCGAGGGCCACGATGGCCCGTGTACCTGCCACGGCGTGTTGTACGAGTGCTGTCCCGACCGCCTGCGCGGCGTGCTCGATGCTGGTGCGACCCGGCTGGGCATGCATGCGACCGGTGGGGCGCCGGGAAGCGTCGCCGTGATGATCGATCACACGCTGTTGAAGCCGGACGCGACGCGCGCCGAGATCGAGAAACTGTGCCGGGAAGCGGCGGAGTTCCGGTTCGCAACCGTCTGTGTGAACCCGTGGTGGATCGCGCTGGCGGCGTCGAGGCTCCGAGGGACAGGCGTCGGCGTCTGCTCGGTGGTGGGATTTCCGCTCGGCGCGACGACGCCGGACGTCAAGCACTACGAAACGCGGCGCGTCATCTTCGATGGCGCGACCGAAGTGGACATGGTCATCAACGTCGGCGCGCTCAAGTCGGGCGACCTGCGAGTCGCCGAGCGCGACATCGAGGCGGTCGTCGCCCCGGCGCGTGAAGCGGGCGTCTTGAGCAAGGTCATCATCGAGGCGGCGCTTCTCAGCGACGAAGAAAAGATCACGGCCTGCACGCTCGCGAAGGCGGCCGGCGCGGACTACGTGAAGACCTCGACCGGCTTCGGGCCGGGCGGCGCGACCGCGGCTGACGTCGCGCTGATGCGGCGTGTCGTGGGCTCG
>DATAEE010000179.1:0-3300 GCA_036258175.1 Vicinamibacterales bacterium
CGGGCCCGGACGACGTCACCTCGGGCCTGCCCGCCGATCGCGTCGTGGCGTTGAAGGGCACGACGATGTGGGGCCCGGTGCAGATCGAACCCCTCGAAACGCCGCACGCCCGCATCGGCCAACCAAACCAGTAGGCTCCTGCATCTAAGCCGTCCATGGAGAACGTCTGGCAGGACCTCCGCTACGCCGTTCGCACCATCCGCCATTCCCCGATCTTCGCGGCCACGGTCGTCTTCACGCTCGCGCTGACCAGCGGCGCGACGACGGGGATCTTCACGATCGTCAACGGGCTGCTGCTGCGCTCGATGCCCTATCCCGAGCCTGACGGCCTCGTGATGCTCTATCAGGGGATTCCGAAGGCCTTCGCCCACCCAATCGGGTTCTCGGCGCCGGACTTCCTCGCCTTCGAGGAACGGCTCTTCGAGACGCTACGTATCTCGCCGGCACTCGGACGCTCGTTCACGCGCGACGGGGATCAGGGCAGCCGGCCAGTGGCGATCCTGACCGACGCGCTGTGGCGACGGCATTTCGGCAGCGACCCATCGATCGTCGGCCGCGCCATCGTACTCGATCGGTTGGCCTACACCGTGGTGGGTGTGATGCCGCGCGGGTTCGCGTTTCCAAATCGCGGCCCGATCATGAACAACCTCCCGGCTGACGTGTACGTGCCGATCAGCTTCTCCGAGGGCGAACGGTCGGCGTTCGGCAGCATGTACAACAACAGCGTCGTGGCGCGCCTGAAGCGGGGCGTCACGCCGGCGCAGGCCGATGCCGAGGCGCGATCGATCGTCCGCAGCGCGGCCACGGAGCTCTACCCCGCAACGCTCAAAGACCTGGCCGGCGCGCTGAGCGCGTCGGCGACGCCACTGCGCGACGAAACGGTGGGACGCGTGTCGACGCTGCTCTACGTCCTCTTTGGCGCCATCGCCGTGGTGCTGCTGATTGCCTGCGCCGACATCGCGACGCTGACCTTGACGCGCGCCGTCTCGCGGCAACGGGAGATGGCGGTCCGCGCGGCGCTCGGCGCCGGACGCGCCCGCCTGATCACACAGGCGCTCATCGAGTCAGCCGTGCTGTCCACGGCAGGAGTGCTCGCCGGACTGCTCGTGGCCCGCTCGGTTGCCGTCATTCTCGCCAACACCACCTCGCTCTCGCTCCCGTCGCTGCGCGAGATTCGTGTCGATGCCCCGGTGCTCGCGTTCAGCGCCGCACTGGCGGTCGCGACGGCGCTGTTCTGCGGCCTCCTGCCGGCATTCGAAGCCTCCCGTCCCGACGCGGGGGAGGCGTTGAAAGAAGGCGGACGCCCAGGCGCGCCCGGGCGCCGCCAGCGCCGCATCCTCGGCGCGCTGATCACCGTGCAGTTTGCGCTGGCGATGATCCTCCTGGCCGCGGGTGGCCTGCTGGTCCGCAGCTTCGCCAAGCTGACCGCGGTCGATCCCGGATTTCAACCCGAACGCGTGCTGACGCTCGGAACGAGTCTTCCCGCGACGGGTTATCCGCGCGGCGCGGACGTTCGCGCGTTCTACGTCCGGCTGATGGAGCGGATTGAGGCGCTCCCCGGAGTCACCGCCGCCTCCGGCTCGACCGCGCTGCCCCTCGCCATTCAGGAGCGGCGCGCCTTCACGATCGAAAACGAATCGACGATCGCGCGAGCGCTGCCGCACGCGGTCGCTCACGACTGGGTGCTCGGACGGTACTTCGAGACTCTCGGTATCGCGCTCAGACGCGGACGGTATCTCTCGAGCCAGGATCACGCGGCGTCCGAGCCCGTCGTCGTGGTCAATGAAACGATGGCCCGCCGATGCTGGCCGGATCAAGAGCCGGTCGGTCAGCGCCTCGCCTGGGGCGGCCCCGCCTCGCACGGCCGCTGGATGCGGGTCGTGGGCGTCGTCGCCGACGTCAAGCAAGGCGCGCTCACCTCCGAGACCGAGGTGCAGACCTATCAGCCGTGGCTGCAGGTCGACGATGAGATGCTCGGCGAGAACGTGCTGGGGATTTTCCGCGGGATGAAGATCTCCGTCCGGACCGCGGTCACGCCCCTGGCGGTGACGCCGTCGTTGCGCGATCAGATCCGCGCGCTCGATCCGGCGCTGCCGGTGACCAACGTGCAAACGATGCAAGACGTCGTCGATACTTCGACCGGACCGCAACGGTTCAACGCGCTGCTGCTGGGGTCGTTCGCGCTGCTCGCGCTGCTGCTCGCCGCCCTGGGCGTCGGTGGCGTGCTCGCGACGTCAGTCTCGCGGCGCCGTCGGGAGATTGGCGTCCGGATGGCGCTCGGTGCACAACGCGGTGATGTCGTGGGCATGGTGGTCCGGCAGGGCATGTGGCTCGCGCTCGCCGGTCTCGCGATCGGTTTGCCCGCTTCGATCCTGCTCGCCCGGCTGATGTCGTCGCTCCTGTTCGAAATCACTCCGCGCGATCCGGTGACGTTCGCGGCGGTCACGACGCTGTTGCTTGGCGTGGCGGCGCTCGCCTGCTACCTTCCCGCGCGCCGTGCTACGCGGATCGAACCGAGCGTGGCGCTGCGGCAGGAATGAGTGTTTTTCATGTGTCTCCCGCGTGTGAATCACGGAGCCGGAACGAGACCAAAGCGCGACAGGAACTCCTGCGCCGACGGGGTGTCCAGCCGGTAGGTCGTGTCAGTGGCGCGACACCAGCGGTCGCCGGTGACCGTTAGCGAAACGACCAGATTACTTGTCATTCCGCCCAGAAAGTGGGGCCCACCTGAATCGCCGTAGCAGGTGCCGCCGTTGTCGGTCGACGGATTCATGCTCAGGAGCAACCAGCTGGGCCGCAGCGAAAGCAGCGTCTGCTGAGCGACGAGCCGCGTCGTCTGGTCGATGAGCGAGTGCGGCCCTCCCCGCTTCGAATTGCGCGCGATCCCGTAGCCGACCGTCGTGAAACCGAGCTGGCGGAGCTGCTGCTGACTGAACGTATTCAGCAGCCCGAGCGCCGGCAGGCTCGCCGGCGTGGCCGCCTGTGCGCTGGCAAGCGTCACGATCGCGATGTCGTGGGCGTCCGCTCCGCCACCCAGCTGTGCGAAGCCCTCGTGAAAGGTGAAGCTCGAGACGAAGACGAGCCCGGCGGGCACGGCCGCGTCCTCGTCGTAAGTCGGGCTGAACGTCACCCAGAACTCGGTTCCCTCGTCCCATCCGAACATGCAGTGGGCGGCGGTGAGGAACAGCGTCGGACTGACGAGCGTGCCAGTGCAGAACTCGTCCGGCCCCGGGCTGTCCGGGTTCCAGTCGGCGACGAGCGCGCCGACGTTCGGGTGCCGCGTCCCGTCCGGCTCTCCGA
>DATAEE010000180.1:0-5140 GCA_036258175.1 Vicinamibacterales bacterium
CCTCGGCTGGGCGCGATCTACCGCTGGAACGACGATACGGTGGTTCGCGGCGGCTTCGGCGTGACCTACAACCCGATTCCGTGGGCGCGCGCACTCCGCGGCGATAACGCGTATCCGATCACCATTCCGTTCAGTTTCTTCAACAACGACACGTTCCTCCCGTACGGCACGCTCAACCAGGGCCTGCCGATCGTTACGGGTCCGGATACGAGCAGTGGCCAAGTGGCACTGCCGAATTCCGTCACTGTCTGGACGGCGGAGCCAGATAACGTCGACCGCGGGTCGATCAAGACGTGGAACCTGTCGTTCGAGCGCAGGCTGCCCTGGGACGTGTCGCTCGACGTGGCGTATGTCGGCGCGCGCGGCGACGGTGGATACGCTGCGATCGACATCAACAATCCGACGACGATCGGGTCGGGCAACGCGGGACGACCGTACGCCTCGCGAGGCCGGACGACGCAGCTGCTTTCGTTCGGACAGTACCTGATTACGCGCTACAACTCGCTGCAGATCGCCTTGAACCGGCCGTTCACCAAGGGCATCATGCTCAAGGGCGCCTACACATTGAGCCAGGCCAAGAACAATGCGAGCGGTGCGGGCGCCGATCAGGACGGCCGCGTGACGTTCAACTGGAACGTGCCGGGTGAGTTCGACCGCAACTACGCTGTGGCCGGTTTCGATCGGACGCATGTCGTGCAAATCGGCTTCCTGTATCAGCTGCCGTGGCAGAGCGGCGGCGGCGGGGGCCTGGGCAGGGCCATCATCAACGATTGGCAGATCAACGGCGTGGTCGCGGCTTTCAGCGGTCAGCCATTCACCGCCACCGCGAACGCCAACCAGCTGAACACGCCGAACAACACACAGCTGGCGGATCTGGTTGGCGAGCCGCAAAAGCTGGGCCTCATCGGAGCCGAGGGAACTTACTACGACATCTCGGCGTGGGCGCAGCCACAGGGCGTACGGTTCGGGAACACGGCACGCAACCAGTTCCGTGGCCCGGGTTCGTGGAACACCGATCTCTCGATATTCCGCGCGTTCCCGCTCGGCGCGTCGCGCCGGCTCGAGTTCCGGCTCGAGACGGCCAACCTGTTCAACACGCCGAAGTTCGCGAACCCGAACGGCGACATCACATCGACGAACTTCATGCGGATCACCGCGATCGCGAACAGCAACGGTGTGCCGCACTATCCGGAGCGCCAGGTCCGGCTCGGGCTGCGGTTCAGCTTCTAAGCCGCAGATCCGCGCAGATAAACGCAGATACTGAAACGCTGCGTTCTGAACCAGACGAAGCCCGGTGGGTATATCCCCCGGGCTTTTTCTTTGCCACGGATCCCCGCGGATCCAGTTCTGGCCACGGATCCCCGCGGATCTCTGACCTGTCTGGCCACGGATCCCGCGGATCTTGAATCTGGATTGGCCGGGGATCACCGCGGATCTCGGATCTTCCCTGGGCACAGATCGCTGCGCGCGCCGGAATCTCGTGCGCCGCAAAGAAGGGCCGCGCACGCCCCGGCGAATATGAGATGGCCCTGCTTCGCCAGCTCGCTCGCGACGCGAACCTGCCCCACGGTCGCACAGCCAACGGGAATGAGATCCGCGGGGATCGGTGACAAACCCAAAAGAAATGTGATCTGTGGGGATCCGTGGCAAACCCAAAGAAATGTGATCCGCGGTGATCCGTGGCTGGAATCCGTGGCTGAGATCTGCGGGGATCAGTGGCCGGGATATGCTCAGACCTATGGGCGTCTCGAGTCCATGGGTCCTTTCGGCATTGCTGACCGTCGCGCAGGCACCTGTGGCGCTGCCGCGCCTGGCGCTCGACTCGTTTCCTCCGGCCGCCCGCGCCGCGATCGCGGACGTCTATCGCGATGCGGCTGCGCGTCCTGATGATCCCGAGACGGTTGGCGCGCTGGCGCAGCGGCTTCACGCCTGGGAGATCTGGGAACCGGCGCATCAGGCGTACCTGCGAGTACGCGGGCTTGCGCCATCTTCTTTCGACAATCACTACCTGGACGCCGTCGTCCTGCAGCGGCTGGCCCGGCCTGCGGAGGCGGCCGAGTGCCTGGCGCGGGCGTTGGCCGTATCGCCCGACTATCTTCCCGCTCGCGTGCGCCGGGCCGAAGCGTTGCTCGATGCGGGAAACATCGCCCAGAGTCAGCAGTTCTTCGAGGCGCTCGTGAAGGAGGCCGCGGCCGAACCGGCGGCTGAAGTCGGGCTCGGGCGCATCGCGGCCGCGCAGGGGCGTCACGAGGCGGCGGTCAAGCACTTCGAGCGGGCGGTCGCGCTGTTTCCGGAGCTCGGCGCCGCGTACTACGGGCTCGCCCTGTCGTACCGCGCGCTTGGCCGGCAGGACGATGCGCGCCGGGCGCTGGCGTTGCACGAGCGGTACGGCGCGATCTGGCCCGCGATGGACGATCGAGTCCTGGGTGACGTCCTGGCGCTCCGGGATGATGCGAGCGCGCGGATGCAGCGCGGGAGGAAGCTGGCGGCGAGCGGCGATCTCGAGGGAGCGATTGCCGAATACGAGGCCGCGCTCGCGCGAGATCCCTCGCTGGCGATCGCGCACGCCAATCTGATCCCGCTTTACGGGCGCACGCGAAATTGGGCGAAGGCGGAAGAACATTACCGTGCGGTCGTGGCCGCGGGCGTCGAGCTCGATGGTGCGCACTACGATTACGGTGTCCTGCTCGCGGCGCAGGAGAAGTGGGATCTGGCCGCAGATGCGTACCGCCGCGCGCTCGCCGCGAATCCGAATCACGCGGCCGCGAGCAACAACCTGGGCCAGATTCTCGAGCGCGACCGCGATTTCGAAGCGGCCGCGGAGGAGTATCGGCAGGCGATCGCCAGTCAGCCCGGCTTCCGGCTGGCCCGGTTCAACCTGGGACGGATGCTCATCGCGCTTGGACGGCCCGAGGAAGCGGTCGCCGAGCTGGCAAAGATCACCGAGCCGCGGGATGCAGAATCCCCCCGCTACCTGTTTGGACTCGCGACGGCGCACGTCAGAGCCGGCCGGAAGAGCGAGGGGATCAAATGGGCGAACGAGGCCAGGCGCCTCGCGCTGGAATTCAAACAGGACGAGCTCGCGCGCGCCATCGAGCGCGATCTGGCGTTGCTGAAGCCATGAAGGGATTGCCGGTTTTGGTCGCGGCCTTGCTGCTCGGGCAGGCAGCGTCGGAGCAGGGCGGGCTGTTCGTCGAATCGGCTGCGACAGCCGGCCTGGTGTTCACGCACGTCAACGGCGCGACCGGCCGCTACTACATGCCCGAGGTCATGGGTTCCGGCGTGGCGCTGTTCGACTACGACAACGACGGCGACCTCGACGTGTTTCTGGTGCAGGGTGGGCCCCTAGAGACCACCCTAAAGGGTGGTGCCACAACTGACAAGGGTGCTGCCACAACTGTCAGCCGGCTCTTCAGCAACGATCTGAAAGTAGGCGCGGGCGGCCGGCGTCAGCTTCGCTTCACCGATGTCACAAGTAAGTCAGGCCTCACGCTGCAGTCGCACGGCATGGGGGCCGCCGTCGGCGACTACGACACCGATGGCGACCTCGATCTCTTCGTTACCTCGTTCGGTCCAGAGACGCTGTTTCGGAACAACGGCGATGGCACGTTCACGGACGTAACAGCGGCCGCGGGCGTTTCGGATCCGCTGTGGAGCACGAGCGCCGCGTTCCTTGACTACGATCGCGACGGCGATCTCGATCTTTTCGTCGCTAACTATCTGGACTTCACTATCGCCGGCAACAAGGTTTGCCGCGACGGCGTCGGCGCCCTCGATTACTGCACCCCACGAGCCTACAAACCTGTTCCCGACCGGCTGTACCGCAACGATGGGAACGGGAAGTTCACCGACGTCAGTGAAGCGGCCGGCATCTCGAAGGCGGATGGCGCGGGCCTCGGTGTCAGCGTCGGCGACTACAACGGCGACGGGTGGCTCGACCTCTACGTCGCCAACGACGGAAACGCGAATCAACTTTGGCTCAACCAGCGGAACGGCACGTTCGTGGACGATGGGCTGCTGTCGGGATCGGCGGTGAATGCCGCGGGAAATCCCGAAGGAAGCATGGGAATCGCCTCTGGCGACTTCGACGCCGATAGCGACGAAGATCTGTTCGTCACGAACATCGTCGGCGAAACGTTCGTGCTGTACGTGAACGATGGCAAAGGCTCGTTCGAAGATGCACGGGTCAAAGCGGGACTGGCGAGCCCGACGGCTCCATCGACCGGTTTTGGAACCGACTGGTTCGACTACGACAATGACGGCTGGCTCGATCTATTTGCGGCCAACGGCGCTGTCAACATCGTGGAGGCGCAGCGAGGAACGCCGTTCCCCTACCGGATGAAAAACCAGTTGTTCCACAACCTGGGGTCGGGCCGGTTCGAAGAGACGAGCGGAGTTGGTGGTGCCGCCTTCAAGGCAACCGACGTGGCACGCGGGGCAGCCTTCGGCGACGTCGACAACGACGGCTACACCGACATCGTCGTCACGAACAACAACGGGCGCGTCCAGCTTCTGCTGAACCAGGCGGCCGGAGATCATCATTGGCTCCAGGTGCGGCTTCAGCAGCCGTCCGGCAATCGTTTCGCGCTCGGGGCGAGGGTCGGGGTGGAACGATCGGGGCGTCCGACGTTATGGCGCCGCGTCAAAACCGACGGCAGTTACCTGTCCGCGAGCGATATCCGGGCACACTTTGGCCTCGACGCGTCCGCCGCGGTGGATTCCGTGGTCGTGCAATGGCCGGACGGCCAGTCGGAGCGCTGGTCTGGAATCAAGGGAGATAGCGTGCTGACATTCGCGCGCGGTTCGGGCAAGCCGTAGTCAGCGGTGTCCCGCGGTCTCCGCAGCTGGCAACAACCGGTACGCGTGCGTCCGGGCTCCGTTCCACTGAAATTCCCCGACCAGCGCGAGATCCGGACTCTCCCGTATCCGCGCCATCAGCTTCTGATAGATGCCAAGCCGGAAGAACGAGCCGTGGACGATGATGTACTGGACGTCCCGGCGCCGCAGCTCGTCGAGCGACGCTTTGTCCGGAAAATCGCGCATGAGCGCGAGGAGCTGCGCGTACGACGGCGGGCTGAATCCGCTGTAGCCGTTCACGAGCTTGTGCCAGCGGAACGTCGAGAAGTACATGAAGATCGGC
>DATAEE010000181.1:0-2712 GCA_036258175.1 Vicinamibacterales bacterium
CCCTTCCTCGACGATCAGGCGGTCGTACGACGGGTCGTCGACGGCGAGATACTTCACAATCGACGGGTGTTTGAGCGGCCGCTCCTCCCACGGAACCCAGCCATGGCATAGCTGCACGATCGGCACACCCGGGAAATGCAACGCCGCAATCAATGTCTCGACGTGGTGATGGCCGTGGATGACGTCGGGCGTCATGCCGACCTTTTCCAGATCATCAACCACGGGGATCGTCGCGGCGCGCATCTCCGCGGCGACGGCTCCCATGACCAGGCTGAAAGCAATCGGCCGGTGGCCGCGATCCAGGAGCGCGCGTGTGACGTCGCGGACCCAGAGCTCAGATCCGGCGCGCTCTGCGAGCGTGTTGTTAGTGAAGAGGATGGTGAGTGAGCGCATCGACAGACACAACGGAGCCACGGAGGATGGCTTCGATGACAGGACGCACGTGGGTCCCGTATCGAAGCACCGTCGAGTACCGGCCCTCCCGCACGCGTTCGGCGCCAACACGCTCGTAGTATGGAATGTGGTCTGACGCCGCCAGACTCATCGGAGCGGCCCGGCGCAGGAACTCGGTACGGAATGACTCCAAGCCGTGTTGCTCGAAGGCGGCCGCGGCTTCCGCAGCGAGCGAGCCATAACGCCGCACCGCCGCCAGCTTGCGGTCGAACGCCGCATCGTCGAGGGCCAGATGGATGCCGTCTCCTGCGCTGTTTGGCGAGCCGGCAAGATCGAACTCGAACAATTCGATTGCTCGTCCGCATTGGCTGACCGCGGCCTCCGCCAGCGCGCGGCACAGATCGTGGACGGGATTGTAGCCTTCAGCGGCGTCCGCCAACACCGCTGTGATGCCGTCGGCCGCGAACGCGCGACCAAGCGTGTCAACGATCTGCATCAGCGGGGCGAGATCGCCGGACTGCAGCAGCGCGTATGCGTCCTTGTCCGTGAGCGCGCCAAACACGGACGAGGAGGAAACGCGGAGCTCTTCCGCCAGCTGCCTGGTCTCGGCGATTCGCGGAATCCCGTGGCTGCCGGACCCGTCCGTGATCACGGCAAACGTGGGCCGCGCGCGCTCGCAGAAGTGAAACGCTCGAAGTTCGTGACCGGGATGACCGACGACAAGGGCCCAGCGACGTGCCTCAATCTCCAGCATCGAGACTCCGCGTTTCGACTAGAGCGTTTGGTGTGGTGGGAGTGTAACACGACGCTTCCGCGCCGAGCGGCGGAGAATGCGCTGTGACGAAATGCGCGGTGACTCTGAGATACGATGTGCGGATGCGCTACCGAAAATTCGGCCGCCTCGGGTGGGATGTCTCCGAGGTGGGCTACGGCATGTGGGGGATGGGTGGATGGAGCGGCTCCGAGGACGCGCAGTCGCTCGCCGCGCTCGATCGGTCGATCGAACTGGGCTGCAACTTCTTCGATACCGCGTGGGCGTACGGTGGGGGGCACAGCGAGAAGCTGCTGGGCCAAACGCTGAAAAAGCATCGCGGCCGTCGGCTGTATGTGGCGACGAAGGTGCCGCCGAAGAATCTGAAATGGCCCGCGGTCGCTTCTTACCGGCTCGACGAGGTCTTTCCTCCGGATCACATCCGCGAGTACACGGAGAAGAGTCTCGCGAACCTCGACGTCAGCACGATCGATCTGCAGCAGCTTCACGTGTGGACCGACGCCTGGGCGCGAGACCCGGCGTGGCAGAGGGCGATTCGCGCGCTCAAGGATGAAGGCCTCATTCGCGGCTTCGGCATCAGCGTGAACCGGTGGGAGCCGGCCAACGTGCTCGAAGCTCTCGAGACCGGACTCGTCGACAGCGTGCAGGTCGTCTACAACATCTTCGACCAGGCGCCGGAAGATTCGCTGTTCCCGGCGTGTCAACGGCTCGGAGTGGCCGTCATCGCGCGCGTGCCCTTCGACGAAGGCAGCTTGACCGGGACGCTCCGCCGCGACGCCACGTGGCCCGACGGCGATTGGAGGAACCTGTACTTCACACCGCAGAACCTCGCGTCGACGCTCGACCGCGTGGAAGCGGTGCAGAAGACGGTGCCGTCGAGCCTGGACCTGCCCGAGCTGGCGCTACGGTTCATCCTCCACCACCCTGCCGTCTCGACGACGATCCCCGGCATGCGCAAGACCCCGCACGTCGAGCGGAACATCATGGCGTCCGACGATAAACCGTTGGATGGCGGCCTTTTGTCGGAGCTCAGGCGGCACCGCTGGGACCGGACGATGGTCATTCCATAGGGGCCCGGGCTTGGGGCCTGGGGCTTTGGACCGATATAATGGGGTTTTCCCAAGGGGCAAAAGGAGCACGCCGTGAAGGAAGGGATTCATCCGAAGTACCACGAGGTCGAGGTGCGCTGCGCCTGCGGCAACACGTTCAAGACCCGTTCGACCAAGCCGGAACTGCATCTGGAAATCTGCTCGGCGTGCCACCCCTTCTTCACGGGCCGCCAGAAGCTGATCGACACCGAGGGCCGCGTCGAGCGGTTCACGAAGCGCTTCGGGGCGCAGACGTCGGAGAGCCGGAAGACCGCTGCCAAGGCGGCCAAGGAAACCAAGGGCGGCAAGAAAGCCGGCGCCAGAGCCTAGTTCGTACCTCGCGCGGCTAGGAATTCAGCCCTATTTCGAGACTGGTTGCCCTCAGCGTTTGCTCGCCATCATCCGCGACCGGAAGCCGCAATCGGCTCGGCCGGAGCCCGACCGTTGACTACATCTTCG
>DATAEE010000182.1:0-45504 GCA_036258175.1 Vicinamibacterales bacterium
ACCGCGGGCCGCCGCTTCGTGCAGTACGACTACGCCTTGCGGATCATCGCGGAGAACGCGTTCGGACGCGACATGAGTCTCCCGGCGCTCCAGCTCACGTATCGCATCGAGAGCCGGGTCGCCGGCGCGTCGCCACTGTCGTCGGTCCAGGGGCGCGATTTCGCATACGTGATGCCGCCGCTGCCGGTTCGCGTCCTCTCGCTCGTTCCCGACAACGCCACCGACATCCGCGAGGCACCGGTCGCGACGTTCGATGAGATCGCGGGTCGTGCGTTTCGAGGGACTGTCCTTCGCATCGCCGCCGCAATCGCGTTGGTGGCGGCGGCGCTCGTCGGCGCCCTCGCGCTCATCAGGATCCTGCGGCGGCGACGAGCGGCGTCGGCGGCGCCGGGACGCGTTCTCGCGGATGGAGTCATCCTCGGAAACGTCCATCGCGAGCTGTCGGCCATCCGCGAGGAAAGCCGGTCCGGCTGGACACCGGCACTGACGGGCCGCGCGCTGGCCGCGCTGAGGATTGCGGCCGCGTACGAGGCCGGTCGTCCCGTCACTCAGATTGTGGCTGAACCTGGAACGACTGCAACCGAGGGACAGCTGGCGATCAACGGTCGAACCCGCGGCGTCGCTTTCGTCTCGGGGAACGCTACCGCTGAGCATCTTTCGCATGACGGCGCGGGCGGCAGGACGTTGCGCGACGGCCTCGCGCGATTCACGGCAGCGCGCTACGGTCGCGATGGCGGGTACGAGGCGGCGGGGCTGGACGAGTCGCTCGCTGACAGCCTGCGCGTGGTGGAAGAACTGACGGAACGCCGGAAGCCTGGCCTGCGGGAACGGCTGTGGATGCGCTGACCGGCCTCCAGTTTCCCGAATCGCACGCCGCGCGGCTGACCCTCCTCGTTCTCGGCGGGCTGGCGATCGGGGCGCTGCTCCTGCGAACGGCGCTTCGCGATCGGACGCGTGCCACTGGAATCGGGTTGCCCGCGCTGGTCGACTGGGCGCCTGCGTTTCCTGGTGCGGCGTCGTTCGTGCGGCACGGGGCGCTCGTCCTCGCGCTTACCGGCCTCCCCTTCTTCTTCGTGGCGTTCGCCGACCCGCACACGCTGTTCACGAGCCGCGAGACGTCGTATCCCGGCCGCCGCATCAACCTGATGATCGACGCGTCGTCCAGCATGCTCTCGCCGCTGCCGTCGACCCAGCTCGCGAAAGGCGCGCCGAACGACGCCGCGTTCTTCACCACGGTCGGCGCCGCGCGGCACTTCGTCGAGCTCCGGATGCGCGGCAAGTACCGCGATCTCGTCTCGCTCATCGAGTTTGGCGACGATGCGTACGTCATCACGCCGTTCACGAGCGACTACGAGAACATCCTGCTGAGCATCTCGCTCATCGGCGACTGGTCCGAGCTGATGGCGTTTCCCGATCAGGGCACGATGATTGCCCGGGCGATCGATCAGGGTGTCGGCCTCTTCAAGGCGTTCGACTTCCTGGACGCGTCCGGGAACCTGATGGTGATCTTCTCGGACGGGATGGATGCCGAGGTGCTGCAGGATGGCCGCACCGGGTTCGACGTGCTCCGCCAGGCGGCGGCGGCGAAGATTCCCGTGTACTTCGTCCGCGTCGGCGGCAGCACCGACGATCGATTGTCGGACGCGATGTGGCAGTCGGCGGTTGCCCGCACGGGAGGACGCTTCTACTCGGCGGCGGATGAAGCGACGATCGTCCGCGCCGTACGCGAAATAGACGAGGCGTCGACCGGCCGGATCACGATGAGGGAATACAGCACCCGACGGCCGGTGTTTCCGCGCTTCGCCATGGCCGCCGGCGCGTTGTGGACGCTGGCGCTCGGCCTTCGCTTCACGGTTCCGTGGTTTCAGAGGTTCCCATGAGATCGCTCGCCTCACAGATCGTCACGGCTCTCGTCCTGATCGTCGCTGGCCTGCTGCTCTGGACCGCGGGATCGCGGTACCAGCGACAGGCACAGGCGGAGAAGTCGCTGGCGACGCTGCAGTACGCACGTGCGGAGACAGAGCACGACCAGGTCCGCGCGCCGGCCGCCTACTGGCTCGGCAAGTACGACGACGCGCAGCGCGCAGCCGATCCCTTCCTCGCCGCGAACGCGGCCTATCGAGCGGCGGTCGCGCAAGGCGGCGACTGGCGGGCGGTCGTCGGACGGCTGGACGGCGCAATCGGGCAGTACGCCGACGCGCTGCGGACCAGTCCCGGCCATCCGGACGCGGCGTACAACTACGAGTTCGCGATCCGCTACCGGGCTGCGCTGGCAGCCAGACAGCAAAACGTGGCTGCCGACGCGGGCGGCCCGGACCGTACCGTCCACGGTCTCGCCGGTGCGCCGCCCGATACCAGCGACTTGAAGAAGTTCAAAGTCATCATCCCGATGCGGCCGGAGGAACGGCGCGAGGCGGAGGAAGCGGGCAAGAGCGGGCGGCGGATTCGCAAAGGCTAAGCCGCAGACTAACGCAGATAAGCCGCAGATCAACGCCGATACAGATGAATGCGGGGCAGTTCGGTATTCAGTTCGTTGAGCCGCAGTGGCTGATCGTGCTCGTCGCGCCCGGCGTGCTGCTGCTCCTCTGGATGTGGCAGGCGTGGCGGCGCGTTGTGACGATCCGCGCGTTCAGGCGAGTGCGTCGGGTGCCTGCCGTCTTCGCGCGCGACGTGGCTCAGCCTGTCGAGCGCGTCTCGCGGTTCGGCGATCTGCTCTTCTGGCTCTCGATGGTGGCCGCGCTGTCCGCCACTATCCTCGCCCTCGCTCGGCCGGCCATCGTGACGTCCATTGTGCCCACCGGCGGCGTGGATATCGTCATCCTGCAGGATGGCTCCGCGTCGATGCGCGTGCGCGACGCGTCCGGATCCGCCGATCGCTGGCAGCGATCCGTGCGCTTCCTTCGTACGCTCGGCGAGTCGCTGCGCTGGGAGCACGACCGCATCGCGCTGGCCCTCTTTGCGACGACGGCGACGCCGCAGATTCGGCTGACACGGGATCCGAACACGTTCTTTTTCTTTCTCGATCATCTCGGGACAGAGCCGCCCTTCCGCCTCGAGGACGAGGGCACCTGGAATACGAACATCGAGCGCGGAATTCATTGGGGGCTGCGGGTGATCGAAAAGGACGAGGAGATTCGCGGCCCTTCGACAAACGGCCGGGCCTTCATCCTCGTCTCGGACGGACAGGCCTGGAGCGGCCAGGTCGAACGCTCGATCGAGCGCGCCCGCGCGCGCCGCATCCCGCTCTACGTCGTCGGCGTCGGCACGACCGCAGGCGGCATCATTCCCGAACCGCAGCGCGCAACCAACCTCAGACCGCTCTCGTCGATGCTCGATCGCGACTCGTTGTCCACCATCGCCACCGCGGGCGGCGGACGCTACTTCGAGCTCGATCGCGAGCCGGATCGGGCGATCGCGAACGCCGTCATCGCCGCGACGCGGGCGCGCGCGCCGTCAGGCGGCGTCGTCGCGGACACTACGGACCTGTATTGGTATTTCCTCGCCGCTGCCGCAGGATTCCTCGTGCTGGGCGTCCTGCTCATGAACGACCGTGCGGCGCTCGCGCTGCACCTCGGCGCGGCCGCCGCGACGCTGGCGCTGCTGACGACGCTCTTCGGACTCAATTCCTGAATGGCCTCAGTCACTTCGCGCCGCCGTGTCCTCGTCGTCGAAGACGAGCGGCCGATTCGCGAGCTTCTGCGGCTGCATCTCGACCTGGCGGGATTCGAGATCGACGAAACCGGTGACGGCTGTGACGCGCTCGACCGCACGCGGGCCGCGGGGTTTGACCTGCTCATCCTCGACGTGATGCTGCCGGGGCTCGATGGCGTCAGCCTGTGTCGCGCGGTCCGTGCGGAGGGCCCGAACAAGGAAACACCAATCCTGATGCTGACCGCGCGCGACGGCGAGTCCGACAAGGTGCTTGGCCTGGAGAGCGGGGCCGACGACTACCTGACGAAGCCGTTCGGCGTGCGCGAGCTCGTGGCGCGCATCGGCGCGATCATGCGGCGAAGCAGACGCGCGCCCGAGGCCGCCGGTCCGCTCGAGGCGGCGCAGGGCGCGGGCACGAGCACACGCCGCATCGGATCGAAGCAGGTCATGCTCGACGCGGAGCGGCGCGAGGCAACCGTGCGCGGGAAATCCGTAGAGCTGACGAAGCAGGAGTTCGACCTGCTGTACCGCCTCGCCGCCCGTCCCGGGATCGTGTTCAGCCGCGCGACGCTGTTGCAGAACGTGTGGAGCGACGACACGTACGTGACGGAGCGCACGGTCGACACGGTCATCAGCCGCCTGCGCCGCAAGATCGAACGTGATCCGCAGGATCCGGAGCTCATCCTGACCGCGTGGGGCGTCGGCTACAAATTTGCGGACTAATCCGACTGCGCATTTTGGATCTTTCGATTGGCGAATTGACGCACTGATTGTCGATTGGACATTGCTGGTTGAGGATTCAGTGCCGACTGCCGGATTGAGCACCGTGGCTCCAATCGATCAATCGACAATGAATCCCCAGTCGTCAATCGTCCATCGACAATCAGTCTTCAATCCCCAATCCTCAAATCGGGAATGCTGTGACTGGGTAGGATCGCCTGCTGCGGGAGCAGCACGGTGAACTCCGTCCGCCCGGGCTGACTCGCGACCTCTATCGTGCCGCGGTGGCGTTCGACGATCGCTTTCGCGATAGGGAGTCCGAGCCCGCTGCCCGCCGTTCCGGCCGCGCGCGCGGCGTCCACTTTGTAGAACCGATCGAACACGTGCGCGATGTGCTCCGGTGCGATACCTTCGCCCGTATCGGACACCGACAGGCGGATCGCGTCGCGATCGGCGGCCGCGCGCAGCTCGACCGTGCCGCCGGGTGGCGTGTGCCGGAGGGCGTTGGCGACGAGGTTTTCGATGACCTGCTCGATGCGACCCGGATCGGCCATCACCTGATCGGCGTCTTCAGCGACAAAAGTGCGGATGCGGATCCCCCGTTCCACCACGTCCCGTTCGTGCCGGCGGACCACGTGATCGAAGACTCGCTCGATGGCGAACAGCCGCACATCGAACCCGCCGATTCCGTTCTCGTGCCTGGCCAGATCGAGCAAATCCGTGACGATGCGGTCGAGACGCCGGGTTTCGCGATCGATCGTGTCCAGGTACCGCGCGCGCGTGTCGGTGTCGACGAGGACGTCCGGCATCTGCAGAGTCTCGAGAAACCCCCGCATCGCGGTCAGCGGTGTTTTCAGTTCGTGCGAGACGTCCGCGAGCATGCGGCGCCGCAGCCGGTCCGACGTCTGCAGCGCCTGAGTGCGTGCCTCGAGCTCCGTCGCCATCTGATTGAACGCGCGCGCGACCCGCGCGATCTCGTCGCCGCCCTCTTCCGGCGCCCGCGCGGCGAGATCGCCCGCGCCGAACCGCGCCGCTGCCTGCTCGAGTCCGGACAACCGCCGGCGCGCCGGACGGAAGATAACGAACGCGGCAAGCGCCGTGGCCGCCACGAGGAGCAACGTCCCGGGCAGCGACAACAGCCGCCCGGCCTCGCGCAGGATGCCTCCCGGCGGAGGCGGCGGCAGCACGACCATTCCGGCCAGTGCCCCCTCGACGACAATTGGCGCGGTGACGACCGGACCGGCGAGCCGCGGCTGCGGACCGCGTCGGCCAGGATCGGTGCCGCCGAGCGCCGCTTCGACCGAGCGGCGAATCTCGACAGACAGCGGCGCCGAGCGATTGCCCGCGATCCGGCCGTCCTTCATGACGACGAACATCGGCCACGGCGCCTGCCCGTATCGCTCGTCGATGTAGCTGCCGACGTCGACTCCCGGCCGCTGTATGAGTGCGGATCCCACGTCGGCCGCGACGACGGTCGCGAGATTGTTGGGCGACCGCTCGGGCGCCGCCCGGTTCGATCGCGCCCACATCATGCTGAACATGACGCTCTGCGCGACGATGACCGCGACGACCATCACGACGAAAATCGTCCCGATTCGCCAGTAGAAGCTCCGGTACCACCGCGACCGGGTGAGCTCGGGCCCAGCGCTCATCAGCATCATTATCTGCTGTCATTCCCGCTCGAAGGCGACGTAGGTGAGCTGCCCGTCCCGTTCGACCTGCAGGACGATCGCACCGCGCGACCCGACCTCATCGACGGCCGATCGCAGCGCCTCCGGCGTCGAGACGCTCCGGCCGTTCACCGCGTGGATGACGTCTCCCTGCGACAGCACGCCGTCGGGGACGTGGGGGCGATCTACTCGCACGGCCACGACGACACCCGAGGGAACACGCAGCTGCGCAGCCGTCCCGGCATCCACGGGTATCCCTAGGATGCCGAGCGACTCGACGAGCGTGGCGCTAGCGTCTACGAGCGTCGCCCGCTCGCACACGTGCGGGACGTCGACGGCGGTGACATCGACGGTGAACGGCCCGTCCGCGCGCTGAACTTTGAACCTGATCGTTTGCCCAGCCCGCAGCGAGTAGAGCTGAAGGTAGAAGCGCGCCATGGTCAGACCTTCGACTCTCGTGCCGTCGATTTTTTCGATGATGTCCCCTGGCTGGAGTCCGGCCTCGGCAGCGGGACTGCCCGGGACGACATCAGAAATGATGAGACCGCTATCGGCGGGCAGCGACAGCCCGGAGGCGATCAGCGGAGTGATCGTCTGCACGGCGAGGCCGACCGCGGCGCGATGCAGATGGCCGAACTCGCGAAGTTGCGGAAACGCCAGCGCAATGAGCGCGCTCGGTAGCGCGAATCCCAGGCCTTCGCTCCCGCCCGATGCGGATCGGATGAACGTGTTGATGCCGATCAGCTCGCCATCGACGTTCACGAGCGGGCCGCCGCTGTTGCCTGGATTGATCGCCGCGTCGGTTTGAATGTAGACGGTCGGTGTTTCCGGTTCGGTCTGCCGCGCCACCGCGCTGACCATCCCCATCGTCACGGAGTTCCGAAGGCCGTCCGGACTTCCGAACGCGAAGACCAGTTCTCCCTGGCGCACCTTTTCGTAGTCAGCGAGCGGCAGCGCTGGAAGACCTGTCACGCCGATCGACAGCAGCGCCAGGTCGAGCTCTGCGTCCACGCCGACGAGCCGGGCTTCGACGGCTTTGGGCGTGACGCCTCCAACGGTCGCCGGCCCGCGATCCGCGACGGGGAGGAGCACGTCGATTCGTTCCGCGCCCGCGACGACGTGCGCGTTGGTGAGGATCAATCCTTGCGAGTCGATCACGACGCCTGAGCCAATGCTGCGCCCTCGCCCGAGCGCGACGTCCGTTCGTGACGGATCGAAGGTGACCGGTCGATAGCCGGTCACGATCACCTGAACGACGCTCTGCGCCACGCGGCCGACGAGCGCCTCGATGGAACCGCTTGCCTGCCGCAGCGGATCCGTCCGGTCCGAACGACTCGGCCCGGCGGCCTCCGAACTCGATGCCAGCAGCAGGAACATGGTGCACGCCAGTAATGTCTTCATCGTCTGCCTTTCAGGGATTCGGCAGGCGCCGAACACCCACTGCCCCGACGTCTGTCGAAGCGGCACCATTAAACGCCTCATTTGTTGGGCTTTGGTGACAACCGCGGCCATCGTTCTTTCATGGCGGCGCCACACATTTGCGACATCTGAACGGTCCAATATCTGTGGAAGGAGAACGCAGGAATGTCGGCCGAACCCATTCACAAGGACATCACCCGGCGCCAGGCGCTCGGGCTGCTCGGCGCCGCGGCGGGCGCGGGCGTCCTGTCAGGCGCGTGCAGCAGCGACTCACCGACGAGTCCGAGCGCAACCACGTCGACGACGACGACCAACGCCGCGTGCGCCGTGACGCCCACGGAAACCATTGGACCCTATCCGTCGCTCACCGATCTGTTTCGCAGTGACATCCGCGAAGGCAGAAGCGGCCTGCCGGTCAATCTCACGATCACGGTCGTCAACAGCGGCAACGCGTGCGCACCGGTGCCCACCGCGAACGTCGAGATCTGGCAGTGCGACGCCGAAGGACACTATTCGCAGTACTCCCAGCAGGGGTACGACGGTCGGGCGCAGACGTTTCTTCGAGGCATCCAGACAACCGACAGCAACGGGCGGGTAACGTTTACGACGGTCTATCCCGGCTGGTATCAGGGTCGGGCGACCCACATCCACGTCGAGGTGACGATCAACGGCGCGTCGGTGAAGGCGACCCAGATCGCGTTTCCCGACAACACCAATGCGGCAGTCTACGCCACGGGCGTGTACGCAAGCAGGGGCAACAATCCGACGTCGAACGCACGCGACAACATCTTCGCGGACAGCCTCTCATCGGAGATGGCGACGGTCGTGGGGGACACGACGAACGGATATACGGCGACGTTTACAGTGGCGATTGCAGTGTAGCGGCCCTTCCCCTTCGTCCCTCGGGCCTTGTGCCTCGGGCCTCGGGCAGTGCCTCGTGCCTCGGACCTCGCAGGTGCCTCGTGCCTCGGAGGCACGAGGCCCAAGGAACGGCCCGAGGTCCGAGATACGAGGTACCGCCCGAGGCCCGAGGCCCGAGGCCCGAGGCGCGAGGCGCGAGGCGCGAGGCGCGAAGAAGGATTACGGGACCTGTTGCGACGTCGGCGTCTTCGCGGGCGGTGGCGCCGGCTTCGCGTTCGGATCGACCGGCGCGATTTTCTCGCGCTGGAACGCCGCGTTTATTCGGCGCAGCTCGGTCTTGAGCGTCGCTTGCAGTTTCTGCAGCTGCGCGTCCAGCTCGGTCGAGAGCTCCTTGAAGACCTCGTAGCTCTGATCCGTCGGCTTGTTGTCGTTGGATTCGATGACGCCCGACAGCGCCGCAATCTTATTGTTCAAGCGGATCGGGTAGTTCAACGGATCCTGACCGCTGCGGTTCTTAACCTGATAGACCCCTTCCTCGACGACGGTCAACGGTTTCATCAACCCGTCCGCGATCGCCTGGATCTCCGCGCGGCGCCGCTCGGGCACTTTCGCCATCCGCTCCGTGACCTGCTCGCGGATGGACCGGATCTGGATGACGGCGTTGTTCGCCTCAGTAACTTTGTCGCGGACCTGAGTCGACAACTTGTACTGCTCGTGCAGATCCGCCTCGCTGATGCCCTCCGCCTTCAATCGCGGGTCGAGGCCAATGGTGAAGCTGCTGGTCGCTGTCTCGCCGAGCGCCGAGATGCGTACGCTGTACTGTCCGGGCGGCGATGACGGGCCGCGCTGCGGCTGGGCCGCCCACATGATCATCCCCGGAAAGACGACGGCGCCATCCTGCCGAAGGTCCCAGGTAAAGCGGTTCATGCCCTTCTTCACACCCACGCGCGGCGGAGGCCCGCCGCCGAACGGACCGCCGCCACCGCCGCCACCCGGCGGCGGCGGAGGATCCTTGGGCGTGCCGGTGAACGACCGGAGCACCTTGCCCTGTTCGTCCAGCACTTCGACCTTCACTTCCTCGGCCTCGCGGCCGAGGTAGTAGTCGAATGCGACGTTGTCGTCGAAGCCACGCAACGGATTGACCGGCTCGAACACGTGGAGCGTGCGCGTCAGCAGCGTCGGCTCCGCCTGCCGCAACAGGCCGATATCGTCGAGCACGTAGAATCCGCGGCCGTGCGTCCCAATCACCAGATCGCGATCCTCGACGACGACCCCGTGGACGGGCGTGACGGGCAGGTTGAGGCGCAGCGACTGCCAGCGCGCCCCGTCGTCGAACGACACGTAAATCCCGTTCTCCGTGCCGACGAACAGCATCCCGCGCCGCTTCGGATCTTCGCGGATGGCACGCGGAAAATCGTTCTCCGGAATGCCATTCACGATCTTCGTCCACGTCTTGCCGAAGTCGGCCGTCTTGTAGATGTACGGCTTGCGATCGTCCCGCTGATACCGGTTGCCGACGAGGTACGCAACGCCGTCCTGATGCGGCGAGGCTTCGATCAGGCTGATGCGCATGAAGTCGGGGAGATCCTTAGGCGTGACGTTCGTCCAGTTCTTGCCGCCATCGCGCGTCACGTGTATGACGCCGTCGTCCGATCCGGTCCAAATCGTGTTCATCTCCTGGCGCGACGGCGCGATGGTGAAGATCGTCGCGTAGGTCTCGACACCCGTCTGATCCTTCGTGATCGGTCCACCTGACGCCTGCATGGTCGCCGGATCATGACGCGTCAGGTCGGGGCTGATCTTCTGCCAGCTCTGGCCGCCGTTCGTCGTGCGGAAGAGGTGCTGCGACGAGGCGTAGAGGACCTTCGGATCGAGCGGCGAATAGACGATCGGGAACGTCCACTGGAAGCGTTCCTTGATGTCGATCGACGAATGCCCCATCGGGTTGTTCGGATAGATCGTGACCACGCGCCGCTGATCCGTCCGCCGATCGAGCCGGGTCAGGAGCCCGCCGTAGCTACCGGCAAAGAAGACATCCTCGTTGTTGGGATCGGCCGCGATGTAGCCGCTCTCGCCGCCGCCCGGTGAATAGAAGATCGGCGGCAGGCTGCCCTCGCCCGCTCCGGGGTTCGTCTCGCTCGAAATGCAGGCGGTGCTGTTGTCCTGCTGCGCGCCGCAAACGTGATACGGCACGTGCTTGGTCGTGAAGACGTTGTAGAACTGGCCGGTTGCGTAGCCCTGCCCGGACCAGGTCTTGCCGCCGTTGACCGACACGTTGCCGCCGCCGTCGTTCCCCTGCACCATCCGCTGGTTGTCGTTCCCCGCGATCCAAAGGTCGTGATTGTCGCCGTGGGGCGGACGGATCTGCGTCGGGAAGGTCTTGCCGCCATCGTCGCTCCGCCAGAACTGGACGTTCAGCACGTACGCGCGGTCTTTGACCTTCGGGTCGGCAATGATGTGCGTGTAGTAGAACGCGCGCTGGCGCAGTTTGCGATCATTGTCGCCGGCTTTCCACGTCGCACCCGCGTCGTCCGACAGGAAGACGCCGCCGTTTTCGTTCTCGACGATCGCGTAGACGCGATTACTGTCGGCGCCGGAGACCGAAACGCTGCTCCTGCCCCAGAGGCCCTTCGGCAGTCCGGGATTCCCGGTCAGCTCGTTCCACGTGGTGCCGCCGTCGGTGGACTTGAAGAGGCCGCTGCCAGGCCCGCCGCTCTCCATCGAGTGCGGCGTGCGATAAACCTCCCACAGCGCGGCGTAGATCACATCAGGATTCTTGGGGTCGAGCGACAAGTCGATACCGCCGGTCTTGTTGTTGCGGAACAGCACGCGCTCCCAGTTCTTGCCGCCGTCTTTCGTGCGGAAGATGCCGCGCTCGTCGTTCGGCCCATACGCGTGGCCAAGCACTGCGGCCCATGCGATGTCGGGGTTGGTCGGGTGCACGCGAATCTTGCTGACGGTCTCCGTGTTCTGCAGGCCGACCGACTGCCAGGTTTTGCCGCCGTCGGTCGTCTTGTAGATGCCGTCTCCCTGGATGATGTTGCCGCGGAAGCAGGACTCCCCCATGCCGGCGTACACGACGTCAGGGTTCGAGGGCGCGACCGCAAGCGCGCCGACCGAGGACGACTTGAAGAACTCGTCGCTGACGGGCTGCCACGTATTGCCGTAATCGTCCGACTTCCAGACGCCGCCGCCGACCGCGCCGAAGTAGTACTCGTTCGGGCGCGCGTCGCTGCCGGCGACCGCAATCGATCGGCCGCCCCGGTCGGGGCCGATGCTCCGCCATTTCATGCCGCTGTAGAGCGCAGGGTCGATCGCGCCCTGCGCCTGGGCGGCGGGCGCAGGCGCGGCCGCCTGCCTGGCCGCGGCCGAGGTCATCAGGAGCGTGACGGCGACGAGCAGGGCTGAAATTCGCGGCAAGATCGTGCGCATAGGGCGGGCATTGTAACCCAGGGGCGTCCTTGCCGGGACAGCGGCAGACCAGTTAGAATGGTCGTTCGATAATCGAACGGTCGTTCGATTTACGACCAGTTATGCCACGAGCCGCGCGCCACCAGCAGACCTCGTCCCGGCGCGCGCGGCGCCGCGACGGGCGGCGCATCGGCATCCTGCGCGCCGCGGCGCGCATCTTCCGCGACCGCGGCTTCGCCGAGAGCGGCATGCGCGATATCGCGGAAGCGGCCGACCTTTCCCCGGCCAACCTCTACCACTACTTTTCCGGCAAGGACGAGATTCTCTACTTCTGCCAGGATCGCTCGCTCGATCTGATGTTGAACGCGGTCGCGCGCTCGCGATCGGGCGGCGACGGTCTCACGGGACGACTACGACACGTGCTGCAGGCGCACGCACACGCGGTGCTGGACGAGGTCGACGGCGGGGCCGCGCACCTCGCGGTCGACGCCCTCCCCGATCCGCTCCGGCGGAAGATCGTCGCGAAGCGCGATCGCTACGAGCACGCGCTGCGCCGCCTGGTCACCGAGGGGGCCAAGCGCGGCGAGTTCGTCGAGTGCGACGCCGCCGTGACGACCCGGGCGATGCTTGGCGCGATCAACTGGTCGGCGACGTGGTACCGGCCCGGCGGCGAGTGGCCCGCGAGCGCCGTCGCCGACATGATCGTGTCCTACCTCGTACGCGGGCTGACCGCGAAGGCCGCATAGCCATGGAACGCCACCCGTCGACCGGGCTCGCGGTGATCGGCCTGCGCATCAACGCCGAATCCAGGCAGGTCGCGTTCGATCCCTACAAGACCCTCCTGGAGGTGTTGCGGGAAGATCTCAACCTCCCGGGCACGAAGCATGGCTGCGAGCTGGGCGAGTGCGGCGCGTGTGCCGTGCTGGTCGACGGCACGCCGACGTTGTCCTGCCTCCTGCTCGCGCTCGAATGCGATGGCCGTAACGTCGTGACGGTCGAGGGACTTCTGGAGGATGGACGCCTTCATCCACTACAGGAGGCATTCGCCGATCTGGGAGGCGCGCAGTGCGGGTACTGCACGCCTGGCCTTCTCGTCACCGCGAAGGCGCTTCTCGAGCGGAACCCGTCGCCGAGCGGCGATCAGATTCGCGAAGCGCTGGCCGGGAATATCTGCCGGTGCACGGGCTATCAGCAAATCGTCGAGGCAGTGCAGGCGGCAGCGGCAGTGATGACTCCAAGAGACAAGCCAGTCCAGCCGGTGAAACCATGAAGCCGGACGCAAAGACCAGGATCATCGGGCTGCCAAGGCGGCGCGTGGACGGCCGCGCGAAGGTGACGGGTCAGACGATCTTCGCGGACGATCTGGTTCTTCCGCGCATGCTGCACGCCAGGCTGCTGCGGAGCACCGTGCCGCACGCGCGGATCCGGGCGATCGACACCGCGCGCGCCGAGGCACATCTGGGCGTCCATCTCGTTCTCACCGGCCGGGATTTTCCGATCACGTACGGCATCCTGCCGGTGAGCCAGGACGAGCACGCGCTTTGCCCCGACACGGTGCGCTTCGTCGGCGATCCCGTCGCGCTCGTCGTCGCCAACGACGAGCTCACGGCCGGCGAAGCGCTCGATCTTATCGCGGTGGAGTACGAGCCTCTTCGAACCTTCGCCGGACCGGAGGAGAGTCTGGCGCACCCGGAGCCGCGGATCCACGACTACGCGGACGAGGGAAACATCCATAAGAAGGTGTCGCTGTCGTTCGGCGATGTCCGGGCGGGATTGGCCGAAGCGGATCACGTCTTCGACGACCTGTTCTTCTATCAAGGCAACACACACCTGCCGCTGGAACAGCACGCGGCCGTGGCGGCGATCGACGGCGACGGCAAGCTCGTGCTCTGGTCCAGCACGCAGACGCCGCACTACGTGCACCGCGCGCTGGCGAAGGCGCTCGCGATCCCGGCGGCGCACATCCGCGTCATCGCCACGCCGAACGGCGGCGGGTTCGGGGGCAAGAGCGATCCGTTCAACCACGAAGTGGCGATCGCGAAAGCCGCCCTCATGCTGAAGCGGCCGATCAAGATCACGCTCAACCGCGAAGAGGTGTTCCTCTGCCACCGCGGCCGCCACCCCGTGCTCATGCGGTTCCGGACCGGCGTCAAGCGGGATGGGACGCTCACCGGCGTGCATCTTCAGACGCTGCTCGACGGCGGCGCGTACGGCTCGTACGGCGTCGCGAGCACGTTCTACACCGGCGCGCTGCAGACCGTCACGTACCATATCCCGCGATACCAGTTCGACGGCTGCCGCGTGTTCACGAACAAGCCGCCGTGCGGACCGAAGCGCGGCCACGGAACGCCGCAGAGCCGCTTCGGCCAGGAAGTGCAGCTCGACAAGATCGCGGAGCGCCTGCGGATCGATCCGGCCGAACTCCGCCTGCGAATCGTCGAACAGCCCGACACCCTGACGGCCAACTATCTGCGCGTTTCGACGATCGGTCTGGCGGAGTGCATCCGTCGTGTCGTGAACGCGTCGGAATGGAAGACGCGCTATCGCAAGCTCGGTCCCGGCCGCGGCCTCGGACTCGCGTGCTCATCGTATCTTTCCGGCGCGGGCCTGCCGATCTACTGGAACGACATGCCGCACTCGGCCGTGCAGCTCAAGCTCGATCGCAGCGGCGGCGTGACCGCGTTCTGCGGCGCCACGGAGATCGGCCAGGGATCGGATGACGTGCTCGTAGGATGCGTCGCGGAAATCCTCGGCATCGAGCCGTTCGACATCCGCGCCGTCACCGGTGACACCGACCTGACGCCGGTCGATCTGGGGTCCTACTCGAGCCGCGTGACGCTGATGATGGGCAACGCCGCCATCCAAGCGGCCGAGCGCGCGCGGGATGTACTCGCCGATGCGGTCAGCGCGAAGCTGGGCGTGCCGAAGGGCCGGCTCGTGTTCGCCGAGCGCCGAGTCTTCGACGCCGAAGATCCCTCGCGCGGCATGAGCTTCAGCGACGCGGTCTGCACGGCCGAGGCGATGTTCGGCACGGTCGGCTCGACCGGTTCGTACACGCCGCCAAAGTCGGCGGCGAAATACAAAGGAGGCGGGGTCGGTCCCTCGCCGACCTACTCGTACAGCGCCGCGGTGATCGAAGTCGAAGTGGACGGCTCGACGGGCTGGGTCGACGTGCCACGGGTCTGGATCGCGCACGACATCGGCCGCGCGCTGAACCCGACGCTGGTTCGCGGCCAGGTCGAGGGCAGCGTGTACATGGGCCTCGGCGAGGCGTTGATGGAAGAACAGATTTTCCGCCGTCTGCCGCAGCGCCTGTCGAGAGCGCTCGTGCACAAGTTTCCGTCGATGCTCGAATACAAGAGCCCGACGTTCCTCGACATGCCTGAGATCTTCACCGAGCTCGTCGAGACGCCGGATCCGCACGGCCCGTTTGGCGCCAAGGAGGTCGGGCAGGGGCCGCTGCTGCCAATCATGCCGGCCCTCGCGAATGCGGTGTACGACGCGATCGGGGTGCGCATCGACGAAGTGCCGATCACGCCGGAGAAAATCGTCAAGGCGCTGGCCGAGAAAGCCGCCGGACGCGCGCCACGCTACGGCCCGACTCGTTTCCCTGACGTGAACTGGCCTGAGACGTTGCAGGTTCCCCCGCCGTGGGAAGGCGGCACCGGCAAGGCGACGAACGAGCCCGAACGACGCACCAAAGCCCTGGAGGGCGGGCCGCTTAGGCCCGCCGAGGAGGCCAAGAAATGATGCGCCTCCCCCGCTTCGAGTACCAGGCGCCGCGCTCGCTCGCGGCGGCAGCCGAGCTTCTCGCCGCGCGCCCGGCAACCACGATGATCCTCGCCGGCGGGACGGATCTTTTGCCCAACATGAAGCGGCGTCAGCAGACGCCGGAAGTGCTCGTCAGCCTTCGCCAGATCGCCGAGCTGCGGGAAGTGCGTTACGGCACGGGCCTTTCACTCGGCTCGGCGCTCACGCTCTCGGAGCTCGTGCGCATGCCCACTCTCCAGCGCGACTACGCCGGCCTGTGGCAGGCCGCCGCGCAGATCGCCACGCCGCATCTGCGCGCGATGGGGACGCTCGGCGGCAACTTGTGCCTCGACACCCGCTGCAACTATTACGACCAGACGTACGAGTGGCGGAAGTCGATCGACTTCTGCATGAAGAAGGACGGCCGTATCTGCTGGGTCGCGACATCGAGCCCGACCTGTCTTGCCGTCTCCTCGACCGATACCGCGCCGGCGCTCATCTCGCTCGGCGCGGCCGTCCGGCTCGTCTCGGCGTCAGGCGAACGGACGGTCAACGTCGCCGACCTCTATAACAATGATGGGATCCACTATCTGACCCGGCAGCCTGACGAGATTCTGGCGGACATCCGTCTGCCTGCACCGAGCGGCTGGCGCAGCACCTACTGGAAACTCCGCCGCCGCGGCTCGTTCGACTTCCCGGTGCTGTCGGTGGCCGCCGCCGCGGCATTCGATGGCGACACGGTGAAGAAGGCGCGGATCGTGCTCGGAGCGGTCGCCTCTCGGCCCATCGTGGCGAACCCCTCGGCACTCGCGCTCCGGGGGAGACGCCTGACCGACGATGTGATTGCGGAAGCGGCTGACAGCGCCTACCAGGTGGCAAAGCCGATGGACAACACCGACTTCGCGCTCGTGTGGCGGAAACGCGTCACGCGTGATTTCGTCACCTACGCGCTGCGCGAACTGCGAGGCGATGACATGCGCGAGACACGGAGGAAGATCGCGCGTCAGACGATGATGGGATTGGCGTACTGATCTTGCGCCCAAGCAGGCCTAAAGGCCTGCGCTACGCGTCAGCTTTGAGACAGGTACGGCTGCAAAAGACGCAGCCGCTCGGCCAGCGGCTGGCGCATGACCGACGACACGAGGAATCGGACGGGGAAGTCTGGAAGCCGGGCCTAGCTGCGATCGGTGGAGGCAGTTGCGGCCCGCAGCTCCATCTCTTGACGGCCTCGGAGGATCGAGCACCACTCTTTGTGCTCGGCGACCGGCATGCCGCACTCGACGCAGATCCGGATGCGCTTGGGTGGTTCGCTCTTGGTGCCAAACAGCCGCTTCAGCAGTGTCATCGGGCCTCCGCCAGGGAACTTGAAAGATCGATACGTTAGACGGAGGGAGGGGGTTCCGGGTTTACAAGCCACGGATGACGCGGATGTGGTTACGGGCCACAGACTTGACGGACCCCCTCACGAGCCAAGGATTTCGCGGATTCCACTCTTTCAAACCACGGATTTCACGGATTACACGGATTCAATCACCCGTTGATCCTGGGGACCTCAACCGAACGTGCTAACGTTCCGAGCCGAGCCCGGAAGCCTCGAGCGATGGTTGAGCGACTGCGCGTCCTGGCACTGGTCGCGGCGTTGGTCGGAGCCGCGGGCTCACTCGCCTTCCTGCTTCGCGCGGGGCGCAACACTCCACGACTCCTTCTGTTTCTCTTCATAGTCTGGGTAACGGCCCCGTTTGCCGCCCTCGTATGGGCGAACGTCGCCTCAAAGAGCTGGTCGGTTCCGGCCCGGGTCACCCTGTATTGGGTCACGCCCGTCGTCGCTCTGGGTGGGCTCGGGATCTACGCCTACTTCGTCTTGACGACGCCACGGCCAACGCCAGCTTTCGTTCTCGTGCCACCGGTTTCGGCGTTAATGATCGCCGTGGTCGTTGTGAGCGGCGTCGTACTGTCGCGAAGACAGTCATGACCCAAAGGTCGGAAGACCCTGTTCTGATCATCTTCGACTGCGATGGCGTGCTCGTCGACAGCGAGCCGATCATCAACCGCGTCTTCGTTCAGATGCTCGCCGAGTGTGGTCATTCCCTCGACTATGACCTCACAATGCGTGAGTTCTCCGGAGCGACGATGGCTGACCGGCTCGCGACGACCCGGCAGCGGCTGCACTGGACGTCTCCGCCGGACTTCAAGGCCGACTTCGATCGACGCCTTCTCGACGCGCTCGAGCGGGAGCTCCGTCCAGTTCCTGGCGTGTTGCCGGTTCTGGATTCGCTCGAGTGGCCATGGTGCGTCGCCTCGAACGGTTCGCACGGCGACATGAGAACACGGCTCGGACTCGCCGGACTGCTCGAGCGCTTCAACCCGCGTTTGTTCAGCGCCTCGGAAGTCGCGCACGCCAAGCCGGCGCCAGACCTTTTTCTCCATGCCGCAGCGGTCATGGACGCCGCGCGTGACCGATGCGCCGTAGTAGAAGATAGTGTCCGAGGAGTTCAGGCCGGTGTCTCGGCTGGCATGACTGTTTTGGGATTCGCGCGGCTAACCAGCACGGACGTTCTTCGCGAAGCTGGAGCGATCGTGTTCGAGGACATGGCCCTGCTTCCAGAGCTCCTGCGACGCTCTTGGCGCAAGGACCCGCTGCTGTGAACGGAGTCTGCGGCTTCGCAGTTCCTTGGAAACAAGAGACAGTCATCATACGAAGAAATAGTCGCCTCATCATTTTGGTCCCGTTCCTGTGGATGGGAGCTTCCCTCAGCTCTCAAGAAATGACGATCCCGGGGCGTGTCGCCATGAATGGCGAAAGCCGCTAGGCCTTGAGGAGGTTCGTGACACTCGGCCGATTCCACTCGACCAGCTTGCTGGCCACGCTGAATTGGTTGTTGTGGGGAGACTCGTTCGACTAAAAAGCTATCTCTCCGATAACAAGAAGGACGTCTACACCGATTATGAACTTGTGCCAAAGCAAGTGATCACCGACCGCGCACGTCGTCAGACTACTGCAGCTCCCGGCTTAACACCACGGCTGGTCGTCACCCCTATGGTGGAGAACTGGTTGTAAATGGGACGCCCGCTACCGTTAAGGACAGCAGCCTGATTAGGTGGGGCGAGGACAGCGATCTGCTTCTCTTTTTAAGGGAAGACAATAACGATCCCACGAAGTTCCAGCTTGTCGGAGGTAATGCCGCACTATTCAAGGTAGAACGAGGCTCGCAGCAGGTGAAGTCTTTGCTGAATCATCCGAGGAGAGACGAGGATCTACGCGGCGAGACGCTTGGACAGATCGTTCAGCGAGTTCAGGCTACACGGGACCCAAACGGCGTTACGCCGTGCTGGCCTCGCATTATGCAAGTCGGCGTAATCGCCGACGCCGAAATTCGTCATTCAGACATCCAGCAGTCAATCGCTTGTCGGATGTACCGGATGGCGGCGGTTTGGCGTTATCCTGCGAGGGCCGCAGGGCGGTCGGCCTACTATTAGTTGGGCCGGACGAGTCGCCAACGAGCCTACGGGATCAAGCCGAGGAGCGGCCGTTCCCGAGAGAAGGCGAACGCACTCAAGGGCGCGAGGTTGGATTCCAGCCGAGCGCGGTCGAGACTCACGGGAGGTGAACATGGCTCGCATTGCCGTTCGCTATTGTGCATATTGAGTGTCCGGACTGCACGCCGTCCGGGTGGCGGCGCGGCTCCGCCGCGAATTAGCGGCCGAAGTGGACATGGTCCGGGCCCGCTACGGCGAATTCAAGGTGCTGGTGGACGGGGAGACGGTCGTTGATGGCGGCGCTTTGGCGGCGTTGGGCGTGCTGCCTTCAGGGCGCAAAGTGCTCGATGCCGTTCGGGTCAAACTCTCCGGGTAACCGCCCAACAAGCGCTTGCAGCTGCCGGCACGTGATGGTGTCGCTCTCTCTCACATCAGCGCCGACCCACTTGCCCCTTAACTTCGGCGAGCAACCTCTCCGGATCGAAGGCGGCGCCGTTCGCGAACGTGATCTCCACGTTATCGATGTCATCGATGGTAACTGACGGGTCACCTCGCACAACCAGCAGGTCGGCCTCCTTGCCGACGGCGATACTGCCCGTACGCTGCTGGATCTTGAGGAAGGTCGCGCCACTCAATGTTGCCATGCGAATGACCTCGAGCGGGGTGAACCCAGTTTTGACGGCGAGCCTCACTGCGTCGTGATTGCTGACGCCGGCCATCCGGACGACGTCACAGCAACCAGGATCGGAACCGAGCACGAGCTGCCCACGAGCACGCGCGAATGCCAGCGTCAATTGACCTTGCAGAGTCGTGAGTGAAGGGTCTAGCGTCGTAGCGGGCACGTTGGCCGTGCGCGCAGCAGCCCGCTTGCGGAGGTATGCATCCCGTGCGGTGGCGTTCAGCAGTTGCGGTTCTCGACCGGAAAGCGGGCGATTGGTCTCGATCGGCGTGAACGTCAGGACGACTTTCCGGTCGACCAGCAGTCGAATGAATGACAAGCCCGGGCATGATCGTTCGTCCGGTCAAATCCCGTGTGCGTGCCCCGGCCGGAATCGCCACGGCACCTGTGGCGCCGAGTGCCCGGATTGTGCTGCCGTCGATGATCAGTGTCTGATCGGCGAGCGCTGTCCCGCCCGTTCCGTCGATCACGCGAGCGTGCGTGAGGGCCAGAATCTCAGCCGCAGTCGATTGCGTCTGTGACGAAACGCCCAGGGACGCTCCCGCGTGAGGCGCGAGCGGAGCCAGATAACACCTTGATTTATGGGCTGACGCTCTGTCACCCGCGATTGGACTGGCTCGCCGATCGAGCGGTGTGTATATGTGCGGCGAAGTCTCCGCAGATTGCAAGAGGTGCGGGCGCTCATCTTCACTCAGCTACTCGGATTCCGAGATACTAGGCGACTCTCGGGGAGTAATCTTCGTGAACACGTGGTTTGACCACAGGCCGGCGGAAGCTCGGCCCTCGATCGCGCGTAGACTCCAGAGGACGACGAATGCCGAGAAGACCCATTTCATCAGCACGCGAAGGGGACGGCGATAAACGCCGCGGGCACACGTTCGCAGCAGTCGAGGCTATCGGCCGCGCCCTTCCGGACGTGGAGGTGACAACCGCATGGGGCCAGCCCGCTCTGAAGGTGCACGGGAAGATGTTCGTGTGCATTGCGTCCCACAAGTCCGCCGCGCACACCGCTTCGTCAACGTCCAGATGCGGAGCAAGTCGGACGCCGGCAGCCGCCGAGGCACGGCTCGGCCATCACGCAACCGCCGGTGATCGATCATGAATCCTTGGATCGCCAAGGCGGTGATTCTCGCCGCCAGTGTCGTGATGATCGTGATTCGAGCGCCTCACGGGCGCCGGAGTCGCGGAGTCAAGGTCGCGCGGAGTTGCAAAGGTCCGCGCGAAGTCGCCCTGCTGACTCTCGCGTGGATGGGCTTCCTCGCTCCATTGATCTGGATCGTGTCCCCTGTCTTCTCGTTCGCCGAGTACTCACTTCGTCCTTGGGCGTTCGGCGCCGGAGTCTTGTGCCTCGTAGGGGGCCTCTGGTGGTTCCACCGGGCACACTCGGAGCTGGGCACGTACTGGTCGGTCACCCTTGAACTCCGCGACAACCATCGACTCATAACGCAAGGGGTCTACCGCTATGTCCGTCATCCGATGTACGCAGCGCTCTTCCTTTACTCCATCGGTCAAGCGCTCGTGCTTCCGAACTGGGTTGTAGGGCCGTCGTACTTGGTGGCGTTTGGAATTCTCTTCGCATTTCGTATCGGCGCAGAGGAAAGGATGATGCTCGAGACATTCGGCGACGAATACGCGGCGTACATGGCAAGGACAAAGCTGCTCGTCCCCGGAATCTGGTGACGTGCCGGCTAACTCTCGCCCTGACCGCCACTGGTCCGCGGCACGACCTCAAGCCGTGTTTTAGTAACGATCAACGCCGTGGTGTAGACCGATCTCGGGCCTGACCCCGGAGGAGCTGCGCGGACGCGATTACCCCGTTCGGCGACCTGGGATGGGCGCCGGAAAAGTGGCCATCCGCTACCTCCATGTCCTGCGCAGCGACTGCCAGCAAAGCAGCGCGCACCCGAGCGAGAGGAACGCTTCGTGGATGTCGGCCCGCTTGTCATACCGCACGCGCAGGCGGCGAAACTGATTGAACCAGGCAAACGTCCGCTCGACGACCCAGCGCCACCGGCCCAATCCGCTCCCGTGTGCGGTGCGACGCATGGCGAGCCATGGCACGATGTGACGCGACCGCAGTCCGCGACGGATCGCCGTCGCGTCGTAGCCCCGATCCCCGAGCACACAGTCCGGGCACTGCCGCGGTCGCCCCCGGTCGCCGTGCGACGGCGGAATCGCATCCACTAACGCGAGGGCTTCCTGCGAGTCGTTCCGGTTCGCGCCGGTCAGGCGAACCGCGAGCGGCACGCCCCGCCCGTCGCAGATCAGATGGCGTTTGCTCCCGCGCTTGGCCAGGCTCTAATGACGGTCGGTAACAAACGCTTCGACGGATTCCCAACGGAGGAAACGGAGGTAAGGGGCAGCCGCCTGTTTTACTGCGGCAGGCAGCGAGTGATTACAAGAGCCAGAGAAGGCAAGTGCAGTCAGACTCCCAGTTTCTCCGTTTCCTCCGTTGAATTACGCTCGGGCATGTCAAGAGTAGTCAAGTGAAGTCATGAGTCTCAGCTCGGTTCCCGACCAATTTGAATCCGTGAAATCCGCGAAATCCGTGGTTGAGAAACCTGCGGAATCCGCGGCTTAAAGCCGCGCGAGTCCGTACAATGGCGGCTGAGATACTCCCGTGGTCCCAAGACGGTTCGTCTTGCGGTGGTGGAAACCCACATTGGTCGGGATCGCGGTATGTCTCGTGCGGTTTCCGCTTGCCCTCTTCGGACGCCGACTTTACAGAGCGTATCGACCCGAGCCGGGGATCGACGAGCAGGGCGTCGTCACCGTGGTGTCCGTAATCAGCGGTTTCCGCGGGAAGAACGTGTCAGCCTGCCCGCAGAACGGTCGACTTGACGTCACGCTGTAGGTGCGACAAGCCAAACCTTGAATCGCGAAATCCGCGAAATCCGTGGCTTGTGACTAAGATCAATGAAATCCGTGGCTGAACAACCGCTTGTCACCCAGGCGCGTCACGCCTTTTCGCTGACCTGGCGCGTCGAGGTCACCATCAAGCGACGACACCGATGATCTGGAGCATCCTGACCGATGCGCCGGGATTCTCGCGCTGGAACTCCACGGTCAGCGGCATCGAAGGTGAGATCCGCGAGGGCGGTCGCCTCCGCATTCAGGTTCCCGGCACCGACCGCACCTTCGCTCCCACGGTCTCAGGCGTCGTACCCAACGAGCGCATGACCTGGACCGGCGGCTTCGCCCCCATTTTCAAGGGCGTCCGTACCTTCACCTTGAAGGCGCGCGGCGACTCAACGGACTTCGCCATGGAAGAACGCTTCTCCGGCCTGATGCTGCCGCTCATCAGAGGCTCGCTGCCAGACTTCGGGCCGGTGTTCGAGCGCTACGCCAGCGATTTGAAACGCGAGGCGGAGCGGACGAAGCTGTAAGTTCGAATTCAGAAATCCAGAATTCAGAAGGGCGTCAGCGGCTCCCGCCTACGTGTACGGCTACGGCGGCAGGCTGTACGTCCGTGGAATCCGTGGTCCACGCGCGGAAGGCCTCCCTCACCTTTCCCTCCTCCCACCCTCCGCGGTGAACGTAGATCCGGTATCGGAGGTGGAGCGGCGGCCCACCTGGGGTGAACGTCACCTTCTCGAGCGCCGGCCACGCGACCCCGAGAAATCCGTAGTAGCGCGTCGTCCAGCCCGGCGGAAACCCAGGGTGATCTGAAGACGGGAAGATCGCGACGCCCGAGCGGGTGGTGCGATCGCCGAACATCGCCGAATAGTCGGCCCACTTCGACGGCACCTTGTCCGTGTCCTTGCGCGTGATCTCGGGAACGGTGTCGGTCGCGATCAGATTGTCCTTGCCGGGCGCCGGCCGGTACTGCAGGCCGCCATATCCTTTTTCTTTGTCTTCAAGCTGTCCGCGGATCGTGATGGGGACCGCGGTGGCGGTGAACGTCAGGTCGATGTCGAGCGTGCGGCCGACGCCGTCGAACGGGCCGACACGCAGCCAGGCGACTTCGTCAGCGACCCGGCGGCGCGTGGCATCGTACCAGCCGTTCCGGATCCCGATGACCGCGCTGCACGGCCGCACGTCCTGCGCGAGCCACTCATCGAACTGCGTCCAGACGCCCTTCAGGTGCCATTGATCGACGCGCTGGTCGCCGAGCCAGACGTCCGGCCACGCCCAGTAGAGCCCTCGGTGGTGATAGTGATCCTTGGGAAAGTCGTCGGTCAGGACTTCCCCATCGGGCCCGAAGAGCGGATGAATGTACGAGGCGCGCCGGCGATCTTCCGCGACCCCGGCCGCGAGCTTGAGGCCGTAGTTGTAGTGCAGCACCGGGCGAGTGCCGTCGCGGACGACGAGCGCTGGACCTTCGTGACGGAGTGCGAATGCGGCTGACGACGACCCGCACGGCGCATCGACGCGGAATGGCTGTGCGCGCACGCCTCCCGAAAGCGCCAGGGCCGCGGCAATCACTGTGAGACCAGGCTGAAGCCTGGTGCCACCACGACGCTTAAGCGTCGTACCACAACTGGATGGCATTGATCACGTCTCCAGAATGCGGCGGGTCGCCGCGTCGTAGCGCACGCGGCGGCCGGTGCGCTCGGCCTCGCGTCCGAGGCAGCAGGCGACGGCGTGTGCGTAGCCAGCCTGGATCGGCGCGTTGGGTGTCTTTCTCGAGCGCATGCAATCGATCCAGTTACCGACGTGGCTTCGCTCCTGGCCGGTCGGCTCGGGCAGCGTGAAGTCGGGCGCACCCTCCACGCGCGCGTTGGCGGCCGGGCGGCTGATCCAGTCGCGGCTGTCGAGCGAGCGTTCCTTGCCGTAGAAGATCTCGTAGTCCGCCTCGGGACCCGAGCCGAGCCGCGACGAGAACGTCAGGATCCAGCCTTTCGGGAACTCGTAGACGTACTCGGCCGTGTCGCTCGTCTGGCGCCCGTCCTTCCACGTGAACGTCCCGCCGAGCGCGACCGCAGAGGTCGGGAATGGATCGTCCATGAACCAGAGCGCGACGTCGATCATGTGGCTGCCGAGCAGGCCGACCAGTCCCGTCGTGTATTCATAGAACAGATGCCAGCAGCGATAGCGGACCGGGTCGAAGTCCCGCCTCGGCAGATACATCTGGTACTGATCCCAGTCGAGGTCCGCGCGCCTCACCATGTCGACCGGCCGCCGCCAGCTCGGCACGTTGCGGTTCCAGGCCGTCTCGATCTTGCAGATCGGTCCGAGCGCGCCGGACTTGATGTACTCCGCCGCGGCGCGGAACCGCGCGCTGCTCCGGCGCTGCGTGCCGACCTGCACGATCCGATCGCTCTTCTCGACAGCGTCGAGCGCAGCGACGGCATCCTCGAGCCGCGCGCTCAGCGGCTTCTCGACGAACGCATCTTTGCCCGCAGCAACCGCGTCGATGAGCACGCCCGGGTGCGCGAAATCCGGCGTCGCGATGATCACCGCGTCGAGTCCCGGCAACTTCAGCAGGTCCTCGTGCCGCGCGACGAGCCGCGGCCGCTGTCCGGGCAGCTTGTCGGCCACGAGCGACGCCCCCTTCTCGCGCGCGACCGACCAGACGTCGCAGAGGCCGACGATCTCGATGCCGGAGGCATCCGCGGCGATCGCCTCGTTCAACAGGTACGTGCCGCGACCGCCGCAGCCGACGAGCCCGATGCCGATTCGCCCGTTCGCGCCGAGCACGCGGCGCGTCGATCCGATCGCGGCTACGGCCAGTCCAGCGCCGGTGGTGAGGAACTCACGACGATCGAGTGGTGATGGGGACATGTGTTACCTCGCGCGGGCGGCAGGCGCATCAGTCGCCGCAGCCGGCGCCGCAATCTCACGTATCTTCGCTTCGTTGACGACGACGCCGAGCCCCGGACCGGTTGGCGGCGCGAGCCGGCCGTCACGCGGCGTGAACGGCGCGTCGATGACCGAGTGCGTCAGGAACTGTGGACCGTTCAGCGCGCATGGCCTGGACTGTCCGTATGAGGAGAACAACGCGAGCGTCGCGGCAAGCGAGACGTCGGGATCGGTCAACCCGCTCGCGAGCCACATCAATCCCGCGTCGGTGACGATCTCGATCTGTCGTCGGCCGGTCAGCAGCCCGCTGCAGCGCGCCGGCTTCATCGCGACGCCGTCGAGCATGCCGAGGCGTATGAACTCGACCAGCTCCTCGGTCGACACGAGCCCCTCGTCCATCAGGATCGGAAGCGCGCGCTGACGCGCGAGCGCCTGATATCCCGCGATTCGGTTCGGCCGGATCGGCGCTTCGAACACGTTGACGCCAGCAGCCGCCAGCTTCGGCGCGACCGCCAGCGCGGTCTCCACGTCGTAGCCGCAGTTCGCGTCGGCCCACAGGAAGCACTCAGGCGCAAGCGCACGGACGCGGCGGCACAACGCCAGGTCGAACACCGGATCGGGCGCGACCTTCACGTTGAAATGTTTGTAGCCCTGCTTGCGTCCCGCGTCGACGAGGCCGTCGATCTCGTCGAGCGTCCGCGGGTTCACCGTCCAGCTCAACGTGAGCGGCGCGCCCGGCGCGCGGCCCCACAGCGTCGTCACATGTTGCCCGGCGCGGCGTCCGACGAGATCGTGGAGGGCGGCGTCGATCCCGGCCTTCGCAATCGGCTGACCCGTCGAAAATGCCGGCGCGATCGCGCGATCCATGACGGCGTGCGCGCCAACGATGTCCGCGGGATCGCGTCCGACGAGCTCGGGCGCGAGATAGCGGCGGATCGTCGTCGTGACGGTCTCGAGTGTTTCGTCGCTCCACTTCGGGATCGGGACGCTCTCGCCCCAGCCGATCGCGCCGCCGTCGTCGGTGATGCGCACGAGGACGGCGGGCCGGCCGGCAGGCGACCCTTCCGGACCTTCGAAGAACTTGAAGCGCCCGCGCATGGGATACCGGACGGGAAAGACATCGAGGCGGGCGATGCGTGACGTGCCGGCAGGCGTTGCGGCCCACAGGTTGTCGCGCAGTACGAAACCGGTGAGGCCGGCGCCCAGAAGCTCGAAAAGGGCGCGGCGCGACAGGCGTTGGAGGCCGCGATTCGGGCCGGGCACAGCAGGATTATGCGCCGGGTGGCGACGTCAGTCGAGTTTGTCCAGATCCATCAGGCCGCGGTCGCGGGCGCGCTGGCGCATCGCGGCGACGTCCCTCTGCATCTGCTGCAGCAGCTGTCTGAAACGTGGGGTATCGGCCAGCGGTGCAAGGACGGGGTCTCGTGCGAGGTGCCCATAGTCGCGGAAGCCATACTTGTACGCCTGTTCCAGCCGGTCGAGTGCGGCCTTCGAGTCGTCCTTGATCATGTGCACCGCCGCCACCTCGATCATCAGAGAGGGGCTGCGCGGCTGACCAGCCGCAGCGCCGACATCTTCGAGAGCTGACCCCGGATCTCTTCCGTCATCCCTGCCGCGAAATATGACCTGGCATCGTCCGGCGACAGGTTTCGGAACGGGCGGACTGCGACGAGCGGCGATGTAGACGCTTCCGATGCGGGCGCGGTCTCTCGGCGCCAAAGCCAAGCCGCCGACGCGAGTACCGCGGCCGCGACCAGCACGATCGCCGCCACCGTGATCGTCCGGCGGCTCCCGCGAGTCGGCGGCGCGCCAACCGAGCCGCTCGCCACGCGGGACGCCTGGCTTTCCGCAATCTGCTTGAGATCCCGCGCCAGATCGCGCGTTGATTCGTAACGGTCGACGGCCCTTTTCTCGAGACACCGGTGTACGACGGTGCCGAGGTGCTCGGGCAGGTCCGGGTTGAGCGACGCAATCGAATCCGGTTCGACCTCGATGGTTGCGGCCATAGTTTGCGCCGCGGTCGGACGGGCAAACGGTCGCTTCGCCGTCGCCATCTCATAAGCGATCAAGCCAAGCGCGAACTGGTCCGAGCGGTGATCGAGCGGAAGCCCGCTCGCCTGCTCGGGGGACATACAACCGATTGTGCCCATCACTACGCCCGTGCCCGTGCCAACCGTCCGCGTAAGCGTGTCCGAGGCCTGCGCGCCCTCCGCGAGCTTGGCCAGGCCGAAGTCGAGGATCTTCACGAAGCCGTCGTCGCTCACCATGACGTTCTCGGGCTTCAGGTCGCGGTGGACGATGCCAGCGGCGTGCGCCTTGGCGAGACCTTCGGACATCTGGTGGACGATATCGAGGAGCCGCCGCAGCGGGAGGCGCCCCCGGTCCAGGAGCGTCCGAAGGGTCGCTCCCTCGATCCACTCCATCGCGATGTACGCGGTCGGCCCGTCGCGGCCGACTTCGTAGATCGTCAGGATGTTCGGGTGATTGAGCGCGGAAGCCGCGCGCGCCTCGAGCTCGAATCGGCGGAGGCGGTCCGGATCGGTGGCGACCTCGGACCGCAGCACCTTGATCGCGACCACGCGGTCGAGGCGCGTATCGCGGGCCTTGAAGACCTCACCCATCCCACCCGCGCCGATAGCGGCGAGAATCTCGTAGGGACCGAGACGGTTGAGCGGCAGGCCTGGCACCGGGTTCCGCTATTGTATGGCGGTAAGCTGGACCTGCAGGCGGTATACTCACCGGCTTCGGCCGCGCCACATTAATAAAGGATGCCAGGAAGGAGCAGCACGATGGGTCCGCCAAAAGGCCTCGCCCTCGCCGCAGTCCTCGCCGCCGTCGCTGCAACGGACGTGACGACGTCAGCTGATCAAGAACGGGATCTCGGACGCGAGGTGCTCGCGACGAACGATGGCTGGGCGTCGGAAGGGCCAGGGACGACAGGCGGATCGGCAGCGGTTGACGCGCAGGTCTACACGGTTACGAACCGCGCCGAGCTCATCGCCGCGCTCAACAACGGGGTGGTCCCCGCCCCCCCCAACGACGTCTCGTCGTCGAACCCATCGAACGAGCCAAAGATCATTTACGTCAAGGGGACGATCGACGGAAACGTTGACGCAGCAAACAACCCTCTCGCGTGCGAGAACTACTTCAGTCCCGATCCGACGACGGGAGAGATGTTCTCCTATGAGGCGTTCGAGGCCGTTTTCGATCCAGCCACATGGGGCCGCGTCACTCCGACCGGGCCGCAGGAACGCGCAAGACTCGCCTCGCAGGCGGCGCAACAGGCTCGCGTCCGTATCCGGCCGGGCTCCAACACGACGATCGTCGGCCTGGGAGACGACGCGACGATACGGAGCGTATGGCTGGATATCCGCGGGTCGGCCGCCTGCCGTACGAGCAGACCTTCGCCACGTCGACAACGATGCGCTCAGGCCAACGGCACCTCCATGTTCGAGACCGGAACGCTCGTCGATCGAACGTTGGGTCACGATCAGGGTATTCCGGACGGCGACCCGGTCAGCCTGCTCGAGGAATACAACGCGATCACCGACCCGGACATCGTCGACGCAACCGGCACGACCTGGCAGCCGACGCTCTTCCTGGAGGTCGACCGGACGAAGAAAGTGCCGGACCTTGTGCGCAAGTGCGCAGGACCGTTCGGGCCCTCCTGCGACGCTCCATGATTCGCATCGATCGACAGCGCTCCGCTCGGGATCTCCTGCCCAAGATTGAGCGCCTGTTCGCGCTGTCGGCGGGAAAGATCCAATCGATCGAGCGAACGTGGAAGCCCGAGGACGGAGCGCCTGTCTTCACCGTCAAAGGGCGCTATCAGGCGCGCGGGTGGACCGAGTGGACGCAAGGGTTCCAGTTCGGTTCCGCGCTCCTGCAGTTCGACGCCACTGGCGAGAACGAGTTCCTTGACCTGGGAAGGTCGCGCACGCTCCGGCGCATGGCGCCGCACCTGACGCACATGGGCGTGCACGACCATGGCTTCAACAACGTCAGCACCTACGGAAATCTCTGGAGGCTCGGCCGTGAAGGACGGCTGCGCGCGTGCGACTGGGAGATTCACTTCTACGAGCTGGCGCTGAAGGTCAGCGCCGCCGTGCAGGCCCGCCGGTGGACACCCCTTCCGGACGGCGGATTCATCCACTCGTTCAACGGCGCGCACTCGCTGTTCGTTGATACGATGCGCTCGCTGCGCGCGCTCGCGCTCGGCCACCTGCTCGGCCAGCGGCTGATGGAAGAACAGGACGCCGCCGTCAGCCTGCTCGATCGGCTCGTGCAGCACGCCAGCGCGACGGCGCGGTACAACATCTATTACGGCACGGGGCGCGATCGCTTCGACGTCCGCGGCCGAACGGCGCACGAGAGCCTGTTCAACGTGGCCAACGGAACCTACCGCGGGCCGAGCACGCAGCAAGGCTACTCGCCGTTCACCACATGGACGCGCGGACTCGCCTGGGCGATGCTCGGATTCGCCGAACAGCTCGAGTTCATCCAGGCGCTTCCGGACGCCGCGCTCGCCACCTGCGGCGGACGCGCCGCCGTCGAACCGTTCCTGCTCGAAGCGGCACGCGCCACGTGCGACCGGTATCTCGACATTGCTGCGGCTGACGGCGTGCCCTACTGGGATGCAGGTGCGCCAGGATTGGCCGCGCTCGAGGGCTGGGGCGACCGTCCCGCGGATCCGTTCAACGATCGCGAACCCGTCGACAGTTCCGCCGCCGCGATCGGCGCGCAGGGGCTGCTGCGGCTCGCGCGGATCGAGGGGCGCAGCCGCGGCGACGGTAGCCGCTTCGAACAGGCAGGATTGCGCGTCCTGGATACGCTCTTCGACGACGCGGGACCGTATCTCAGCACGGACCCGGATCATCAGGGATTGCTGCTCCACTCTGTCTATCACTGGCCGAACGCCTGGGACTACGTACCGCCGGGCGCGTCCACGCCGCGCGGCGAGTCGAGCCAATGGGGCGACTACCACGCGCGCGAGGCCGCGCTGTACGTCAAACGGCTCGCGGAAAACGCGCCGTACCTCGCGTTCTTTGGCGCTCCTCCAATTAAAGGATGACTCCACCGGCACGCCGCACGGCGCTCGTCACCGGAGGCACGCGCGGCATCGGGCTCGGTGTCGCGCGCGCGCTCGCGCAGGACGGGTGGGATCTCGCACTCTGCGGCGTCCGGCCGGAGGCACAGGTCGGCCCGGTCCTCGACGAGCTCAGACAGGCGGGCGCCGCCGTCCACTACCTCCCTGCCGATTTGGCGCGCCGCGACGATCGCACGCGGCTGGCCGACGACGTGCGAACCCGGTACGGGGCGATCAACGCGCTCGTCAACAACGCCGGACGCGCGCCGCGCGCCAGAGTCGATCTCCTCGACGCGACCGAAGAGAGCTTCGAGGAGCTCATTCGAACCAATCTCCAGGGGCCGTACTTTCTCACGCAGGCGATCGCCCGCGAGCAGGTCGCCCGCCGGCGATCCGACCCGGCGTTCGCGGCGTCGATCGTGTTCATCACGTCCGTGTCGGCCGAACTGGCATCCCCCAACCGCGGTGACTACTGCGTGAGCAAAGCCGGGTTGGCGATGGCGGCGCGGCTCTTTTCCGCGCGGCTCGCCGAGCACGGTATTCCCGTGTACGAAGTACGCCCCGGGATCATCGCGACCGACATGACCGCGGGTGTGAAAGATGTCTACGATCGCCGCATCGCTGAAGGACTCGTCCCCGCCGGACGCTGGGGCCAGCCAGAGGATGTCGGCCGGGTCGTCGCCGCGCTGCTCCGTGGAGATCTAATGTACGCGACCGGTTCCATCGTTCACGTCGATGGCGGCCTGTCACTGCCCCGCCTTTGACAATCCCTGATGAAATACTGACGAAACGCTATCGGGCGCTTTTTTTTGCACCGGCACCGTAGTTAGTGATTAGAATTCGCTACCGCTCACCCACCAGTTCATTCGCCCGGAGGAGCACAATGCGCACTGGTAGCATCGCGCCGCTTCGCCTGATCGCGTTCGCCGTCACCGCAGTCTTTGTGGCCCCATCCGTCAACGCTCAAGGGATCACCAAACCGAAACAGGGCCAGGGAGGCAGCGTGGTTCAGGGATCCGCGGGGACAGGTGGATCCTCGGGCGCCAAGGGTCTCGAGCATTGCGATCAACCGATGGGGGCGATGGCGGTCGTGGAGCCGCAGGATTACATCATCCAGTCGCTCCGCGGCTACGGGCTTCAATCGCCGGGTGGTCTGATCAGACTGATGATTCAGCAGTCGAACTGCTTCATCGTCGTCGAGCGCGGCACCGCGATGCAGAACATGATGCAGGAGCGGGCGCTCGCCGATGCGGGTCAGGCGCGAGCGGGATCGAACATGGGCGGCGGACAGATAGTGACGGCGGACTTTCTGCTGACGCCGGCGGTCGTTTTCTCCGAAAACAACGCCGGTGGGATTGGCGGCGCAGCCTCCGCGTTCGGCGGCATGTTCGGTCGGGGCGGAGCGGTCGCCGGTGCGATCGCCGGCGGCCTGAAGTTCAAGGAAGCGCAGACGAGCATGCTCGTCGCCGACGCGCGCAGCGGCGTCCAGGTGGCGGCGGCCGAAGGGAGCACGAAGAAGGCGGACATGGCGCTGGGTGGCGCGCTGTTCGGCGCCGGCTCTGGGGGCGGAGGCGGCGCCGCGCTCGGCGGCTACGGAAACACCAACGAGGGCAAAATCATCGCCGCCGCGCTGATGGACAACTACAACAACATCGTCCTCGCCGTGCGGAACGATCCGGCCTTGCAGCGCAGCGTCGGGACGCTCAAGGCGGAAGCGGCGGCGGGCGGCACGACGAAGGCTGGCGCCGTCTTCGCAGAAGGTGACGTGCTCCTGCCCAAGATCGCGAACATCAAGATGCTCGCGCTGCCCGCCGACGATGCGAAGGTGATCGGAACGCTGGCACGCAACGACGAGCTCGTCGTCGTCGGCGAGCAGAAGAACGGCTACATCAACGTCCAGAGTGCGAGCGCGGCCGGCTGGGTCAAGGTCGTGCTCGTCACCAGACCCTGAACCCTGCTTCGTGCCTCGGGCCTCGTTCCGCGTGCCTCGGGCAGTGCCTCGTTCCTCGGACCTCGGGCGGTGCCTCGTCCCTTGTGCCTCGGGCGGTGCCTCGTCCCTTGTGCCTCGGGCGAAAAACTGCCACCTGCGGCGCTCATGAGCGTTGCAGTATTTGCCCCTCGGCCTAAGTGGATCTGCGCTAAGTGCCTGTCAGGACAGGCGGGCCTGAAATGGTACGAGCCCTGCTCTAAGTTTCGTGCATGGGCGTGTCGAGGTTCGAAGACCTGCGAGTGTGGCAGCTCGCGAAACAATACTGCGACCTCATATTCGAAATAACGGAGCGACCTGAATTACAGCCTCACTCAGTACTGGGTGAGCGCATGAAGAAGACCGCCATTCAGACGGTCGAGGCTATTGCCGAAGGATTCGAGCGGGAGACGCGGCGAGACTTCGCAAACTTCGCACGAATCGCTAAGGGCTCCAACGGCGAGTCGCGCGCGCAAATCTATGTCGCTAAGCGATTCCTGCGAGACGAGGAATTTGACAGGCTGCTTGGCCTCAACACGGACATCGGCAAAATGCTGCGAGGCTTGCGCCAGTCGCTCCTGGATTCAAATGGACGATCATCGAAGTGAAAGGGCGTCCACGAAGCACAGGTCCAAGGCACGCCACAAGGAACGAGGCCCAAGGCACCGCCGGAGGGACCAGGCACGAGGCACCAGGCACGAGGCACGAGGCACGAGGCACGAGGCACGTAACAGCCTAGGCACGAGCCCCGAGGCACCGCCGGGGGACGAGGCACTAGGCCCCGCCCGAGGCACGAAGCACGAGGACCGAGGCCCGGTTAGGCTTCCCAGCGCAGGGCCGCCGCCGGATCAATCCTCGCGGCGCGGCGCGCTGGAAGATACGTCGCAACGAGCGCGGTCGCGCCGAGCGCGAGCGCGACCGCGACGTACGTCAACGGGTCGAGCGCGCTCACGCCGAACAGCAGCGTGGTCATCGCGCGTGTGAGCGCCGCGGCCGCGATCGTGCCGAGCACGACGCCGGCAGCCGTCAACACCAGGCCGTGCCGGATGAACAGCCGGCTCACGTCACGCTTCGCCGCCCCGAGCGCCATCCTGATACCCACCTCGCGCGTGCGTTGGCTGGCCACGTACGAGATCACGCCGTAGATACCGACGACGCCGAGGAGCAGGGCGACAGCGCCGGCGATCGCCAGGATGATCAGCGCGAACGACGTCTGCGCCATCGATCGGGAGCGGATATCGTCGAGCGTCCGGACGCCCGCGACCGGCAGGTTCCCGTTCACCGACCAGACCGCCTGCTGAATCTCTTTGACGAGCGTCGGTGACCCGGCCCGCTGGGTCCTGATGGCGTAGGTCATTCCGCCCGGAACGAACACCTTGTTGTCCCAGAAGGCCTTCATCATCATCGGCCAGTGCATGATCGCGGGCGCCGGACGCGCGACGCCGTTGTCCCTCGTGTCGGCGACGACGCCAACAATGGTGCGCCAGGGGTTCGACGGACTCTCCCTGATTCGCCGCCCGAGCGCCGCCGCCGGCTCCTTCCAGTACTCGCGCGCGAAGTTCTCGCTGACGACGACCACCGGGTTGGCGTTATAGACATCGGACCACGTCACGAGCTTGCCCGCCACGAGCCGGGTACCCATGGTCTGGAAGTAATTTTCGGAGATCCATTTGAAGCGGCGGATCGGCGGGAGACCGCCGGCGGCAATGGGAAAGTCCTCGACGAAGATCGGATCGTTGCTGCCGCCGCCGTCCATCGTGATGTCGCTCGACATTCCCACCGATGCCACGCCGGAAATACGTTCAATGTTCCGGAGGATCGCCTCGTACATCCGGACCATCTGTTCACCCTGCGGCACCAGGGTTTCCGGAATGGCAATGCGGAGCGTCAGCACCTCTTCGGGTCGCGTGAACCCGGGATCCACCCGACGCATGGCCTGGAACGTGCGTATCATCAAACCTGACGCGACGAGCAGCACGACCGCCATCGCGATCTCGACGACGACGAGCGCGTTCCGGAGGCGGTGACGCCCGCGTCCGGCGCTCGACAACCGGCCGCCCTCCTTCAGCGCCGACGTCAGCTGAGGTCTGGCGAACCTGACCATCGGGAGCAATCCGAAGAGGACACCCGCGAGCAACGAGACCGCAACCGTGAAGACGATGACGGTTGGATCGATCCCGATGTCCGTGACGCGGGGGAGACCGCGCGGCGCGGCGGCGACGAGCGCGCGGACGCCACTGTACGCGAGCCCGAGGCCAACGATGCCGCCGATGACGCCGAGCGCGAGGCTCTCGGACACCAGCTCCCACGCGACCCGGCCGCGGCCCGCGCCAAGCGCCGCGTGAATGGCGAGCTCCTGCTGGCGACTTTCCGCGCGCACGAGAAAGAGATTGGCGACGTTCGCACAGGCGATGAGCAGTACCAGGCCGACCGTGCCGAACAGCACCCACAGCACGCGCCCCACGTCGCCGATGACGTCGGCGGAGAGAGGCCGGACTCTGGGCCCCAGCTTGGCGTCGTCGAACATTTTCCGGGTCATGCCTGGCGGCATCGGGAAGCGATCCAAGGAGAGCGGAATCATTCGCGCGATGTCGGCGTTGGCCTGATCGAGCGTCACGCCGGGCTTCAGGCGGCCGACCCCCTGAAAGCTGAAGTTGCCGACCCGAACCTCGGCGGGGTTCAGACGGATTGGCAGGACGATCTGCGGCTGGTGATCCAGGAACTGGAAGCCCGCGGGCAGCACACCGATGATCTCGCGAGGCTTGCCATCCACGACGAGCGGCCGGCCGATGACTGAAGAATCACCGCCGAACTTGCGCCGCCAGTAGGCGTCGGTCAACATGACGCGCTCCGGTGTACGCGGCGAGTCGTCGTCCGCGGTGAAGCGACGGCCCAGCTGGGGCTCGATGCGCAGCACCCCGAACGTTCCTTCGGTGACCACCAGGACGTCGATGCGCTCAGGCTCGCCCGTGCCAGTCACCGTTACGCTGAAGGTACTCCAGAGGCCGATGTCTTCGAGCGTTCGTCCCGACTCGCGGTAGGTGAGATAGGTCGACGGCGATAGGTCGACCAACGGAAACCCGATGCCGGGCGCGGTGTGCCACACACCCACCAGCCGGTCGGGCTCGACAAATGGCAGCGGCTTGAGCAGCACGCCGTTGATGACGCTGAAGATCGCGGCGTTCGCGCCGATCCCGACGCCGAGGGTCAGCACCGCGATGAAGGTGAAGAGCGGGGCGCGCCACAGACGGCGGCTGATGCGGCGAAGACGGTCGGGCAGCATGTACGGCTTATACGGCGCGTGCAGTTAAGCCGTTCCTCGGACCTCGGGGTTCGTGCCTCGTAAGTGTCTTGGAACTTTCACCTCGAGGCACGAGAGACCACGCGAGGCACGAGGCCCGAGGCACCGCCCGAGGCACGAGGCCCGAGGAACGAGGTCCGACCCGCATATAGACTATAGGGCCATGCAAATGCCTTCAGTGCGCACTCATCTTATATGCGCGGCGATCGCCGGCGGAGTGTTCGGCGCCGCGCTCGCGGCGCAGTCGGCGCGCTCCGACTTCCGACACGAGCAGCCCGGAGCCAAGTACAAGATCACCGTCGCGGACCTGCCCGCGCCCCTCGCGACGCGGCACGTGGACAATCCGCCGACCGTGGTTCCCCGTCCGCAGGGTGCGACGCCGAAAACGCTGCCCGGCTACACCGTCGCCGAGTACGCGACCGGCCTCGAGAACCCGCGTTTGATCCGCACTGCGCCGAATGGCGACCTGTTCGTCGCGGAGAGCAAGCCCGGGCTGGTGAAGGTCGTCCGCAGCGCCGGAGGCAAGGCATCGATTGAAGTGTTTGCAAGCGGATTCAACCGGCCCTTCGGGATTGCCTTTTATCCGCCGGGCCCGAGCCCGACTCACGTGTACGTCGGCAACACTGATTCGGTCGTTCGCTTCCCGTACCAGACCGGCGACCTGAAAGCGAGAGGCCCGCAGGAAATGATCGTCTCCGACCTGCCAAGCGGCGGACAAGTAAGAGGCGGAGGACACTGGACGCGGGACATCGCCTTTTCCCCCGACGCGAAAAAGATGTACGTCTCGGTCGGCTCGCAGTCGAACGTGGACGACGTGGACAACAACCCCATCGAGAAGGACCGCGCGACGATCCTAGAGTTCAATCCGGACGGCACTGGCCGTCGCGTGTTCGTTTCGGGCATCCGCAACGCGGTCAGCATCGCGTTTCACCCGCAGAACGCCAAGCTCTGGGCGTCGGTGAACGAGCGCGATGGGCTCGGCGACCACCTCGTGCCCGACTACATCACGCAGGTCGAAGACGGAGATTTCTTTGGATGGCCCTGGTTCTATATGGGCGGCAACCAGGATCCGCGACATCAGGGAAAACATCCTGAGCTCAAGGCGAAGGTCAGGACGCCCGACGTGCTCGTCCAGTCGCACAGCGCGTCGCTCCAGATGGTCTTCTACCAGGGCACGCAGTTCCCGGCATCGCACCGCGACAGTATCTTCGCGGCGCAGCACGGTTCGTGGAACAAATCGCTGCGCACGGGCTACAAGGTCATTCGCGTGCCGATGAATGGAACCGCGGCGTCCGGTGAGTACGAAGATTTCCTCACCGGGTTCGTGACAGACGACGGGCACGTCTGGGGGCGACCGGTCGGCGTGGCCGTCGCCGCCGACGGCTCGCTGCTCGTCAGCGACGACGGGTCGAACGTGATCTGGCGCGTGAACTACTCGGGCGCCCGCTAGGCGCGGAAAAACCGCCCGAGCATACCGGTCACGTCGTCCAGCATCGAGCCGTCTCGATTGGCATCCATGAGCGGCGTCAGCATCGACAGGAAGTCCGTGCCGCTGGTTGCCACCGCCTGTGACGCGCCGGCGCTCTGCGTCTGACGCGAGAGCGTGCCCATCATCAGCGCCGCGGCGATCGGCAGGAGCTTCTTCAGGATCGCCGGGTCGATCCCGGTCTGCGTCGACGCGCGCGCCGCGACCTGCCGGCTGACGTCCTTGCTGCCGAACACGTGCGACAGGATCCCGTTGCCGTCTGCGATGCTCGACGCGTCGCCAAGCGTCGAGGGCGTCTCGAGGTACCGTCCGTGGTTGCCCTGCGCGAGCGCCGCGGTCAGCGCGCCGACTCCGTCAGCGCCCTGAAGATTCCTCTGAAAGCCGGCGGCGAGCGCCGGAAGCAGCGCTTCAAGCGCGGTGGTGGTCTGTTCTTTCTCGAGGCCGACCATCTGGCCGATCTGGCGAACGGCTCCGCCGTTCTGCGCGTTGAGGATGGTGTTGAGGATGTCCATAGCGCAGTCCTCCCGTGACGGCTGGAACGCTACCAGCCGTCACCGGAGGCTGCCATTGGACCTTAGGCCAGTGGGGCCCGATGTGCGGTCTAGAATCCCGGCGTCAGGCTGAACCCCCAGACCCATCCGCGGCCCGGGCGCTGGAACGGATGCGCGAAGTCCACCTGTGCGACGGCAAACCCGAACAGGTTCGCGCGGAACGTCACGCCGGCGCTCGACACCGGCTCCCGGTTGCCGCCGAGGAACGTGGGCTCATTAGCCCTCGTCCAGGCGACGCCGGCATCGGCGAAGAACGCGACCTCGACCGGAACCGGTCCATACATCGATCCGCCAACACCGCCGAACGGCCGCAGCAACGGAAAGCGGAACTCGAGGTTCGCGATCATCATTCGCGAGCCGAGCAGCCGGTCGTACACTTCGCACGGGCCAGCGGGACCTATCCGGCACTCGCTCGCTTCGAACGAACCGTAGTTGTACCCACGAATCAGCTCCGGGTAGCCGAGGTAAAGCGGCAGCAGCAGTCCATCCTCGCTGTCGGCGCCGTACCGCCCGTAATGCATCACGCGTCCCGCGATGGTGTAGAACCGCGCCGGCATGAAGTAGCGGCGGTAGTCCGCCAGCGCGGTCGTATACGTGATCGTGCCCACCGTCGGCGCAACTTCGAACCGTGAACGGCTGCCCGCGACGGGACTCGTGGCGCCGAAGATCGAGCTGTCGGTGACGAACGCGGCGCTTACGCTCCCGAGATGCAGCGGGTTGGCGAGCTCCGTCGTTTCCGTGTCATCGCTGATCTGCTCGCCCGTCCGGATCGAGTAGCCGATCGTGCGCACTTCCTGATCGAACGTCACGTGCTGATACCCGGTGCCGAATTCCACCCGGCGCGTTTTGTCGAACGGATACGCAACCGAGCCGTTCACGCCGCGATGGGTCTGCCGGAAGATGACCTGCTGCTCGACGATTGCCGGCTGTCCGTTGATCGTCCCGATGCCGGAGCCGATGCCCCCGACGACGTACGGCAGCTGGCCGCCCGATACGCCCCAGTTCCAGCGGTGCGTCAGGTTTGTATAGGCGGCGTACACGCCGGTGTTCTTGTAGATGTCGCTGAACGCTCCGCCGTAGCTGCTGATGTCGATCGCGGTGTAGAGATTGTGGTTGCCGAGCGTGTCGCTCATCGTGAATGACAATCCTCCGCCATACATGGCGCCGAAACGGGTGACCCCTGCCGCAATGTAAGGCTGCCCGACCGCGTCGATCGACAGCTTTGCGTCATACGGCGCCACTTCGCCCGGCGCCTCGGGAAGGCCGGTGATCGCATCGTTCAGGTAAGCCACAACCTGTGTCGACGTCCGCGTCAGCGGCGGAAGGGCGGCCGCCACGGTATACAACTCTGGGCCGATGGTCGAAGGTTGAATCGGCGTTCCGGTGAGCGCTTCGCGCCCGTCCAGCAGGTAGACGCCGATCCGGCCTTCCTCGTATCCGCTGAACGCGAGCCGGTTGGTATCGAGTGACGCCGACAGCGCCGGGCTGAGCGCCGTGATGCCGCTCGCGCCCGCGTCGAGGTTCGTCAGCCGCCGGATCTGCTGATCCCCGACATTGATCGCGTAGACATTCGTGATCCCCGTCGCGTCGGACAGGAAATAGAGGTTGCGCCCGTCCGGCGCCCACTGCGGATTGATCGACTTCCCGCGCTCGAAGGTGCGCACCGCGTCGATGCGGCCGGACGCGACGTCGACCAGCGCGAGACCGAGCCGCCCCGCGTTGAGGAGCTTCAGGTCCGTCGAGAATCGATCCGTCACAACGGCCAGGCGATCGCCGTTCGGCGACCAGGCGGGCTGAAGATCCGCGAACGCGTCTTCAGTGATCCGCCGCAGCCGCCCCGGCTCGAGTTCGTAGATGTACAGATCAGATCGCCCGCCGCTCGTCGCCGAGAACGCGATCGACCGACCGTCGGGCGACCACGACGGGTTCAGAATCTCTCCGAGTTGCGGAAACGGGATATCGCGCACCCGATCGCCGCGATCCACGTCGAGGATCGCCAGGACCGGATCGCCGCCGCGAATCGCGCCGATGGCGAACTGCTTGCCGTTCGGATGCCACGTACCGGCCGACGAGATGAACTGGATGCTGCTGAAGTGCGGATCGGTCGCCGTGCTCACCAGCTTGCGGATGATGCGTCCGCTCTGCGCCTCCGCGAGAAACAGGTCAATCGAGAGAAGATCGCGCCCCGACAGAAACGCCACCCGGCTGCCGTCGGGACTCAGAACCGGTGACACCGCCAGCGCACCGCGCGCCTTGTCCTCGGTCGTCACACCCTGGGCAGACTGACTCGCGCGCTTCGCCGACGCGAGAATCGGCGCGTACTGCTCGCGTATTGCCTGATGCCACTCGCTCGAGAGCTCTTTTTCGGCAATGCCGGTGACCTGCTCGAGCCCTACCGTCGGACTGCCCGTCTCCAGTGCCTCGTCAAAGATCGATCGGATCGAGCCGTCACCCCATCGGCCGGCGACATACGACCAGAACGCCTGGCCCCAGCGGTACGGGAAGTAGTTGGGATCGCCGAGCTGGCGGATCGCTGGCAGCTTGTCCTCGCTCCGCGCGGCGTCGCGGATCCACATGGCCGTGTGTGGATCGACATGGCCGAGCGACAAGTACTCCGCCAGGCCTTCGATGAACCACAGCGGCAGCCGCTCGATCGACATGCCGGTCGGCTGCTGGGGATCCGATCTGGCGATGTCGTATTGGAAGGCGTGCACGAGCTCGTGTCCAAGCACGTGATCAGTGTCGACCAGCGTGCTCGCGAGCGGCATGACGATGCGCCGCTTGTAGCCTTCCGTGACCCCTCCGGTCCCTTCACCGATCTCCCCCGAGACGACGTTCGTCTGCTGGAAATCAGGACTGGAGGCGTACACGACGATGGGCTGGCGCGTCGACAGGTCGTGGTCGAAGAGGGTCGAGAGACGCGTATACCAGCGCTCGGCCATCCGACCGAGGTCGGTAGCCGCTTCGCGCTCCTCCGCATAGAAATGGATGTCGAAGTGCTGCGTCTTCAGTACCTCGAAGTTGAAGTCCTTGTACTGCACTTTGTTGCGCCCGAAGTATTGCGCGTGAACGGGCGATGCCGTGAGGATTGCGAGCGCGAGACCAACGACGGGAATGAGAGATTGAGGTGGGGAATGCCGCATTGCCACTCCATGGGCTGAAAGGGTCGTTCAGGCCCTGCATTGCCAAAGTCGCGCCAATCGCGACGGCAGAGTTCGCGCGGGTTTTTTGCGGTTTCGTCCTCGGGCCGAGACGTTCTGTCGTCTCAGGGCAACAGTCGGGCAGGCGGCGCGGCTGATGGCCGGCGGGCATCAGCCGATTCGATACGGTACAGGTGCGTGCGGCTCCGAAGGATGAGCGCGCCGCCGTCGATGGCCGGGGATGCCATGAACCCGTCGCCGAGGTGATTCTCCGCCAGCACCTTGAACGCCCGGCCGGCCTCGATCACCGTGGTCTTGCCTTCCTCGCTGAAAAAGTAGATGCGTCCGCCGGCCAGGACCGGAGAAGCAGAAAAGCTGCCCTCCAGGCGGGCCTTCCACACTTCAGTGCCTTTAGTGGCGTCCAGGCAGCTGAGGATCCCGGCATCGTTGACCATGAAGAGCAGATCGTCGGAGAGCACCAGCGACGGCTTGTTCGGGACGCCGCGGGTGACGCGCCAGACGACATGCGTCCCGGTCACGTCTCCCCTGCCGTCAGGTTTGATCGCGAAAAGCTGACCGGTCGCGAATCCAGTCGGGTAGAACACGAGGCCGTGCCCAGCCACGGGCCGCGTACTGCCCGAGTGGCTCGTTCGTTCTTCGATCCTCCAGAGCTCCTTCCCCGTTCGAGGATCGTACCCGTAGGTCGCTTTGGATCCGATGCTGACGAGCAGCGGTTCCTTCCCGACCATCACGATGTGCGGGGTCGAGAATGCCTTGCGGAAATCGCCGTCGGCCTGCGGCTTGCCCTGCGGTGTCAGATCCTGGAAGTCGATCGATCGCTCCGTCCGCCAGACGGTTTTCCCCGTTCGCTTGTCGAGCGCGACGACGTACTGCCGATCGCTGCCGTCGAAGTGCATGATGAGCAGGTCGCCAAACAGGATGGGCGACGAACCGGCGCCTCGAAAGTGATTGCATTCGAAGTCGCGCCGCTCCCACACCACCTTGCCGCTGGCCGAATCGATCGCCGCCGTGCCGGGCGACCCGAACGTCACGTACACGCGGCCCGGCTCGATGACCGGCGTGGGCGACGCATACGTGTTGAAGGGATGCGCGTACTGAGGTTTCGCGACCTGAAACAGTTTCAGGTCGTGGAGGATCTTTCCCGTCCGCCGATCGATGGCGACGGCGAACAGCTCCCGCCCGTCTTCCGTCGCCGTCGTGACCCACACCTGGTTGCCGAGAATCACGGGCGAGGACCAGGCGCGGCCGTGAATCGGGACCTTCCACGCGACGTTCTGCTGTTCGCTCCACGTCAGCGGCGGGCGGCTCGCGGACGTGCCCATGCCATCCGGGCCGCGGAACTGCGGCCACTGCGCGCCCGACGGGAGCACGGCCAGCAGGAGCGCGAGGATGGTGGCGAGCGCGGCGGTGAGGCTCAATCGGGTGCGCGATGCATCCATATAGAGTCGTAGAGCGGCGATTCGCCGCCGGCGACCGTGGCGATCACCACGGACCGCGAGTGCAGCAAGGCGAGGCGGAGCGCCGACGTCGCTTCGGCCAGAATCGGACGCGGCTCATTGTGCAGCAGCACGCCGCCTGGCGCCAGCATTGCGGTGAGGTTGGTCAGGGCCAACAGCAGTTCGGCATCGGACAAATATGGAAACACGTTCGTCACGACGATCAAGTCGAATCGACGATCGATTCGATCCACGACGATGTCGAGACAGATCATGCCGAAACGGGGTGCGACGCGCAGGTCCATGTCCATCGACTTGACCAGGCGTCCGGAGCGTTCCTCGAGGGGGGTGGGCGTCGAGAGACCCTTGCCGATGGACTCGAAATACTGCCGGAAATCGCTCGTAAAGCGGACTCGGTCGGTCTCCGCGACGCCGCTGACCAGATGCAGCCGACGACGCGTGCCCCGCACCCGTTCCAGCCAGTCGACAACGCGCGGGTTGATATCGACAATGGCGACTTTAATTTCGTAGCGTGCAGCGAGTCCGAGCTTCAGCAGCGCGTCCATAACCGCGAAGGGTTGATAGCTCTGTGGCTCGCCCGCGTCCAGGAGATTCGTGCGAGGCGCCACGTCGAGGCCGGGACCAACCACGAGCACACTTCGAATCCTGCGCCGGGGTTCGAGCTGCTGCAGCGTCGCCAGGCCGAGATACACGACGTAGCCCGCTTCGACCGAGGTGTCGGTGCTGAGGCCGCGCGCCTGGTACAGGGCGCCTACGGCCTGTGGTCCATCCGGCTGCCGAACGGCAACGAACTCCTTTTCATGAAGGAAACGCATCGCGCGGATGTACTGCCCATCGAGAAAATCCGGCCTCGAAACACCCTCGGCTTCTGCTGCCAGGAGGTCGTGAAAGTACGTGAGCCTGGCATCGCGCGCGTTACGCTTGGCGGCGGCAAACGCGCGCAGCCGCGCGCGTGCGTCAGCCGGGATCGACCCTCCGTTTTTCACGAACGCCTTCGCGCTGACGGCCGGTTCGATGCGAGGCAGCGCCGTGAAACTGGAGGATTGCAGCACGTAGTAGATCAGATGATCGAGGTCGCCCTCGCGGACTCGCGCCTCGTTGCGCCGGCGGATTTCTGAGATGTGAGCGGCAAACGTCGCGCCGTCGAGGCCGCGCGCGGCGAGCAGGCGCTGAATCGCTGGCGCGACGTCGGTCCACGCGATCTCGCGGACGCCGGCTGTCCCCTGGGACGAACCGCCGGCGGTCCCGAGGGTGATGGCGCCGAGCATCACGAGGATGCCCGGCGCCCGGTTCGCGATCAAAACAGCAGCTTGATCCCGAGCTGGCCGTATCGCGGGAAGTTGGATTGACGGACCACGGTCTTGTCGATGGAGCCGAACAGCGAGTTCGTCGGGTTGTTCTCGTAGTTCCGCTCGTCGTAGACGACCTGGTTGAACAGGTTGTAGACCTCGAAGCGCAGCTGCGCCCGCACGTTGCCGGTGATGCGGAAGGTCTTCGCGAAGTTGATGTCGAACTGGTAGAACGGCGGACGTCGGATCTCGTCGTCGCGGAAATTGGTGCCGGCCGCCGTGTAGGTGGGCCTGATGATAAAGTTCGGCTCCGTGCAGCCGGCGGCGACGGAGTACGCCAGCATCGTGACGGCGCCGCTGTTGTTCATCTGCCCGACGCAAGGCTGCACCGCCCGGATGACGCGCGGGTCGCCGAAATCGACGTTGGCGATCTTCGCATCCTTCACGTAGAAGACGTTCTGCGGGAGGCCCCACGGCCGGCCGCTGTTGAACAGCCACATGCCCGCGACTTCCCAGCCGCCGGCGAGCGCCTCGACGACCGCGTTCGCCTGGTTCATGTACTTCTGACCCCGGCCGAACGGCAGATGATAGACACCCGACAGCGTGACGCGGTGGCGGCGATCGCTCTCATACGCCGACTTCTGAACGATGCGATCGATCTCGACGATGAGGGGGTTGGTCGTCGCCGTGCCGCCAATCTGATTGCCACCGCCGTTTTCTTCGATCATCTTGGAGAGCGTGTAGGTCCCTGCGAGCGTGAGGCCGTCCGACATCCGCTTGTTCAGAAACACCTGCATCGAGTCGTACCAGACGGTTCCGTCGTTCCGGTCGAACTGCGTAATGCTCGTGAACTGCGGGAACGGCCGGCTTAGCTCGTAGCGGCTCAGCGTCCGGCTCGTAAACCGGCTCGTGCCTTCGAAGCCAGGGACCTGGAAGAATGGATTCGGCAGCTGCGCGTTGCAGATCGCGGGGTTCCCGCCCTGCGACGGGTCGCACTGGTTGCGCAGCTCGAGCGGCGGCTCGTTAAGTCCACCCCACCGGTTCTGCGCCTGGCGAGTGCGGCTGCCGACGTAGGCGACCTCAATCGTCGTGCGCCAGGGCAGCATCCGCTGCAGCGAGATCGAGAACTGATGGACGTAGGGATTCGCGAAGTCGGTATTGGAAAAGCTCGGCCCGCGTCCCAGAAGCGTCTCCAGCCCGAGCGACGATCCCGGCGCTTCAGCGATCCCCTGAGAGAACGGGTTCGACAGCGGGAAGGTCGACGTGCGGTCGCCGTCGAGCGACGTGATGAGCGGCGTCGTCACGCTGAACCCGTCCGAGGCCGAGATGCCGACGACGTTCAGGTAGTACAGGCCGTAGCCGCCGCGCAGCACCGTCTCGTCGTTCAACATGTAGGCGAGCCCTACTCGTGGCTGGATGTTGTTCTTGTCGTACTTGTATGGGTACTTCGGGTTGCCGTTCACGTCGACGAACCCGAGCCCGCCGCGGACCTGCAGGCCGCCCGGGAGCCGCGACGACACGGGATTGATGGCCTGTGTGTCGAAGTTGTAGTTCAGACGATTGTCTTCCTCGAAGACCGGCGTGTTGAGATCCCAACGGAATCCGAGGTTGACGGTCAGCTTGTTGGTGAGCTGCCAATCGTCCTGGACCCACGGCGCGTAGTAGTTCCAGCGCAGCGTCGGATAGAAGTTGTTGTCGATCGAGCCGCTCGCGGCCGCGCCGAGCAGGAACGACGCGAAGGAGTTCCCGCTCAACGCGTCGCTCGGCTGGTCGAACGCGCGCTGCGTGAACCGCCGATCGAACGACATCACGAACAGGTTGCTGTTG
>DATAEE010000183.1:0-4334 GCA_036258175.1 Vicinamibacterales bacterium
TGGCGGCGTGACGAGGCCGATCTCGGCCTGATACGTCAGGTCGTGTCCCGCCACGTTCTCCCGCGGCGAGCCGTATCCAACGATCGCGACTTGACAGAGTCGTGGGTAGCGTTGGTGAAGGTTCGTCCAGGCAAGGTTCAATCGCTGCAGAGCGGCCGGACGTGTGGACGTAAGAAACAGGTCTGCCGCTTCGAGCCAGTCGTCCAGGCGCCGGCGATCGGCGGCCGCTTTCAGATCGAGCGTCTGGACTTGCATGCCGCGTGTCAGGTCCGCGTACCACTTCGGACTGACGCTTGCGAGAGGATCGCCGCCCGGCGGTTCGACTTTGACGACGGAGGCGCCGACGTCACGCAGCGCGGCCGCTGCGACCGGTCCAGGGAGATTGACCGCCAGGCTGACGACCCGGGCGCCTTCGAGTGGCGATCCCATCCGGTCAGATTGCACTGACGGTTCCGTTCCGCGTTGCCTGGTTGTTCCGCACGAGCGCCAGCACCGCGACGGTCGCGATGACGGGCACGAGGCTGGCACCGATCAGGATCGGCTCGAACGAGTACCGATCTGAGACCCAGCCGGTGACATAGGTGGCGATGATGGTGCCGATGCCAGCCGCGGTGCCGCTCATCCCGCTCACCGACGCCACTGATCTGGTCGGATAGATGTCGGCCGGCAGGTTCAGGATCATCGTCGAGAGCGCCGCGTACGCGAAAGTCGAAATCGCGAAGCACGCGGTGAGCCAGCCGAGCGATGTCACATAGAGGGTCGGGATCAGAAGCGTCATACCGATCCCGCCGAACAGGACGACGGCCTTGCGGGCGGCGCCGACGGACCAACCGCGCTTGATGAGCGCGCTCGAGACGCCGCCTCCGAAAAAATTGCCGAGATCGGCGGCGAGGAACGGGACCCAGAATGCCAGCAGGCTGTCTTCGAGCTTGAAGCCGCGGCTCACGAGATAGATGGCGAACCAGTCAGTGATGAAGAACCAGACCGGATCGGTCAGCGCCTTGCCGATGATGATGCCCCACGTCTGCGGCAGCGAAAGAAGCATGCGGTATCCGAGGACGCCGGTTCCTCCACCGTCCGGCGCGGCGGCCGCTGATGCCCGATTGTTCAGGATGTACTGCCGCTCCTCGGGCGAAATCCGCGGATGCTCCTCCGGCGAGCGATAGAGCCAGCGGAACAGCGGCAGCCAGAGAAACCCGAGCGCACCCGTGACGATGAACGCCGGACGCCAGCTGCCGGTCGCCTGATACACGGCCAGCACGATGAACGGAGCGAGCGCGGCGCCGATCGAGGATCCGCTGTCGAAGAGCGCCACGGCCCAGCCGCTCTCGCGCCGCGGGAACCATTCCGAAACCGCTTTGGTGGCGCCCGGCCAGTTCGCGGACTCCCCCGCTCCGAGCAGGAACCGCATGAACGCGAAGCTGCGGAGGCCGCTCGCCAGCGACGAGAGCATCGCGGCGATCGAATAGAACAGGACGGTCACGCTCAGGCCGGTGCGCGTGCCTACGCGATCGAGAAAACGTCCACTGGCCGTCTGGCCGAACGCGTACGCGAAGCGGAAGGCGATGACGACCAGCGCGAAATCGGAGTTCGTCCAGTGAAACTGGTCCTTGAGGATCGGCGCCAGCACGTTCAGGGTCTGGCGATCGATGTAGTTGATGACGGTCGAAAGAAACAGCAGACCGCCGATGTACCACCGCAGGTGGCGAATCGGGCGCGACATCAGGTGCGCACGGCGATGCCCAACAGCCCTGCGATCGTCTCGCCGTAGATTTTCCGGCGGCTCGCCTCGGGCACCGCGCACGCGTCGAGCATGGCCTCGTATCGGCCCAGCATGTTCTCGAGTTGCTCAGGCGCCTCGTCGGTTCCGAACACGAGCTTCTCGAACGCGTACACCGCGTGCGGAGAGCTGTGGGCGGTCGGCCCTTCCCACCACAAGTAGTCCTTGAAGACTGCGAGGTTCTTGGCCTTCTTGATGAGCGACGATCCGGTGAGGTCGAAATACAACCGCCGGCCCCAGCGCGCGGCTTCCGCCGCCTCCTCGTACCACGGATTGCCGAGATGCGCGCCCTGGATGGTCAAATCCGGAAACGCACGGGAGATCGTGTCGAGGTACGCGGGGCGCATCCGCGCCATCGACGTGTACTGCGGCTCCTCGATGTGAAACGCGATACCCGTGTGGAACAGCGCAAGAAGCTTCCGATCCTGCAGCTTCTTGTAGAGCGGAAAATACCCGGCATCGTCCCAGTTCTTGCGCGGGCTGTGCATTTTGATGCCCTTGAAGCCGGCGGCCGCGAACTTGTCGATCTCGCCGGCCGCGCCGGGATCGTCGACGCTGATCTGCCCGTACGGGATCACGACGTCTGCGTGGTCGGCGGCCGCGCGTTTCGTCGCATCGAAGCCGGACATCGGCGTCAGCACGCACGCCATCGCGTTGCGAGGACGATACGTCGCTACGAGACGCTGGAAGTAATCAGGTTTCCCGTCGTAGTGCTGGTGCGAGTCGATGATGAAGCGACGCGGAGCCTTCGCCTGAATCGCATCACTGAAGCGATGCGCCACCGCGCCGGGGGCCACCAAGTCCAGCGCGGTCGGGCTCCGGAAACCTGCGCTTGCTGCCGCCGCGCCTGCCAGGGTCAGGAACTCTCGCCGACTGTGGGAACCCGCCATAAGTCCTCCGCGACTGGGGCCGAACCTCGCGATACGAGGTCGCGGCTGAGGAGAGACGCTGAATCCGGATCCAGGTAAATCGTCACGTCACGGTGCGTGCGGAGGATGGACGCGGGTGCATTCGGTGTGACCCGACCTTCGAGACAGGCCCGCACCGCCTCCGCCTTCCGCCGATCGGGCACGACGCACAAGATCGCGTTCGCCGCCAGGATTTGTCTCACCGACATCGAGATCGCAGTTTCCGGCACATCTGTGATGCTCGCGAACCAACCCTCTCCCACCTGCTGCCGGCGGCAGGCTTCGTCCAGCCGGACGATCAGATAGGGCGATTCGGTGACGAAATCAGCCGGTGGATCGTTGAAGGCGAGGTGCCCGTTCTCACCGATGCCGACGAACGCGACGTCGATCGGCGCTTTGCGCAGCGTGTCGCCGACGCTTCGAGCCACCACGGCCGGGTCTCCTTCGCCGTCGAGCAGATGGTAGTCGAGAATGCCGGCGGGCCGGATCAGCCGCTCGAGGAGATACTTCCGGAAACTGGCGGGGTGATCTATGGGAAGGCCGATGTACTCGTCGAGATGGAACATCTCGACGCGTCGCCAGTCGATGCCGTCCTCCCGGACGAGCCGGCCCAGGAACTCGAACTGCGACGCGCCGGTCGCCGCGATGATGCGGGCGCGTTGGCGCTCCTTGAGGGCCGCTCGGAGGCGTGCAGCCGCGTCGGCCGCCGCTGCCGCCGCGAGCGTGGCGCCGTCGGAGGAGACTGTGACGAGCACGGTCGGCCATATGATATCCGGCATGCATCGCAGAGCCTTTCTCCAATCGCTCGCGGCCTCGCTCGCCCTTCCCTCGATCCCGATGCAGCCCGGCGGCGGCCCGCCGCCGCTCGGCTTCTCGACGCTCGGCTGTCCGGCCTGGGACTGGATTCCGATCCTCGACTTCGCGGCGAGGCACGGCTTCGTGTCGATCGAGCTGCGCGGCATCCAGAAAGCCATGGATCTCACGGAGCGCCCGGAATTCGGCGCGGCGCGGATTCAGCAATCGAAGAGAGAGCTGGCGGACCGCGGGCTTCGCGTTTCGTGCCTCGGCAGCTCGGCGCGGATGCACGAAACGGAGCCGGCCGTGCGGAAGGCGCAGATGGACGAAGCGCGGCGCTTCATCGACCTCGCGGCCGCGTTAGGCGCGCCGTACGTGCGGGTCTTCGGGGACACACTCGACGCGACCCGACGCGAGCAGGTCATGGCCCACGTTTCGTCGGGGCTCGGCGAATTGGGGCGCTACGCCGGCGACCGCGGCGTCGTGGTCGTCATTGAATCGCACGGCGACTTCGTCCAGTCGCCGTTGCTGAAGGAACTGCTCGAGCGCGCCGCCTCGCCGCATGTGGCGCTGCTCTGGGACGCACACCACACGTTCGCCGCCGGCAAGGAGGAGCCGGAGCAGACGTTCGCTGCGCTCGGCAAGTATGTCCGCCACACGCATCTGAAGGACTCGCGTCCGGGCGAAAAGGAGCGGCAGTACGTTCTCACCGGCGAAGGCGACGTTCCCGTCAAGCGGCAGGTGCAGATCCTCGCGAAGGCCGGCTACAAGGGCGACTACTCGTTCGAATGGGAGAAGCGGTGGCACCCGGAGATTCCTGAGCCCGAGGTGGCGTTTCCTCACTACGCGCG
>DATAEE010000184.1:0-8530 GCA_036258175.1 Vicinamibacterales bacterium
CTCCTGCTGATGATGTCAGCGGGCGGGCCTAGCCCTTTCGGCGACTTGTGCCGATGCACCCCGTAGAGCGACGCTACGCTAGTCGGTTGGTTCGAATACTGTCAAGCCATGGTACCCGGCGAGATCGTCCGGCACGCAGACTATCCTCAATGGGGACCCGGGTACGTGATTCGGACAGGAAAGACCTCGACTGACGTCTTCTTCCGGTGGGGTGGAAAGCGGAGGATTGGCGCGGGCGAGCCGCTCGAGCCCGGTCAGGCGAGCGGGGCCGATGCGGAACTGTTCGCCTTGTGCGCGCGCTTGTCGGCGAGGTCATGGTCACGGGCGCGCCACAGCGTCTACGCCATCGAGCTCGATAGGGCGGTCTGGAAGAACCGCGCGTTTCGCGAGCGCAATCCCGGCGGCGCGGCGGCCGGATGCTTGTACATCGGCGTCACCGGGCTCACACCCGAACGGCGGTTCGATCGTCACCGCGTGGGCACACAGTCCGGTCGCTTCGTCCGCGCCCATGGCGTCCGGCTACGGCTCGATCTCGTTGAAGGGTTCTCGCGGCTGCCGTACCGGATTGCCGCCTGCATGGAGCCGAAGCTCGCCGCGTGGTTCCGGGCACAGGGATTCGCGGTATGGCAGAACTGAACGCGGCACGATCTGATCGTATGAGTGAAGAGTTCAAGAACTACATCACGCCGGGCGGCTATCGGCGACTGCAGGAGGAACTGACTCGCTTGTGGAAGGCGGAGCGACCGTCCATTGTCGCGACGGTGGCGTGGGCCGCGAGCAACGGCGATCGCTCGGAGAACGCCGACTATGTCTACGGCAAGCGGAGACTGCGCGAAATCGACCGGCGTATCCGCTACCTGTCGAAGAGTCTTGACAGCGCCGTGATCGTGGACAACTCAGGCAAGGCGCACCCGCGCGTCCACTTCGGCGCGACGGTCACGGTCCTCTACGAGAGTGGCAAACAGCGCGAGGTCACCATCGTGGGCGTCGACGAGCTCGACTCCGGCGACCGACGCGTCTCCTGGCGCTCTCCGCTCGCCAGAGCGCTGCTGACGGCGAAAGTTGGAGACACCGTAACCCTTCGCGCACCGCGCGGTCCCGAGCGACTCGAGATCGTCGCGGTGCGCTACGATGACCTCGGCTAGGTTCCACTCCGTTCGGCAGCTCGAGCCAGATCATCAAACATCACCTGGTTGACTGCGTGCAGCCGCGGCGCCAGGTAGACTCGGCCCAGCCAGGGGAGCGGCCCGACCTGGGTTTCATGACTCACGACGACGGTGCTCAGGCCGTCGGGCGTGGGGCGGAGCGTGAACGTGCGCTCGGCGTGCACCCCCAAACCGTCCGCGACAAACGTGAAGGAACGCGGTCGCTCGCTGGCCACCACCGTGCTGCGCAGTTCGACCGGGTGTGCCTTCCACCGGAATGCCGTCGGTCGACCCGTACTGCCGGTCGACTCGACTCGGACCCACCGGCAGGCCCGATACCACGACGGCCAGCGTTCGACGTCGGTTAACAAATCCCACACGCGTTCGGCCGAAGCACGAATCACGATCGCGTTGCGAACCTCGATCGGGGTCCCGGAGGCCGTGCTGACGGGGCGGAGCATCCAGGCCAGGATGAAGTTCGTGACCCGGCCGAAGGGAGGTCGCAGAAGTGCGCCGCCATTCCATCGCCCCACCTCGAACACCGCTTTCTGGTGGCTGAACATGCGGAACCCCTCGATGCCGTGATACGCGCCAAAGCCGCTCGGCCCGACGCCGCCGAACGGGAGATCATCCTGGACGTAATGCATGAGCGTGCCGTTGATGGTGACGCCGCCGGAGGTGGTTCGCGTCAACACTCGCGCGCGATTCGTCGCGGAAGATCCGAAGTAGTAGAGCCCAAGCGGCCGCGGTCGAGCGCTCACGAAGGCGATCGCCTCGTCCAGGTCGCGATAGGTCACGATCGGTAGCAAGGGCCCGAAGATCTCCTCCTGCATGATCCGCATGTCGTCACGGACGTTGAAGACCAGCGTCGGCGGGAGCGTGTGGGCGCGACCGTTCGCTCGCTCGGGTGACCGTCCGGTCTCCACGATGCGCGCGCCCTTCGCCTGCGCGTCAACGAGCAGCCCGCGCAAGCGGTCGTAGTGGCGTACGTTCACGATGGAGGTGTAGTCCTGGCTCGCCGGCCCCTCCGGATAGAGTGCCGCCACTGCTTTGCCCCAAGCCTCGACGAACCGATCGACGTCACCCTCGGGCAACAGCACGTAGTCCGGCGCGATGCACGTCTGCCCGGCATTGGCCAGCTTGCCGTACGCGATGTCGGCCGCGACGCGCTCGAGCGGCTGCCCCTGATCGACCAGCACCGGCGACTTGCCGCCGAGCTCGAGCGTCACCGGCACGAGATGCTCGCTGGCGGCGCGCATGACGGCGCGGCCGACGGCCGTGCTCCCGGTGAAGAGGAGGTGATCGAACGGCAGGCCCGCGAAGGCGGCGCCAACGGAGGCATCGCCGGTGACGACGGCGACTTCGTCGTCAGAGAAGGTCTCCGCGAGCATCGCCAACAGGACGTCGTTCGTCGCCGGCGTGAACTCCGACGGTTTGATCATGGCGCGATTGCCAGCGGCGAGGGCGGTCGCGAGCGGAATCAAGGCGAGCGAGAACGGATAGTTCCACGGAGCCACGATGCCGACAACGCCGAGCGGCTGATACTCGACGTAGGCGCGGCCGAGGCGCATGGGAAGCGCGACGTGCCGGCGCTCGCGACGCATGAAGCGCCGCAGGTTCTTGTTCAGGTAGTCGATCCCCCACGTGAGCGGGAGCAGTTCCATGATGGCGGTCTCGTGCCGGAAGCGGTGGCCAAAATCGGCATCGAGCGCCGCTTCCAGATCTGCCCTTCGCGCGAGCACCGCCGCGCGAAGCTTCTTCAGATTGGCCCGGCGCCTGGCGAGCGACGGGGGCCCGTCGCGCAGAAACGCCGCTCGCTGCCTGGCGAGCAGCGCGGGGAGCGCCTCCGGCCGCGTGCCGGTGGATTCGTGAGTCTGTCGACGAACGACCGGTTCGGCGACATCGAGAATTGCGTTTGAGTCGAGCGCTAGCGTTGTCATCGCGCCATCTCCTTTCAACCGAAGCGTCGGCCGGGATCATGCGCGCACCGTCATCGGGCCGCATCACGCGCTGGAGGCGTTTTGCGGTAACACGATCGTCCAGGGTGGGACTAACCCGATCGAGTTAGGCGTTCTCTGGAAAGTGCTCGAAGCGATAACCGAGTTCCGGTCCGGTCGAGCGGTTGTAGGCAATTTCGGCGACTAATAGCGAGAACGGTTCTATGTAGCGGGCCGCCGACAACTCCCCGAGATCGACGGGATTGAAGCCGACATCGCGAATCAGTTTCGCCGCGGTCTTCTTCGCGCCTTTATGGTTTCCGCAAAACACGAGGTCCGGACGCGTCTTCCGCTTTCGCTTGTCGAACACCGAGAACAATACTTCGCTGGGCGCGGTGCTGAAGGCCGAGACCACATGTGCCTTCCGTAGTCTGGCCGCCAAGACTTCCGCACCCGACGTTGTGAGACCGAGAACCATGCGGCTGTCGTTCTTGGTCATCGGCAGCGAGCACGTGAGTACCGTTTTGCGTGACAGCGATCCAGCCTGCGCCAGCACATCGTCTACCCGGCTCCAATGCACGGCGAGCAGGACCGCGTCGGCGTCGGCGACAGCCTCAGCGGGCGAGCCCGCGTACGCGCGGCCTCCAGCTTCCTTGGCCAACCGCTCGAGCTTCTTCTGGCTGCGCGCGTAACTGAACACGACTTCGTGTCCGGCCCGCGCAAAGAGCGTCCCGAGCTTGCTGCCCATCAATCCAGAACCAACAATGGCGATACGCATATCCGTTCCTTATCGAGAAGCACTTCCGATCGCTTGCGGGCTGTTCTGTTCAGACTGTTGATGGCGATGGGCTGCAAGCTGCCAGCCACGGGCTAATAGCTGTGTCATGAAGGGCGGCGATTGCCGAGCCGCGCGAGCCTAGCTGGACTGCATGCGCCGGACGAACTCGCTGACGTTATATACTCGCGCTCCTCCTAGGGAGGCCCGAATGAGCGAGCAGCAGAATCTCGATGTCGTCCGCAGCCTGTATGCCGCGTTCGGCCGCGGCGACCTAGAAGCCATCCTCGCGCCGCTCGATCCCCAGGTTTCCTGGCGGACGCCCGGGGTTCCGGACCTGCCGACGGCCGGTCTTCGCCAGGGGATTTCCGCGGTACGCGAATTCTTCGGGCTCCTGCTGAACACCTTCGACATCGTTGATTTCCAGCCCCGGGACTTTCTGGCGGCTGGCGACAAGGTGGTCGTGCTCGGCACCAGCCGCGAGGGTCCCAAGGGCAGCGGCAGGCTCGTGGACTTTCGGTGGGTGCACGTGTTCACGTTCAGGAACGGCAGGATCACGGCGTTCGAGGAACCGGCCGACGTCAGCGAACTGGTGGCGGAGTTCCGTCAGTCGCGGGCCCACGCGTAGTCACTTCTTGCCGGCGTTCTTGGGATCGTCCTTCAGCAGTTCACTGTCCAAGAACTTGCATACGCTGGCAGGTCGCACGGAATCGACTACAAGGAGCACACGAACATGAAGCCGAAGAACACGATCTGCCTCTGGTTCAACAAGGACGCGCATGAGGCGGCGCGCTTCTACGCCGCCACCTTTCCGGATAGTAAAGTGACCGCTGTTCACGAGGCGCCCGGTGATTACCCGGGCGGCAAGAAGGGCGACGTCCTGACGGTGGAGTTCACCGTCTTCGGTATTCCCTGTCTCGGTCTCAACGGCGGCCCGGAGTTCAGGCACAGCGAGGCCTTTTCTTTTCAGATCGCGACGGACAATCAGGACGAGACGGACCGCTACTGGAACGCGATCGTCGGCAATGGCGGCAAGGAAAGCCAGTGCGGTTGGTGCAAGGACCGCTGGGGCCTGTCCTGGCAGATCACCCCGCGCGCGCTGACCGACGCGCTCGCGGCTGGTGGCGGTGAGGCAAAGCGTGCCTTCGAGGCGATGATGCCGATGAAGAAAATCGACATCGCCACCATCGAGGCCGCGCGGCGCGGCTGACTTTCAGACAGCCTGCGGAGCCGCGACGCCGACGCTGAGCTAGGGCTTCGCGATCATGACTTCGGTTGCCTTGACGACAGCCGTGACAGCGTCGCCCTTCTTGAGTCCCATTTCCTCAGCGCTGCGTCTGGTAATCACCGACTCGATGATGCTGTCGCCAGTGCGAACGGTGACGTGCGCGAGAACATCACCCATCTGGATCTCTTCGATGGTTCCTTTGAGATGATTGCGGGCGCTCAGCGTCATGGTTGGTCTCCTCCGAAGAGTCTAGCGGCGACGAACCGGAAGGGGACAGTGGGAAGGCGAGGATGGAACGACGGACGTCGATCTCACTAATAGTATCGCCTCACACCGCCTCATTCTTCAAGACTGTTTGTTGGACGCCAGGACCGGTATCATCGCCGGCCCATGTCCAAAATCACGAACCGCGATACGGCGCCCCGCGACGGGGGCTCGGTCGAACATCGGCTCGCGCGATTGCTGGATACGCCATTCCTCGCGCGCGTCGTTCCGCACCTCCCGCCGGAGACGCTGCATCAGCTCATTCGGTACCGCGGACTCGATGCGTGCGGCGAGCTCGTCACGTCGGCGACGCCCGCGCAGCTCACCTCACTGCTCGATCTCGATCTGTGGCGTCACGCGCGGCCGGGACGCGACGAGCAGTTCGACGTCGATCGCTTCGGCGAATGGCTCGAAGTGCTGGTGGACACCGGTCATGCGGTGGCCGCACGAACGGTCGCCGCCCTCGACGAGGACCTCGTGGTCGCGGGACTTTCCCGCTACATGCGTGTGTTCGACCCGGGCATCTTCGAACCAACCGCCCAGAGTGATGACGAGCCGACGGATCGTCACGAGGCGATGCGTGAAGGAGATTCGATGCATGCCGACGACGCGCCGGTGCACGATTCGAGCGGCGACTCGCTCGAGTGTGAAGTGGGCGGCTACCTCGTCCGTGCGCGGAGAACCGACGCGTGGGACGCGATCGTCCCGCTGCTGGTCGCGCTCGACGCCGAGCACGGCCACTACTTCCACGCCGTGATGCAGGGCTGCCGGCGCCTGTCCAACTCCAGGCCGGAGATCGACGGCCTGGACGATCTGCTGCTGGCGCCGGAGCAGCACCTCCACGACGTCACGAGCGAACGGGAGCGCCGGCGATCGCAGCAAGGCTACGCGACGCCCGCCGACGCGCGCGCCTTCCTCGAGATGGCGCGACAGCCGAAACACACGCGATCAGGAGCGTCGATAACGGGGTCGATCAGGGTCAATCCGCTCGTCACGGCATACTTTCGAGCGGCGGACGAAGCACCGGAATCGTCGAACGAGACTGCGCGATCACCGGAACGCAAACTGGAATCGCCGTCGTCGACATCGCCGTCCGCGTCGATGTCGTTGCCGTCCGCAGCGGCACACTGGAGCGATGTCCACGCGCACGCCACCGACGTCCCCGAATCGCTCGACGCGGTCATGGAACTCCTGACCGAGGCAGGCGTGATGCCGGAGCGTCCGCGCGCGCTGCTCGAAGCCGGGGACGCCGACCCGCAGGCCGCCAGGCTCACGCGCTTGCGGCGGCTGATGGCGTACGTCCGCGACAGGCACGAGACGGCATACTTCACGCGCAGTCGTGAGCTCGCGTTCCTCGCGAACACGCTGCTCGCAGGATGCTCCGTCCAGTCGCGCCCGTTCACGCCTCAGGAAGCGTCCGATGCCGCCGCGAGCACCTGCAACTTGGGTCTGGAATACTGGCCCGCGCGCTGGCCGAGCGTGACCTCGCTGGGTGCGTCAGTGCCGCATCCTCACGACACGGCCACAGCCACATCGCCCGACACGTTCCCGCCCGACTCTTTCCTGATCGCTCACGAGCTTGTGACCGCGTTCGAAGTGGGCTGGTCCGTGCTGCATCAGGACGTCAGCTTGTTCGTGGCGCAACAGTTCATCTCGACGCTGACCGATGTTGACTGCGTCGATCGCGACATCCGGTGCGGGCTCGTCGCGCTGCGGCGCACGCTTGTGAAGCAGCGCGACGCCGGCACACCGTGGCGCGCGCGCGACGCGGCCGAGATCCTCGCGATGCTCGACATGACAGCCTGGATCAGCGTGCGCGGCCTGCTGGACGAATGTCCCGTCCTGCCCGCGGCGCTGATGGCCGTTCTCGAAGGTCGCACCACGACCGTCAGCCCGACGGAGTTCGACTTCATCTCGACGGCCGCCCAGATCGGCGACGTTCGCATCTTCATGCGGAAGCTTCCCGACGTGCTGTCACGCTGACCGAGTCTCCAGCGCGGCGGTCGCAGGCACAGCGTCTCGCGCCTGGGGCCGTCTCTCGTCGCGCGCCCCGAACCGGACTTCAGATACTTCTCGAAGCGGACGGCTTCCGCTTCGGTCGGGAATTCAATCGAGACGGCGATTGACCACGGGCGATGGGCATAGGAACCGAGCGGCTTTGAAGCTTGAACCGGACGCGGCTTGCCGAGGACGACTTCTGAGATCCCTGTGGGCTCTGTGTTGATGACTCTACTCTCTTGTAACGTCTGTGACCGGCTTCTACGCAGAGACCTCGCTGAAATCCAAGTTCTCGGTGATGCGAGTACCGTCCTTGCGGAACACATCTGCCAGCATCCGGATCCGCCGCTTGGACTCGTTCAGGTCGGTGTTGTTCAGATTGATGTTCAGCAGGTCGATGTACCAGGGTAGCTTCACTTCGTCCATGACATAGGTCTGCACGATCTCGCGGGCGATGGGCAGGGTCGTGCGCTTCGAGACGTCATGCACGTCGCGGTTGCTGGCGCGCTGCAGCTTGTCGTACTCCAGCTCGAGCAGCTTCTCGAACAGCGCGCGCGTGAACGTGTCGCCCGCCTTCACACCGATCTCATCATCCGCCGTCAGCGACGCGCCCTTGTGCAGCCATTCCCACAAGATGCTCAAACGGATCTCGCCGGTGGCCATGTCCTCCATTAGATACAGCACATCGTCGTTGCCGAAGAAGTCGGCGGGCTTCAGCGCTGCGGCCTGCAACCCCTGCAGGAACGCGTTGCCGTACTGGAGCGCGACGCTGAGCAGGTCGCGGGCGCCGCGGATCGTACGCGGCGCGTTCTCGAGCAGGATCAGGCCGTCAGCATCTGCGCGGCCGTGGGTGAGCGGCGGGAACGGCCGACCGAGTTGATTCTCGTCGCCAACTTGCTCCCACACCGGCCTGACGATATGGACCATTTTCCAGTGGGCGACCCACTTGCCGCTGGCGCCTTCGCGCTGTTCGCGCTCGCCGCCGGCGACTGCGCGCTTCATCGCGCTTGTGACGCCGGCTTCCGAGCCGACCGGGATGTTTGGCTCCATGCCGCCTTGCCACAGCGCATACTGACCCTTCGCGTCCGGCGTGTTCACGGCGCGGCGCACTCGGTCCTCGTAAATCCGCATGTAGCCGTAGGTCATCGTGATGGCGTCGATGTTCGGATTGACGAACGCCGGG
>DATAEE010000185.1:0-11530 GCA_036258175.1 Vicinamibacterales bacterium
GCTGCGATGTACCTGCAGCTTGCCGTCGATCGGAAAGTGCTCCGAGTCGCTCTTGATCGGCACTACGTAAATCGTCTCCGGCTCGTGAGCGTGGACGTCGATCGGAAACCCGAAGTCGGTCGGCAGGTTTCCGCTGACCTCCGTCCACGAATCTCCGCCATTGTCGCTCCGCATGACGTCCCAGTGCTTCTGCATGAAGAGCACGCCCGGACGCGAACGGTGCAGGGCGATGCGATGAACGCAGTGTCCCACTTCGGCGTTGGGGTCCGGGATCCCCTGGGACTTCAGTCCTTTATTAATAGGCTGCCACGTCTTCCCCCCATCGTCCGACCGAAACGCGCCCGCGGCCGAGATGGCGACGTAGAGGCGGTCCGGATTCTTCGGATCAATAAGGATGGTGTGCAGGCACAGGCCCCCGGCGCCGGGCTGCCAGGACGGGCCCGTCCCGTGCTCGCGCAGGCCGGACAGCTCGGCCCAGTTCTGGCCGCCGTCGGTCGTCTTGAAGATCGCGGCGTCCTGGATGCCGGCGTAGACCGTATCGGGATCGCTCAGCGACGGCTCGAGGTGCCAGACGCGCGCGAACTCCCAGGGATGAGGCGTCCCGTCGTACCACTGATGCGTCCCGGGCACGCCGTCGTACACGAACTTGTTGCCGACCGGCTCCCAGGTCTTGCCGCCGTCGTTCGACCGCTGAATGAGCTGGCCGAACCAGCTCGTGCTCTGGGACGCGTACAACCGGTTCGAGTCGGCCGGCGACCCCTTGACGTGGTAGATTTCCCACCCCGCGAAGTGCGGCCCGCTGACGTCCCACTTGTCCCGCTTGCCGTCAGACGTGAGAACGAACGCGCCCTTGCGCGTGCCGACGAGAACACGGACGCTGCTCATTTCTTACCTGGCGGCCCTGGGAGGCCCGCCCTCCAGATTGACCGCAGGTCGAGGTCCATCCCCGACCGGGCCAATACCTACATATAGTCGATCAGGCCGGCTCGAGATCGACACAGGTTAAAGATGTACGGCCGTGTGCGATCCGTGCTCCTGCTTCGGCTCAGCGGCCAGAGCTGGGGGCCGGCGCGACGGCGGCCGAGAGCTCCGTGATCTTGGTGGTGAGTTTTACCGAGAACCCCTCGATCTCGGCGCGTGACGCACCAGCTGCCTCGAACGCGCGGCGCAGCTGCGTCTCGTTCAGCTGCGATGCGAGGCCGGCGAACCAACGCGCGTGTTCGAGCGGCACGACGTCCAGCGACGGGTCCAGCCCGTCGTAGTCCAGGTCCAATCCATCGCGGCTGACGCGCTCGATGAATCGCTCGGTGAGGAAATCCGCGAGGTTCCACTTGGAGTGATTCGAAACGACGCCACCCATTCTGCCGAATGCCGCGCCGAGATCCGCGACGATGTACCAGTGCTCAAGCGATCCCTCCGGGGTCGTAACGCGCAAGATCGCGTTGTTCCGCGGGCCCTCGATGTCCCAGTTGTTGATGAGGGTCATCAGGATCATCAGGCCGGATAGATCCTGCCGGCCAAAGAAGGGGTTCCGTTCGAACGCCCATCCGTCGCCGGTGCGCTCCATGTTCGGGTTCCTGCGTCTGAAGCGGGCCGAACGGAAGCGGCCGTCGGTGGAAACGTGGTCGCCAGCCCGCTTCAGGCCCGGCGCATCCTGGATCACGCCCTCGGCGACGAAGTACATCTCTTCGACAAGATACCCGAGCGACCAGATGATGCGGTTGGCTGCGATCTCGGCGCGCGACTCGATCCCGAACTTGACGTCCCAGACGACGCTGCGGGCATCGACGACTACGAGCTTCGGTTGCGTGCCGCCGGTGTCCTCCTCCTGAAATTTGAACGGCGCCTGCGGCACGCGATCCGGCGCGCCGCTGCCCCAGAACAGATCGCGCGCGGCGACGCTGCCCGGATCGCGCCAGAGCCGCGCTGTGACACCGTCGCTTTGCGGCCGAGACGACGTCTCTACGGGAAGGCCAAACAGGATCGCGGCGCCGAGAAAAGTCAGAACGCGGAGCGATCGGAGCCGACGCGCAGACATGAGTCGGTTCTGCATAAGTCCCGTCCTGTTGAGACGGGAAGATGCAAGAGGCGGGACCAATCAGTTCGTGCCGCAATCCTGCGGTCGAGCTTCCTCCTAGTCTGGGGATATGATCCAGAGGTTTTCAGTCGATCGATGCCCCTTGCGACCGGCACCCGCCTCGGCCCTTATGAAATCGAGTCCGTCATCGGTGTCGGCGGCATGGGCGAGGTCTATCGGGCGGTGGACACCCGGCTCGACCGTACCGTCGCCATCAAGCAGCTGACCCCGGAGCACAGCGAGCGGTTCGAGCGCGAGGCCCGGGCGATTGCCGCGCTCAATCACCCCCATATCTGCCAGGTGTACGACGTGGGCGCCGACTACCTGGTCCTGGAGTACATCGAGGGTGAGCCGTTGCGTGGTCCGATGCCGCCGGAGGAAGCGCTCCAGCTAGCGCGCCAGATCGCCGGTGCCCTTCAGGCAGCGCACGAACGGGGTATCCTGCACCGCGATCTGAAGCCGGCGAACATCATCATTACTCCCGGCGGGACGGCGAAGCTCCTCGACTTCGGCGTGGCCAAGGTCATGAAGGCCGCCCCGGACGCGACCGTGACCAGGGAAGGCGCGCTCGTCGGCAGCCCGGCCTACATGTCCCCGGAGCAGATCGAGGGCAAGCCGCTCGACGTCCGATCCGACGTGTTCGGCTTCGGCGCGGTTCTCTACGAGATGCTCGCGGGCCGTCGCGCGTTCAGCGGGCAGACGACGTCCCAGGTGATCGCGGCGATCCTCCGCGACGACCCGACGCCGCTCGACGCGGCGCCGGAGCTGGAGCGGCTCGTCCGGCGGTGCCTCGCGAAGCGGCCCGCCGACCGGTATCAGACGATGGCCGAGGTGAGGGCGGCGCTCGACAACCCGTCCGCGCAGCCGGCGCGTCGCCAGCCGTCGATCGCGGTGCTCCCGTTCGCCAACATGACCGGGGATAAGGAGAACGAATACTTCAGCGACGGCCTCGCCGAAGAAATCATCAACGAGCTGACGCACGTCCCCGGGCTGAAGGTGATCGCCCGGACGTCGGCGTTCGCGTTCAAGGGCAAAAATGAAGACGTCCGCCGGATCGCCGAGGCGCTCGGCGTCACGAAGGTTCTGGAGGGAAGCGTCCGCCGCGCGGGCGACCGCATCCGCGTCACCGCCCAGCTGATCTCGGCGGCCGACGGAACCCACATGTGGTCCGAACGCTACGACCGGTCGGTGGCGGACGTCTTCGCGATCCAGGACGAGATCGCGCAGGCCATCGTGAAGGCGCTTCAGATGACGATGGCGGCGAAGGCGGCGGTTCTGCGCGCTCACACGCCGCCATTGCCCGCGTACGAGGCCTTGCTCCGGGGACGACATCTCCTCTTCAAGTTCACGCCCGACGCCTGGGCGCGCGCGAAGGACTGGCTCGACCGAGCGATCGCTCTGGATCCCGAGTATTCGGATCCGCACATGGCGAAGGGCCTGGGCTATTTCCTGCTGGGCATCATCGGGATCCAGCCGCTGCGGGACGTCGCGCCGTTCGTGCGCGAAGAGGCGCAGCGCGCGCTCGCGCTCAACCCGACCGACCCGCAGCCGAACTTCCTCCTGGGATCGCTCGCGGCGGCGCACGATTACGACTGGGGTGAGGCGAAAGAGCGATTCGACCTCGCGATGGCCGCGCCGAACGTGTCAGCCGACGCGCGCTGGGCCTACGCCAGCGTCTACCTCAACCCGTTCGCCCGGTTCGAGGAGTCGGAGGCCGAAATGCGGCGCGCCGTCGAGCAGGATCCGTTGAACGCCGCCTGGCGGGCCATCTGGTCCGCCCACCTGCTCGGAGTCGGCTCGTTCGACCGCGCGATCGAAGAGGCGCAGAAAGCGATCGAGCTCGACGAGAGCCACTACGCGCCGCATTTCATCCTCGGAGAAGCGTATCTGATTAGCGGACGCCTGCGGCAGGCCGTGACGTGCTTCAAGAGGGCTCATCAGGCGGCGCCGTGGCACGCCGTTCCGATCGGCCTCCTCGCCGGAACGCTCTTTCGACTCGGCGAGAAGGACCGCGCCGCCGAGTTGATCGGCCAGATGACCGACCCGCCCAGACCGGTGTGGGGACGCGTGCTCTATCACCTGCTCACCGGCGAGATCGACGCGGCCATGGACTGGTTCCAGATAATGGTCGAACATCGCGAGCCCTTTGCCCTCGTCTTCGCGCGCTCGCCTCTCACCGAACCGCTGCGGCAGCACCCACGATGGCCGACGCTCGCCGCGATGATGAATCTGCCGGCTGCGTGATCGCATTCCCCCAGATACTGACGGTCAACAGCGGCCTCGCGGCCGACCATATCCTGTCGTTGACGTGCGGCTAACCCCGCGCCGCCGACGCTCGTCGGCAGCAGCGTCATCCGGGACATGGTGGCCACGACGGCCGACGCTTATTCGGCGTGCGCCTCGGGACTGCGCGAGATGACCGCCTGGACCGTCAGCAGGAGCGACGCGATCGACGCGGCGTTCTGGAGGGCGGAGCGAACCACCTTGGCCGGATCAATCACGCCCGACTGCACGAGATTCTCGAACGTCTCCGTCTGCGCGTTGAAACCCTCGTCGCCGGTCATCTCCTTCACGCGCTGGACGACGATTGAGCCTTCGTGACCGGCGTTGGCGGCGATCCAGCGTATCGGCTCCTCGATCGCGCGGGCGATGATGTCGACCCCGACCTGCTGGTCGCCTTCGAGCTTCAGCGCATGGAGCGCCGTCGACGCCCGAAGCAGCGCCACGCCGCCGCCCGCGACGACACCTTCCTCGACGGCCGCCTTCGTGGCGTGCATGGCATCCTCGACGCGGGCTTTCTTCTCCTTCATCTCAGACTCGGTGGCCGCGCCAACCTTGATGATCGCGACGCCGCCGACCAGCCTGGCCAACCGCTCATGCAGCTTCTCGCGATCGTAGTCCGAGGTCGTGTCCTCGATTTGCGCGCGCAGTTGCTTGACACGCCCCTCGATGCTCTGCCGCGTGCCGGCGCCTTCGATGATCGTCGTCGTGTCCTTGTCGATGGTTACCTTCTTCGCCTTCCCGAGGTCCGCCACATCGAGATTTTCAAGCTTGATTCCGAGATCGTCCGCGATGGACCGCCCGCCTGTCAGGATGGCGATGTCCTCGAGCATGGCCTTGCGTCGATCGCCGTAGCCCGGCGCCTTCACGGCCGCCACCTGCAGTGTGCCCCGCAGCTTGTTGACGACGAGCGTGGCCAGCGCGTCCCCTTCCAGGTCCTCCGCGATGATGAGGAGCGGTTGCCCGATCTTCACGACCCGCTCGAGCAGGGGCACGAGATCCGTCAACGCACGAATCTTCGTCTCATGGATCAGAATCAGGGGATTCTCGAGCACGACTTCCATCCGTTCGGGATTGGTCACGAAATAGGGCGAGAGATAGCCGCGATCGAACTGCATGCCGTCGACCAGTTCCAGCGAGGTCTCGAGCGTGCGGCCTTCTTCGACGGTGATGACGCCGTCCTTGCCCACCTTCTCCATCGCCTCGGCGATGATGGTGCCGATCGTCTCGTCGTGGTTGGCTGAAATCGTGCCGACCTGGGCGATCATGTTGCCGGTCACCGGCTTCGCCTGGGCTTTGAGCGACGCGACGATCGCCTCGACGGCGGTCTCGATGCCGACCTTCAGCTCCCGCGGGCTCGCTCCCGCGACCACGTTCTTCACGCCCTCACGGTAGATCGCCTGAGCCAGCACGGTGGCCGTGGTCGTGCCGTCGCCGGCCACGTCCGACGTCTTGCTGGCCACCTCCCGGATCATCTGGGCGCCCAGGTTCTCGATCGGGTCCTTCAGGCTGATCTCCTTCGCCACCGTGACGCCGTCCTTCGTGATCGTCGGCGCGCCGAACGGTCGGCCCAGGATGACGTTGCGACCCCGGGGTCCCAGCGTCACCCTGACCGCATTGGCCAGACTGTTGATGCCGCGGAGGATGGCCGTGCGCGAGTCGTCTCCGTATGTGATCTGGTTTGACATGAATGTGCTCCGTAAACGCCTGCGGTCTCTCGCGCGGCCGCCGAAAATGGATCATCGCTTCGTCGAAACGGGAATGGGTTCCTGCCACAGGATGAGCACGATCGCGGGAACCACGATCGCCCCAAGGAGCAGGAGCGCGCCCGTGCCGACGGTCAGCGGCGACATGTAGAGCGCCAACAACCCGAACAGGATGACCCACACCGGAATGACCGCCTTGCGGCGGATGAACGTCGACATGGTGGTCTCTCTTTCTTAGTGCTATGCGAACAACGAGGCGGGATGACTCGACCCCGCCCCGTTGAAGTGATTTACGCGGCGACTGCGACCTTGATCTGCTTGGGCTTGGCTTCCTCTCGGAGCGGCAGCCGGACCGTCAGCACGCCAGCCTTGTACTCGGCTTTCACCTTGTCGGCGTCGACCGTCGGCGGCAGCGCGAACGTCCGCGCGAACGTGCCATAACTACGCTCGATGCGATGGAACTGGTCCTCCGCGACTTCCCTGTCCAGCTTCTTCTCGCCGCGCAGGGTGAGCGTGTTCTCTTCGACCGCCACCTCGATCTCCTCCTCCTTCATGTCGGGCAGCTCGGCCTTCAGCACGAGCTCGTGCTGGCCGTTGCTGTAGATGTCGACCGCCGGTACCCACGCGCTCCGCGTGAGGTCTTCCTGTGGACGGCCGTAGAAGCCCTCGAAGACCCGGCTCATCCGGTCCTGGAGCGCGGCCACGTCTCGTAACGAATCCAAACGAACCATAGTCATGGTGATCTCCTGTCCTGCGGCGATCTCGGCGAAGGTCGAGTTCGCGACCTGGTACGGCTCGAGATCTCCTCAGCTGATGCGGCTAAGAGGTGGGAAACCGGATAACCTGACTTAGTTCAGATGTCCGAAGACGGAGGGGATAGAACTCAATCTTGTTAACTAGTTTCGGTTAATTAGTACCGAATGTCAAGCTCCATGTGAGGCCGCGGGCGCGGCTGTCTCCTTGTGCACAGTCAGCGACCCGTCGGACGGATAAAGTGGCTGTTATTGGAGGTTGCGGGCCCATGAAACTCACCGATCGAAGATCGATCGTCCGCCGAACCGGTCGGCGCGCTCGCCTGGCTCGATCGCTTCATTCGGGCGGGGGACTGTCACAGCGTCTCCCACGATGGAACGCCTTTGACGGGCGCCAGTCGCGACCGCTGCACAGGGTCATCCCGGTCGGTTCGACCGATGCACAGGACCTCATGCGGTTGGCCAGCGACAAGGGTTAGGAGATCAGCATGTCGGAACGAAACGGCGACAAGGCCAGGTTTCAGCGGGAACGCAAGCGCAAGGTCCTTCATCGGACGCGCATCCGCGATCTGCGGACGCGGCTGGAACAGGACAAAGTCACGAAACAAGACTCGAAACAAGACGCTGCTCCAGGCGTCCCCCTACCCCGCACCGTGATCCATTGATCGTCGTCGCGCCCTCGAACCTATAATTCCCTCGCGTGTGGTCCACATACGGCGTTCCCAACGCGTACGGCACGCTGAAGCGCGTGCTCATGCACCGGCCTGGGCCGGAGCTGGATTTCGTCACTGACAAAACGATCGACGAGTTCCATTTTGCGCGTCCGGTCGATCGCGAACGGTTCGTCGCCGACTACGACGCGATGCTCGAACGCTTCCGCGCGCACGGGGTCGAGGTGCTGCTCGTCTCGGACGTGCTCGCGTCTGACAAAGACGCGATGGCTTACATGGCGCGCCGCCCGAACATGACCTACACGCGCGACCTGGCGGTCGTGCTCCAGACCGGCGCGGTGCTGATGGGCCCGTGGCAGAAAGGACGGCAGGGCGATCAGGAAATGATGGCGCGCGCGACGCCTGTTCGTCGCCATCAACATCTCACTTGCCTCCGCCGCAGCCGACGGCAACAGTGCCCCAATTCGGAAACAGATGAATGTCCGGCGGAGTCGTCAACTGAATTTCGTGCCGGCTGCCGTTTTCATCCGGAAGGTAGTTCATCACAAAGACATTCTGGTCGGCTAGGGAACCGCGGAAGAAAACGATCTGCGTCCCGTCCGGCGACCAATCCACCGTCAGATCCGGCACGTTGTTATTCGTCAGGAATTCGCGTCCGGTCCCGTCGGCATTCATGACGCAGATCTCAAACGGAGTGCCGGCGTCCCGCCTGCACGCGAACGCGATCTTCGTACCATCGGGGGACCAGTTGGGCGATCGTTCCTCCAGGGTGTTGAATGTCAGGCGTTCAGGGTTGGTCCCGTCGGCATTCATCTTCCATATTTCCGCCGCGGCCTGACATGCAGCAATTCGCGGGGCTGCTGGCATTTGCGGCAGGCCGGCATCGCATTGCGAATTCCGGCTGGTGAACGCGATTGTGAGGCCATCTGGTGACCAATCGGCATCGTCTTCGCTTGACTTCACCCCAATGGGAGCATTGAGTTCAAAGTTGTCGGTGAGATTTGTGGGTTGTTCGCCGTGCTCGATTAGGTCGTCAAGATTTACGACGAAGATGTCGCTATCCCTGGTCGGCCCGCCGAGTTCTGCTCGTCCGGGAATTCGTATCCCGTATTCACCCGAGCTCGAGCGATGGAACGCGATCCGCTCGCCGTCGTGCGACCAGGTGGCCGAGCTTCCGCGGATGAGTGGAGTCGGGTTCAGGTCGGTATCTGTGGTCCCGTCGTGATTTATCAGGAACAGATCTGAGTTGGTTGTGTCTATTCGGGCGCCGAGCAAAACCGGGATTCGGTTGCTGTCGAATACAATCTTTCCTCTTCCGTCCGGTGATATTGACGGCATCCCGTCGAAGAAACCGTCAGTCGTCACTCGAACGGGCTCAGTACCATCCGCATTCATCAGGTAGATTTCGGCATTACGAAATGGAATGGTCGGATCCGGGTCTTCGATCGTTGGCCATTGTGTCTTCGTAAACGCTATTTTTTCCCGTGGCGGACAGCGGGAAGCGGTCGCCGAAGTAACTTGTGATGTAGCGGACCTTATGCGGTCCGATGTGTGTGTGAGTGGGAGCATTGCAGCGAGCGATGCGCCTAAGAGCAGGAATATCGAGGCATACATAGGAACCCCCTCAGTCTTCGAGACAAGTCTTCTTGGCTTCTCGACGCCACTGGGGCCTTGTCGGTTAGCTGCACCCGGCCCGTGCCGTCCGCGTTCATCACGTAGATCTCGAAGGCGTTACCGCCTCGAATACCGCTCCTGCACATGTAGGCGATTCGCGTACCGTCCGGGGACCAGACGGAGCCCGCTCCTCCTCGCCGTTGTCGCCCAGATGGGTCCCGGTTGGTGTCGAACCCCATTCTTTTCCGTCCGGCGACAATTGGGGGAACGTGTCTACGACGTCGTTGTCGGTGATCCGGCTCGGATCGCGCGTGTTGATTACCGTGCCGTCCGCGTTTGTCGTCATCAGGTAGATCTCGCCATTGGCGTCGCGCGTACTCGTGAACGCGTTAACCGGAACACAATGTGCGCTCGCAGGATCACACTTGTCTGCGGGATCCACTTTTTGCGACGTTGCGGGAGCGGCGATCCCGACGGCAAGGAATGCTAGGACCAAGCCTGATTTGTTCATCGCGTTACCCTTTTCGTGTGAGCCGAGTCCCACCTGGAACGCGTAAGCGACCCACCCTGATTACGGCTCGTTCCAACGAACCGTCTTACTTACCCGACACGCCGGCAGCCTTCACCACACCTTGAGACGCGACTTTGATCATCCGTTCTGCTCCTGACTCCCCTACTTGTTCTTTAATCTGCATTCGCCTGTGTACTCAGCGGCCACGTTGCCGTCGGCTGTCATTCCGGCCGAGACGACGGTGAGGTCGCAGCGCACCTTCGGGCCGTCAAGGCGATCCGCCAGATGCACCGTGCCTGTGCCTGTCCCAGTGCGCAGGTCGACGTCGAAGCGAAACGTGTCGTCGTGAAGCATGACGGGTTCGGAACCGAGGACGGTCCCGGAGAATACTTGATGGCCGGTATTCACCAGTGACTGCGTCGAGAAGTCGATGACCGAGGTCGGGTGATAGAGAATTCGTCCCGTCAAGTCGCCGGTGAGATCAACGGTCTCGGTGCTTCGCCGGATCAGGCCCGTGGCCGTCAGCGTGTTCGAGTGGACGACCACCGTCGACAGGAAATGCACTCCACTCCCTGAGACCGGCTGCACGGTTTCGGTCTCCGCGTGAACCACGGCGGCCGCGTGCGCGGACGCGCGTGGAAAGACGGCGGTCGCCGGCACGAGAACGCACGCGAATACGATCGCGACGGCGAGTGCAATGGTTTGGAATCGCATCGTGGATCTCCTGCAAGGGCGTTCTGATGTCGCGACTGCGAAGGTAAGCAGCGTGCTGGCGCGCCGCAAGCGGCATAGCGGGTCAAAGCAGCGAGTGGCTCGCTTTGTCCAGGTTTGTCCCATTACCATGCGGCTGTGGGCGAAGCGTCGACCAACCTCCTGGATTCGTGGAAGGAAATTGCTGCCTACCTGAACAGGAGCGTTCGCACCGTGCGACGGTGGGAGGCGGACGAGGGCCTTCCTGTGCACCGCCATATGCATCGAGCGCTGGGCAGTGTCTACGCGTTCAGATCTGAAATCGACGCGTGGCGGCAGACCAATCAGCTCAGCCGTGTCAATCGCGCGTCGTCTGCGGCAGCGGCCGCGATCGCACCAATCGTGGTGCTGCCGTTTACGAATCTCAGCCCGGACCCTGACAACGAATACTTTGCCGATGGTCTGACCGACGAAGTGATTGCGGATCTGTCCAAGATCCGCTCGCTCCGTGTGATCTCACGCACGTCGTCGATGGCGCTGAAGGGCACGAGCAAGGATGTCAGGGCCATCGGCCGTGAGCTGCGCGTCCGGTTCGTCCTGGAGGGCACGGTGCGGCGCGCCGCCGACGGGTTACGGATCTCTGCGCGCCTGATCGATGCGAGCAGCGACGAATGCCTCTGGACTGAAAAATACGACGGGAGGGTCGAGGACGTCTTTGCGATGCAGGAGCGCCTCGCCCGCACGATCGTCGATGCCCTTCAGCTGCAACTGACAGCGGACGAACACAAACAGCTTGCTGCGCACCCGATCGACAATGTGCACGCGTACGAATGCTACCTGCAGGCGCGACAGGAGGCGTATCGGTGGCGTCAGGACGCGATCGATCACGCCATACAGCTCCTGCGCAACGGCCTGGCCATCATCGGTGAGAACGCCGAGCTCTACGCTGCGCTGGGACGCACACACCTTCAGTACCGCGAAGCCGGGATCGACTTGGGCGAAGGTCCGCTTCGCGCGGCCGACGAGTGTGCGCGCAAGGTCCTCACGCTCGATCCACAGTGCTGCGCGGGGCTGCAGCTCCGTGCCTACATAAATTACTCGACTGGCCGGATTCAGGAGGCCGTCCGCGATTTGAAGGCGGCCCATGAGATCGAGCCGAACAACCCTGAGACGCTCGGGCTGCTGTGCAACTGCTATCTGATATCCGGATACGTCTCGTTCGCACGCCC
>DATAEE010000186.1:0-6509 GCA_036258175.1 Vicinamibacterales bacterium
ATCGTGTGTGGTGTGGCGATGAACGACCTTCGGGGACTTCGGCGCGATGCGGGATTGACGCAACACGAGTTTGCGACGTTATTGGGCGTCGCATTGGAGTCACTGCGCACATGGGACAGCGGCCGTCGTCGCGTTCCTCCCCGAGTACTCGAACACGCGAAACGCGCGCTCGCCGATCGCCGACGCCAGATGGAATTGGTATCGGTTCGGCAAGACGAGGGACGCGACGCAATGCGTACGGGTTTAGGGCGTAAACTCGCAACTTGACAATGCCAGAAGGGAGACATCATCGTCGTGCCAGCAATGACTCCGCACTGGATGAAGGCAACGAAAAACATCCAGTACTACGTGGTCAACATCCAGAAGTAGGGAGCTCGGTTCTGATCAACAAAGTTGCAGCCTCGCTCGAGGCGGCGGTCGCCGGCATCAAGGATGGGTCGACAATCATGATCGGCGGGTTCGGCACTGCCGGCATGCCTGCCGAGCTGATTGACGCCTTAATCGAGCAGGGCGCGACCGCTCTCACCATCATCAGCAACAACGCCGGCAACGCTGAGACGGGACTGGCCGCGCTGCTGAAGGCGAAGCGGGTCAGGAAGATTGTCTGCTCGTTCCCGCGCCAGTCCGATTCGTGGGTCTTCGACGGACTGTACCGCGCAGGCGAAATTGCACTCGAACTCGTGCCGCAGGGGACGCTTGCGGAGCGCATTCGCGCCGCCGGGGCGGGTATCGGCGCTTTCTTTACGCCGACCGGCTACGGAACGCAGCTGGCGGAAGGGAAGGAAACACGCATTATTGACGGCCGCCCGCACCTGCTGGAATTCGCGCTGCCAGCGGACGTCGCTCTCATCAAGGCTCACCGCGCCGACCGCTGGGGCAATCTCGTCTACAGAAAGGCGGCCCGTAACTTCGGCCCCATCATGGCGACGGCGGCACGCTGCACGATCGCACAAGTCAGTAGCATCGTCGATCTCGGCGCGCTGGATCCCGAAACGATCGTCACGCCGGGTATCTTCGTTCACCGAGTCGTCATCGCTGCCGGGGCAGCGACGTCATGACTCGGTGGACACGGGACGAAATGGCCAGCCGCGTCGCCAGGGACATTCCTGAAGGCGCCTACGTGAACCTTGGGATCGGGCTGCCGACGCTCGTCGCGAACCATTTTTCGAAAGATCGCGAAGTCATCCTGCACAGCGAGAACGGCATTCTTGGCGTAGGGCCAAGTCCCGCCGTCGGTACCGAAGACCCCGATCTCATCAACGCCAGCAAAGAGCCGGTGACGCTCGTCAAGGGCGCCGCCTTCTTCCATCATGCCGACTCGTTCGGGATGATGCGCGGCGGTCATCTCGACGTTTGCGTGCTTGGCGCGTTCCAGGTGTCGGTCGCAGGCGACCTTGCCAACTGGCACACCGGACAATTGGACGCCATTCCTGCGGTCGGAGGTGCAATGGATCTGGCGAGCGGTGCCAAGCAGGTGTTCGTGATGATGGAACACCTGACGCGAAACGGCGAGAGCAAGATCGTCGAACGCTGCACCTACCCACTGACCTGTGCCGCCTGCGTCAATCGTATCTATACGGACCTCGCCGTCATGAACGTCACATCCGAAGGGCTCGAGGTGATCGACATGTGCAGCGGCGTGTCGCTAGACGAGCTGAAACGCGTGAGCGGCACGAGCCGCATGTTCGGGAGGGCCGGATGATTCAGCCTGCCGTCGTCTCCTCGCCTGCTGCGCTCGACGAAGTAGGCCGGCGTCGTCACCTCACGCGCGCCGTTGTGGCCTCGACGGTCGGGACGACGGTCGAGTGGTACGACTTCTTCCTGTACGGCTCGGCGGCTGCTCTTGTATTTCCTCGCCTGTTCTTTTCCGCTCTCGATCCCGGGCTCGCACAGATTCTGTCGTGGGTCACGTTCTATGCCGGCTTTCTCGGACGGCCACTCGGCGCTGTCGTTTTCGGGCATTTCGGCGACCGCGTCGGCCGGAAGGTTCTGCTCGTCGCGACGATGCTCCTGATGGGAGTGTCGACGACAGCGATTGGTGTGGTGCCATCGTATGCGTCCATCGGAATGTGGGGAGCTGTGCTGTGACGATGCTTCGCCTACTTCAGGGCGTCGCCGTTGGCGGCGAGTGGAGCGGCTCGGTGCTGATGGCCGGAGAGTGGGCCGCGCCCGGAAAGCGGGGCCTCATGACCAGTTTTCCGCAGATGGGATCACCGCTCGGTCTGATTCTCGCGAACAGCGCGCTGGCCACGATGGCATCTGTGCAGAACGAGGCCGAGTTTCTCGAATGGGGATGGCGGGTCCCGTTTCTCGCCAGCTTGATCCTCGTCGGAATCGGCCTCTACATTCGCATCGGCATTCTCGAATCGCCGGTCTTCGCGAACATCAAAGCACAGGGCAAGATCGTGCGCGCTCCGATCAAGGTGGTGATGAGGGAGAACTGGCGCGAGGTTGCGCTCACCACGTTGCTTCGCACTGGCCAGCTCGCCCCGTACTACATCACGACGACATTCATTCTGGCGTATGGCACCGAAGTGCTTGGACTGAGCCGGGCGGTGCTCCTCAATTGCGTGTCGATTCGCGCGGTCGCCGCGCTCATGGTGATTCCAGTAGCCGGTTTCCTGTCCGACACGTTCGGCCGCAAACGAATCATCGCTGTTGGCTGTGTAGGTACGGGCCTCTGGATGTTTGCGCTGTTTGGGTTGATGAACACTACCGTTGTCGGTCTTATCATTCTTGGACTTGTGGTCGACGGTATCTTCCAGGATCTCCAGTACGGGCCGCAGGCGGCCGTCATCGCTGAGAACTTCCCGGCATCGCGCCGGTATACGGGTTCGGGCCTCGGCTATCACCTGGCCGCGATTACTGCCGGAGGGCCCGCACCAATCGTTGCATCGTACCTCTTCGATACATTTCACACGTCGGTGGCCATTGCGGCGTTTGGCCTCGGCACGACCTTGATCTCGCTGGCAACGCTACCGGCGCTCCGGAACAGGGCGGGCGCACTCGATGACAGGTAACACGCGGATTCCGCGTCCAGAAGTTCGTCTACAAAGGAATAGGGGAGGGCCGTCGATGAGAGTGCGTCGTGCCGTTGTCAAAGTCCTGGCCGCTGCTGCGGTTGTCACACTGGCTGCACCCGCCACGTCGATCGCCGCGGACATCACCGTCCTCTGTTCGACGCCGCTTCGTCACGTGATGGCAGCACTGATCCCGCAGTTCGAGCGGGCGACTAATCATCGAGTGCTGATCACCTACGGCGCCTCTCCGGAGCTCAAAGAAAAAATCGAGTCCGAAGCGCAATTTGATCTCGTCGTGCTCACACCCGGATTTCTTGACGGTCTGATCAAGGAAGGGAAAGTGATTCCAGCCTCGCGGACGCCGATCGCGCGGGTCGGTGTGGCTATTGCGATCCGGGCAGGCGCGCCGAAGCCCGATATCCGGACGACCGAGGCGGTAAAGCAGACGCTTCTGAAGGCAAAATCGATTTCGTACGGCGTCGAGGGCGCAAGCGGCGCCTACTTCGCAGCGCTCATCCAGAAGCTGGGTATCGCAGAGGCGCTCAAGCCGAAGTTCCAGCTCAAAACGTCCGGCGAAGCCGTCGCCCAGGCTGTGGCGAACGGTGAAGCGGAACTGGGTGTCGCGCCCGCAACCGAAATCATTCCCGTCAAGGGCGCCGAGGTGCTCGGGACATTCCCCGCCGAGATTCAGGATTATGTCGTTTTGATTGGGGGAATCGCGAGCAGCGCACGAAACCCCGGGCCCGCGAAAGCGCTGCTGACGTACATCACGGCTCCCGCGGCCGATGCAATTGTCAAGAAGACGGGAATGGAACGAAACTAAAGTCGCTCGACGATGGTGGCGATCCCTTGTCCAACGCCAATGCACATCGTCGCCAGGCCATAGCGAGCATTACGGCGGCGCAGGGCGTGCACGAGCGTGGCAACGAGACGCGACCCGGACGATCCGAGTGGATGTCCGAGGGCAATCGCTCCGCCGTAGACATTCACCTTCTCCGGATCTACTCCCAACTCTCGGATACACGCGAGCGACTGTGCCGCGAAGGCTTCATTGAGTTCCACCAGATCGATTTGATCGATCGTCAGGCCGGCGCGCGCGAGCGCCTTGCGCACCGCTGGAACCGGGCCGATTCCCATCACTGAAGGGTCGACACCTGCGACCGCGGTCGTGACAATCCGCGCCAAGGGCTTCAAGTCGCCCACTTCCGTGTCGGCGACGACGAGCAGCGCCGAGGCGCCGTCGTTGATGCCACTCGAGTTGCCCGCGGTGACGGAGGCGTGCTCAGCGCGTGAAAACGTCGGCTTCAGAGAGGCGAGTTTTTGGAGTGTAGTGTCTGGGCGTGGATGTTCGTCGGTCGAAACGATCAACGGATCACGCTCGCCCTGCGGGATGCAGACAGGTACGATTTCGTCGAGAAATGCGCCCTCCTGGATCGCACGCGCGGCGCGGCGCTGACTCTCGAGCGCAAACGCATCCTGATCTTCACGGCGGATGCCGTAGTCTTCGGCGACCTTCTCCGCCGTCATGCCGAGGGTGATGGTCCATTCCGGTGGCATCCGGGGGTTGACAAATCGCCACCCGACAGTGGAATCCGCGATGGCGGGGGCCTCGCGGCTCCACGCGCTGCCTGCCTTCAACATGACGTATGGCGCACGCGTCATGCTCTCGACGCCGCCGGCGATGAACGCGTCGCCCTCACCGGCCCTGATTGCATGCGCCGCACTCGCAACAGCCTGCAGGCCCGACCCGCACAGCCGGTTGATAGTCTGCGCCGGAACATCAACCGGAAAGCCAGCGAGCAGGGCGGCCATACGTGCGACATTCCGATTGTCTTCGCCGGCCTGATTCGCACATCCCAGAATGACGTCGTCCAGCCGTGCCGGATCGAACTGAGCACGCTCGACAGCGCCGCGGAGGGCCACAGCAGCGAGATCGTCGGCGCGGACGGAGGCCAGGGCACCACCCGCGCGCCCGATCGGTGTTCGAACGGCCGAAACGATTACCGCGTCACGCATCGAAGAAATGGAGGCAGTGAGCCGTCGCGTCAGGGCAGCGCGAAGACATACACCGCATTGCGTCCGCGAACCGCCTGAAACCCGGCAACGGGTCAAGCACGGGTCGTGCCCGTGTGTGACCCTCACCGGTCATGGACGACGTACTGCTTCCCACTGGCAGCATATCTCGGCCAAGGTTGCGAACTCCGCAGCCTAACGCGCCTCTCCCAAGCGGAAAGATTCCTCGGAAATCCTTGGATGAGAAGCGGGTGATGTCCTGTGGGCCGGACGCGTCCCGAGATTGGGCAGACCTGCACAACGCCCGCCACTTGTCGTCATTGGTCGCGTGCGCCAGAGTCACAGCATTAGAGCCAATTTGCATTCACAACAATTGCGCCCATCTACCGCGCGCCCGTGAGGACCGGGGCAAACCTTTGGATCCGCTTGCCGAAGTCGACTTCGCCGACATAGACATTGCCGAAGGTATCGATCCCGATGGCGTTCGGAAAGGTCATCTGACCGGCCAGACGGCCGCTTCCGCCAAAGTATCCGAGCGTCTTGCCACTCTGGCGCTCGACGGTCCAGACGACGTCGTTGTGCGCGTCGGCCACGAAGAGATACTTCTGCTGCGGGTCCTTGGAGATGATCATCTTGTACATCGTGCCGCAGATGGACTGGGTGAACGTGCCGACGATTTGCACCGGGGGGGCCTTGATCCCCGCGTCCAGCCCACCGCAGCCGCCGCGCTGCGCGGGTGAGTTCGGCGATACGTAAATGTCCTGCAGCCACTTCCCTTCGGTGGTGAAGACCTGGATGCGGTTCTGTCCGCGCTCGCCGATGTAGACGCGCCGGTCCTTCGAGATCTCGACGAAGTGCAGCGTTGGGACAAAGTTCTTTTCTTCGGGAGGCGGTCCGCCATTCCACTTGTAGCCCGAGATCGGACCGTTCTCGATCTCGCTCAGCGGCATCCCGTGGCCGCCCCAGCCGCGTTTGTAGGCGCCCGTCGTGGCGTCGTAAATCGTGACGCGTTTCTGGTTGATGATGTACAGCTCGTTGGCGACCTCGTCGAGCTGGAAGCGCCCCTTGTTGACGATGTAGCGCGTCTCCTGATTGTTCTCCGGCATCTTGGCCGCCTCGGGCGGCGGACGATGGTCGAAATCCCACACGAGCTTCCCGTCGCGTGTGAACTTCAGGATGCTGTCCTCATTGGCTTCACCGCTGACCCACACGAACCCTTTCGTGTCGACGACCACGGTCTGCAGCTGAACCGGCCACTTCGGGTGAAATCCGGGGCCGCCCCATGCGTTGACGACGTTGCCCTGCTGGTCGGCTTCGATGAGCTCAGGTCCACGTACGCAGCAGAGCGCGGGCGAGGGGTTCCCTTCGGCGGTCAGCTCGATGGGGAGGGCGGATCGACCGCGGTTGAGGAACCAGACGTGGTCCATGTGGTCGACAAAAATCCCCACGATTTGCTGCATGCTCCACTTGTTCGGC
>DATAEE010000187.1:0-4005 GCA_036258175.1 Vicinamibacterales bacterium
TCGTAACGAAGAGGGCCAGGACCTGCTCGAGTACGCGTTGCTCGTCGCGCTCATCGCGCTCGTCGCGGTGGCGGCTGTGACGGCGGCCGGCCTCGAGGTCCAGGACATCTTTACGGCGATCGCGAACAAGCTCGCCGCGACGGCGTAACGACAGCCGGCGAACTCAGAGGGGCCGGGTTGCGCGCAAGCGCATCCGGCCTTCTCGCTCCCTGGAGGCCGGAGACGATCGCGCCAGCCTTCATCCGGACTCGTGGATCCATCGTACCAGCACGCGGGAGTGAGTCATCACGAAACGGCGCACAGGAGGCAGGCGAGATCAGAAACGCCCGCCCGAGCTGCTCAACCTGCGCCTCGGTCGGAAGCAATCTGCCTGATTCAATCAAGCCGACATCGGATTGGCGGATACCTGTGCGGTCGGCAACATCTTGCTGTCGCCAGCCCCGGCGATGAGGTTCGTACTTGATGCGGAGGTAGGGAGGCACCGGTCCAACCTTTCTGGACCGATCGCCTGAGAATGACAGCGCCGGTCCCTCATAGGAACTGACGACGCTTCATCCTTAGCGTCGAGCGTTTGGTTTTAAACTACGGCGGCAACCGCTCCGCTGGCGCTAACCGAAACCATACGACCTCCGTTGCGCTAAGGCAAGCGCGGCTGGAGCGGCAAGAAGAAAAAATAGTTCCCGCCCCGGCTGCCGCTTCGCCGGGCCAGCCCGGACCACAGCCTGCGCGGTGATCGCACGCGGAGGAGCAACATCAGCCTGGTCGCGGTCCTCTCCGGCTCGGCAGTTGTAGGCACAGCAACGTTGGATGGGAACCAGTACGAGCTCACCGGGAGCATCGAGGATCCCGCGGGCGTGTTTCTCGAGCTCGTCGGGACAGCCATGCTGCCGCAGCTTGTCAGCTCCGCGACAGTGGTAATCGCGCCATTCAGCGTGACGGAGTCCTCGGTCTTCGTCTTCGACGGCGGGAGCGTGCCGTTGAACGGTTCGGGAATCGCCAGCTTGTCGCTGTCTCCGACCTTCCCGGTTCCAAACGAGCCGCCGCTCTGGATGGTGGACCAGGTGCGCTACGATTTCGCCCCGGTTCCGGAACCCTCCACGATGACGCTCATCACCCTCGGCCTGGCGGCCACAACGCTTCGCGCCCGGATGCGTCGCAGGGCGGACAAGGCCTGATGGCGAACGGCGGACAGGTTGACCATCGTCCAACCGGTCGTGTCCTCTACGCCGCCTCCAACAACGGTCCGCCGACCGGTACCGGTGTTGCCAATCCTGTTGGGGACGATACCCCTACCGGCCACTTCTCTCGAAAAAAGCCCGATCAACGAACCTTTTCCGCTGACGCGCCATCGGTGCGACTCGAGCGGCGCGAACGTCACCCGCCCTTTGAGCAGCGACGGGACAATCGGCCGCGCGTGTGTCGGATCGTCGGCGAGCACCCGTCGCCAAGGTGCGGCGAGCGCGATGAGTTCTTCGCGAGCGCGAGCCAAGTCCGACGCGCGCAGGCGCCGCTCAGAACAAAGCGCCTCGCGCCGGGCCTCTAAAGTCACCCGTCGTGTCTCGCGCTCTTGGAGAGCTGACAGAAGGCCGTCGAGGTGCCCTCCCGTAGCAACGCACGGATAGAGGGTTGGCGCCCAGGTTTGCGAGCGTCCGCGCTGCGCGCGTGGCGACGGCACATCATCGGCATTCAGCCGCTTAGCAATCGTCTTAAGTCCGTAGCCTTCCGCTGATAACCGAAATATCCCCGCATCACTTCGGCCTCTGTCGGATCTATTTGACGGTCAACATGAGAGCGTTTCCCGTCCGGCCCTACGATCTCCACGTTCCGATACCCGAAGCACGCGCCGCCGGTGACGTGGCCCGCTTTGGCTTTTCGCACCATAGCGTCACGGGTGCGTTGCCGGGCCTTCTCGCGCTCGAGTTCGTCGGCAAAGGCCGTCAGCGACAGCATGATCTTGTCGGTGGGGGAGTCCAGCGTGCGCTCACGATCCTCGAGATAGAAAAACACGCGGACGCCCGCAGTCACGAGCTGCTTAAGCGCATACGCCGTTTCGATGGCCTCGCGCCCAAGCCGTGATTCTTCGCTCATGACGAGCACCTGAAACTGCGGGCGCGGCTTCAGGGCGTTCATCAAGCGCAGAAACCCCGGGCGGTTCGCGAACTCGGCGCCGCTGATGCCGTCGTCGATGTAGACGTGCGCATCGTCGATGGTCCAGCCTTTTCGCGCCGCGTAGGCGCGTGCGTGGTCGATCTGGCGCGCGACGGACTTCTGCTCGTCGGCGACGCCGGTTTGGTCGGTGGATTTGCGGGCGTAGACGGCGGCAGTCATCGTCGCTCCGTCAGAATGAGGCCGGCGGGACTGTCTCTACACTTTTGGCAGGCACCGTCGGCACGGGTATCGCGTGCGGACTTGCTTAGCCGCGTTTCCGCGGAGCCCTACCTCGCGGGCGCGGTGTTGTCACTTTGACGTCTTTCTTCGCCAGCCAGGCGCGAATGGCACGACGAATCTGCTCGCTTTCCAGAATCCCATCTCGTTCCTTCAGCGTCCGCAGACCGACAAGCAGATCGTTGTCTATCCAGAATCCGTAGCGCGTCTTCGAGCTCATGGAATAAGGTATTCCATTATACATATGTCGGCGTACTTCCACGATCTGACAGAAGTCGCCGCCTGGGGAGACTTTCCCCGGATCGCCATTTTCGCTTTGACGCCACGGGTGCCCTCAGGTACTGTTGAGCTCTCCCCATGCCAACCCGGCCCCTCGAACAGCGCCTGGTCGAGCTCTCGGAGCGCATTGAGCGCGTCGAGGCCCTTACTGCGAAGCAGGGTAGGGAGCTCGAAATCCAGTTTCGGCGCATCGCACAAATGCAGGCCGAATTAGATGAAAAGCGCACGACGACCGACAACGTAAAACTCTTCATCGAGGCCTTTCCAACGAAGACGGATAGCGCGTCCCCTCAGCCGTCCGGGATTCCTACTCGAACGGCCCCGCAAGTCGATCGCCGTTCTTGTCGTCCTGAAGCCGACGATCCCGCCGGCTCTTGAACGCCTCCCAGCGACACGACGGCCGGCAGAAGACTTGATGCCGGCGCACCGGCTCGAAAGCAACCGCGCAATGGCGACACCGGCTCGCCACAGATCTGTCTGGGGTTTTCGTCGTGAACTTGCTCCAGAGCAACGACAGCACGCGGCGTGGCTGAGACACTAAGGGCGAACGAACTGTCTCTGCGGATTTACCCTAGGCGTCTCAGCGAACAGCTACCCGCCGAAACCGCCAGCTCCAGCTCGGTATTTAAGAAACGCTTCCACCTACAACGACGAGGTTTAGTTTATGGCTCGAGTCCCGTTGCTCAACGAGCGGGAGCGCATCTTCGTGGATTATTTCGTCTGTGACGCCTTGGCGCGCAACGACGCCACCCTCAGCGCGCGCCGCGCCGGCTACCCCAACCCGGCGCAGGCTGGCCATAAACTCCTGACGCTCGCCAAAATCGAAATGGCGATCCAAGCCGTGCGCGAGGTCGAGGAAATCCGGCGACAGGCGAAAGCGAAACGGACGGCGCCGCTCGACTATCAGCCGGTCGAGGAGGTCCGCCCGCACGTCTTGAAGGCGCCCGGCGCGATGGACCGCACGACGCATTCCGCCGAACTGGTGGACGAGCGGCTGTTGATCGAGGCCGTGCTCGGCGGGCGCCACGGCATCCCGTCAGACATTTTGTCGGTCAACCCAGCCAAGCTGAACGAGTATGCGCGCTCGTTACAGGAGCGGATCTCCAGTTGGCCGGGGGTTCGCTATAAGAAAACGACGAGGACGATTTACCCAAAGGGGATGTTGCGCCCGGATCGACTCCGTGGAGCACTCTAGTGAGGACCCGCGGCCATACGAGGCTCTTCTGCGTTGAAAAGATCCGCATGATTCAGTTCGTAAGCGTCACCAGGTCGATCTGCTTGAGCGCGTAGGCGGTCTCGATGGCTTCGCGCCCGAGCCGCGATTCTTCGCTCATCACCAGC
>DATAEE010000188.1:0-1867 GCA_036258175.1 Vicinamibacterales bacterium
GTGTCCCGCGCGAACGCCCGGCGGCCCGTCAGCATCTCGTAGAGCACCGCGCCCAGCGAGAAGATGTCGGAGCGGTGATCGACACGCTCTCCCCGAACCTGCTCGGGCGACATGTAACCGACGGTACCGAGCACGGTCCCGACATCGGTCGCGCGCGCAACCGTCGGCGCCTCCGGGGCCCCATGAACCGCGGGCGTCGGCTGCGTCGCGAGGCCGAAGTCCAGGATCTTTACCCGCCCGTCGGTCGTGATGAAGACGTTCTCCGGCTTGAGGTCGCGGTGGACGATTCCTTTTTCGTGCGCCGCAGCCAGACCGCCGGCGATCTGGACCGCAATCTCCACAGCCTTGCGCGCAGGCGGCGGGTCGGTGGCGAGACGCTTGCGGAGGGTCTCGCCCTCGAGCAGTTCCGTGACGGCGTAGATGACCGGCGAGCCTGGTGTCAGCGCGTCAGAGCCGACGTCGTGGATGGCGAGGATGTTCGGATGCGACAGAGCGGCGACAGCCTTCGCTTCGCGCTCGAAGCGCTCGCGGCGTGCCGGGTCGTCGGCGAATTGCGGCGACAGGATCTTGATCGCGACGGTGCGATCGAGGCGCCGGTCCAGCGCCCGATAGACTTCCCCCATTCCCCCGGCCCCGAGCGGCGCGATGATTTCATACGGCCCGAGCCGAGCACCGGGTGCGAGCGCCATAGGGAATGGCTGGGATTATACGAGATGCGGCACTCCTGACGGATTAGCCGCCATAAACGCCGTTGTGGCTACTGAAGGCTCGTCGACGCCAATAACCGGATGGCGACAGGGGTCATTCTGGCTGGATGGCCCTTCCTGCTGCGACTCATCCCCGTGACCTCACGGACGTGCAGTGGGACTTCATTGGGCGCTTCTTGCCTGTGCCGGTGCGCCGCGAAGACGGTCGAGGGCGCCCGTGGAGGGAGAGCCGTGCGGTGCTCAATGGCATCCTGTGGATCCTGAGGACCGGAGCACCGTGGGCTGACCTGCCGGATCGCTATCCGTCGTATCAAACCTGTCACCGGCGGTTTCAGCGGTGGGTCCGCGCCGGCGTGTTGAAGGACATCCTCTCCGTCCTTGCCGAGGCGCTTCACGACGAGGGCTACCTTGACGTACAGGAAGCATTCATTGACGGGAGCTTCGCGCCAGCCAAGCGCGGAGGCGCCTGCGTGGGCAAGACGAAGCGCGGCAAGGGGTCGAAGATCATGGCCATCGCTGATCGCCAGGGCCTCCCGGTCGCCGTCCACGTCGAGAGCGCCACGCCGCACGAAATCACACTGGTACACGCCACCCTTGCTGAGCGGTTTGTCAGTCAGCTCCCGGTGCATCTCATCGGCGACAACGCCTATGAGTCGGACCGACTGGATGCGGACCTGGCCCGCCGTGGCGTGGCGCTGATCGCGCCGCACCGTAGAACGCGGAAGCAGCGGACGCAAGACGGTCGCCAGCTGCGTCGCTATCGACGCAGGTGGAAGGTCGAGCGACTCTTTGCTTGGTTCCAGAACTTTCGGCGGATCGTCGTGCGTTACGAGCATCACTCAGAGAACTTCCTGGGGATGCTGCACCTCGCCTGCTGCTGCATCCTGCTGCGGAGTTTATGAGATGGCTTCTAGCCTTTTCGCCATAACAACTTCGCTGTGGTCCGGTCTAGAGAGGCCCGCAACTCGCATCTTATTGCCAAAAGCGTCTTGGAAACCCAAGCATCACAGCTGCCACTCCGGCCGATGCGACATCTCGGATCGGAGGTACTTGAACTGTTCGATCAGCGCGAGAGTCACGTTTCTTATGAAGATCAGGCCCTCCTCGTGGTTGATTCTTCGGATGGTCGGAAGGTCGCGACACTGGTTCGTGCCGAGTAG
>DATAEE010000189.1:0-12029 GCA_036258175.1 Vicinamibacterales bacterium
GATCATCCTCGAACGGCTCCAGTCGCTGCTCGGCCCGGCGGTCTCCGAACTCAGGACAGAAAATGCGTGAGTCAGTCATCGTCAGCGCCGTCCGCCTTGCCACAGGCAAGTTCCTCGGCGCGCTGAAGGATTTCACGGCGCCACAACTCGGCGCGATGGTCGTCCGCGAGGCCGTCCGGCGCGCGGCCATCGATCCCGCGTCGGTCGACGAATGCATCATGGGCAACGTCCTCGCCGCCGGTCTCGGCCAGAACCCGGCGCGGCAGGCGGCACTCGGAGGTGGCCTCGATGAGCACGTCGCCGCCATGACGATCAATAAGGTCTGCGGCTCCGGCCTCAAGGCGGTCATGCTCGCCGCGCAAGGGATCGCGACCGGAGACATCGACATCGCGGTCGCCGGCGGCCAGGAGTCGATGAGCGGCGCCCCTTACCTGCTGCCGCGCGTTCGCGAAGGCCTCCGGATGGGTGATGCGCAGATCGTCGACTCGATGGTCCACGACGGCCTGTGGTGCAGTTTCGAGAATTGCCACATGGGCATGAGCGGCGAAGTTGTCGCCGAGAAATACTCGGTCGGAAGGCGCGAGCAGGATTGCTACGCCGCGGCGAGCCATCAGAAGGCGGCGCTCGCGTTCCGCGAGGGCTGGTTCAAGGACGAAATCCTTCCAGTCTCAATCCCGCAGAAGAAAGGCGCGCCCCTCATCTTCGATCAGGATGAGTCTGTGCGGCCGGACAGCACGCCCGAAGTGCTCGCGGGCTTGAAGCCGGCATTCAAAAAGGATGGGACGGTCACGGCCGGCAACGCGCCAGGGGTCAACGACGGCGCGGCGGCCGTCGTGATCATGGCGGCGGAGCGTGCGAAAGCGCTCGGCCTGACGCCCATGGCGCGTGTCGCCGGTCAGGCCACGAGCGGCCTGGCACCCAAGCTCGTGATGATGACGCCGGTCGAGGCCGTCCGGAAAGTCGCCAAGAAGGTTGGCTGGAAGCTTCAGGACGTCGACCTCCTCGAGCTGAACGAAGCCTTCTCGGTGCAGGCGGTCGCCGTCATGCGCGAGCTCGGCATCGACCCGGGCTGCGTGAACGTCCATGGCGGCGCCGTCGCGCTCGGCCATCCCATCGGCGCCTCCGGCGCGCGCATCCTGACGACGCTGCTCTACGCGATGCAGCGGCGCAACGCGACGCGCGGCATCGCCACGCTCTGCCTCGGCGGCGGCAACGGAGTTGCGTTGGCCGTCGAACGGATGTAGCGAATCAGCGCCCCGAGCGAGCGAAGCGAGTCGAGGGGTGGCAGGCGATGGGGGTGGGGCCCATCGCAAACCAAAGAACGAATGAATGGCTGACCACATCAAGGTCGTCGGCGTCGTCGGCGCCGGGACCATGGGCAACGGGATCGCGCAGGTCTTCGCGCAGGCAGGGTTCGACGTGCGGCTCCACGACACGTTTCAGCCCGCGCTCGATCGCGCGCGCAAGACGGTCGAGACGAGCCTTGGCAAGTTCGTCGAGAAGGGGAAGCTGAGCGCGGGTGACCGGGATGCCGCGCTCGGACGGCTGCGCGCGACCTCGACGATCGACGACCTCGCCGACGCTGACTACGTCGTCGAGGCGATTGTCGAGGAGCTCGAGGCCAAACGTGCCCTGTTTCGAACGCTCGATGCCCTCACTCCGCCTCACGCGATCCTGACGTCGAACACTTCATCAATCTCAATCACCGTCCTCGGCGCGGCCACCGCCCGGGCCGACAAGGTGCTCGGCATGCACTTCATGAACCCGGTGCCGCTCATGGCGCTCGTGGAATTGATTCGCGGCCAGGCCAGCTCGCCCGCATCGATGACGGTTGCGTCCGAGCTGTGCACGCGCCTCGGCAAGACCGCCGTGGAAGCGGCGGACTATCCCGGCTTTATTTCGAACCGGGTCCTCATGCCGATGATCAACGAGGCGGCCTACTGCGTGATGGAGGGAGTCGGAACGCCCGAAGCCATCGACACCGTCATGAAGCTCGGGATGAACCATCCGATGGGAGCGCTGACGCTCGCTGACTTCATCGGCCTGGACGTCTGCGTGGCCATCCTGAAGGTTCTCCACGACGGTCTGGGCGATCCGAAGTACCGCGCCTGCCCGCTGCTCAAACGCATGGTGGCTGCCGGTCAACTCGGGCGAAAGAGCGGCAAGGGCTTCTACGAGTACAGGTGAAAACTGCGTACTTTCCCGGCGTCCGGCGGTGAAAAAATTGCCCTTCTCTGGCGAAGGGGGCGAAAGTCATCATTTGGTTAACTGACTGAAAACACGCCCGATATCAGACAGCCGTCTCGGATTTTCGCTTGACACCCCGCCGGGCACACCTCTAGAATGCGAACCGCAGATAGACGCAAATTTACGCAGATACGCGCAGCCATTGATGTGGCACCAGGCGTCAGCCTGGTCTGAGCGCGAGGTCATGCAGATCGGAGTTCGCACATGCCCGTCAGCACTACCACCGATGATCGTCTGGACCGTGAACGCCAGAGGGCCGTCGAGCTGGCCGTCGGCCAGATCGAAAAACAGTTCGGCAAAGGGTCCATCATGCGCCTCGGCCAGAAAGACGCGGTGATGCCGGTAGCCGCGATCCCGACCGGGGCGATTAGCCTCGACCACGCGCTCGGCATCGGCGGGGTGCCGCGCGGCCGCGTCGTCGAGATTTTCGGGCCGGAGTCATCGGGCAAGACGACGCTCGCGCTGCAGGTGATCGCGCAGGCGCAGCTGCGGGGCGGGATGGCCGCGTTCGTGGATGCGGAGCACGCGCTCGATGCCCAGTACGCGCAGAAGCTCGGCGTCGATCTCGAGAACCTTCTGGTGTCGCAGCCGGACAACGGCGAGCAGGCGCTCGAAATCGTCGAAGTGCTCGTTCGCTCGAATGGCGTGGACGTGATCGTCGTCGACTCGGTCGCCGCGCTCGTCCCGAAGGCCGAGATCGAAGGAGAAATGGGCGAAGCGCAGATGGGCCTGCAGGCCCGGCTCATGTCACAGGCGCTCAGAAAGCTCACCGGCGCGGTCTCGAAGTCCAAGACCTCTCTTATCTTCATCAATCAGCTCCGCGAGAAGATTGGCGTCATGTTCGGCAACCCGGAGACGACGACCGGCGGCCGCGCGCTGAAGTTCTACTCGTCGGTGCGGATCGATATCCGCCGCATTGGCGCCATCAAGGATGGCGACCAGGTCGTCGGCGGACGGACGCGCGTGAAAATCGTGAAAAACAAGGTCGCGCCGCCGTTCCGGGAGGCGGAGTTCGACGTCATGTACGGCGAGGGGATCTCGAAGGAAGGAGACCTTCTCGACTTGGCGGTCGAGCGGAAGATCATCGAGAAGAGCGGGACCTGGTTCGCCTACAACGGCGAGCGGCTCGGTCAGGGCCGCGAGAACGCGAAGCAGTTCCTCAAAGAGAACGTCGAGATCTACCGAACGCTCGAGGATCGTCTCCGGCGGGAGCTCGGCCTCGTTCGCGACGCGGAGGTTGCGACCGTCTGAGCCGCGTCGCGCTTCAGGATCGCGATGCCCCCACGGGCATCGCGGTATCGATTTGCCGGCGGACGAACGTGTAGCACTCGCAGACGGCGCGCTCGAGCGCCGGCCGATCCGAGATGCGGATCCGGCCCCGCGACGTCTGGACCATTCCCTGTTTCTCGAAGCCGCGCACAATCACCGTCACGCTCGGCCGCCGCACCCCCAGCATCTGGGCGATGAAGTCCTGGGTCAGCTCGAACTGCTCGGAGCCTGTCGCGTCGGCGCTCGCCAGGAGCCATCGCGCCAGCCGTTCCTCGAGCGAGTGCAGGCGATTGCAGGCCACCCACTGGGTCGTCTGGGTCAGGTGGACCATCGTGTAGCGCTTCAGCCGGTCCGGCAGCGCGTTGCCGTTCATCATCTCCCGGAGGAAACCGTCGGCCGAGAGCCGTAGCGCGCTGCCCGGCGCCTGCGCGACCACCTTCCTCGGTGACGTCTCTGCGCCAAGCGCCAGTGGAAGCCCGACCATCCCCTCCCGCCCGACGACGGCGACTTCGACGACCGTGCCGTCCTGCATCGAGGCGACGAGCGAGATGAGCGCGCCCGTGGGGAAATAGACATGCTCGATCTTCGCGCCTTCGTTGTAGAGCGTCTCGCCTCGTTTCAGTGCCACAGGCTCGAGTGAATTGGCGATCCGCTCGAGATCGTTCGCGGGCAATGAGGCGAGCAGACGGTTTTCGCGAGCGACGGACAGAGCAAACTCGGCCATAGTAACGGTTGGTAATGCAAGAAACCGTGCCACTCCACGGAGGTGCCGGGATCAGCCCGAAAGCGGAGAAAAATTTGGTCGAGTTAGCCCGATACGGCAGATTCCACTTGTACTTTGTGATGGAATCCTTTACTCTTGTGTCACTCCATGAACCGCGAAGCTCAGGAACAGGTCGCTCCAGCGGCGCGGGACCGCCGCCGTGTCCGGCTCGGCCTGACGTTCGTCGCGGCGGTGCTCGCGGTCAACGCGACGGTCGGCGAACGCGGACTGGCGGAAAGCTTCCGCGCCCGCCGCGAGGGCGCCACGCTCGCGGCGTCGATCTCGGCGCTGCGGATCGAGAACGCCCGGCTCCGCGAGCAGGTCCGGCGCCTCCGCGAGGACCCTTCCGCGATCGAAGCGCTCGCCCGCCGCGAGCTTGGCCTCATGCGCCGCGGCGAAATCCTGTTCGTCGTCAACCGCAAGTAAGCGACTGCCTCGACCCCAACCCGCATTCGAGTCCGTGGTAGGATGGCGCTTCCGCCACATCGAGAGCGACCGTGCCGAGGTAGCTCAGTTGGTAGAGCACGTGACTGAAAATCACGGTGTCGGCAGTTCGATTCTGCCCCTCGGCACCATTCGTTAAGGCACGTCAAGTTAGCTATTTAACGCGCTTTATTGGCGACGTGAAACGGTGTCGTGTAACAGCCTGGGGTAACGCGGGGGTAACACTCGGTGCCGTAGGACTGACGCGGGATCAACCGACGATGCCTCATCCGTCTATCGCTGCGGCTTCGAAACTCTCCGGGGCTCTCGACCGGGGCACCAATTGTTGTGAGCAACGGGGCCGGTGCGGGCTATCAGTATCGCGGGTTGTATCGCTCGACCAAAATCCCTCCCTGCATCGTCGACGCGAACGATCTGCGACGGCTCTACCGAGACCTCGCCGCCAAAACCACGCAAGCAATCGAACGTCAGTTTTTGGAGAAGCCGGAGAACTTCACCCACGAACAGTTCGAGGCCTTGAAGGCACAAACTCTCGCTGACGGGACTCTCACAGTCACGATCATCGGGGCCCGCGGTGAACAGCTCGTTTCACGTTCAGTCGAAGGCTTGGCGGACTCCTCGTTACCGGAAAAAATCGCGTTTGTGACCTTCGATAGCGCTGCCGCGTTAGAGCAGGCTCACAACTTCAGACCATTGAATCGCTTTACTCTGCGACTCGATTTCACCGAGCCTCCCACGTTCGATTCCTACGACCCCTGGGAGCAAGCGACTCCCAACAAAAGTCTATGCCTTTCTAAGTGGATCGACTCGCCATGGTGAGCGTAATGACCGCTGATTGATTTGTCTGCCTGACGGAGGACTTCGCTTTCCGCGTTGCACATCGACTCCGTCTCTGCTAGGAGTATTGTCCTCTCGTTCTCGATCACTGCTCGGAACGCGGTCCTGTCCATCCAAGGAGCATCCCCTGCGTCTCCCGACCGCCGTCGCCGTCGCGCTGTTGACCGCTCTGCTTGTCGGCTGCAAGCAACCGCTCGTTCCGACGTCTCCATCGTCGTCAGGTCCCTCCGCAGTGCCGAGCGCGAGTGCACCAGCTGCGCAGCTGAGCGCCGACGTTGTCGCTAGCCCGTCGAGCCGCAATGAGGTGCCGTTCAAAGGGACCCTGGAAGGGCGGCTCACGGTCAGCACCCCGTTGCAGCCACCACTTCTGTCCAATCTGAATGAAGCCACCGGCACCGCGACCCAGCTCGGTCGGTTCACGTTGGAGATCCCACACATCGTGAACACCATGACGCGCATCGCGACAGGGACTTATGAGTTCACGGCCGCAAACGGCGATACGCTGGTCGCGACGTTTACCGGGCAGGCGACCGTTGTGTCTCCCGGAGTTCTCTCCGTTCTCGACACGGCGACGATCAGCGGAGGAACCGGTCGGTTCGCCGGCGCGATCGGCAGTTTCACGGCGGAGCGAGTGTTCGTCATGGCCACCCGCAACATCACGGGTTCGTTCGAAGGAACGATTTCTTCGCCTGGTGCCAGCAAGCGGTGAATCGAGAACGAGGATGAGTGCTCGCTCCGTGTAGACGTCCGAGCGCTCGCCAAGGCCAGCTTTCCCAATGCTCGAAGCAAAACGCGTGTTCCGGCTTAGACTTTCGGTGGGCACCCGCGGGCGCGGAGCTGAGTAGCGATAGGCAGGCTGCCCATCAAGGCGCCTCGAAGGCCGTGGGCCAGGACCGCCCAACACTTCCGTCTCGCGACCGCGCATCCTCGTGCAACAGGGCCGCAAACACGCCTAATTGTATGGCTCACTCAGCAGGAAGGACGAATCGGGAATGCGGATTAGTAATGGGTGACGCCGCAGTATTTAGAAGCGGCCAGTTCAGCGCTCCCCTAGAACCCGGCCGTTCAAAGCAGCTTGCGCACTGCTTTGCTTCCCGATCGTTTCGAGGCGGATGCGGCGGCCAGTGCGTGCAGCCGGCCGGGGGCGTACTTCCCGAGCAGGCGCCGGACCGCAATCCGGAAGAGGTCCGAAAGGACGGACGGTGCGCTCGGAAGGAATCCCACGGTGCTCTTCGGCGTCTCGTAGCGTACATGCACGGGAACGGCGGCGATCTGTGCGCCCAGCGCGCCCGCCACTACCAACATCTCGACATCCAGGGCAAACCCGTCGATGGACAGCGCCGGCGCCATCGACTCGAGGCACGCACGGCGGAACGCCTTCAGCCCGCATTGCGTATCGAACGACTTCACACCCACCAGCCATCGCACGAACGCGTTGAAGAGAAGACCGGTCAGATGGCGACGATACAGAAAACCGAACAGCCGCACCGGCACCGAATAGTAGGAGTCGCGGTCGCGACGGTTGCCGACGGCTATGTCCGCGTGCGTCAAGGCATCGAGCGCACGCACCACGGACTCGCTGCCGAAGGCAAGGTCCGCGTCCATGAACACAACGAGCTCCCCGCGTACGAGCGGGATCGCCGCGCGCAGGGCAGCGCCCTTCCCTCGATGTTGCGGCAGGCGGTGCACCCGGATCCCGGGCCGGCTGCTGGCGTAGCGCTGCGCCCGTTCGACCGTATCGTCCGCGCTGCCGTCGTCCACCACAATGATCTCGGCGCCGGCGAACCATGACTCCACGGTCGAGAGCGAGGACGCGATCCGGGCCCCCTCGTTGAAGCAGGGGAGGACGAACGAAATCCGCGGTCCCGTGCTCACCTGGTCACTCGGGGAAGCCGACCACTTCATAGAGCCAGATCCGATCGTCCGCGTAGCGTCGTTCCAGGTAGCGATCGAACGCCTGCAGGCGTGTCTGGACTTCCTGGCGCGCTGCCGGATCCAGGACGTTCATGTGGAACACCGCATATCTGACGCGAGAGCGCTCCAGAATTCTGAACGCGTCAAGGCTGGGAAACTCGGAGAGCGCTTGGACGTTCTCGAGGAAATCCCGGGGCGTGTGCGAGCTGTACCCGTTGACGAGCGGCATCCAGTGTGCCGTGGACGCCAGCACGTATTTGGTTCGCTCCGAGGCAAACCTGTTCGAGTAAAACGGGATTTCGATCACGGGGCCGCGGGGCAGCTCGGCCAGCGCGCGATACGCCGGCTCCACTGGTGGGACGGGCGTGAAGGAGAGCGGGACCTTCAGCTCAGCCGCTGCAGCCACGCCCAGAATGACGACCGCGAGCGCGGACGCTCGCCGCCAATGAGCAGCCCTGCGGATGCGGGTATCTTCGCTGCCTCGAGTTGGACCGTCGAGCCGCGCGAGCAGCGCTGAAATCGAGACGCCGCCGAGCACGGACAACGCGAACGCGACGATGAGGCCGAACCGACTTGGCGCGTGCATGAAGCTGAACGCGGGGATGGTGGAACTCAGCACGCTGTACAGACCGGCGTCCGGACCGAGCGATGCCCAGAACGCCAGCACGGCAAGACCGCCATACACGCTCGAGACTTCGCGCAGGCGGCGGGTCATGCATCCGATCGCGAAGCCTGCTGCGCCCGCGAGGACCGGAGCGAACCCAGGGAACAGCACTTCGCCCCAGCGGCGGATGATTGGCAGCATCCAGGCATGCGCGTAGGCCGATGACGCCAGATAGCTCCGCCAGTGCGCGGACCACAGGCGCGCATCCTCGATCGGCCGTCGAAAGCCCGTCGCGCGCTGCAGCCGTATGTACGGAAGGAACATCAGCAGCCCGATCGCTATCGCGACGAGGGCAGCGACGGAGATCGCCGCCCAGTAGCGAACGTTGGTCCAGCGGCGCCGCATCGCCGCAACGACGAGCACGGCGAACGCGACCGTCAGCGTGACGAACACCGCGTAGTATCCGCAAAACAGCGCCTGTGCCCCCATGACCACGCCGAGCGTCGCGCCACGCCACGGAGTCGGACGATCGGCGAGCCGGTGAAAGGCCAGCATGCTCAAGGGCAGGCCGGCCGTCATCAGCAGGTGGATATGGGGAAGGTGTGAAAATACGTAAGGGCAGAAGGCGAAACAGATGGCCGAGAGCGCGGCCGCTCGCCGGTCTCCCACCAGGTGCCGAACGAGATAATACGTCGCGATCCCGCTAAGAACGAAGGAGAGAAGCACAACGAAGTTGTGCGCCGCGTACGGATTGCGGGTCGCCCAGTACACCGGGATCGCGAGAACGCCGGCGCCAAGGTTGCTCTCCGAGTACACGAGCGTGCCTCGATGCGGATAGAAGATGTTTGCGTCAAGCACGTGTAGAGGATCGACGATGAGCGTTCGCGCGACCCAGGCGACATTCCAGATCAGAAACCGCGTATCGGCATTGTCGAGCCGCGCGACGCTTCCCAGGTGAAGCGCGAGCGGAGCAGCCATGAGGACGGTGAGAATCCCAAGACCGCCTGAGACGAGTGCGAGCTCGCGCCAGCCGCCGGGTTGCACTCCGGCCTCGGCCATACGTCGGTCCTCTCTCGACACGGTCATCGCGTCCGCGGAATGTAGCGCAAGCGCCGGAATTGCTTGAGCCAGGCAAGGGTGCGCTCCACGACCCACTGCCTCTGGCCCACTGCCACCAATCATCTCATCGCTCGGCCTGCCGCTCGCGTCGCCCGGGTTCTCGTCGCCGACACCCAGCGGCCTACGCATACACCCAGCCCCGAGCGCCACGCGAGTCGGTGACCGAGTTGACGGTGAAGAAGAGCCCGCACCGCGGTTTGCGCATCTGCCGGTGCCCGCAGCCGTATCGCATCAAGATGCGATGCCACGGAGCGTTCAGGCACGCGGATCGAGCGGGGCCGAGTCCGCACCCGGCCGGCGGCTGCAGCGCGTCGACGAACTTCACCTTAGCTGGGGCGTGTCATCCGGCGCAGAAGTCACCGTACCGCGGATCATTGCGAAGTGGATTGGGGATCGATTTTGCCGTACAGCAGCCGGAGATGACGTAATCACATCGATCATTGGTGAAGCAGACTCGCTGGCCACAGCAGGATTGCTAGAGGCAATACGGATGCTTTTGAGAAATTCCTAACAAAACTTTACCGAGGCCTGACGGTACTAAACCGCCTTCGCTCGTCTCTCCTGATGTAGTGAGAGACGACGCAATTGTATGGGCGATCGTGATAGCGCTGCTGGGAATCGGCACGCCATCGCGCGAAGCCGCTGCTCAGCCGAGCGCCTCTGCACAGCTCGATGTGCCGTCGCACATCACGCTCTCGCCAGCGTTCACTGAGATCGTGGGAGAAATGCTCAAGCGGTCGCCAGGTTTCGTGCGCAGTGGGAGATCCTCGTGACGGCCCGGCGTGTCCGCGTCGCTGAGCGTCTGGATCTCAGATCGAGAACGTATCGCGCGCGATCAATCCTCAGCCGCCATCAATACGGCCTGGACCACCGCCGTCGTGGAACTCCCGCCATTCGGCGACCACGTCGAGCTCATCGCGCATGAGTTCGAGCACATCGTCGAGCAGCTCGAAGGCGTCGAGCTGCGGCGGCTCGCGAATGATCCGTCGGCCGGCGTGCACGACCTGCAGTACGCCTACGAAACAGAGCGCGCGTACAAGGTCGGCCAGCAGGTCGCCCGCGAGTGCCGGCGGCATCCTGCGGGATTGGGAACGCGCTTCGATGAAATGCCTGCCGCTCGTGTGGAGCAGCCTGATGCGCCCATTCCGCGACCCTGACGCGCTCTGCGATAGGCCCCCGTCTGTCGACGACTTACGGCGACTAACTTGCTCCAGAGCAACGACAGCAAGCCGCGATTGCGAGCCTCATAGACAACTCCCTACTCGTGCTTACCTTGCCTGCACGGGACGGTACCGTACTTTGGGGGCCTTCGATCTGGAGGAGCAGCTGCACGCGTCCGTAATCACGGTGTGCTTCACTTGTTCGGGTATCTCACGAACCGCGTATAATCTCATTAGATGGCGACTGCTCATTCGGCTCGTCGCCGACGCGTGATCCGCGCGACGCTCGTCTCTATCGGCCTGTACACGCTCGTCCTGCTAGTCGCGCCAGCATTCCACCACGACCTCGCGTGCCACCTTAAGTCACCCACGCATTGCACGACCTGCCTGGTCAGCATCACGGCTCCGGGGTCGCATGGCGCTGCCGGTCTGGTCGCTGCCGACCCGCTGGATGCCGGCGTGCTCCTTCTCGACGTAGTCGGCTTGCCCGCGCGGCTGGCGCTCGCGCCTCGCGTCGGACGCTCTCCTCCTGCGTAGACCCTCTCCGTCATTTCCAAATCGGTAATTGCGGCTCTGATCGCCCGCGGCTTTCGTGCATCGCGGCGTGATCCATCCGCGTGTGAAGGGGGGCCTATCTCACTCATTGTTTTGCTCTCTTCGGCGATGCTGATGACACCGCAGGCGGCAACGCTGACCAGCGCGGGCAGTATCCGCGGTACGGTCTCGCTTGCGCAGAACAATGACCCGGTCCACGGCGCCACCGTGCTCGTCACGGAGCTGCGGCGCACAGCCGTCACCGACGAGACCGGGCAGTACGAAATCACCAATGTCCCGCCGGGCACCTACACCGTGCTCGCGCAGCGCGAGCACCTGACCACCGAACGGAAGCAGGTCACGGTGACTGCCGAGCAGCCCGCGACGGTTGACTTCAGCCTCGCGCTCGGCATTCACGAAGAGCTGACTGTGACCGCGAATCCGACGGGCGAGACGACGACGTTCGAGGCGTTCAACACGATCACGAGCCTCGATTCCGTCGAGCTGGCCGAGAACCGAGGCGGGACGCTCGCGGACGCCCTCGAGGGCCAGCCTGGTATCGCCAAGCGGACGTTCGGCCCGGGGACGGCCCGGCCGATCATCCGCGGATTCGACGGCGATCGCGTGCTGATCGCGCAAGACGGCGTCCGAACCGGCGATCTGTCGAGCCAATCCGGCGATCATGGGGTCAATCGATCCGGCCGGCCTGCAGCGCCTCGAGGTCGTCAAGGGACCCGCGACGCTGCTGTACGGCAGCAACGCCATCGGCGGCGTCGTCAACGCGATCTCGCCGCAAGAGGTTTTCCGATCGAATCCCTTCCAGGGTGTGTTCGGCCAGGTCAGCCTCGACGCCGGCTCGGCGAACACGCAGGCCGGAGGTGCGGGGAATGTCCAGGTCGGGCGCGGTCCCTGGCTCGTATGGGGTGGCGGCAGCGCGCGTCGGACCGGCGACTACGACACGCCCGAAGGGACGATCGAGAACTCGGCGGCGCGGCTCGCGAACGGAACGGGTGGCTTCGGCTGGACCGGCAATCGCGGGTTCTTCAGCGCCGGCGTGACGGCGGAGGACAGCCGGTACGGCATTCCCTTCGCGGGCCAGTTCGAGGCCGCGGAAGCGGGGATACCACTCGAGGAAGCC